>JYOD01000021.1 GCA_000955785.1 Burkholderiaceae bacterium 16
GACTTCTGTATAAGGAAATGCTCTGAACCTCCAGCCGGGCGCATCTCGCGATAAGTACGCGGCTCGCTTCACGTGTCGGATCGATTAGCGCTAGTAATCGCCCTTGCAAGTATTTCCAATTGGCTAATACCGATGATGTCATCCAAACTTCTCCTCAACGCACGAGCGGCTTGATGAATAAGTGGACCACCGTCGAGTTCATCCGCCGGCATGCGTCAATGCACCGTCTGTTTCATGTGTATCGTGAGAATTCGGATGTAGATGTGACATCACGAGAATGCATGCTAGAGATTGCAAAAAACCGCGCAACCGATGTATTTCGCGCATCCCCCAATCGACTGGAGTATTGAAGATGACCCAAGCACAAGCGAAGCCCGGAAAGGCCCTTTTGTCCCCTAACGATCACACGCTGATCATGATCGACCATCAGTCGCAGATGGCATTCGCGACGAAGTCGATCGATGCGGTTCTTCTGCGCAACAATGTCGCATTGGTCGCGAAGGCGGCCCGCGAGTTTGGCGTGTCGACGATTCTGACTACCGTGGCAGAAAAGACCTTCTCCGGTCCGATTTTCGAAGAAATCGGCTCGACATTTCCTGGCCAGGCGGCGATCGATCGGACTAACATGAATACGTGGGAGGACCCTCGCATCACAGCTCGCGTAAACGAAATCGGAAAATCACGCATCGTGATGGCGGGTCTCTGGACCAGCGTCTGTATCGTCGGGCCGGCGCTTTCGGCGCTTGATCAGGGCTTTGAGGTGTACGTGATCGCTGATGCGTGCGGCGATGTTTCGGACGAAGCGCATCAACGCGCGCTAGATCGCCTAGTCCAACAGGGCGCACGCCCGATGACGTCGCTGCAGTATTTGCTCGAGCTGCAACGCGATTGGGCTCGGACCGAAACCTACAATGAAACAGTTAAAACCTCGGTAGCGCATGGTGGCGGTTACGGACTAGGTCTGATCTATGCGAAGACAATGTTCGGCGGTTCCGAGGGACACTGAATAAGATTTGTCATACCCGCTCGGCCTTGGTCGATTATCGCCGCCGGTCGAGCCGGCGGAGATAATCGAAGTGGAGGTTGACCGGTGACAGCGATCGGCAACACGGCGACCATTATATATTTAGGATAACGATGGATTTGTCATATTATCCGAGCCGCGTTACTAAATCAATCGTCCGATTTTTTGTCTGTGAATAGTCGTAGGTTGCCAGGGTCTTTGATTGGCGATGCAGCCAGCCGATCTCGCCGATTTGCGTAATTAACTCGAGCGACTGGCGCGCTTCAATCCGATACTTCGACGTCAGGGCAGGACCAATGAAACTCTATCTTTTATCACTAGGCGCCGGCTTCCTGGTCGGCATTATCTATAGCCTGATCAATGTACGTTCTCCAGCACCTCCGCTTATCGCACTGCTGGGTCTGCTGGGCATGCTGATCGGCGAGCAGGCGATTCCTTCCGCGAGGCAGTTGTTGGGTTATTCGACGCAACCTGGCCTATCGCATCAAGCGAGCGGATCCGGTCGTCTTTCCAGCACCCGGTCGGGTCATGCCGTGTTGCAGGCAGACCGGGGGCTTGTTGGCAACGAGGAGGAGCACTCATGAGCATTACCATTACTCAACCGGACCTGATCCTCTACAACGGCCGGGTTACGACGCTGGATCGTTCGAACCCCACGGCAACGGCTGTTGCGATCAAGGATGGCAAGTTTGCTGCGGTGGGCAGCGACGTCGAGGTCCTGCTGCTCGCAGGGTCATCAACCCGGGTGATCGACCTGAAGGGGCGCAGAGTACTGCCCGGACTGATCGACAACCACATTCACATCATTCGCGGCGGACTGAACTTCAACATGGAGCTGCGTTGGGATGGCGTGCGCTCCCTTGCCACCGCGATGGACATGCTGCGCGAGCAGGTTGCCGTCACTCCGGCGCCGCAATGGGTGCGCGTGGTGGGTGGATTCACCGAGCATCAATTCGACGAGAAACGCTTGCCCACGATTGAAGAGCTGAATGCGGTTGCGCCCGATACACCCGTGTTCATTCTGCATTTGTACGATCGCGCGCTACTGAATGCGGCGGCTCTGCGCGTGGTCGGCTACACGAAGGACACGCCGGAGCCCCCGGGAGGACAGATCGTGCGAGACAGCGCCGGCAATCCAACCGGCCTGCTGCTCGCGCAGCCGAATGCATCGATCCTGTACGCGACGCTGGCGAAGGGTCCGAAGCTTCCGTTCGACTATCAGGTGAATTCGACACGCCACTTCATGCGCGAACTTAACCGGTTGGGCGTGACCGGTGCGATCGACGCGGGCGGCGGCTCCCAGAACTATCCGGACGATTACGAGGTTATCCAGAAACTGTCCGACGAGGGCCGGCTGACGATCCGTCTCGCATACAACCTGTTCACGCAGAAGCCGAAGGCGGAGAAGGAAGACTTCCTGAACTGGACGAAGACGTCGAAGTACAAGCAGGGTAACGATTACTTCCGCCACAACGGCGCAGGCGAGATGCTGGTGTTCGCGGCGGCGGACTTCGAGGACTTCCGTGTCGCGCGTCCGGATATGCCCCCGCAGATGGAGGGAGAGCTGGAAGAAGTCGTGCGCGTACTGGCGGAGAACCGTTGGCCGTGGCGTATGCATGCGACCTATGACGAAACGATAAGCCGCGCGCTCGACGTGTTCGAGAAGGTCAACAGGGACGTGCCGCTTGCCGGCATCAACTGGTTCTTCGATCACGCCGAGACGATCTCCGAGAAGTCGATGGACCGAATCGCTGCGCTGGGTGGTGGCGTCGCGGTGCAGCACCGGATGGCGTACCAGGGAGAGTACTTTGTCGAGCGTTACGGTGCGAAGGCAGCCGAGGCCACGCCGCCGGTTGCGAAGATGCTGGAGAAGGGAATCCGGACTTCGGCCGGTACGGACGCAACACGGGTCGCGTCGTACAACCCCTGGGTATCGCTGTCGTGGCTGGTGACGGGCAAGACGGTGGGTGGTCTGCGGATGTATCCGCAGCGGAACTGCCTTGATCGCGAAACAGCCCTGCGCATGTGGACCGAAAATGTGACCTGGTTCTCGAACGAGGAGGGCAAGAAAGGCCGGATCGAGGCAGGTCAGTTTGCCGACTTGATCGTCCCGGACCGCGACTTCTTTGCGTGCGCTGAGGACGAGATTGCCGATACCACGTCGCTGCTGACCGTGGTGGGTGGCAAGGTGGTACACGGCACGGGTGAATTCGCGTCGTTCGACGACAGCGCACCGCCGCCCGCGATGCCGGACTGGTCGCCGGTGCGTCGCTTTGGTGGTTTTGCCGCGAGGGAGAACGCGAGCGGCAACGGCGAAGCGGCGCTGCAGCAGGTCGCAGCGGCGTCGTGTGGTTGTGCAACGGCATGCGGTGTGCACGGTCACGCGCATGCCCGCGCGTGGACGGCCAATGCGCCGACCTCGGACCTGCATGGCTTCTGGGGCGCGCTCGGCTGCTCCTGCTGGGCGGTCTGACGTGAGGACAGGCGCGCTACAGGGAAATCCTTCGTGGGTGGCCGCGTTGCTGGCACGGTCGTGGGTGCTGCCGCTGGCGCGGCTCGCCCTCGTGTCTGCATATCTGATCGGGGGCATCGACAAGCTCGCGCATTTCCATGACGCTATTCTGGAGCAGGAGCATGTCGGCCTGCATCCAGGGGCGCTGTGGGCGACGCTGGCGATTGTTGTCGAACTGGGCGGCTCCTTCTGCGTGGTTTTCAACCGGCTTGTCTGGCTGGGCGCAGGCGGGCTGTCCGCACTGACCGCCGTCGCCATGCTGGTCGCCAACAATTTCTGGCGTCTGACTGGCAATGCACGTTTCATCGCATTGAACGGTTTTTTTGAGCACCTCGGGCTGATTGCCGCCTTTATTGCCGTGACGTATCTGGCCAGCGGCCCACACCGGTCCCGTGGCAAGGCATAGCTGAACCCAAAGAGGAACTTTCACCATCATGCATCACAGAGGAACTTTCAACATCATGCGTAAATTCCGTTCCCTCGCTGTAACGCGCTGGTCGCGGGCACGCTCGCCGTGGCCTCGTCGCTGGCGCTAGCCAGCCCCCCGGCGGCGCTAGCCAGGCCGGCGGCGGCGCCGTCGTTGGCCGTAGGGCCCCAGTACGACACGACACACGTCTACGTCCCGCCCGAGGACTTCCACAGGTTCACCGACAGCTTCGTCGCGACGTATGGCGGCCGTAAGTCGCAGCAGGGCGTCTGCCAGGTGACGCCGACGCCGAGCCAGATGATGTCGCAGCTCGTGTTCACGCCGGCCGGCACGTTGTCAGTATTTGGCTTCAAGACGCCGGTTCCGTACCCGTTCGGCAGTGAGCGCACTGGCTATGCGCGGTACGGTCGCGCGTAGCAGAGGCCGCGCGGCCGTGAAGGCGGGAGCTCCAGTGAATCAGGCCTGGTTTCTGTCGCTGCGTATGTTGGTGTTCGCTGCCGTGCTGTCGCTCGCAGCGGGCAGCAGCGCGTTTGCCGATACTGCCCCGGCAGCCGGCACAGGCGAATCCGCCCCGTCATGCACCGCGAGTGCGGCAAAGGGCCCCGAGGTGATGTTCAAACCGCTGGCAGGAAGACTGGTCGGTGCTCGCGAATCCGTGCGTGCCGCGCAAGCCTTTCGACGACCTCAAGTACATCCCGTTCCAACCACTGCGCGAAGTCATTGAACTGCTCGCTCTTGTTCGTCGCGGCATGAATGGTGCGCCGGAGCTCCGGCTCGTTCAGGTGTACTTCAGCAAGAACACCGTGCGGACGACGCGGCCCAGTTCCCGGAACGCAAAGTACAGCTTGTTCTTCGCGCTTTCCGAACCCAGCCGGCGCAGGATGGTCGACGGCGTCATCATGCCGGCCTTGATCGAGACGGCAACCCGCATCATGTCGGGATAGTGCCGTTGGATCAGGTCCCAATCGATGGACCGGCGGCACAGGCACTCGATATGGTCGTATTTGCGTCGCCGGTCCGCCTTGTATAGCAGCAGATCTTTGATATCGCGCATGCGTGGCATCAGGTTGATGCCCAGCAGGTAGGAGAGACCAAACACTGGTCCGCTCTGCGCCTGGGTGTCGCCGTGAATGGTATCTGGCTGGATCTCAGATGCATTGTCGATGAGCCCATGGTCGGGATCTTTAGATGAAGGGCCGCGGAGGTAAGCCCCTTGGAGTAGAACGAGGATTCGCAGACTCGTGAGCGGCGCGAGCCGCATCCCGTTCAGGAGGTCGAGTCAATTTCGACGCTTCCCATGGCGCTGCCGTTCACTAACGATTCTGGAGCAGGCGATGGCGATGCGCAAGCGAGAAGACGACGAGGTGTTCCCGAACGCAGCGGGGATCGATGTGGGCGGGTCCAGCCACTGGGTGGCGGTGCTGCGGCATCTGGTCGAGCAAGCCGGCTGCGAGCCGGTGCGCGAAGTCGGATGACCTGCACGCGCTGGCGGATTGGCTGCTGGGCTGCGGGGTCGACACGGTGGCGCTGGAGTCGACTGGGGTGTAGTGCTTGGGCCGAGCTTTTGGAGGGTGCACGTCTGGATCTCATACCACCCCCCGTAGTGGTTGACTTCCAGTAAACCGGCTAAGAAACGGGAACCTCACACGAGCCGACCGGACGGGAGTGGAACGCTGTGCCTCGAATGCAACTTTTCCGCAGCAAAAGTGAGCTTCGACTCGGCGTCGGCCCACAGCAACCGCCAGAGATTTTTCCGGCACGCCTAAGCAGCGAAGGCTGGCTTTCCATTCGGTAGACGCTGGGCATTCCGCGAAAGAATGGGTGTTATTCGTCAGTGGTACCTACCGACGCAGGTCGTCTTATCCGAAGATAGTGCTCAAGACGAGCTCAGTTCGCCTTACCAGACGATACCCCACGCAACTAACGGAAATCCACCATGTCCCTTCAAGACAAACTCGACGCCTTCAAAGCAGCCTTCAAGGCTGGCAAGCCGCCTTTCAACGCGCCGCCGGAGATTCACCCGATCATGGAACGTGCAACGGCAGAGCTCATCGCCAGCGGCCAGGCAGCGCGTGCGATCAAGGCCGGCGACCGTGCCCCGCAGTTCCAGTTGCTCGACCAGGAAGGCAACGAGGTTTCTTCTGCAGAGCTCCTCGCACAGGGTCCGCTCATCGTGAGCTTTTACCGTGGCGTATGGTGCCCGTACTGCAATATCGAACTTCAGGCGCTGAATGAAGTACTTCCGAAGTTCAAGGCATTGGGCGCGAATGTCGTTGCCATCTCGCCGCAGTCGGCGGTGAATAGCCGCAAATCGGTTCGCACGAACCAACTTGGCTTCCCTGTGCTGAGTGATGTCAAGAGTGAGACCGCCGCCGCCTTCGGCCTGCGCTTTAATCTGCCCGACTACCTCGTTGATCTGTACAAGATGCTCAGGAACGATCTGCCGGCGTTTAACGATGATCCGAGCTGGGTGTTGCCGATGCCTGCGCGTTACGTAATCGGCCAGGACGGCGTGGTGCTCTATTCTGAAGTGAATCCCGATTACACGCATCGTCCTGATCCTTCGGAGATCTTCCCGGTTCTGGAGAAGGCGGCGCAGCGCGCCTGAGATTGTGCTCGCCTCACGAACAGGGGCTGGAACCACTGCCAAGTGTGCTCCGACTTCGCTGGCGCTTCGGCGCCAGCGAAGTGCGGCATGGCGAGCGTTCCGCTGCAGCGAGGTCGCGCCCTCTCCGACAGGCGTACCTGAGTGCCCGAAGGCTTCCTCTGCCATTGATTGTCCGACACGATCGTCGTTCGGTGCGACCGGTCCAACTGAACATCGTATGTACAACGTTTTTACATTTTCGACACCGAATAGCGTGAAGGTCCCCGTCGCTCTTGAGGAGCTTGGGGTTCCCTATAAGCTGCAGGCTGTGAACGTGCGCCAAGGCGAGCAAAAAAACGAGAGCTTTCTCGAGCTCAACCCCAATGGAAAGGTGCCCGTGCTTACCGACACCGACCGCGCGATTGTCCTGAGCGAATCAGCTGCAATCCTTGTCTACCTCGCAGAGAAACATGGCAAGCTTCTTTCGCAGAATCCTGTCACCAGGGCACGGACGTTTGAGCAGCTCTTTGTACACGCGTCGGGGTTGAGTCCGGCTTTCGGACAAGCCGGCTACTTCAAGAAGTTTGCGCCTGAACACCTTCCGCTCGCCGTTGAGCGGTTCGTCACCGAAGCCAAGCGTCAGCTGGGCCTTCTTGATAGCGTTCTAGAGCGTGGAGAGTTTGTTGCCGGTAACGATTTCTCGATCGCCGACATTGCTCATTTTGGGTGGATCTGGCGCCGCGGCTTTCCTGACTTGGCATTAGACGATGTACCCAACGTCCAGCGTTGGTACGAATCTGTGCAAGGCCGCCCTGCAGTCGTGAGGGCAATAGAGAAAGTCGAAGGCCTGGTCCCTTCTTCCGCGTGATGATGTTGCATGCGCGTTTCCGGAACAGACCTACTTCCAAGGAGATCTCATGGATCGGCTATTAAACAAGACAGCAGTCATAACCGGTGGAAACAGCGGCATTGGCCTCGCCACAGCGAAGCGCTTCGTTGCCGAGGGTGCCTATGTCTTCATTGTCGGTCGCCGGCAGGAGGAACTCGAGCTGGCGGCCGCACAAATCGGTCGGAATGTCACGGCGGTCAAAGCCGATGTGACAAGGCTTGAGGATCTGGACCGACTCTACGCGATTGTGCGTGAGCAACGGGGAAGCATCGACGTACTATTTGCGAACTCCGGCGCAATCGAGCACAAGACACTTGAGGAGATTACTCCGGAACACTATGACAGGACCTTCGATGTCAACGTCCGGGGATTGATCTTCACCGTGCAGAAGGCACTTCCTCTGTTGCGAGATGGCAGCAGCGTGATCCTGACAAGCTCGGTAGCCGGCGTCCTGGGATTACAAGCGCACGACACATATAGTGCCGCCAAGGCAGCGGTACGGTCGCTCGCGAGGACCTGGACCATTGAGTTGAAAGATCGCAGCATTCGTGTCAACGCGGTAAGCCCAGGGGCGATCGACACGCCTATCATCGAAAGCCAGGTCTCCACACCGGAAGAAGCTGACGAGCTGCGTGCGAAATTTGCAGCCGCGACGCCGCTGGGTCGCGTCGGACGACCTGAAGAACTGGCAGCGGCTGTGTTATTCCTTGCATCGGATGACAGCAGCTACGTTGCCGGCATCGAGCTGTTTGTGGACGGTGGACTGACCCAAGTCTAAGCTAATCAAGGATGGATGCCGCGGCAACCTCGCGGCATCCATATCGCTGAGCGATTCCATACTCCCCTGAGTCCTTAGTCCGACAGAAGCGCTACGCAACGGCGTTCATACCAGGGCACCGCTGTCGACGTGACGTTCAACAACGTAGTCGTGCAAATAGACCACACCAGCTCCGGATAACGCGGCGTCTACGAGCTTTGTCCAGGACACCCTCGGATTGCTGAATGGAAGTGAACCTCGCGAGCGACCGGAGGAGACATACTTGCCGTAGTTTCAGGGAGACTGTGCGGCCAAAGTTGTCTCAACAAACGCCACGAACGCCCGAGCCTTTGAAGTTACCAGTCGTCCGGACGGGAAAAGCGCCCAGAGATCTATGGGCGGCAATCTCCAGTCCGTGAGTACGGCTCGGACTTTGCCTGCCGAGAGCTCGGGAGAAAACATCCATTGCGAGGCAACGGCGAGCCCGATATCTCCAAGTACGGCGGTCCGAATCCCTTCTGCTGCGCTGACTCGGACCCTCCCCGAAACGACCACCGAGACCTCTCTGCTTCCCTGACTGAAAGACCACGTTTCGCCGCCCCCACGCTGCGAGTAAACTATCGCCTCGTGCTGGCTAAGGTCGGCCGGTGTCGCCGGGACGCCGGCCACCTCGAAATATCGCGGCGTGCCGACTACAACTCTGGGACTCTGCGCGATATGGCGCGCCGTCATGCTGGAGTCCTCCAGCGAGCCCATGCGGAATGCCACATCCACGCCCTCCTCCAACAGATCGACATTCCTGTCGTCCAGCAGAATATCTATCTCGAGGTGCGGGTGCTCATCCATGAACGCTTTCAGCGCAGGCAGAATATGCAGGCGCGCGAATGTAACCGCCGCACATATGCGAAGTCGGCCGGAAAGACCCGCCGATGAATCCCGTGCCGCTTGCTCGGCCTCGCCTGCTTCCTCCAGCGCCCGTTTAGCGCGTTCATAGAATCTCAGCCCGGCATCTGTCGGTGTGAGACCACGTGTTGAGCGAAGGAGCAGGCGTGTACCAAGATACTCCTCAAGTTGAGCGACGGATTTTGAAACTGCCGGTTGGCCCAGGTTAAGACGCTTTGCCGCGCCCGAGAAAGAGCCCGCCTCGACGACGCTGACGAACGTTTCCATTGCTCCAAAGCGGTCCATCCGTTCCTCCTTCCAGAATCATCGCCATTATATTTGGAATGGCGCATCGCGTCTTTTCGCGGTCGGGACCGCGGGCGCTCCGTCGGAGCGCAATGATGAAGGCATTCGGATGGTCGGATCAAGCAGACATCGCGGCTAGGAAGGGCGTGGCGCCGTGGCGGGCCATCCGCCGGAGAAATCAATCACCGCACCGGTCAGGAATCTTGCGTGGGTTGTAGCCAGGAACGAAACAACTTCGCCGATCTCTTCCGGCCTCCCCAGCCTCCCTATCGGCACATGAGCATCAATGTAAGCCTTGCCGCGAGGGCTTTCCACAAAAACGGAGCGAGGATAGTAGGCCTCGCTGTAGAGGAAATTTGGCGCGATCGCATTTATCGCGATGTTGTCTGGCGCGAGCTCCACAGAGAGCGACCGCACAAGCGCATTGGCTGCCGCACGCGCTGCATCGGGAACAGCGCCACCTGCGATCGGCGAGCGCGTGCGGCACGACGTGATGAGGACAATATTCGCGCCACCCTGCCGCTTCAGCTTCGGGACGGCGGCCTGGAGCAGCGCAAACGGGCGCACCAATAACGCTTCCAGTGTGTTCCTGAGGTGGGTCAGTTCAGTAGTCGTGAATGCTGACTGCGGTGCAGGATAGTGATCATTGCTGACGAGCGCGTCAAGGCGGCCTTCCTTCATCCAGACTGCTTCAATCAATTCGGCCGGGTGCTCCGCCAGAATCCTTTCAGCGCCAGGATGGTTGCGCAGGAAAGCGCTCCACGTCGCCGGTTCGCCAAATGCGTTGTCGTGTACGAGCACCCGGAATCCGGCCGCTATCAGCGCACTGAAGGCGGGTGGCCCGGCATAGTCTGCCGCGTTGGTGACGAGTGCGACCCGGTGTTTCGACACTACTTTTTCCATTCTCTACCCTTGATGGCCGCCGAAGATGGCCCTAGCCCTTCAGGTGGCGTCGAAGTTGATGACAGATTTTGTAACCCGAACGGCTGCCACGACTTTACCTCCCATCTCCGCCTTTGCTTCTATGAAAGCCAGAGTGCGGCCCCGCCGGATCACCGTTGCAGTTAAGTCGCATCGCGAGCCCGGCCGGAACTTGGCGCATCACCGAGGCATGCAGATCATGAGTCACCGCGTGTACGGAGCTTTCCAGCGAGTCCAATAGCGAGAAGAGGCACGTCGCTTCCATCAGGGAATAGAGCACGCCCGTGTGGAGTCTGCCAAACGCCAAGTGCTCTGGCCCGACATCGAAATGGGCTCGCGCCGTGCCGTATCCCGCGCCGTCAAATACGAGGCCCATGAATCGGTTGAGCGGAACTTCCAGAATAGCGCCTATACGGGATCGAGTTTGCATGTCCATTCTGCTTACCACTTGACACCCCGGCGTAGTTGATGGCCGATGATACGGCATGCATCCGCGTTCGAGTAGTGCGGCAAAAGGAATAACTTTCATTCCCGCAAGGCATCCGAGCCACGCAATGTCAGGCGCCGCCGTATGCTTTACATTACCTCGTGAAAAACTGGTGAAGAGACTGGACCGCCGCGGCGCCTTCCCCCACGGCGGCGGCGACCCGCTTGACGGAGCCGCTTCTTACATCGCCAACAGCGAACACTCCGGGCAGACTGGTTTCCATTGGTAGCGGTGAGCGCTCGTGCGCCCAACGCCCCTGTGGTACTTGCGCCCCGGTAAGGACAAAGAACTTGTCGTCAAGGGCGACACAGTCGCGAAGCCATTCTGTACACGGTTCTGCCCCGAGAAAAAGGAAAACGTGGCCTATCTCGTAGGTGCGAAGTTGACCGTTGCCGTGTCGACACTGAACCGCTTCCAGCTTCCCTTGACCGATTAAGTCGCTGATCTCGGTTTCCACATGAAGCGTAATATTCGGGGCGGCATTGATGCGCTGGATCAAATAGTGAGACATGCTCGCCGCGAGTCCCTCAGAGCGAACCAGGATATGCACATGCCGTGCGTGCTCGGAGAGAAAGACAGCGGCCTGCCCCGCAGAATTCCCTCCTCCGACAACAATGACTTCCTCGCCCGCGCAATAGGTAGCCTCCATGAATGAGGCGTTGTAGTAGACGCCCCTGCCTTCGTAGGCTGCGAGGTTGATCAATCCCGGCTTCCTGTAGTGAACGCCCGTTGCGATGACCACCGCACGTGCAGTCACACGTTCCCCATTGTCGACTTCGAGGACAAACTCGCTCCCGGCCTGTCGGAGCGCAGTCACTGCCACCGGCACCGCGACTTCCACGCCGAACTTTCTTGATTGCGCCAGCCCCCGGCCCGCAAGAGCGCGTCCCGAGATACCCGTCGGAAAGCCAAAGTAATTCTCGATCTTTGAACTTGTTCCTGCTTGCCCCCCGGGAGCGGTGGAATCGAATACAACTGACTGAAGTCCCTCGGACGCCCCGTAAACTGCCGCCGCTAGACCTGCGGGCCCGGCTCCGACGATCGCGAGATCAAAGCGCCTGCCGCTTAGAGACTCCGGGCTCATTCCGATCGCATCAGCAAGGGCTCGGTTTGTCGGGTGGCACATAACCTCGGCCTTCGGTGTGACGACCGCCGGCAAATCTTCAGGCGTGATATGGAATCGCTCCATTAGCGTTCGCGCCTCGACTTGCTTGTCGGCATCCAGGTACAGCGCCGGATAGCTGTTGCGAGAGAGAAACTCCCTGAGCCGCAACGCTCCCGCCGAATGCCGCGAGGCGATGACGATGACGCCCCCAGACGCCTCATCTTCGATGAACGATATCCGGCGAAGAATGAACGCCCGCATAATGATTTCGCTAAGGTCCGCCTCTGCAATCACGAGCGCGCGCATGCCATCCGGTTCGATTTCCAGCAGCTCCGAATCTGTTTCCACGCGAACAGTGGCTACGGCGCCGCGCCCGACCAGCGAGCCAATATCCCCGGTGAACATGCCTGGGGTGCGCGTCCCCAAACTGTGTGATCCGAGGGCGTTGCAACGCTCAACTGCAAGGGAACCGGTCAGGATCACATACGTGAATATGTTCCTGTCGCCCTGGTGGAAAAGGGCTTGCCCCGCGGGAAATCTGCGCACAGCGCCGTACCGACGCATCCGGTCGATCTGTGACGATGTAAGGACCGGAAACCTCTGGTTTTTCCTGTCGTCCCCAGACGCGCGGACGTTTTCTGTTGAGGCGTCCATGACGTCACTCCCTCCAAGATATTTGCGTCAAGCGGTATCGCGTGTGTCGCGGGGTTGCGCGGCGAGCCTGAATTTACTGTAGCAAAGCGGCAGGGGCGCGACCATATTCGCCGCGCCATAATTCCTGTGCCGCGGGGGCCACATGCAAAGGTACGGATATTCCACTGGGGAATGGCTGTTATGCAGTCCGCGTGTCTTGTTGACCGAGGCACGCGCGCGGAGGATTCGTGGTGCACGTTCCACATTGAAGGAAGACCCCCATGAAGACTCGTACATTCCTCATCACAGGCGCCAGCAAAGGTATCGGCCGCGCTTTGGCAGATCGTCTTGCTCACCGAGGCCACCAGGTAGTTGGCCTGGCTCGGAGCGCGGATGCATCGTTTCCCGGCAAGCTGGTTTCCGTCGACCTGTCTGACTTGCGACAGACCGACGCTGCGCTTGGCGAGTTTCGCGGTACTTTCGAATTCGACGGGCTTGTGAACAACGTGGGACTGGTCAGACCACAGCGAATCGGCGACGTGCAGATAGAAGACCTCGACGCCGTTTTTGCCGCCAACCTCCATCCAGCGGTTCAGGCCATGCAGGCGCTTTTGCCGGGCATGCGTGAGGCGGGCTGGGGACGTGTCGTCAACATTTCGAGTCTGACGGTCCTGGGCGCACTCGAACGGACCGCATACGCCGCTGCAAAATCGGCCCTCATTAGCTTCTCGCGGTCCTGGGCACTGGAACTCGCAACCACTGGGATTACGGTTAACACCGTTGCCCCAGGGCCAACGGAAACAGAGTTGTTCCGAAAGAACAGCCCGCCGGGAAGTGCGGGGGAGAAGCGATTTCTTTCCAGTGTGCCGATGAATCGCTTCGGCAAACCCGACGAGATCGCCGCGGCGATTGAATTCCTGCTGTCAGAAGACGCTGCGTTCATCACAGGTCAGACGCTTTTCGTCGACGGCGGCGCATCGGTCGGAAAGTCGCTGGTCTAGGGCCATCGGCGCAAGCTCGCTACTCCGTATTGCGGGAATACGAGCTTCCAGCGATCCCCGTGAGCGTGATGTTTACCGCGCAGCCAACGCTTCCGGCAAGGACCCGCGCCTTCGTCGATTTTTCGGTGCATCACCTGAGGACACGCCTTCTCCGTGACGGACACAGTCTCCGCGGAGACTGTGTCAAGGCGTCGCCGATCGCCTGATCCGCCCGCCCGGTTTGGTTTAGGGGTGCCATCCCCGGTGCCCTGCATTGGGCCTATGCGAGCCCATTCCCCCCGGGAATGAGTGTTATCGCCCTGGGGCCCCTTCTGCTCATTCGAAGTAGCGACGATCATCATTTCACCGTCACTCATTTCTTGGAGCAGGAGCAATGAAGAACCTATTCAGCAGCAAAGCTGTCGGCCCTTACGAAGTCGAACATCGCGTGGTACTCGCGCCGCTCACCCGTATGCGCACTGAGCCCGGCAATGTGCCTGGCGATCTGATGGTCGACTACTATGTGCAGCGGGCCACAAAAGGCGGTCTTCTCATCACGGACGCGACTGCCGTCTCGCCCCTTGGCATCGCCTATGTCGATGCACCAGGCATTTATTCGGAGGCACACGTCCAAGGCTGGAAGCGCGTAGTTGAGGCCGTCCACGCGAAAGGTGCGCGCATCTTTCTGCAAATCTGGCACGCGGGCCGCCAAGCACACCCGGCTAACACTGGTGGTGAAACACCTGTTGCCCCTTCCGCTCTGCTCTCTCTCGAGCATGCCGCCATACGGGACGAAGATGGCAATATCACTGAGGCCGAGCTGGTCCTTCCCAGGCCGCTGGAGCAGCATGAGATTCCAGAGATCGTCGAGCAGTTCCGCCGGAGCGCCATCCTGGCCAAGGAGGCTGGCTTCGACGGCGTTGAGCTGCACGCCGCGAACGGTTACCTCTTCGAACAGTTTCTGCTGGATGGCACAAATCACCGGACCGATGCCTATGGCGGCCCTGTCGAAAACCGCGCGCGTTTCCTCTTTGACACGCTCGATGCGGTCGTTTCCGTATGGGGACGGGGCAAGGTGGCCGTACGCCTTTCGCCGAGCGGTACCTATGGCACGATGTCGGACAGTGATCCACACAACACCTTCCGGTACGTTGCGGATAAGCTGAACGCTTATGACCTGGCGTACCTGCATGTGATCGAACCGCGCGTCAGGGGTATCGTCGACATCGGCGCAGGCGAAGCCGCCGTCTGGTCTGGCGATATTCGCCGCTGGTTCAAGGGGACCCTGATGGTCGCGGGCGGCTTTACCGGCGACAGCGCCGAGCAGATCGTCGCGGAGGGAGGCGCGGACCTCGTGGCGTTTGGCCGATTGTTTATTTCAAACCCCGATCTGCCCCTGCGCCTGCACCATGGCGTCCCGCTGTCCCGCTACGACCGTTCAACGTTCTATGGCGGTGATGCCCAAGGCTACACCGACTATCCCACTCATGACGCGGCGGCCCTGGCCTGACCTGTGCCTTCCTCCTGGGTATCGATGCATGCGACTCAGGCGACTTCCCGGGAACTGAGCATCATCTTCCTCGGCATCTGGCGACCGGGCGAAAGCCTGGCACGCCAAATGCCGAGGAGTAGCGTAGGGGAACTATCTTGCCTTTACTCGTGACCAGCGCGTCGGGCGCAAATGGCGACGGCTTCGGCGCGTTGCTCGCGTTCGCGGCGGATGGACAATGTCGAGGTGCGCTTTCGGATGACCTCAGGATTGCCGACCCCCGAGGCATGTGCACAAGCGCCGACGGCAAGCTTCTGTATCTGAATAGTGGCGATGACCGAATCCTGGCGCTCGATTCTGATGGCCAAGTCGTTCTCGATAGCGGCCGGATTCCTGGCCTGAATGCCGGTGGCGGCGTGGTTGGACCGGATGGTCGCTACTATGTCGGTCTGCGCTCGGAGAAGACGATCGCGGCGTTCTCCCCTGATATGAACGGCCCTCCGGTTCGGGTGCTTCCTCCCGACATCGTTCCGTTTCCACGTGGATTTGGGTTCGCTGCCGACGGACGACTCTTTCTTGCCTCCGGCATAGGCCCGGACGGCGCAGGCCAAAACACCATCCTTGCATTTGGTCCGGGTCCGTCGCTGACAGCGACTTCGTTCATTGACGACGACGAGGTGAGCCCTCTGGATTTGGCCGTGGCCCCCGGCGGCAACGTGCTGGTCTCGAGCGAATACCCATTCGGAGCGCCAAACGCCGTTGCATCCATACGGGAATACGATGGAACGAGCGGTGAGCTTGTCCGCGTATTCAGCCCCCCGCATGACGTCCCGTTGCATCGGCCGCGTGGATTGCGGTTCGGCCCGGGCGGCGTACTCTACTGCGTGGCGCGCGACGCCGCAGTGGCCTTTGACTACGCGTCCGGGCGGTTTATCGGGACTGTCGTGAGCCGCTCGCGGCTGAACGGCCAAGCGATTACGTTCTTTGGTCCCCTAGCGATCGAAAGGCGAATAGGCGGTGGGCCAAAGATCCCGCGTTGATGGCGTTTCTCCGGTCCTTGTAGCAGGCATTTTATGTGGCGTTCGGCCGGCCGGATCCTGTCAGGATCGCGGCTCGGGCGCCGCAAGACCACATTTGAGTCAACGCCACATATCGCATCCGGCTCTCGGACAAGACTTCACGCCTTCACCCACGCCAGGCTGTGCCCCCGCGCGCGGACAGACGTACGAGCCCGTAGTGCCCGTAGAGGTGCGAGAGTGGATAGCTTCCGCCCCTGCGTCGTCTAACCTTGTGCTTGTTGCGCAGCCACCGACGCAACCGCGTCGCGACGTAGCTGTCGAGCGCCCGGAATGCGCGGCTTACGGTCCGCTTCCTCGGGCAGGTAGATCGGTTCTGGCTCTCCCTCCGGCCAATGCCCCTCTCGTGCCAATCTCTCGGCCGGATTGTCCTCGTGCACGCCGATGGCGACCAAATGCCCGCACCGAAGGTGGCCAGGGTCAATCAGGCTGCCTGACAGGGCGAGGGCGAGGGCGAGGGCGAGGGCGAGGGCGAGGGCGCAGAGGCGCTAGGCCCGCTGCCCCCTTTCCCGCAGGCCCTCGCCAATGCGCCGGATCTCAGCCTCTCCCCGCGCCAGCGCCGCCGGGCTCGTGTGCACGGAGTAGTAGCCTGTCACCAGTTCGTGGGGATGCTTGCCGGCCGAGCCCAGGACAAACGCGGTCTCGCCGCGGGCGACGAGGCTGATTGCACCTTCGGATTCCTCGAACACCGCGAGTTCGCCGGCGCCGATGGGGCCACCGCTGTGGCCCGCGTCGAGCCGACCGGCGTCGACCGCAACCCAGCCCACCGTGTGGCCAACCGGCGGCTGGTAAATCCAGCGCTCGCCGTCTTGCAGGCGTACCGCCAGATAGTTGATCGGCGCCGGGGCCGGGATGGCGCTTTGGGCCGTACCGTAGCGGCCGAGCAGGATGCGCGCCGGGCCCTCCTGCGGCACCAGCGACGACGCAAGGTAGAGACTTTGGGCCGGGGCGTTTTCCTCCGTGGCCGGCAAGGCTACCCAGAGCTGAAAGCCTTGTACGTGCGTCACCCCGGGCGCAAGCGCCCCGGTGTGCCAGACACCGTTGCCGGCCCGCATCCATTCGACGCCGCCGGCGGGCAGCACACCGGATTGGCCAGTCGAGTCTTCATACAGCGTGTTGCCTTCGACCAGGTAGGTCAGCGTGGCGATACCCGAATGGGGATGCATGCCGAAGGCCTGGCGGGTCCTGGCTTGCAAACTGAAGCGATCGAGGAACACGAACGGCTTGAGAAGCTGCCCCAGGTCGCCCGGGCTGACAAGCCGCGTGATCGGTCCGTGTGTGCTGCCGTGCGTGCGATGGACAATGGCACGCGGCCTGCCGGCGAGTGCGTTCATGCGGCGTCTCTTGCGGTCTTGAGCGCCTTGGCCCACCAGGCGATGTCGGCGAGCAGTCCGTCGGCCGCCTGCGCCAGGTGCGGGAAATCTTCGAATCGCTTGCCTTGTTGCCAGATGCCCAGAAACTCAACCATGCCGATATGCACGGCGTTGCGCACCGGCGCCATCTGCATTTCGATCGCCACCAGGCGCAGCTGCTCCACGGCCCGCGCCGCGCCTACGCCGCCATAGCCCACGAAGCCGATCGGCTTGCGGCCAAATTCCTGGTAGGCGTAGTCGAATGCGTTCTTGAGCACGGCGCTGGGGCCATGGTTGTATTCGGGCGTGACTACGATCAGGCCATCCAGCGTTGCCAGTTTGTCGGCCCAGCGCAGCGCCGCCTCGTTCTTCACCGGCGCCCACGCTGGCGACATCGGCTCGTCGAAGAAGGGCAGGGGATGATCGCGCAGGTCGATCAGTTCCACGTCGAGATCGGAGCGCTGTTGGGCGATCTCGTGGATCCAGCGTGCGGGCTTATCGCCGAAGCGGCCTTCGCGGGTGGAGCCGACAATGATGCCGATGCGGAATTGATGTGGTGTCATGGATACTCCTGGACGAGGGATAGGAAGGCGTAAGCGGTCGACCTACCGACCGTTGGTCAGATTATGGAAGTGCGTGCATTACTTGAGTAGGTGGCACAATAGGAGTGCACTCATCCATTTTTAGAAGGAGCGACCCGCCATGGTTGACCTGAACGACATCGCTTTGTTTGTGCAGGTGGTGCGCTATGGCAGCTTTGCCGAGGCCGCGCGACGGCTGGGCCTGCCTGCCAACACCGTGAGCCGGCGCATCCAGCAACTCGAAGCCCAACTCGACACACGGCTGATGCAACGCTCAACGCGCAAGCTCACGCTGACCAGTGCGGGCCAGGTCTTCCACGAGCGCTGCGCAGGCGCGGTCGACGGGCTGGTCGAAGCCAGCCAGGCGCTGGCGTCAGGCGGCGAGGCACCCAGTGGACCGGTGCGCGTAGCGGTGCCAGCCGATTTCTTCGAGTTCTTCCCAATGGCATGGATCGCCGAGTTTTTGGCCTTGTATCCGCAGGTCCGGCTCGATTTCATACTAAGCGACGCCAAGGCCGACCTGATTGCCGACCAGATCGACATCGCATTTCGCGGTGGCCAGTTAGCGGACTCGGGCTACGTCGGCCGCCAGCTCTTGGGCGCCCGCAGCGACGGGCTGGTGGCCAGCCCGGCTTACCTTGCGGCGCGCGGCGCGCCTGGCTCGCTGCAAGACCTGGTAAACCACGACTGCGTGACCGCTGGGCACGTCAGCGGCCACGCCAGCTGGCGCCTGACCGGTCCCAATGGGACCGAAGAAGAAGTACAGGTCAGCGGCCGCTTTAGCGGCAACACCGCACAGGCACTGCGCAAAGCCGCACTGGCCGGGCTGGGCATCGCGCTGTTGCCGCCCACGATGGCCAGACTCAATGTGCAGGCTGGTCTGCTTGTGCCGGTGCTACCGGCGTACCAGCAGACCAGCCATGGCCTCAGCGTTCTGTACCCGAGCCGGCGACACCTGCCGGGCGCTGTGTCGGCGTTTATCGAATGGATGAGGGAAAAACTGGAGGAGTTGGAAACTCCTTGAGCCTACGCCATCAAACGTAAGCACTCGGCGAACACACCTTGATCGGGGGGATGTTGAGGGCGAGGATCGTGTCCATCTAAATTTGGCATGGACACATGTACACGATGGAAGAGGCCGAGGTAGTCCAGGACGTAGTAAAGCCGACGCGACGTAGGCGACATAGCAAAGAGTTCAAGGCGCAAGCGGTCCGCGCAGCGATGCAGCCGAATGTGTCGATTGCGGCGGTGGCGCTGCACTACCGTCTGAATGCAAACATGGTGCGGAATTGGGTCGCCACGCAGGAGGAGTTGGATGGGGCAGAGGAAGCCTGGAAGCTGAAGGGGGCGCCGCCAGTGGAGTTTGTGCCGTTGCAATTGCAAGTGGAGACGCCGGGCGTTGCACCCGGTCCCACGGAAATCCAGATTGAAGTGCGCCGAGGTGCGGCGACGGTTACCGTTCGCTGGCGGCCGAGTGTTGCCGCAAACAAAAAAGCCCCTCGTCACAGCGAAGGGCCTTTCTTCCATCTCGGTTTCCCAGGTGCAACGGCGACTACAGCTTGCGAATCTGCGAAGCTTGCAAACCTTTCTGGCGTTGCTTCGATTCAAATTGGACTTTGGCGCCTTCGTCAAGAGACCGGTATCCCGTTCCCTGGATTTCCGTGTGGTGCGCGAACAAATCCGCGCCACCGCCGTCCGGCGTAATGAATCCAAATCGCTTTTCGTTGTTGAACCACTTCACAATACCAGTCGCCATTTCATCCTCGGAGCAACCCGCATGCATACTGCATGTAGAAATAAAAATCCAATCTAGACCTACTACTGCACCCTGAGCATTTCGCCCTCGATTGCAGCAAGGAAATCGGAACCGCCAGCAGAGCCGACCAGGCTGTTGTAGCCAAGGTGGCATAGGGTTTACCACTGAGGGATCCATGGGTTCATGTTAGTTGACGACTAGGCACCACTGGTTAATGCAGTTGCGAATCCAAGGGAGGGAAATTGCGCGTAGTAAAATCCCCGACATACGAGTTGGGG
This sequence comes from Burkholderiaceae bacterium 16, assembly GCA_000955785.1. GTDB lineage: Bacteria > Pseudomonadota > Gammaproteobacteria > Burkholderiales > Burkholderiaceae > Cupriavidus. Next base: position 20,043 of record JYOD01000021.1, read on the forward strand.
GTGACCGTGCGTTTCGCTATCTGGCGAAAGAAGCTGGATGCTTAAAATAGAAGCACAGGACCTGCCAGGCTCCGGCTTATAGGAGGGCAGTGACGGACTCAGGTCGTGCTGGTGAAAGCCAGTCGTCGGCGCTCCAGTCGAGAGTGGTGGCCTGCTGTAGCAAGGTGACAGAATCAGCGCGCAAGGCACTTGAAGACCGTGGATTGAATACAATCTGCATGATGTTTTGATGTCAGCCTAGTAGGCCTGCAGAGATAAGGGTTATCCGCGATGCTGTGTGACGTCAGATCACCGTCTGAGCACGCCGGTCTCATGGGCGGGCCACAATGCCATGAAGTGGAACGAAAATACTGCTTAAATCTGACTAAAAAATGTTTTAATTTCACGTAGACTGGTGGCGTAGTCCTTGCTACCACCCGCGTATCGCTCCCTGGCGACGCGGGCTTCTTTTTTGTGCAACAGCGCACGGGAATTTTTTCGATGTTTGACCTACACTTCCCAACCATAAGTTGCACTTAGTCCGGCAATTCTGCTGGGGCTGTCTTGGCCATGGAAATCTACCAACTGCATCTTGTTTCTTCGGGTGTGAATCCCCGATGTGTTATTGAGGGACACAGAATTCGCGTTCCTGTTGAAGGCAATCAAGTGAGCCTGGATGGGAAACAGCTTGAGGTTCACGGTTGCCGTACCGCAAGCGGAAGAGTGCGAACGGGACCGGTTGGACTTGTATCGGGAACCCTAGTCGAAGTCTGGTGCGATACCAACGGAATGCTCGTGTGTGCACGGGCTGATGATGTAGACCGGGTGCGTGCCGCGAAGGCGGCGAGAGAAGCGGCAGAGGAGGCCGCCTTACGGGAGCGCGAAGAGGACCTTCGCATTCGAGCACAGGCGTTTAACGCTAGCCTTGCTATTCCCTTCAGGTGGGTGCCCGGTGCAATCGAAAGTGAATCCAGTCGCCTGCTTGGAACGCCAGGCGACGAGGGGCAGCTTTTGGCCAACAATGTTCATGTCTTGCTGAAACAGGGTTTTCGCGACGGACGTCTGACGCGGAGCGCTGGTGATTTACTTTGCATGCGTTCGCGGCGAATCACCGAAAAGCACTTAAAGTTGCGAAAAACGGAGGCGTATGCTGAGGTTTCTTGCAGGGAATGCCTTACCGTCGCGAAGCGGTGGCGCAGCGACTGATAGCTGTTACCGGGCTCAAACCGCACAACATCCAGGGCGCGCCCGTTGGGTAGTCACGTAATGTGCCGTCTTTATATCGCCCACATTGACAACTGTGCGAGCCAGCTCACTGCATGTCGACGGTTACCCTCAAAGCAGTTTGCTTCCCACGCTGGCAGTAGACCTACAGAGCAGAATTGTCGTGGGCCCCGTCCTGTCGTTTGCGACCAGTCAGCATGGCGACGATGAGGTTCTCTTTGTGAACCTTGCCGATGGCGATGGCGGCAATGACGTGTACCACTATCAGTACCATCAAGATATCGCGAGTGGTCCACGCACATCCTTCGACCAGTCCTCGCCCCAAAATGCATCTAGTCTCGACATCCAGCCCGTCACCGCAAGCGCAAGAATGAGCATCACACATTGTGAGCATCATCAAGCGCCGAACAGTGTATGACTTAGACGGCGCGTTGGTCGGCGGGCAATGAGTCCGGCATGTCGATTATTTCACGATGGTGAAATAATGCTCTGGGCTTGCCTGCCAAGGAGAATTACCGCCCGTGCTGGTGGCTGGCAAGGACGAGCCGGTCGGTCGTGCGAACGAGGCTGCGCTAGATGAGGCACACGGGCAGGAAATAGCCGGGGATTGTGTTCAAAATTCCTTCGGCGCGGCCGGAGAGATGTCTCTGCCCGAGAGGAGGGGTGCATGTTGTGTTCCAAATAAATGTGCGCCATGGAACACACTCCGGGCGAGCGGCGGCCAAACGCGGGGATCTTCGGTTGCAGACTTGCATAGGGCGACCCGTTGTCAAGTAATTCGGCGGGCGCGATGTCGGCGTTAGACGTAGTTGACTGGCCGATGCCCGGCCTTGATCTGTCTGGGTCGTCGAGTAAATTGGATGCTCGGGCCACGACCATGCCTGCCGCACAGCGGCGCACACCGCAGTCAAGGGGCCGCCGCCGGGATCTGGGCTGCGCTGCAGGTCGGAGCGCTCAATCTGATTGGACGCGCGTGATGATCGAGAGCGCGCTCTGTGTCTGCCTTGGTGGAGGAGACCGTCCGTCAATGATCGCGCCGCTTTTTGCTCACCGTCGTCCGCTCGCCCAACCATTCTCGGCAAGCCGATCATGCGCAAGTCAGCGGGGGTTTCCTTTGGCGCCCGCCGCGGGGTGGGGCGAAGCCTATGGCTCGCTAAAGAGAGGTCCTGGCAAATAGTCTGCCCGAGGCCGGCCACCCGGCGATGCTCGCAGTAACTACTGGGTTTGACGGCGGGAAGGTGGCGAGGCTCTTGTCGCCTTCTTGGGGCGAAGTGTCCGCCCTGCCGGGTCAACCTGTGCACTTTTCGAGCGTTAAGTAACAGGGGGGAACGGCGCGTTCTCCCCTGTGGGTCAAAATGGCATGTCCAGGAGGAATCATGAATAAGTTCGCCGCTACCGCCATCGCCTTGTGCCTTGGCGCTGCATCCCTCGCCGCTCAGGCGCAAACCGCTGGCAAAGTCGACCCATATACGCAGGGCGCCAAGGCCGGCAAGCCGGATCCGTACACCGATGGCGCCAAGGCCGGGAAATTTGATCCCTACACCGAGGGCGCGAAGAAGAATACTGCCGAATCGCTGACCGACGCGTCCGCCCCGAAGGCCAAGCCGGCACACAAGAACAACGGGCAGACGAGCAAGAAGAGCAAGAAGGTTGCGCCGGCATCGGCAGCCGCTGCAAGCTGAGATCTCCCCGAAGCGCACGCCACTGTGCGCAGATGCTTAGGATAGGCCCGCAGCTTGCGGCCTATCCTTGTGCCTGCCTAGCCGCCCGGTAGAACTTGCTCGACCGGCGTCTACGCATGGGGTCGGGTAGTCAGTGCCAAGCCTGATCGTTCCTTGGGTCAGACCGAGCAGCCCAACGACGGGTAGCTTCGATAACCTTACGAATAGCGCGCCGACGGGTTCGGAAGTCCCCGTGAACGCACTAACTTCGGTAGTTACCGCCTCCAACACGCTGTGCGAAGACATTTTCCAGACGGCGAAGCAAACGGTCGAATTCGTCGAGCATAACTTCAATGGGGCAAGCAGCAGGGCATCGAAGCCGGCCAGCCAAGCCGTCGGGCATGCGTCGCGCGCCGCCAAGATATAAGGCGCGCCCGTCGTCGCAACGCGGCGACACGGGTCGTTGACAGCCACGGTGCGAACGGCTTCTGGCGGCGTAGGGAAAGGCCGGCAATTGCTGCAGGACTCGGGGCCTCTCGGCTACTATTCGAGCTTCGAGCTTGCTATACCCGGATGTCTCGCCTGGGCGAAGGCGTCGGTCGAGAGTCACGGGTAATATCTCCTGAACAAGAACCAACGAGACGAATATGCCCGTCACCAGACCGGATGAACCACCCCCCAGTTCGGTGATGGCTGATGCGAATACGTCCCTTCACCAACGACAAAACGTAGGCCACTGATGCGCACCATAGTTGCCTTGCTCTCTCTTTGGTTGGCCGTTTTCAGTCCTGCTGCGTGGTCCGCCGCCAATAGTGTTTATCTTGAAGAGTTGACCTCGACCGAGGTCCGCGATGCCATCCACGCTGGCACGACGACGATCATCATCCCGGTCGGCGGCACAGAACAAAGCGGCCCGCACATGGCGCTGGGCAAGCACAATGTGCGGGTCAAGGTCCTGGCGGGCAGGATCGCCACATCGTTGGGCCATACACTGGTCGCGCCAGTGGTAGCCTATGTGCCCGAAGGCAGCATTACCCCACCCGTTGGGCACATGCGCTTTGCCGGCACAATTTCGGTACCGGACGACGCCTTTAAGAGCGTACTGGATGCCGCCGCGCGCAGCTTCAAACAGAATGGTTTTGTCGACGTCGTGTTCATCGGTGATCACGGCGGCTACCAAGCCCAGCTCAAGGCAGTGGCGACGCGCCTGAATCACGATTGGGTGGCGACGCCTGCCCGTGCCCACTTCATCGGGGATTACTACCGGGTCACCCAAACTGACTACGTGCAGGCCCTCAAAGCCAAGGGGTTGAGCGATGCGCAGATCGGCGTGCATGCAGGCACGGCCGATACTTCGCTAATGATGGCCATCGACGCTACATTGGTTCGGACGGATCAAATGGCACACGATCCACGCGAAGGCGCGGCCAATGGCGTCGCTGGCGATCCGCGTGCTGCCAGTGCGGCGCTGGGTCAGTTGGGCGTCGATCTGATTGTGGCGAGAACGGTAGCCTCCATTCGCGCTGCACTGGGTGCTTCGCGCTGAGCGCGCTACTATCATTCCATGATGTGTAGACCGAGAGATTGAGAGGTCAAGCATGCGCAAGAATCCCGTTGTCGTTGTTTCTGTCATGGTCACCGTATCGGCGACCGCTTGGTGGGTCGCAAACTGCGCCATCGCAGCGCCGGCAAATGCATCGTCTCCACCTGGAACTTCTGCGCAGAACGACCGAGTGGCGACGGTGCCCGGCATGCCGGCCGTGCCTGACCGGAACAATCTTTACAGCGAGGCGGGCGCCGACCGCATCAGTCCGGTGGTTGCCGGCGCCCTGGAGCGCGTGTACGTGCCAAACCACACATCCAATACCGTGTCCGTGATCGATCCGGCCACGCTGAAGGTCATCGATACCTTCAAGGTGGGTATCAACCCGCAGCATGTGGTGCCCTCGTGGGACTTGCACACGCTGTGGGTAGCCAACAACGCCGAAGGCCGCCCCGATGGCAGTCTGACGCCGATCGATCCCAACACAGGCAAACCGCGACAATCGATTCGCGTGGACGACCCCTACAACATGTATTGGTCTCCGGATGGTCAATCGGCCATCGTGGTTGCCGAAGCATACAAGCGCCTAGACTTCCGTGACCCACGCAGCATGAAGCTGCAATATTCGATTGCTACGCCGCAATGCGGCGGAATCAATCACGCCGATTTCTCCATCGACGGCAAGTTCGCGCTGTTTACCTGCGAATTTGACGGGGCAGTCACCAAGATCGACCTAGTGAATCACCGCGTCGAGGCCACCCTCAAGCTGAGCAAATACTTCGACCGGCCGGATGTCCTCGCGCTGATCGCCTCGCCTAGCAAGAAGCCCGCCAAGATCCCTGACCCGAAAGAGTCTGGTGGCGAAATCTGCACCACCACGGGCATGCCGCAAGACGTGCGGGTATCGCCAGACGGTAAGGTGTTCTTCGTGGCGGACATGATGGCCGACGGCGTCCATGTGGTCGATGGTGAGTCGTTCAAGCAGATCGGCTTCATCGCCACTGGCATCGGCGCGCATGGCCTGTATCCCAGCCGCGATGGCAGAAGCCTTTATGTGGCCAACCGTGGCACCAACAAGATCCATGGCACGCCGGGCGGCAAAGGCAGTGTCTCGGTCATTGATTTTGCGACTCGTACCGTCACTAAGACCTGGCGCATTCCGGGGGGCGGCAGCCCTGATATGGGTAACGTCAGTGCCGATGGCCAGCACTTGTGGTTGTCCGGTCGGTTCGACGATGTGGTGTACCGCATTGACACCGCAACGGGCAGTGTCGACAAGATCAAGGTGGGTCGTGAACCGCATGGGCTGACGGTGTGGCCACAACCGGGCCGATACTCGTTGGGGCATACAGGGAACTTGCGCTAACCGGTGAGCGTGTTATGGCCAGGAGGGGATGCCGTCAGGCCCATACGCTTACGGATTTGCTCTTTCCGCTCGTTCATGCTTTTCCTATTGCAAGGGCTTCTTTCATGCGCACCGCCGCGACCACGCCTGACAGCAAGGTCAGCACCGACACCAGCGAGATAGCCGTCGGCACGCCGAAAATATCAGCGGTGATCCCGGCTAAGAGGGCTCTCATCGCCGAGGTGCCGGCGCGGGCAAAAGTGGCCCTGGCGAAAAATGGCACACCGCTTGAGCTTGACTTCAAGCAGGACGGGACTTTCGGCCTGACCAACATGCAGACGCCAGGCTATTCCGATCGCCGCTGGCGCATTACGCCGGAGCGCAACGAAGTCTGTTTCGACATGGGCAATCCCAAATTCATTGGGATGCAACATTGCTACCAGCTCTTCAGGTACGGGGAGACCTATACTGAATTTCATCCGTGGACGTCACTCGCCTCCCGCGTAGCCTTGCGAGACGGAATTGGAGTTTAGCGGGACGTACCTTTTACGGGTCGAGTACTGGCGCGCTTCCTTGTTGCAGCCGCTTTCGGGGTTGCAGGCGAGTTCGCCACGTTTGCTTTACCGGCAACAATGTTGCCAGATGTTGATTTACGTGGCCCAGCAGATGGCTTGACTGGTAACTTCTTTGTTACCGATTTATTGTCCTCCGCAGCTTTTGCGTTCGCAGCGACAGCCGACCTGGTCGCCTTCTTCGCTGTCGCCTTGCCTGCCGGTGGCTTGTTACGTCCGGCAGCAGACTTCGGCGGTGGGTAAACGTCGGCCATCTCGATGCCAAAAACATCGGCCACCAGCGCGTCGTCGAGCACCTTGCTGGTAGTGGGTCGCTTTGTGGCTTTGGGCAGGCCAGCGCCGGCCTGCCTGACAAGATCATTGACATCGACGCGGCGCAAGGCGAAGAGCAATTCCGGCTGTTGGTCGAGCCGCGTGCCGACACCGTAGAGTACGGCAGCAACGTGCTTGCACATTGACGCCCAGTCCGGGCAACTGCAATTGAACCTGATCTCTTTCGGCACCGGGAAAAGACCGGTGCCAGGTTTGCAGATGCGCTCCATTACGGATGTCGAGAGCTTGCCCTGCAAGAGCTCCACGATCGAATCGATAGACCCCGCGCAATCGGCGCCGATCGCCCGCCATTGCTTTTCGGGACACGCCGTCACGGTCACAGCGACCGTGTAGAGGCTCGAACCCATTACCTGCGCACGGACTTCGCCTGCCGTAATCTGCAGGTCGATCACGGAACCGTTGCGCACATAGGTACGGCCGCGCGGCAGCCGGTTGGCATAGTCACTGTAGCCTTCCAGATTGTCGCACCAGGCCTTGCCCCAGAAGGTCTTGGCGATGGCGCCGCGATACGACGCGATTGGCGACAGGACCGCACCAGCCTTCTTCGCCTTCGCGGCGGCCAGTTCAGCCTTTTTTCTTCGCTCGGCGACCGAGACATAGGGCTTCCATCCCCCATAACCGTAACCCATTGCGATTCCTGTTGACGATCAGTTTTCCTGCGCGGCATAAACGTCGAGCTTCACGAGATCGAGCAATTCACGATCGCTCATCTCGGTGAGCAGGAGTTCCGCGCCGCCCTCCAGCACATCCTTCACCAATTGCTGCTTGGCTTCGATCAATTGGTCGATACGGTCTTCGATCGTGCCACGGCAGATAAACTTATGCACCAGGACGTTCCTCTGCTGGCCGATACGGAATGCACGATCGGTCGCCTGGTTTTCCACGGCCGGGTTCCACCAGCGGTCGTAGTGGATCACATGTGACGCGGCGGTGAGATTCAGACCCGCCCCACCGGCCTTGAGCGAGAGCACGAAGAAGGGTGTCAGCTCATCCTCCTGGAATCGCTTGACCAATTCGCGGCGCTTGGCTACCGGGGTGCCGCCATGGAGTACCAGACCTTCGCGGCCGAAGATCGAACCCAGGAATGCCGCCAGCGGTTCAGTGGTCTCGCGGAACTGGGTGAATACCAGTACCTTTTCCTGCTTGGCGGCAATGACCTCGGCCAGTTGGCGCAGGCGGGCGAACTTGCCGCTGTCTTCCGCTTTCCAGGCCGCGTCGCCCAACCACTGCGATGGATGGTTGCATATCTGTTTGAAGCGCATCAGGAAGCTCAGCACGACACCCTTGCGACCGATGCCTTCGGCGTCTTCAAGCGCGGCGGCCAGATCCTTCACCGCACGCTGATAAAGTGCCGCCTGGCTCGGGCTCAGGTGGCACCAGGCCTTGAGCTCGGTCTTGTCCGGAAGGTCGTCGATTACCCGCTTGTCGGTCTTCAGGCGGCGCAGGATGTAGGGCCGTACGAGCGTTCGCAGCGGACCGAAGTGCTCGGCCTTCGCCAGCCGCCTGGCAAAGTCGGCAAAGACTTTGTCTGAGCCCAGTAAACCGGGGTGGGTGAAATCGAAAATGGACCACAGATCGGACAGGCGGTTTTCCACGGGGGTTCCGGTCAGCGCGATGCGCGATTGTGCCTGGAGCTGCTTGACCTGTCGCGTTTGCTTGGCGCCCGGATTCTTGATCGCCTGCGCTTCGTCGATAACGGCAACGCGCCATTGGATGGCCCCCAGTACCGGCTGGCGAAGAAGCGAGCCAAAACTGGTGATGACGAGATCGATGTCCGCAAGCCGCGCGGGGTCCAGCGCACGCAAATCGGCCGCTGGCATGACCGACGGATGAGCGATCAGTAGGCGCAAGCCGGGGGCAAAGCGCTCAGCCTCTGCCGCCCAGTTGGCCAGCAGCGATGCGGGGGCGACCAGCAGACTGGGCCGGACCTCGGCGCTTTCGCGCTTCAGCACGAGCAGCAGCGAGAGTATCTGCATGGTCTTGCCCAGACCCATATCATCTGCCAGGCAAGCGCCCAGTCCGAGCCGGGTGAGCAGGTACAACCAGCGCACGCCGACCTGTTGGTAGGGCCGCAGGTTGGCCTTGAGCTCCGGCCCCGGGCTGATCTGCGCCAACCCCTCCGGCTGACGCAACTCCTGCAGGATGTCGGCCAGCCAGGGCCCTGCAACAAGCTGCGACCAGTCGCGGTCAGCGGGGTCGGCGCTCTCGTCGAGCGAAACACCCGCCAGAAGGCGTAGGGCCTCATTAAAGGGCAGACCAGTTTGCGCCGCCTTTTCCATGGCCTCGAATCGCTTCATGAGGCGACTGAGCTTCTTCTTGTCTACCTCGATCCAGCGACCACGGATGAGTTGCAAGCCGTCGGCGCCTTTGAGCAGATCCCTGACCTCGGAGGCGCTGAGACGCTCGCCGTCAAGGGAGACCTCCATGCTGAAATCGAGCAACGCGTCCTTGCCCAGAAGCGAAGGCGGTCGTGCTCCGACGCTGGCTTTCACAACGGGACGAGCAGGGCGGCCAGCCTGCCAGACGCCTGGCGTGCGTACGACAATCCCGGCGGATTCGAGTTTGGAGAGGTCCGAGAGAAGGCGATGGGCGTCGAGCGGCGTCCAGCGCATCGGATGGTATATCTCGCCGGTATCCACCATGTCGCGAAGCCAATCGCAGTGTTCCGCAGCGCGCTGCACCGGCAGCAGTAACGACAGGAGCTGCGCCTTGCTCCTGGCTCCCGAAAATTCCGCCAGGGCTTGCGACAGTGGTTGGTGTTGCGCTTTGCCATGGGCCGACAGGCGCGAGGTGTAAGTCGCAAGGAAGGCGAACGGTGACTCCGGGTCCTTGCGGTTCTCAGCGAGGTTGAAATGCACACGGCCGACGAGATTCCAGGCCGGGTGGCGCGACTTGAGGAAGTCCTGAAGCGAGACGTTTGCGGTCGCCAGTTCCTGGTGCAAGGCAGTATCGATCTCACCCCATAACGTGGCCAGCACATCTGGCGTTAGATACTCGCCGCCCGTCATCGGCGGCGCATCGGCAATCATGGCATCAAAATCCTGGGCAGCAGGCGTTGCGACCACGATCTCGCCGCCTTCGGGCGTAGCGCACAAGGCGGTGACATAGCGCGCGGCAAAATCACGCCACCAGGCCCATGCGGGGGGCAAAATTCGGCCGATTTCCGCCGTTCCCAAATGCAGCAGCCCGTGCCCCGCGCCAAGCGCAAACGAACTCCCAAGCCGCAGTCGCGTTTCATCTGCCAATATTGGCGCGGCTTCCTCCGGCACCGCAAGCAGGTGTCCGCCGGGCGTCAGGTGTGGCGCGAGAATGTCGGGAGCAGTCAAAAGCGCCCGTCCCACTCGCACTGTTGCAGCGAGCGCTGAAGCCACATGTTTTCAAGGGAAGCGGCTGCGGAAGCAACCAGCAGGCCCTCCGGCCTAATTCCAACTGGGCGAGTCTCCGATTGCGTCTGGTCCGAGCGAATTAACGGGTCGACCAACCGTCCGGGGTATGCCTTTCCGCTGCGCTGCACATGCCTCGTGAACTGTCTATTCATCTGCTGTAGGACAAACTGATTGTTACGCATTAACCGACGGAAGTTCACTCCCGGCTCTGCTGCCGGGGGACCACTTTCAACCTTCGAGGCGCCCCCGCGCGAATTTCCGAAACTTGCCAAAAGAAACACGACTTTCCATGAAAGGGTGCCAAAACCTCAGTCACGCGAGATTGGATGCCGATGGCGGCTCCCGCCCGCGCGGTGGAAATCAACTGGCGCGCTTGTTACAAACGAGTAAATGGCGGAGTGTCCCGAATGGCCGGTATGGGACATAACTAGAGGACGCCGAGCAACTGCTTAAAACGAAGGGAGCCGCGCTAGGGCTCCCTTCACCTTGCACGTCGACAATGGCTTAGGCAGCGGCGTCCTTGAGCTTCTTCATCGGACGGACCTTCACCTTGACGGTCGCCGGCTTTGCAGCAAACCACTGATCCTCTCCGGTGAACGGGTTCTTGCCGAAGCGCTTCTTGGTCGCCGGCACTTGGGTGGCGACCACCTTGAACAGGCCGGGCAGGGTGAATTCGCCCGCGCCTTTCTTGTGCACTGCGCTCAACACCGTGTTTTCCAGATGGGCCAACACGGCCTTGACGGTCTTGGCATCCAGTTCGGTTTGCGCGACAAGGTGAGCGAGCAGGCTGGACTTGTTGAACTTGTCACTCAGCGGCTTGGCGACCGGTGCAGCTGCGGCGGCCTTTTTCGCTGGCGCCGCCTTCGTGGCCGCAGCCTTCACCGGGGCTTTGGTTGCCGGTGCCTTCTTGGCTGCAGGCTTGGCAGGGGTCTTCGCGACAACTTTAGCTTTAGTTACCATGGGATTGAAGCCTCAATTTCTAGTGGTTTGGGCGCTGACCTGCCAGAGGCATGAGCGCTCGCTGGAGCATAGCAAAAACCGCGCTGCATGTGGGCTTGCCGTCGACCTGAGAGGACGCGCCGGGGCTCGCTCAAGTGCTTTCATTTTGACGGCGGCGGCAATCCGGCTGCAGGTTCGGAAACGGGCAAAGCCAAGCAGTTCGCTGATCGCATCTCTGGGCTGGCCCGCGAGCGGTTGGCGCCGGCAGAAGGTATTGCGGAGAATTCGCGGACTCATGTCATCAACCTCAAAAGGCGATCGCCCCCATTGCCGCGCGTACGATCCTGACGAGGCTGATCTCGGTGATCGCGGTGCCGGAAGCCTTGCGGGAGAACGCCAGGTCACCGGCTATCGGCATGGTGGCTCGGCGGGCCTACCAGGGCAAGAGAATCGGGACGGAGAATGATGCGACGTGGCCAGTGCGGGTATCCTCGCCCCATGCGCCGGAACCCGGAGATAGGGCGGTGTAGCCGCGGGCTGCTGGTCAACTACCTGTGCGGCGCGCTCTCTGCCACCGTGCCGCCCGTGCCAAGGAAGAATGCTGGCCTGCCAGACGCTGGGTTTCGTTGGATAACGGTACATCAACGTCGAGCCCTTGTGCGGGCGCTGCGTGACGAAGTGCTGCATTGCGCCGATCGGGACCGACTGCTGTCATATGCGCACCAGTGGCTGTATCAGCATCGACTGATCATCGTGCATGAGCGCGCCATCCGAAGCCTTGTCGCAGCGGCATTGACCGAGCTTGAGGCCGGTGCCTGCGCCTCGATCCAACCGGCGGTACCTCCCGCGACATGGCGACGATGGCTAGCCGCAATGGAACAAGCGCGACCGGATGGTCAGCACGCCGAGAACTGGTTGTGGGCGGTCCCGGCGAAGCACTCGACGCGACAGTTCGCCGAAGTGCTCGAACGCATCGAGTGGCTAGTCGAGATTGGCGTCGACCGCCATCTTTTTGGTCTCAACGATGTTTTGGTGCGCCGTTTTGCACGTCGCTTGGCGGCGCGGCCCCCATCGCTCAGTGCACGAATCAAGGAGCCGGCACGCACCGTCGAGATGGGCTGCTTCCTGCGATATTGCCTGCTCACTGCCACTGACCAACTGATCCTCATGTTTCAGCGCCGGGTGGCAGATCTATGGCGGCAGAGCTCGGAGGGTGTGAAGGCTCCAATTGACTGGGCCGCACAGTACCGGCAACTGCTCGACGAGGTGGCCAGCTTGAGTAGCGATGGGAGTATTCCAGATGCCGAGCTGCGCTCGCATCTGGCCCAGTTGGTGGCCGCCAAGCGCACTCAGCGCACACCGAGCCGGTCGTCTGCGATCAGGTAGCGGCTGATCGACGCCATCAGGCCCGTACGTGCGTTACTGGAGGCCGTCGTCAAGCTGCCCTGGCAAGCCACCGGCGAACACCCGGTAATTGACGCTCTGGGCAAGCTGCGCCACCTGTATGCGAAGGCCGTTCGAAGCTTACCCGATGATGTGACCGTCCCTCGCCTAGGGCCAGCCTGGCTCGATGCGATCAGCGGTGCCGATCGCGAGCGCGCCTTCCGGGCACTTGAAGTCGCCACCCTGTTTGCCTTGCGCCGCGCCGTTCGCAACGGCTCAGTCTAGATCGAGCATTCATTGAGCTTCCGAGGTCGCGAGCGCTTGTCCCTGCCAGCCGAGCGTTGGCAGGCTGAAGCTCGGCGCCACTATACGCGGCTGTCGCTGCCAGCCCAAGCTGCCGACTTTCTCGGCCCGTTGCTTGAGCGCGTGCGCACAGGCATTGCCGCAGTGGCGGCAGCGACGCGCGCCGGCACGCTACGCGTCGATGACGAGTTGCACCTGGCACCGCTAGCGGTACAGGAAGAGGATCCCGAGGTCTCAAGGCTGCGGATTCGCCTTGACCACCACATCGGCGATGTTCAGTTGCCGGAGGTCATCTTGGCAGTGGACGCCCAGGCGCGCTTCAGCTGGATCATGCTCGGCCGCGAGCCCCGGTCTGCGCAGGAACTGTTGATGGTCTACGCTGGCATCCTGGGGCATGGCACGAGTCTGACGGCGGCCGAGTGTGCCAGGATGATTCCACAATTGTCAGCCACGAGCATCCGCCACGCCATGCGCTGGGCGGGAGATGAGCGGCGGCTGGTTCAGGCCTGTCAGGCAGTTCTGGAGTTCATGCACCGCCATCCGATCGCGGCGAGTTGGGGCCGGTCGGACCTCGCCTCCTCGGACATGATGAGCCTGGAGACAAGCCAGCGCGTCTGGCAGGCACGGCAAGACCCACGGCGCCACACCGCCTCGGTCGGTATCTACACTCACGTCCGCGATCGATGGGGGATCTTCCACGCCCAGCCGATTGTGCTCAACGAAAGGCAGGCCGGCGCGGCGATCGAGGGCGTCGTGCGGCCGGAACGAATCGAGACCGCACAATTGGCAGTGGACACTCAACGTGTTTCCGCTATTTGCCGGCGGTCGGGGTGGAGGAATTTGCGGCCCAGATCCGGTGGTCACCGTGGGGGTGTTTGCTTGGGCGGCGGCAAATCGTTCTTGATATCCTCGAATCGTCTTGCGATCGATCCCGGTAATGCGTGCGATCTCCCGCTGGCCTTTGCCTGCCGCGACCAGCGTAGCAATGGTGGTTTGTAGATGTGGCTTCAAGACGTTCACTCCGGCAACCCCTCTGCTTCATGCGAGGGGAACAAGGTAACGTCCTGCCGGGCGCCTACATGACTTTCAGCGCCCCTTCAGGTGGGGGAGTTTGAGGTGACCACAGGCGGGGGAGTACCATCGGGGCGAGCGTCCGATCGACGCCTGGCGCGGGACCACTGCACCTAGGGAAGCTTGGCTCGATGCGCCACACCAAAACGCACCGACAAATCTTCGAGACGCTTGTCCAGTGTCCATAGTTGCGCACCTGGTGTGATCAGAGCGGAAGCCAGCAATGAAATGTCCACTAGGCCACAACCTAGCCCATACAATTTTTCGTGTTCGATAAACGCCATTACCTCTGTAAGGCTCGCCTGCTTGGCAGGCTGCAACAGTCCAATGTCCCCGAGTGTCCGAGTACGTGGTGCTGGAGGCGTCCCGCAAGCCAATTCAACCACGACCATAGGGTGGGTCAGTGCTTGATCCGATAGGATCAAATTGACCAATGCGTCATTGCGGTTCCTAAAATGATCTGCCCATACTGAGGTATCGACGAGTACGCTCATTTAGCTTGAGGCTCCGTACGGCGACGCGGCACATCTTGCATGTCTGGAGCGGTGCCACCGAGGGCCGCGAGGCGCTTGGCCGCTTGTACCCGGACGAAAGTCTTAATCGCTTCCCGAAAGAGGTCAGATTTGTCCATGCTGGGGTCGGCCACCTCTAGCGCCTGTTCATAGAGGGCGTCGTCGATTGTGACGGTAGTGCGCATAACGTGCTCCTTGCCTCAAAATTGATGTGAGTTTGCACCAAAAACAGCATCTCGGCAAGGCGCGCGAAGCATGGCATTTTTCGCTGCTGCACTCATGTGGGGCGGCAGTACTGGCCAGATGCAGCCCGTAGGCATGGGACAGCAACACGGCATGGGCCGCCCGCGCGCGGCGAGCATACCGAATCCGTTGAGCGCATGCTGCTCGATGTCATCGAACTCCTGTGCCGCGCAAGTCGTCCGAGAACGTCGCGGCCGCGACCGGCAATGCAGCGCAGCGCTTTCGGGACCTCATATCGCCTCGAGCATGGAATGTCGAAGCCCGTGGCACTCGTCGCGCCTCTTCCGCTCGACGCGCATGCGTCTTATCCCTTCGTGGAGATTTCCAGAAGATGCTTGCTCGGATCCTCGAAATAGATTCTGCGGCAGGCATCGTTCGTGCTGACCTCGCCGGGGCGGCGGCGGTATGGGTCCGATCGGTACATCAGATTGCGCGCCACGATTTGGGCGAGGCTTTGCTCGAATTCGACGTCGCTGGTCAGAAAGGCAAAGTGCTGCAGGGCAACATCGCCTTCCGCGTCCATGAAGTCCAGGGTGGCATCGTTGTCCAGCCGTACGGCAAGAAACGGCCCGAAGGGCATGGCCGCGGGACGTCCGAGGATCTTGCAGAGGACGCCGGCGGACACCTTCTTGTCATGAGAAAAGACGATGGTGTGGTTGAGACGGATGGTCATGTCGCGCTCGACGACCCACAGCGGAAGTGTAGTTGAGTACTGTCTTGTCGTATGTCTGATGCGTCGCATAAGGCGCTTCGTAACGTGCGCGTTGGGAATGTACCAGTGCAACATTCACCGCTTGGGACACCCGTCTTTGAGTTGAGCGCACGTTGTCTGCTTGCCTGCACTCGAAGTTGCAGGGTAACGAAATCAGCGCCCTCAAGGTTATGGCCTGACCATAGTTATACGGCACATTGCACTTTTTTGGGGCGGCCTGTACTCGCCCGCGTTTTCTGCACTAACGTGTCACGTGCGGTGGCAGGGTGCCAGGGGGAAACGTATTTAATCTTCCCATACCGCCTCCACTTCCCGCATCAAACGCCCGGCGAGGATATAGTCCCCCAGTTTGGACGCCTTTGCCTCCAGGCTCTCCAGCGCAGCTGTCGGCAGTTCGCTCAACTCAAACTGGCAATAGAGGTTTCGCTGCCGGAAGGTCGCTTTTGGCCGCATTAGGCCGGCAACCAATGCCGTTGGAGATTTGACTGCGACGTTCTCTTGCCCGCGATATTCCACGCGTATCCCTGCCTTCTGGCCGAGCCGACCAAGTTCAATCGCATCTTGCCAGCCAGCCTCATAGTCCAGTTCCACCACCGTCACGCCTTCTGTCCCGAGGAGTCTTAGTGCCTCCCCTTTGGTGCCAGCTCGAGCTGTCGCCATTTACTTCTCCACTCACTTTCTCGGCGCATATGGGCCAGGCCCTACGCCCTCACAGTATTGTAGCCGCCAGCGGAGCCTCGAGCTCGATGGCTTTCCCGGCGATTGACAGGTTCGGGCACTGCGGAATGCGGGGGCGGACTCGGTGGCACAAGGAGAGGGGAGCTGCGATTTCGTCGCACTTCTGGAACACGCTTCATTCAGCTAGTTGGATGTTCGCCCTGGCGTTGGCATTGGCCAGATTCCCCCGGTGCCACGGTCACAGCGAGGGACCTGTTGGTTTCTTGTTCAGCAATTTCTGCTTGGGGTAGCCGACTATCGGCGAAAACCTTGTTTGTCCGTACATCATTCTGCACATTGGCTGCTTGCTCTGAATTCACTCGCTAAAATATGGGCTTAATATTACCCGGCGGACTACAAGCAAGGAGTTGGTGAAAATTCGGTGATGTGCTGTAGGATATCGAACTGTTCTTAATTGATGGAGATCGACATGGCTACCTACAAACAATTGCTGGCAGAAAAAGAAAAGCTCGAAACCCAGCTCGCTGAGGTTCGTCAAAGCGAGGTCGCTGGAGTTGTTGAGAAGATCCAGGATTTGATGGCAGAGTACGAACTCACCGTACATGGACCCGAAGACCGGCGCCACTTGGACCGGGCGTGGTCGTGCACCGGCGTGGCTGGGGAAGAATCGCGACAAGTTTCTGATTCCGGAGGCGTGAGCAGGAGCACTGGAATCCGTTTGCCGAGTTGAAATTCCTTGGCCTGAGGAGTTGCTGCCAAAGCTGTCTCTTGGCGTCAGCGGCGCGGCAATATCCCCGCATGTCTAGGTTTGCCCGCTCTCTATTGCGCTTCTTTCATATCGCAGTATTAGTGGAGCGGGTAGTCGTTTTTGCGCGTGCTGAGCACTATAAAGAGATGGTTTTTTTGCGGTCCGTCCTCGGCCTTGCTAGTGACACCCGCGTCAGAGAAGGCGTCCCCGGGGGAAGGCTTGTAACCGGAAAGCTGATCAAGCGCGGCACGCGCGCCAACATCAAGGCATCGAAGCAGTAACGCTGTTTCCCCTCTGGGGTTTAACGGGAACCCAGTAGAAAAAGGGGTGTAGGCGACAGGGTTGGCGCCCACACCCTCGAGGAATGGCAACACGGGGTCAGTCAAGTCGCCGTTGGCAAGTATGTTGCATTGCAGCAGTTTTGGTATCCCGCTAATGGAGGGATTGTCCGAGGGGAAAAATAGTCCCCCGACAAATGGCTGGGGAGGCTGGGCAGGGCCGCTCGATGATAAGAGGGCCTACCGCTTGCAGTGCATAGCAATCGCTTGACCTTGTCCAATTGGGACCTGGTGCGACCAGCGTATTTGCTAGTAGTAGAATCCCGTCCGCGCCGACGATCGGGTCAAAAATGCTCAGGGCAAGTGGGTCGCTGTTCGGGAGGATGGTGGCGTCCGAGAAGCTTCCACTTTTGCGTCGCATGTGTCGTGCTGTTCGACCGCCGTGCCGGCAGAACTGAGCCGCGATGCGCGCGGCGTCGGGATATGGATTTATTTTCTTTCACGAACGTGAATATTTACCGGGAGAGCTGGTAAAGGGGCCGACGGTATGGACTTCGGCTGCGCGTAGTCTGGCTCCTTAGCGAACAAACAGATCCCAAAGTTCGAGTGCCGATCCGTTGGCCCTGAGACGCCTATGAGCCAGAGGCGTGAAAGAGCGATCGACGTGCCGAAACATTCGTCCGACGTGCGCCCAATCGAGCACCCATTCGGTATCGAACGGAAGGTCCTCGCCCAGCCCGTGCGCCGGTGGTGCGAGGAGACAAAGCCGAATGCCGAGCTTGGCATTGGACTACAGGCTCGGGAAGCTTCGGGAGGCAAGGCTTACCTACAGTTGCGAGCCACAACTATCAATGCGCCAGCGGCGCTAATCGGACCGGTAAAGCATCCCGGTTAGCGCCTCTTGCATTTGCGCCTGGTGGCCCATGCACCCGCCCCTGGGTTAGAGCGCCGCCGTCACGATGATTTCGACCAGCAGTTCGGGGCGTGCCAGCTTAGCCTCGCACGTCGCGCGGGTGGGGACAGCGTGCTCGGGGATCCATTCCTCCCATGCGGTGTTCATGCCGTCGAAGTCGCGGGCGATGTCCTTCAGCCAGATCTGCACCGACAGCAGCTTCTCTTTGTCGGCGCCGACGCTGGCCAGATAGCCGTCGATCTTCGCGAGCACGTCGCGGGTCTGGCCGGCGATGTCGGCGGTGGTGTCGCCGGCGGTGACGCCGGCTACGTAGACGATGTCGTTGTGGACGACCAGGCGGGACAGGCGTTTGGTGGATTGATAGCGCTGGATCTGGCTCATGTGCGATTCCTGTTGGTGGTTGGTTGAGGGTGGTGTGGTGGAAGGTAATGAAGACGGTATTGGCCTAATCGCGCTGGGTTGCAGCCTGCGTGCCCTGGGGTTTGCCAAAGCGATCGATGGCGAAGGCTTCGACAGGGAGTGAGGCATGCCCCTCGGTGACCAGTTCGGCAACGATCTGGCCTACGATGGGCCCCAGCTCAAATCCATGCGCGGAAAAGCCGAATGCATGCACCAGGTCGGGCGCTGTGCGGCTGCGGCTGATGACGGGGATATCGTCCGGCATGAAGGCTTCCACGCCCGCCCAGGCGCGGTTGATCGCAAGCGGGCCGAGGTGGGGAAACAGCGCGGTAACGGTCTGTGCGCTGGTCGCCAGCTTGAGCATGTCGACTTCGCCGTGGCGGGCTTTCGCATCAGCCTTGCAGCGCAGTCCGCCGCCGATCAGCACAGTGCCGTTGGCGAACTGCTTGAACGACAGGGCCCGGCCGGTGGCGCCCAATACCGGTTTGACGAAGGGCGCAACACGGTAGGTGATCATCAGCATCAGGCCGCCGGCCTGCACCGGCACCGGCTCGCCGACCTGTGCTGCAAATTCGCCGGCCCATGCCCCCGCCGTGTTGACGAGATGGCTGGCGCTGAAGGTGCCGCGCGTGGTGCGGACTAGCCAGTGGTTTCCCGTGCGCTCCACCTGCAGCGCCGGCGTGCCTTCGTGGATCGCCACGCCGGCGCGCTCGGCCGCGCGCCGGAAGCCAGTCACGGCGCGGTAGGGCAGCGCATGGCCATCTTCGTGTGCCCAAATCGCGCCGGTGACATGGGGCGCGATGGATGGCACCAGTTCGCGCACGGTATGAGCGTCCACCAGCGCCTCGTGCGTGAATCCCAGTGCCTGCAACTGCGCCACGCGGCCACGCAGCACTTCCAGCTCGGCTTCGCTCTCCGCCACCTTGAGCTGGCCGCTCGCTACGAAATCGGCATCGTCGCCTGTCAGCTCGGCCAGGCGGTGCCACAGTTTGCGCGCGGCGAGTGCGAGCGGGATCTCGGCCACATGCCGGCCCAGCGTGCGGACCCCGCCGGCATTCACGCCGGAAGCGTGCCGGCCGCAGTATTCAGCTTCGAGCAGCGTTACCCGCAGGCCATGTCGTGCAAGTTGCAGCGCGCTTGAAGTCCCCTGCAGGCCACCGCCGATGACGATGACATCGGCCCCCAGTTTGGCATCAGGCTTCACGGGCAAGCTCGCCAAGGGTGATCGGCTTGATGGGCGGGCGAATGCGGTAGTAGCCCACCTCCTGCGGCGGCACGCCGCGTGCCTGCGCGATGACCTCCGTTACGGTCAGTCCGCAGAGCCGGCCCTGGCACGGTCCCATGCCGCAACGGCCGAAGGCCTTGGTCTGGTTGGGACCGCCGCAGCCCAGTTCGACAAACGCACGGATCTCGCCGGCCGTGACCTCTTCGCAGCGGCATACGACGACCTCGTCCGCCGGCACACGGTTGGCGGCCTTGGGGCGATACAGCGTATCGAGGAAGGGGCGGATCTGCAGGTGCGAGCGCAGCGCGGCGCGGGCGGGTGCGGCGTGGCGGTCGCGCCCGGCGACGTCCAGGCGGCCTGCCGCATGCGCGGCGGCCAGCCCGGCCAGCTCGCCTTGCAGGCGTGCTGCCAGCGCACCGCCGATGCCTCGCCCATCGCCGGCGATATAGATGCCGGGAATGTCGAGCGCACCCCATTGGTCCGCTTGCGGCTGCCAGCACAACTGGATATCGTCCCACCGATGCGCGGCACGCAGCGCCCAGGTGAACTGCGTATTGGGTACCACGCCCTGGTGGAGCAGCACGGTGCGGGTCTCGATGCGCTGTTCGCGCCCGCCGCTGGTAAAGCGCAGCGCGCGCACCGCATCGTTGCCCTCGACGGCCAGGCCGGTGGCGCCTTTGTAGAAGGGCACGCCGCTCTTGCTGAGCGTGCGCATCAGCGCCAGGCCTTTCTTCAGGTAGCGCCAGCCCGCCAGCGCGCCGCCCAGGTGAGATAGCGCGCGGCGGTAGTCGGCGCCATCGGTGGTGTCGACGATGGCGCGGATCGGCACCCCGGCGCGCACATACTGCCACCCCAGCAGGTAGAGCAGCGGGCCGCACCCGGCGAGCACCACCGGCTCGGCTGGCGCGAGGTCGGCGCTCTTGAGCAGGATTTGCGCCGCGCCCGCAGTCATCACGCCGGGCAGGGTCCAGCCCGGAATCGGGAAGGGCCGCTCCATGGCACCGGTGCATAGAATGACCTGCCCGGCCTGCAGGCTCGCCACGCCGCCATCGCGCAGGTAATGCACGACACGCTCGCGCGTGACCTGCCACACCGCCGCGCCGGTGATGTGCTGCGCGCCGCTGGCGGCGAAAGCCTCGGCTAGGGCGGCGCCGGCCGCGTAGTCCGGCCCGAGGATGCGCAGCCGCTCCGGCGTGGCTGCCGTGATGGCACGATAGATCTGGCCGCCGGGGGCATCCTGCTCGTCCAGCAGCGCCACGCGCGCGCCGTGGCCGGCGGCGGCCACGGCAGCGGCCATGCCGGCCGGCCCGGCGCCGATGATGGCAATATCGAATTGCTGTTCAGGCATGGTCGGCCTCCTTCTCGGTTGCGGTCTCCGGCGCTGCGAACTCGAGCGCAAGGTCGCGCGCGCCGTGCTGGCTGCGCACGGTCATGCCTTCGCGCACTTGCACCAGGCAAGCCTGACGGCTTGGCTGGCCGTCAATCTCCATCAGGCATTCGAAGCAAACGCCCATCATGCAGTAGGGCGCGCGCGGGGCGCCACTGACCGGGGTGGTGCGCAAGCGCGTCACGCCACCTGCCAGCAGCGCGGCAGCCACGCTGCGCCCGGAGGGCACACACAGGGGCTGGCCGTTGAATTCGATCGTCACCATGACGGCGCCGTCGGCAAGCGGGCGGAACAGGGCTTCAGTGGGCATGATGGAAAACCTGGTTGGTATCGAGGAAGCGGTCGCCGGTGAATGCGTCAATGCCTTCGGGCCTGGCGCCGCCGCTGACCCACGGTGCTACACGAAAGACATGGGCGGCGGCTAGCGTGACGCCGCTGTGGCAAGTGGTGACAAAGGCGCCAAGGCAAGCGGCGCTTTCCTGGTAGATCGGGAAACCGTCTGGGGTCATCACGCGCAGCGCGCCCCAGGCGCGCACCAGTTTGAGACTGGCCAGCGCCGGAAAACTGCGCACGCCGCGACTGGCGATCGCGCCGAGCACGTCCACCGTTGTGCCGTCATCGAACCCGACGTCTTCCATCGAGTCGCCTAGCTGGATGGTGCCCTCGTCGGTTTGCCGCACATAGGTGGTGGGATGATCGAGGAAGTGCGAGGCCCGCTCTCCGATCAGGACCTGGCCGCGGTTGGGCGCCACCGGAGCATGCAGCCCGATCTGCCCGGCCAGCGCGCGATTGCCCAGGCCGGATGCCAGCACAATGCGGGGCGCCGCAAAGCGTGTGCCGCCGGCTTCCACGACAAAGCTCGCGCCATCGCGCCCGATCTGTCCCACGCCGTGGCGGGGCAGTATCCGTACGCCACGCTGCTGGCATGCCGTGTGCAAGGCACGCAGCAGCTTGAGCGGATTCGCATGGCCGTCCATCGGCGTGTAGCTGGCGCCGGCCACGTCCGGCCCGATGCCGGGCAGGCGCGCGGCCACCATGTCGTGGTCCAGCATCTCGAACGGATAATCGCCGCCAAGGTCATCGCGAATGCGTTGCAGCCGCGCCTCGCGCGCCTGCATCTCCTCGGCGGAGAAGCAAAGGTGGAAGCCGCCCGGCTGTTTGAGTTGCACATCGATGCCGGTGTCTGCCAGCAGCGCGGCGGCCAGCGCAGGCCATCGCCGCGCCGAGTCCATGGTCCAGCTGGCATAGGGCGCCATGCCGAAGCCCTTGCCCTGTACCCAGACCAGGCCGAAGTTGCCGCGCGAGGCACGGAAGGCATCGTCGCCTTCGTCCAGCACGGTCACGCGCACGCCGTTGCGGGCGGCCCCGTAGGCAATGGCGGTGCCGACCAGGCCGCCGCCGATGACGATAAGATCGCTTGTGGTCATGATGAGAGTGGGTTGCGAAACACGCCTTGCGCGGGCGTTCAGTTCTTGCCGATCAGCACACGGTCGAGCCCAACGATGCGGTCCAGCAGCACCATCAGCACCAGCGTACCGACAATCAGCACCGTGGACACCGAGGCCACCAGCGGATCGATTGTCTGGGCAATCTGGTTGTACATGGCCACCGGCAATGTGGTCGTGCCCGGGGTGGCGACGAACACGGTCATGGTAAGTTCGTCGAAGCTCTGGATGAAGGCCAGCATCCAGCCGCCCCCCACGCCTGGCAGAATCAGCGGCAGCACCACGCGCCGGAAGGCTGTGAAGCGGCTCGCGCCGAGCGACAGCGCGGCACGTTCCGCGTCTCGGTCCAGCCCGGTGGCGGCGGCCAGCACCAGGCGCAGCGCATAAGGCATCACCACCACCACGTGCGTCAGCGCCAGCCAGAAGAACGAGCCGCTCACGCCCACCGTGGTGAAGAAGCGCAGGAAGGCCACGCCCAGCACCACGTGCGGGATCATCAGCGGCGACATGAAAAAACCCATCAGCGCGCCGCGCCCCGGAAAGCGATAGCGGGTAAGCGCCAGCGCGCCCGGCACGGCCAGCGCCACCGCAATGGTGGCCGAGGCCAGCCCCAGCCATAGCGACAGCCAGAACGCGTCGACAATCTCGTGGGCGTCGCCGATGGCGCGGAACCACCGCAGCGAGAGTCCGTCAGTGGGCAGGGAGATATAGCCCTTGCTGGTGAAAGAGACCGCCACCACCACCAGCAGCGGCGCCACGATGAAGGCGATGAAGAGGCTGTGGTAGAGCAGGGAGAACAGTCCGTTCTTGCGCATGATTTCTCTCTTCAGCCTTCGAACACCTGGCGGAAGCGCCGCTCCACCAGTCGGTTGCAGCCCACGATGATGATTACGTTGGCGATCAGCAGCAGCACGGCTATGGTCGCGCCGAGCGGCCAGTTCAGCGTATTGAGGAATTCGTCATAGGCCGCGGTGGCGACCACCTTGAGGCGGCGCCCGCCGAGGATGGCCGGCGTGGCGAAGGCGGACGCTGCCAGGGCGAACACGATGATGCCGCCGGACAGGATGCCCGGCAGGATCTGCGGCAGGATGATTCGGCGGAACACGGTGAAGGGCGACGCACCAAAGGCCAGGCCAGCGTTCTCGACCTGCGGGTCGAGCTTTTGCAGCGCGGCCCAGACGGAGATCACCATGAAGGGGATCAGCACGTGGGTGAGCGCGATCACCACGCCGGTCAGGGTAAAGACAAGCTTGATCGGCTCGTCGACAATGCCCATCCATTGCAGGGCCTCGTTGATCAGCCCGTTGTTGCCCAGCAGGATGGCCCAGCCAAGCGTGCGCACCACCACCGAGATCAGCAGCGGGCCCAGGATCACGATCAGGAACAACGCGCGCCAAGGACTCTGCATGCGCGCCAGAATGATGGTCTCCGGCACGCCAAGGACGACGGTCAGCAAGGTTACCGCCAGTGCAAGGCCCGCGGTGCGCAGGAAAATCTCGTGGTAGTAGCTGTCGCCAAGCACTTCCAGGTAGTTGGCCATGGTCAGGTCCGGCAGCACGCCACGCGTGCCGTCGAAGACATGGAACGACAGCAGCGCGGTAAGCGCCAGCGGCACCAGCAGCATGGCGGCGAACAACAGCAGCGCGGGTGCCGACAGTAGCCAGGGCGCCGAGCCGGCATGCGCATCGTTGCTGGCGGTGGCTGCCTTGGCGGGCAAGGCCGGTGCGCCGGAGGGCAGGGTGGTAACGGTGGTGTCAGCCATGATGTTGCTCCGCCGTCAGTACCCGCAGGTCATCGTCCGACCACAGCACGCTGACCGCCGAACCTTCCTCGGGCGGCGCGGTGCCATGGTTGGGCTGGCTGACGCGCAGTAGCCCGAGCGCGCTTTGCACTTCCAGCATCCAGTGATTGCCCAGGAACAGGCGCGTCTGCACCGTGGCAGGGATGCCACCAGCATCCGCCGGTTCCAGGCGGATCTTCTCAGGCCGCACATAGACATGCACGTCCTTGCCAACCTCGCGGCCTTCATGCGGTACATGCGCGAGCGTGCCGCCCAGGCGCACCTCGCAGCAGCGCGGATTGGTCTTTTCCACCACGCCACGGATGGCATTGGTCTTGCCGAGGAAGCCGGAAGCAAAGGCGGACTGCGGACGTTCGTAGGCCTCGAACGGTGCGGCCAGCTGCACGATACGCCCGCCATGCATCACGGCGATGCGGTCGCTCATGGTCATAGCCTCGACCTGGTCATGGGTCACCAGAATGGTGGTGATGCCAAGGTGGCGCTGGATGGCGCGCAGCTCGATGTGCATGTCCTCGCGCAGCTTGGCGTCCAGGTTGGACATGGGCTCGTCCAGCAGCAGCACCTCGGGCCGGATGGCCAGCGCGCGGGCGATCGCCACGCGCTGGCGCTGGCCGCCGGACAGCTCGCGCGGGTAGCGCTTGCCAAGGCCACCAAGGCGCACCAGCTCAAGCGTCTCGTCAATGCGCCGGCTGCGATCGGCGCCGGCCACGCCGCGCATCTCCAGTCCAAAGCCGATATTGGCAGCCACTGTCATATGCGGGAACAACGCATAGCTCTGGAACACCACGCCCATGCCGCGTTTTTCCGGGCGCAGGGCGGTAATGTCCCGGCCATCGAGCAGGATGCTGCCGCGTGTGGGTTCCACAAAGCCGGCGATCATCTGCAGGGTGGTCGTTTTGCCGCAGCCGGATGGACCAAGCAGGGAGAGGAACTCGCCGCGCTTGACTTCCAAGCTCAGGTTTTCGACGGCGTGGAAGCCGCCATAGGCCTTTGCGAGACTGTTGAGGGTGAGGAACGTCATGGTCTTTTCGTGGTTGGCGCGGCGCCCCCCGCAAGAGGCTCCGTCTATCGTGGCAATTGCGGGAAAGGGCGCTGTTTCAGCGTTCCACGGTGCGGTTCCACCGGTTGGTCCACTCGGCGCGCTTGTCGTTGACGAGCGTCCAGTTGGTCGGCAGCAGCTTTTCGATCTGCGCCTTGCCATAGGGCACCTTGGCCGATACCTTGGCATCGAGCGCGGTCTTGGCATTGACCGGGCCCCAGCCCTGCGAGTCCGCCAGCATGGCTTGCACATCCGGCGTCAACAGGTACTGGACCAACGCCTGCGCCTGCGCGGGCACATCGCTTTGCACCACCGGGCAGGCCGCGATCATCAAGGCGGGGGCGCCTTCCTTCGGGTAGACGAACTCCACCGGGAAGCCGGTATCCTTCAGGCTCTGCACGCGGCCGCTACCCCACACGGCCAGCGAAATATCGCCATTCTGGAAGAGTTCGGTCATCTTGCCAGGCGACGGTTCCCAGGCCAGCACGTTGGGCCCCACTTCCTTGGTCAGTGCTGTGAACCCGGGATCGATGCTCTGCTCACTGCCCTTGCGCAGCTTGGCGAACATCACCAGCGTTTGCAGGCCGTAGGTATTGCTGATGGGCGGGATGGCGATCTTCTGCTTCAGCTTCTTGTCAGCCAGCGCTTCCCATGAATCCGGCTTCGGCAGCCCGGCCTTCTTGAAGGCCTCGGTGTTGTAGGCCAGGCCGGTGGCCACCACGCCCACGGCGGTGGCCTTGTCGGTGAGGCGGGCAAGCGGATACAGCTCCCTGTATACAGGCGCATCCTTCAGCGTGTCGCAGAAGCCGAACTGCACCGCCTGGTACATGGGGCCATCATCGAGCAGGACCACGTCCAGCTCCTGCTTGCCCTTTTGCGCCTGCAGCTTGGCCAGCGTGTCGGTGGAGTTGCCTGACACGTACACCACCTTGACCTTCTCCTTTGCCTCGAAGGCCGGGATGATCTTTTCCTTGAACAGCTTCTCGGTCGAGCCGCCGTAGGAACCCACATACAAAGTGGGCTGCTGCGCCACGGCTGCCGATGCCGAGAATGCCGCCAGGATGGCTGCCGCCACAATGTGCTGCTTCATCTTTTCCTTCCTCCGTGCGCACCAGTAATGGGCGATGCTTCACCAAATCAATGCATAAAAGTTATGGTTGCACCGCAACAGAAATTTCGGAAACAAGCTGCATAAATCATTGCTACCTGGCATAGATTAGAGGGGCTGCCAACGCTTGAAAAATTCTTTTTTTTGGTTTATCCATAACATGGTGTTATAGACTTGCGGCATGAAGATCCGACAACTCGAAGCCTTCCGCGCCGTCATGCTTTGCCAGACGGTGACGCGCGCCGCAGAAATGCTGCATATCTCACAGCCGGCCGCCACCCGGCTCATTGCCGACCTTGAAGAATCTGTTGGCTTTGCCCTGTTCGAACGTGTGCGCGGCAGGTTGTACCCGACCGCCGAGGCGCAGGTGCTCTATGAGGAGGTGCAGCGTTCGTTGGTTGGGGTGGAGCGCATTGCACTGGCCGCCCAGGACATCCGCGAGTTGCAGCGTGGCTCGTTGCAGATTGCCGCGGCGCCCGCGCTGGCCTTGTCCTTCCTGCCGCGCGCCATCGCGGAGTTCCTGACGCAGCACGGTCAGACGCAGATCTCCATGCTGACGCACTCATCCCGTACCGTGGTGGACATGGTGGTGGGGCAGCGCTGCGATGTCGGCCTGGCGATCCTGTCGATGAATCACCCCAGCACGCATGGCGAGCGGCTGATCTCTACCCGGATGGTGTGCGCGCTGCCGGTTGGGCATCGGCTATGCAGCGAAGAGGTGATCCGGCCGCACGACCTGGCGGGAGAGAAATTCGTCTCGCATCCACGCGCGCTGGATTCGCGTCTGCAGATCGATGCGCTGTTCGCATCCTATGGGATCGAGCGCCAGCTGCAGGTGGAGACACAGGTGTCGTGGAGCATTTGCGCGTTCGTGGAGGCAGGACTGGGGGTGGCGCTGATCGATCCGATCACCGCGCTGGAGTATCGCGGCAAGGGCATTTGCTTTCGCGTCTTTGAGCCGCAGTTGACGACGGATTTTTCCGTGCTGTTCTCGACTCAGCGGCCGCCGTCGCTGTTGCTGAAATCGTTTATTGCCCACACGCGCGCGTTCGCGATCGCGCAGTTGGAACCGCACCTGGTGGTGGCATGAAGCTCGGTGCACGCGGCGCAGGTTCGACTGCGCCGCGTGTCCCATTCGCGCCTCAGGGTTGGGCGTCGACGTAACCGGGATAGGCCTCCCGTGCCGCGGCGGGCGTCACCTTGCCATCGCGCAGGTCCTGCGCCAGCGCCTGCGCGCTACGCTGCGCGGGATCTCCATAGCCGCCGCCGCCCGGCGTCTCCATGCGCACGCTTTCGCCGGCTTCCAGTGCGATATTGGCGGTCTTGGAGAACAGCTCGCTTTCCTGCGCCGTGCCCGAGTTCCGTACCAGCCTTGCGCGCCGACCATCGTGTCCGCCACCCACGCCAGCAGGCACGCCTACGGTATGGCTGTCCGAGCGCGCGGAAAAGACAATGCCTGGCACCAACGCGCGGATCTGCTTGGCGATGCCCAAGCCCCCGCGCGTTCGGCCGGCGCCGCCGGAGTCGGCAATCATCGCGTACTCATCCATGCGCAGCGGATACTCGTTCTCCAGCGCCTCGACCGGCAGGTTGGACGTGTTCGTCATATGCACGTGCACCGCGTCCATGCCGTCGCCGTCATAGCGTGCGCCGCTGCCGCCGCCAATCGTCTCCAGGTAGACAAAGTCGCCCGCACGCTGGCGCAGGCGCCCGGAGAACACGATGGCCGGGCAGGAGTCATTGCCCGAGGCCATGATCTTTTCCGCCGGCAGCAGGCCGCGGAAGGCGCCGAAGATGGCGCCCGCTACCTTCTGCGCGGTGATGGAGCGCGCACCCACCGCGGCGGGCGGCTCGGGGTTGGTGATGGTGCCGCGCGGCGCGCTGATGCTGATCGGGTCGAACATGCCGGCATTGGGCACGAGTTCCGGGTCCAGCAACGCCTTGACGGCGTAGTACACGGTGGCGCGCAAGGCGTTGATCGGTAGGTTCATGGCGCCGCGCGCCTGCTTGCCTGAGCCGGTGAAGTCGAAATGCAGCCTTCCTTCCGCCACGGTCAGGGTAACGCAGATGGGCACCGGATCGCCACCCATGCCGTCGTCGTCCAGGTAGCTGGTGAAGGTGTAGTTGCCCTCGCGCAGCTCGGCCACGCGGTTGGTCAACCGGCGGCGGGTATAGCGGATCACGTCCTCAACCGAGCGCAGCACCGCCTCGATCCGCATCTGCCGCAGTAGCCCGCACACCGCCTCGGCGCCGCGCGCGTTGGTGGCCATCTGCACTCGCAGGTCCAGCATGCGCTCCTCGGGGTCGCGGGTATTGCTGCAGACCAGGCGCAACAGGTCATCATTGAGCTCGCCACTGCGCGCGATGCGGCAGGCCGGGATACGCACGCCTTCCTCGAAGATGCTGCGCAGCGTGCCTGCGATGGACCCCGGCACCGCGCCGCCCACATCGGAATGGTGCGCGATATTAGCGGTGAAGAAGCGCAGCGTGCCTTCCCAGAACACCGGCGTGACGATGTTGATGTCGGGCAGGTGGCTGCCGTTGGCCAGGTAGGGGTCGTTGCAGATAAAGACATCGCCGTCGCGGATGGTATCGGCGGGAAACTGCGCCAGCACGGCCTCGATGGCGCCGTTCAGCGAGCCCAGGTGCAGCGGGATCTGCGTGCCCTGGGCCACCAGCCGCCCGGCGGCATCGAACAGCGCCACCGAGCAGTCCTTGCGCTCCTTGATATTTGTGGAGAACGAGGCCCGCACCAGCGTGTTGTTCATGTCCTCGGTGATGGACAGCAGCCGGTTGCTGAACACTTCCATCTCGATAGGGTCGGCGAGTGCATCCTGGCTGGGTGCTGCGGCGCGGGTGGATTCAGTGGACATGTTCGCCTTCCTGGGTTTCCTGGCTTGCATTGATGGTGGGGACAGGCTCACGTTGGCCGCCAGCTACCGTGACGATGAGGTTGCCATAGGTGTCAACCTCGGCATGGTGGGTGGGGCCAAGCACGGTGGTCGAGCTCATTTCCTCGATCACCGCCGGGCCATCGATGCGCAGGCCCGCCCCAAGCTGGTCTCGGTCGTAGACCGGCGTCAGGCGCCAGCCATGCGCGCGGCCGTGGTAGACCTCGCGTTTTCCCTGCAGCGCCTGCGTCAGCGTGCCGCCGGCGCGGGCCGGCGCGAGCGGGGCCTTGATGACCTTGCCGACCGCCTGCACCCGGCAGTTGATGATCTGGACCGCCCGTCCTGGCACCTGGTAGCCGTACTCGCGCGCATGCTCGGCCTCGAAGGCCGCCAGGAAGGGCGCCAGCTTGTCGCCGTCGATGGCCTCCATCGGCACCTGGACCTCGAAGTTCTGGCCATCGTAGCGGGCGTCGATGGCGTAGTGCAGGCGCTGGCTGTCCGGCGCCACATGCTCGGCCTCGAGCCAGGCCTGCGCCTCGCCGCGCAACTGGGTGAATGCACTGACCACGCCTTCCCAGCCAGCGCCATCGGCCAGCGAGATCTCGCTGCGCACGAAGTCGAACGAGATATCGGTCAGCAGAATGCCGCGTGCACACATGGTGCCAGGCTCTTGCGGCACGATCACCACGGGAATGCCGCATTCCTCGGCCACCTCCACCGCGTGCAGCGGACCGGCGCCGCCATAGGCGTACAGCGCGAACCGCGACAGGTCGTAGCCGCGCTCGGTGGACACGGCGCGGATGGCGCGGCTCATATTGGCGTTGGCGATGCGGATGATGCCCTCGGCGGCGTCTTCCAGCGGGATCCCCAGCGGCGCCGCTACCTGCTCGGCAATCACACGGCGGGCACCGGCCAGGTCCACCGGCATGCGGCCCTTGAGCAGCGCGACCGGGTTGAGGCGCTGCAGCGTGATTTCCGCATCGGTGATGGTGGGCTCGATGCCGCCGCGCGCATAGCCCACAGGCCCGGGCACGGCCCCCGCGCTATGCGGGCCGACCTTGAGCGAGCCGGCGTCGTCGCGCCAGGCAATGCTGCCGCCGCCCGCGCCGATCACGTGGATGTCTACCATCGGCGTCTTGACCGGATAGCCGGCCACCTGGCGGTTCGATGTGAACAGCGGCCGGCCCGCGGAGATCAGCGAGACGTCGGTGCTGGTGCCCCCGACGTCGAAGGTGACCAGGTCGGGCCGGCCGATGGCGCGGCCTACCGCGGCCGCGCCCACCACGCCGGCGGCGGGGCCGGAGAGGCAGGTCCGCACCGGATACTGGCGCACCGCGGCAGCCGACATCAGGCCGCCGTTGGAGTGGATGGTGTAGGGGCGCGGGGCAATGCCCAGCTCGGCCACGCGTGCCATGAAGCGATCCAGGTAACGCGCCATGCGCGGGCCCACGGCTGCGTTCAGCACAGTGGTGGAAAGGCGCTCGTACTCGCGGAATTCCGGCAGCACCTCGCTCGACAGGCTGATATATGCGCCGGGCATGACCTCTTCCACAATGGCCCGGGCGCGCTGCTCGTGCGCAGGGTTGCGATAGGCATGCAGGAAACAGATCGTTACTGCGTCCAGGCCGGCGGCGCGGAAGGCTTGCGCGGCGCGGTGCACGGCCGCTTCGTCCAGTGGTGTTACGACGTGGCCCTGGGCATCCAGCCGTTCGGGTACTTCGATGCGGTGCGCGCGGGGCACCAGCACCGGCGGCTTGGTCACGCTGTAGTCGAACAGATGAGGGCGGGTCTGCCGGCCGATCTCCAGGATGTCGCGAAAGCCCTGGGTGGTGATCAGGCCCACCGTCGCGCCTTTGCGCTCGATGATGAGATTGGTGGCCACAGTGGTGCCATGACCCACGTGCGCCACCTCGGCGGGTGCCACGCCGTGGTCGCGCAGCAGTTCGGCAATGCCGCGCTCGATGGCCTCGGACGGGTCGTGCGGGGTGGAGGGGACCTTATGGAACTGCACGGCCCCGGCCGCCTCGTCGATCATGGTGAAGTCGGTGAAAGTGCCGCCGACGTCGATACCGATTCGGTACATGTTGGGTTCCTGGGTTGCGCTGGTGAGGACGGGGAGAATCGGGATGTTGGGAGATCAGGAGTTGAACGCGCGCTTTGGCTGCCCGCCGGGCGGCAAGGGCAGCCCGGCAGCATCTCATTCGGGCTTGATGCCTGCGGCTACCGCCACTTTGTGCCATTTGGCCATATCGGCGCGGATGAACTGGGTGAACTCCGCCGGGGACATGCCTGACGGCTGGGCGCCTTGCTCGGTGAGGTAGGCGCTCATCTTCTTGTCGTGCATGACCGCCATCAGCTCGCGCGACAGGCGGCCCGCGATCTCGGATGGCATATTTGGCGGCCCGAACAGGCCGAACCAGACAATGGCCTCGAAACCCGGATAGCCGGACTCCGCCACAGTGGGCACCTCCGGCAGCATCGGCGAGCGCGTGAGCGACGTCACGGCGATGGGTTTGAGCTTGCCGCCCTTGATGTAGCTGTAGGAGGTCATCACCACATCCATCATGCTGTTCACATGTCCGCCGATCAGGTCGGCCATGGCGGGGCCCGACCCCTTGTAGGGCACATGGGTGAGCGATACCCCGGCGGTGGACTTGAACAGCTCGTAGGCCAGGTGGTTCGATGTGCCCTGGCCATTGGAGGCAAAGGCGTACTTGCCCGGTTCGCGCTTTAGCAGGCCCACGAACTCTTTCATATTGCCGGCCGGCACCGCGTTGTTCACTACGAGCACGTTGGGGATGGTGGCGACCATGGCGAGCGGCGTGAAGTCTTTAAGCGGGTCGTACGGCAACTTGGCGAACAGGCTGGGCGCCACCGCATGGGTGCTCACCGAACCCATCAGGATGGTGTAGCCATCTGCTGGCTGGCGCGCTACGAACTCGCTGCCCACCGTGCCGCCCGCACCGGGCCGGTTCTCCACCACCACGGTGCCCTTAACGCGTTCTCCCAGATCCTCCGCGATCTTGCGTGCGATCAGGTCCGTCGAGCCGCCAGCGGCAAACGGCACTACCAGACGGATCACCTTGGCAGGCCAGGGGGCTTGCGCGTGCGCACTGGTACTGCGCAATAGGAGTGGACACAAGATGGGGAGGCAGGACAACAGGCAGGACAACAGGTGCTTCAGGGGCGGCATCACTTTGTTCTCCGTAGTGGGGGAAACAGGCAGCACAACTGCCTGCATGCACGAGCTTTGGGCTGGCAGGCTAGCCAGCCCCGTGCACGGGTGCATGGCCAGGGTCGAATCGGGGCTGGTGCGACGAAGCCAGTTGACATCATCTTAGGCAGCCGGCCGGACGCCACGCGATGCTGTCACCTTTATACTGGTATCCATCAGACAAATACTGCGCTCCGCCGCTGGCTTGGCTGCCAATGTCCACTGACAGCCTCTGACGCTGGCACGGCGCTCGCTTAAGCTGTGTTCCTAATGGACCGATTCCATGAAAAGTGCCGACCTGAACCTTGTCGCCCACTTTGATGCACTGATTTCGTGCCGCAACGTGTCCCGTGCGGCCGAGCAGATGCAGCTTTCCCAGCCCGCCATGAGCGCGGCGCTGAGCCGCCTTCGGCGGCTGTTCAACGATCCGCTGCTAGTGCGCGAAGGTGCGCAGTGGAAGGCCACCGCACGGGCGCTTGAGTTGCATCGGACCTTTGCGCCTATCCTGCAGCAATGGCAAGCCGCCACCGCGCCGCGCGAGGAATTCTCACCGGCCAGCAGCAAGCGGGCGATCTCAATTTATGCGACCGACTATGTACAGTTCGCCATGTTGCCCAAAGTCGTGGCCAAGGTGGCGCAGGAGGCGCCTCACATGCAGTTACGCGTGTTGCCCGCGCGCCTGCAGCATGGGCTCAGCATGCTTGAGACTAACCATGTCGAGATGATTGCGGGCTACTACCCCGAGCCAGCGCCGAACCTGCGCGCGCGTTTCCTCTTCGAGGAGTCCACGGTATGCCTGATGCGCGCCGGCCATCCTTCCCTGGAGCGCCCTTGGAACCTCAACGCCTTCCTGCGCTACAAGCACATCGACCTGGCCGCGCATACCCGCTACTTCAGCGAACGGATCGACCGTGCGCTGGAAGGGTTAGGCCGGAGCCGGCAACTGGCGGTAACGTTGTCGAGCTATCTGGCCTGCCCGCATGTGGTCGCCGAGTCAGACATGATTGCGACTTTGCCCAGCAGCGTCGCCAACGCCCTGGTACGCAGCACCGGTACAGTGATCAGGGAGGTTCCGATTTCCTTGCCGGCCCTTAGCGTGTCCCTGTATTGGCATGAGCGCTACCAGACCGATCAGGGGCATGCATGGTTGCGGCAGGTGATTGGGGATATTTTTTGATGGTAGCCGCTTCATCGGTCCTGGCGAGCATCCGGCGATTATCAAAAATGCAATTAATCGCCAGGATTCCTACCCAAACCGTAACAAGGGATTGCGCTGGCGCTGGAGACGCTGGCCTGATCCGTCGTTGGGCGTTTCGCAACGGGCCCGCGCTGGTCCTTGAATGCAGCGTGAAGAAATCTGGAGGAGCAAATATGAACATTCAATACATCGAGGACCTGGCGCCGGGCCAGAAATATGGGTCGGGGCGGCTGCCCGTCGAGCAGGACAGGATCAAATCCTTCGCTGCCGAGTTCGACCCACAGCCTTTCCATCTCGATGAAGCCGCTGCGCGCGACACGCTGTTCCGCGGCCTGGCCGCGAGCGGCTGGCACACGGCGGCACTGACCATGCGCCTGCTGGTCGACGGCGAACTCCGCCCCGCTGGCGGCATCATCGGCGCGGGCTTCGAGGAGTTGCGCTGGCCCAAGCCGGTGCGGCCCGGCGATGAGTTGCATGTCGAGAGCGAGATCCTGGAGGTGCGGACCTCGAAGTCGCGTCCTGATCAAGGCATCGTGAAGGTGCGCATCACAACCCTCAACCAGCATGACGAACCCGTGCAAGCCGGCGTCGTCAATCTGGTCGTGCAGTGCCGTTCCGCCGGCAACGCATAGACGGGGGCGCCATGAAGATATTGGTACTCGGTGCCGGTGCCATGGGTGGTTACTACGGCGCGCGACTGATCGAGGCGGGCGCTGACGTGACTTTCCTGGTGCGGCCCGGACGCGCGCAGGCGCTGGAACGCCATGGGCTGGCGGTGCGCAGTGAGCTTGGCGACTTCCATCGCCCGGTAAGAACGGTCCTGGCGGGCAAGGTCGGTGCGCAGTATGACCTCGTCCTGCTGGCCTGCAAGGCCTATGACCTTGACGATGCGATCGCAGCGATCAGCCCGGCCGTCGGCCGCGGCACCGCGGTATTGCCCCTGCTCAATGGCCTGTCTGCCTATGACCGCCTCGACCATCGCTTTGGCAGGGAGCGCGTGCTGGGCGGGGTCTCGTACATCGCGACAACGCTGGCCGCGGACGGAACTGTCCTGCACGCTGGCCGCATGGACCGGCTGGTGGTCGGGCCGCGCGCCGCGCAGACGTCGGCGCTGGCGACGGACTTCCATGCGCTGGTATCCAGGGCAGCGGGCACGCGCGAGGTATCGGGCGCCATCGAGCAGGAGCTTTGGAACAAGTGGGTCATGATCGCCGCAGGCGCGGTCATGACATGCCTGATGCGAGGAACCGTGGCGGACATCATGAAGACGCAGGACGGTCGTCGCTTGATGCTTGACGCGATGGCGGAGTGCCGGACAGTGGCCCAGCTATGCGGCCACGCCATCCCGGAACCCGTTGCCGATGCCATGCAGGGCCGCCTGCTGGACAGTTCATCGACCTGGGCGGCCTCGATGATGCGGGATATTGCCCAGGGCGCCCCACGCATCGAAGCCGACGCTATCGTCGGCGATCTCATTGCTCGCGCTGCCGAACGCGGGCGCGAGCTCCCGTTGAGCCGCACGGCCTATTGCCACCTGCAGGTCTATGAACGTCAGCGTGCTGCCCAACAGACTGCAGGCTGATCGGACCTCGCTCCACTTACAGACTTCACGACATGACCACTTTTTCCTCTTTGCTGCAGCGCACGGAAGGCCGCGTGCTGGTGCTCACCATCAACAATCCCGGCAAGCGCAACGCCATCGCGGCTGACCTCTATGACAACATCCGCGCCGCGCTCGCCGCTGCCGCAGATAATCCGGAGATCGGCGCGATCGTGCTGACCGGCGCAGACAACTACTTCTGCGCGGGCGGCGACCTGGAACTGATCAGCAAGCGGCGGGAACTGACGTACGAGGAGCGCATCGAGCGCCTGGGGCACCTGCACGACGTGGTGTGCAAGCTGCGCGTCTTTCCCAAGCCGATCGTGGCAGCGGTCGAAGGCGGCGCGGCGGGCGCGGGTTTCTCGCTGGCATTGGCCTGCGATCTGCTCGTGGCATCCGCCGGTGCTGCCTTCTCGATTGCCTATGTGAAGGTGGGGCTGACACCGGATGGCGGTATTACGGGCCTGCTGGCGCAGAGCCTGTCGCGGCAGGTGCTGACGCAGCTCGCGTTGACCGGCGATCGCATCACGGCGGAGCAGCTGCAGCACTTCGGGGTCGTCAACCAGCTGGTCGAAGCTGGACAGGCCGGCGCGGTGGCGATCGCGCTGGCGGCACGGCTTGCGCAAGGGCCGCGGCAGGCCATGGGGTCGATCAAGGCGCTGTGCCGGCATGCCCATGAGCGCACGCTCGACGACCAGCTGGAAGCCGAACGGATCGCCATGGCCGTGGCCCAGGGCGGCGCCGAAGCCGCCGAAGGCATTGCTGCATTCCTTGGGAAACGGCCCGCCGATTTTGCCAGCCTGCGCCGCGGCGCAGCTGGCTGACTGCTTTGCCAGCATGGCGCCTCCAACAGGCCCCACCACCTATTGCCCGGCGAGCTTGAGGCTCTTGGCAATGCGGGTCAGCTTGGCGTGTTCGCTGTTCAGGAAGGCTTGCGCCTGGGCCATGGTCATTGGCTCAATCGCACGCTGAAGGTTGACGCTGCGGCGGGTGCGGTTCTCGGGGCTGGCCACCCACGCGTTCATGGCCTCCACCACGCGTGCCGTCACGGCGTCTGGGGTATCCGGCGGGGCCAGCACGCCTGCCCACTGGCTGTATTCGAAATCGGCCAGGGCCTTGTTTTCAGACAGCGCGGATACATCGGGCAACGACGGATGCCGGGCCTTGCTGGCGACGCCGATTGGCTTGAAGCGGCCGGCCTTGATCATCCCGTAAGTCGGGCCGCCCATGGGAATGAAGGTCAGGTCTACCTGTGAGCCGGCGATGTCGCTGCTGACCGGGGCCGCGCCTTTGTATGGCACTTCCAGAAAGCGCACGCCGGTGCGGGCCTGGAAGTCGGCGCCGACCAGGTGGGGTGCCGAGCCGGGGCCCCAGTGTGCCAGCGACAGTGGACGGTTCTTCGGGTTTTTCGCGTAGGCAATGACCTCGTCGACGTTCTTGAACGACAACGAGGGATTCGAGACCAGGATGAAGTCCGAAATCCCGCTGAAGCCCGCGAGCCTAAACTTTTCCGGCGAGTACCTGGCCGACGTGATGGTGAGCGGTGCGACCAGGAAATCGATGCCGGTCGTGCCCAGTAGGGTGTAGCCATCGCTGGCGCTGCGCAGCACGTTCATCGCGCAGATCGAGCCGCTTGCGCCGGGGAGGTTGTCCGCAATGACGTTCTGCCCCAGGCTTCGCTTCATCACGACGGCTGCCGCGCGGATCGATTCGTCCGCCGGCCCGCCGGCGGGAAATGCGACCTTGACGATAATCGGCTTGCTCGGATAGGGCGCTTGCGCCCGCAGCCAGGATGGGGCAAGCATCGCCGGCACGGCGCCGCAGGCGGCCTGCAGCAAGCGCCGGCGCGATAGCTGGATGGTCATGGTTGTCTCCTTGATGGATTTTGCGAGTTGCATGCCGGGCGTGAAACGCATGCCGGCATGCAACTCGCAATGCGTCTGGCGAGGCCCTGCTTTTCAGGAATGGGCTACTCGTATACCACCGCGTACTTGATCGTCAGCGTCGAGAACGCTTTGCCGATGGTGGCTACCGCGACCTCCCTTTCCTCGTGGCTCAGGGTGGCGGGCAGCACCAGCGTGGACAGGATGCCCTGGTCCCCGCGATCTTCGATGCGGATATCGACAAGCGGCAGCGGTGTGTCCGCCTTGACCTCGGCAAGCATCTGCCGCTGCGCCCGGAATACGGCGTCACTGCGCAGCGTGTTCTTCTGGATCTTGCCGACGGCAGTCTTCGGGATGGCATCGACCACGTAGAACTGCTTGGGCACGGCGGCGCGTTCCGGAATCACCTCATAGGCGTAGTGCTTGATGCGGCCGATCGGGAAGGTGCTGCCCGGCTTGAGCGCGACGTACGCGACCGGCAATTCTCCCGCATGCGCGTCCGGCAGACCGACGGCGGCCGCATCGAATACCTCGGGGTGCCGATACAGTGCCTCTTCGATCATGCGCGGATCGATATTGTTGCCGCCGCGGATGATAAGGTCCTTGGCCCGGCCGGTCAGCCAGAAGTAACCTTCCTGGTCCACATAGCCCAGGTCGCCGGTATTGAACCAGCCGCCCTCGAACCAGATGCTCTTGTTCTGCTCCGGGTTCAGGTAGCCGGCGAATATGTTGGGTCCGCGCACCACCACGATGCCAGGCTCCCCCGGCTCGCAATCGCGCTGGATGCTTCCACCGGCAGCCTTGACGACCTTCATCTCCTGGTAGGCCATGGGCAGGCCGATGGACCCGATGCGCCGCTCGCCATAGCGGGGGTTGGTTGCGCTCAGCGCTGTACCTTCGGTCAGGCCATAGCCCTCGAAGATCATCGCCCCGGTCTTCTGCTCGAACGCCTCGGCAACGGCCACCGACAGCGGCGCCGTCCCGCAGCTCGCCGCCTTCAGGGAGCCGATGTCAGCGTCGCCGATCGGAATATTCAGGGCCATGTTGACCACGCTCGGCACCATGCCCAGTGCGGTGACCCCGAAGTGGTCGACGATCTGCCAGAGATTGCGGATGACGGAGGGATCGCGCCAACCGCTGGACGTCAGCAGCACGACCGATGCGCCACGGGCCAGCGGCATCAGGCAATTGGTGAGCACGCCCGTGACATGGAACATCGGCACTCCGCAGACGCGCACGTCGTCTGGCTGGACGTCGATTTGCATCGCGCTTACCCAGGCCATGGCCACCTCGTTGCCATGGGTGTGGAGCGCAAGCTTGGGCGTGCCGGTGGTACCACCGGTATGGAACATCGAAGCCGTATCCTGCGGCGAAAAGACCCGCTTGCTGTCGAGCGCCTCACCCTGGAAGCGGGTAAGCCCGCCGTCGAGGTCGACGATCCCTTCCTCGCTCGCCTTGCCGCCGCCGGCCTTGATCCAGTGTCGTACGTCGGGCAGCTCGCGCCGCACCAGCATGGCCTTGTTCCAGGCTTCGATATCCGGGTCGGGGCCATAGGCGATCACCGCCTTGGCGCCGGCGTTGCGCAGCAGCGCCGCGATAATCTCCGGCTCCAGCATCCAGTTGACCGGGCACGCAATGCCCGTCGCCTCGCTACTCCAGATCGCGTACTGCGACTCAGGTGTCACCGGCATCAGCACCCCGATGACGTCATCAGGGCCCAGGCCCAGCGAGTGCAGCAGGTTGGCGGTCTGCGTGATGCGCCCGAACAGCTGCGCATGGGTGATGGTAACGGCCTCGCCCAACTCGTCCCCGGAGGCGAAGTAGTGCAGGGCGGGCGCCTGCGGCGCACGGTCGCGCGCCATGCGCAGCAACTCGTAGGTGCTGTGAGGCAGCTGACGGTCGGCAAGGGGCGTCTGCTCGAAATGCCTGATATCGGCGAGCGACGTCACTTGCAGACGCGGCTGGTAGGGATCGACCTGACCAGGGCTGGCCTGCATTCGTGTGTTGAACTGGGTCATGGTCAGGTTCCCTGGTAGACTGGACGGCGCTTGTTCAGGAACGCCTCGCCGCCTTCGTGCATATCGTCAGTGCTGAACAGCGTGGCAAAGGCAAGCTGTTCCAGCATCAGCGCGGTTTCGAGACTGGCGTCCTGGCCGTTATTGATCATCAGCTTGGCCATGGCAATGGAGTGCGGAGATTTCTCGGCAATACGTTGCACATAGGCCTTCGCTTCCTCCAGCACCTCGCCGGCGGGCACCACCTTGTTGACGAGTCCTATGCGGTAAGCCTCGTCCGGCTTGATGATTTCGCCGGTAAAGATCATTTCCTTGGCGCGTGTCGCCCCGACCAGCCGGGTCAGCCGCTGGGTACCGCCGCGCCCCGGAATCAGGCCGACGTTGGTTTCGGTCTGTCCGAGCAAGGCGTTGTCCGCGGCCACGCGCAGGTCACACGCCATGGCCAGCTCCAGGCCGCCGCCAAAGCACGGTCCGGCAATGGCCGCGATCACGGGGATGGTGCTCTGGTGAATCAGCGCCCACAGGTCGGGCGCACCGCTGGTCGGGACGAAGGCCTCGATCGGGCGGCGCGCGAGCATCTCGGGGATATCCCCCCCGGCGACGAACGCCTTGGTGCCGCCCCAGAGGACGATGCCGCGAACGGTCCGGTCGGCCATCAGCGAGGATAGGGCCGCGTAGAGGTCGCTGCGCAGTGTCGTGTTGAGGGCGTTGTACTTCTCCAGCCGGTTCATGGTGACGACGGCACACGGGCCATCCCGGTCCACGAAGACGGTTTCGTACTCGGTGATGTTGCTCATCGGTTGTCTCCTGTTGTTCCGGTGTCTTTTAGTGAATGAACTCGAACAGCCCGGCTGCGCCCATGCCGCCGGCGGCGCACATGGTCACGACGCCATACTTAGCCTTGCGGCGACGCCCTTCGAGCAGGATGTGCCCGACCTGGCGCGCCCCCGTCATGCCATACGGATGTCCGATGGCGATTGCGCCGCCGTTTACATTGACGCGCTCCAGGGGCAAGCCCAGCTGGTCGATGCAATACAGCGCCTGGCAACCGAACGCCTCGTTGAGTTCCCACAGGTCAATGTCGTCGATGGAGAGCTCGTTGCGCTCCAGCAGGCGCGGGACCGCACGGACCGGGCCGACACCCATTTCGTCCGGCTCCACGCCCGCGGTGGCCAGGCTCACGAAGTACCCCAGGGGTTCGAGGCCGCGCCGTTCCGCTTCGCGCTCAGACATTACGACCAGCGCCGCGGCGCCGTCCGACAACTGGCTGGAGTTGCCGGCCGTGACCTGGTACCCCTCGCCCTTCACGGCGGGCAGCACGCGCAGCTTTTCCAGCGTGGTGTCGGCGCGGACACCTTCGTCGGCCTCAAGCAGGAACTCCACCATCGAAGTCTCGCCCGTCTCCTTGTTTGTCACGGACTTGATCGATGCCAGCGGAACAATCTCTTCAGAGAAACGGCCTGCCTTCTGTGCTTCGACGGTGAGCCGCTGGCTGCGCACCGAGAACTCGTCGGCGCGCTCGCGCGACATGTCATAACGCTTGGCCAGGATCTCCGCGGTATCGATCATGTGCAGATAGACGTCCGGGCGGTTCTTTGCCAGCCAGGCCTCTTGCTGCGCGACC
Organism: Burkholderiaceae bacterium 16; assembly: GCA_000955785.1. Taxonomy (GTDB): domain Bacteria; phylum Pseudomonadota; class Gammaproteobacteria; order Burkholderiales; family Burkholderiaceae; genus Cupriavidus. Next base: position 60,695 of record JYOD01000021.1, read on the forward strand.
TTCAGCGTGACCGGCTGCGACAGGCTGATGGATTCGACGCCGCCCGCCACCATCACCGGCACCTTGTCGATCAGGACGCGCTGCGCGGCAAAGGCGACCGCCTGCAGCCCGGACGCGCAGAAGCGAGTCAGCGTGGTGCCGCTCACGGACACGGGCAGGCCAGCGCGGATGCCGCCTGCGCGGGCAACGTTGCCACCGGTCGCCGCGATGGGTTGGCCGCAGCCAAAGATGATGTCTTCGACTTCCCCGCCGTCGATCCCCGCGCGATGGACGGCATGCTGGATGACATGGCCTGCCATGGTTGCCCCATGGGTCATGTTGAATGCGCCTCGGCTGGCTTTGCCGATCGGGGTGCGGGCATAAGAAACGATTACTGCGCGAGACATGGGTTCTCCTTTGGTGTGGATGGATGCAGACGTCCTCGGTCTGTCAGGCCAAATATAGACAGCGGATACATTTTGCGGCACATCGTTCATTGGGACGAACGAACGGATGGCAATGATGAACGTGTCAGGTGACTTGCCCGCGACGTTTGGCCCAAAAATCTCATCCGGCACATCCAGTGTATCCACTGTCTACATCCTAGGCGGGCGATCTTGGCGACGTCAAGAACTCGTGGGCAATGTTCGGGTTTACCTGCCTCTCCATTTCTTGACGGTGCCCGACACGCTCTCTAGGATATAGACACTGACTAGATTGACGTTGAGCCATCAGGGATGGCAGAAACCGGAGGGATAGAAATTGGAATTCACTGGTGCACAGGTCATCAAGGCTTCCAGGGAGGAGGTCTGGAAGCGGTTGAATGATCCGGCTACGTTCCAGCAATGTTTGCCGGGATGCAAGCAATATCAGCAGGTCGATGACGGCGGCTATAACGCGGTAATCGTCGCGGCCGTGGGACCGATCAAGGCCCGTTTCAAGGGCACGGCCCGCTTCTCCGACCATCAGGAGGGAATTGGTTATCACATCGAAGGTAGCGGCAGCGGTGGCGTCGCGGGCTTCGGCAAGCTGGGCGCCGATGTCCGGCTGGAAGACGTCGAAGGCGGCACTGCCTTGCATTACGTTGCCGCAGCGCAGAGGGAGGGAAGCTCGCGCAGATTGGATCCCGTCTGGTCGGCGCCGTGGCGAACAGGTTCCTGGCGGAGTTCTTTTCCCGCTTTGAAAAGCTGGTGAGTCTTGAAGGAGATAGAGGCAGTTCCCTGGCACCTTCTCCTGACTGAGCCTCGGCTGGCCAGGGAAGGATCTGCTGATATTTCTTTTGCCCTTTAGTATTATGCTCGTAATACTATAAACGTAACGGCTGTTGATGCTGGCGGGGCAAACGGAGACACAGAGGCGACAGTGAAAATAGAGAACACTATCAATGGCGTGCGAGGCACAACCGAGATCGAGCCGAGGCGGCTCCTGGTGCATTTGTTGCGGGACCAGAAGCGCCTGACCGGCGTCCACATTGGTTGTGACACCTCCCAGTGCGGCGCCTGCACGGTGCTGATCGACGGAACGACCGTGAAGTCATGCACCGTGCTTGCCGCCCAGACCGACGGCTGCGAACTCCATACGATCGAAGGGATGGACAACGATCACACGACGACAGTCCTGAAGGAAGCCTTCAACGAGCTTCATGGCCTGCAGTGTGGGTTCTGCACCCCGGGAATGCTGCTTGCGGCACGGGCGCTCCTTGCGCATCAGGCCGCCCCTTCGGAACATGAAGTCAGGGAAGCGCTGCACGGCAACCTGTGCCGCTGCACCGGGTACCAGAACATCGTCGATGCCGTGCTGCTTGCCGCGACCAGGCTGCAGCAGACACCGTCCGCCACCTGTGGGGAGTCTTGAGATGAGCGAAGCACAGAACGGTAGTGCAACCAAGTACATCGGCAAGTCGGTCAGGCGCCGCGAAGACAAGCGGCTGATGAGCGGCCGGGGCAAGTTCACGGATGACCATCAGTTCCCGGGCATGGTCTTCGCGGCCTTCGTGAGGTCGCCCTTTGCCCACGCAAACGTGCGCGGCATCGATACGGCGGAAGCGCTGGCCCTGCCTGGCGTGATCGGCGTATTGACCTATGCGGACATCCAGGGCAAGGTCGGCGATATCCGGCCGAACTGGGTCGTGGGCAACTCGAAGGTGCCACCCCATCCTCCGCTTGCCGCCGACCGCGTGCGATACGCCGGGGAGGCCGTGGCGATGGTGGTGGCACAAACGCGCGAGATCGCCGCGGACGCCGCCGAGCTCGTCACGGTCGACTACGAGGAGCTACCGACCGTCGTCGACGCGGAAGCTGCACTGGCAGATACAGCGCCCCAACTCCACGAAAATGTCCCCGGCAACCGCATTGGCGTCTTCCGGCTAAAGGGCGGCAACTACGAGGATGCGGTGAAGCAAGCCGACCGGGTCGTGTCGATCCGGCTGGTCAACCAGCGGCTGATACCGAGCCCGCTCGAGCCTCGGGCTCTTTGCGCGAATTTCGATCCCGTTGAAGAGCGCCTGACGTTTATCGTTCCCACGCAGGTTCCGCATATGTCGCGGCGTTGGCTGGCGGAAACCCTCAGGTGGCCCGAGCATCGGATCCGGCTGGTGGCGCCGGATATCGGCGGCGGCTTCGGTGCAAAAATGCACTTTTATGCGGAAGAGGTGCTGGTGGCGTTCGCATCCCGGCACTTCGGCCTTCCGGTCAGCTGGACCGAGACGCGCAGCGAGAACCATGTCGCGACCACGCACGGCCGCGCGCATACGGAATACGTGGAAGCGCCCGTCACCGAGGACGGCAAGGTGCTCGGGATCCGGTTGCGATCGTTCGCCAATCTCGGCGCCTATCTCTCCAATATGGCGACGGGCATCCCTACCGTCAACACCGTCAACTACATCACGGGGAATTACCAGATAACGTCGGTCGACGCGGAGGTCAATCTGGTGACGACCAACACCACGCCGGTCGACGCCTATCGGGGCGCCGGACGGCCGGAAGCCGCCTACATCATCGAGCGGCTGATGGACGCGGTGGCCGGGGAACTCGACATCGACCCGGTCGAGCTGCGGCGCCGCAACCTGGTGCGGGCGAATCAGTTTCCTTACCTGCCGCACGACGGCGCGCGCGGCAAATGGGATTCCGGCGACTACGAGGCATGCCTGACAAAGGCGACCGAGCTGATCGGTTACCGGCGTTGGCGGGAGGAGCAAGCCACATTGCGCCAGCAGGGCAAATACATCGGCATTGGGGTGATCTGCTATCTCGAACTCGTAGGCGTGGGCGTTTCGCCGATGATGGAGAAGGTCGGTTTCGACCGGGGCGGCTGGGAGAGCGCGCATGTGCGCGTGCATTCCGATGGCAAGGTCACGCTATTCAGCGGATCGATGCCGCAAGGTCACGGCCATGCCACCAGCTTTGCGCAGATCGTCGCGGAAGTCCTGCAACTACCGATGGACGATATCGATGTCGTCCAGGGCGACACCGATCGCGTGCTGGCGGGCCATGGCACCTTCAATTCGCGGTCCATGCCGGTAGGGGGCAGCGCTGCCTATCTGGCAGCGAGGAAGATCCTGGCAAAAGCACGCCGGATCGCCGGCATCATGCTGGAGGTTCCTGAAGAGGAAGTTCACTATGCGGATGGCCAGTTCACAAGCGCAGCCAACCCCACCGTTATTCCCTTCGCGCGGGTCGCAAGGATGGCATATCTTGCGCACAAGCTGCCCAGGGATGTTGAGGCCGGCCTGGATGAACGTGTCTTCTATGAGCCGGTCGCCCTGGGAGCGCCCAACGGTTGCCATGCCGTGGTCGTGGAGGTCGATGCGGAGACCGGCACGGTGACGATTCTCGACTATGTGGCGGTGGATGACGTTGGCGTCATGATCAATCCCATGCTTTGCCACGGCCAAATGCACGGCGGGATCGCGCAAGGCATCGGCCAGGCCCTGTTTGAAGAGGCCAAATATGACGAGGCCGGCCAGTTGCTTTCGGGTTCGCTGCTTGACTATGGGTTCCCGCGCATCGAGCAGATACCTCGCATGCGTACCGGTTTCCATGTCTCTCCGGCGCCGTCGAACCCGCTGGGCGTCAAGGGCATCGGTGAGGCCGGCTGCGTCGGTGCGCCGCCCGCGATCGTCGCTGCGGTATGCGATGCCTTGAAGCCATTCGGCATATCCCATCTTGATATGCCTTTGACGCCGCCAAAGGTCTGGCGTGCGATCCACGAGACGAGCCGGAGCGCGACATGATTCCTTATGAAGTCGAGTACCTCAAGGCAGGCAGTGTGCAACAGGCGCTCGCCGTCCTGGCGGAGAACCCCGACGCCAAGATCCTGGCCGGTGGCCATACGCTGCTGCCGATGATGAAGCTGAGGCTGGCCAGGCCGGCTTTACTGGTCGATATCGGCCGCCTGCCTGAAGTCCGCGGCATCGCGGTCCATCAGGATGCCATCTCGATCGGCAGCGCGACCACGCATGCCGAACTCGAAGCGAGCGCGGAACTGAAGCAGCTGGCACCCCTGTTCCCGCTCGCCGCGAGCGTGATTGCCGATCCGACCGTCAGGAACCGCGGCACGATCGGCGGAGCGCTCGTACACGCCGATCCCTCGGCCGACTGGCCCGCTGTCGTGCTTGCAGCCGGAGCCGAGATGGAGATCGTGGGCGAACAAGGTACCAGGCGCGTCCCGGCGCATGAGTTCTTTGTCGGCTTCATGACTTCGGCCGTGCAGCCGGACGAGGTCCTGACGCGCATCCATGTGCCGTTGCCAGCCGCTACGCGGGTCGCATACCGCAAGTTCCGGCATCCTTCGTCAGGTTACGCGGTGGCTGCTGCAGCGGTCGCGATCGACGTGGTCAACGATGGCTACACATGGGGGCGGATCGGCATCACCGGCGTCGCTGAAGCGGCATTTCGCGCAACGTCGGCCGAGGCCTTGCTGGAAGGCAACTTCACCGACATCGCGGATAAGGTGGACGCCATCGTCGACGCGGCATTCGCCGACGTGATCCCGCTGGAAGACAACTTCGCGGATGGCGCATACCGGCTTCAGCTGGGCAGGGTAATGCTCAAGCGGGCGCTCCTCGAAGCCCGCGAGCCACGAGGCTGAAGCACTGCTGCCGGGGAGGGCTATGACTGCGCGGCGCTGCGTGGCCTTGCCCTCGGCTTGCTTGCGGCGGAATTCGAAGCGACTGCCGCCGCCTTTTTCTTTCCTGCCGCCAGCAGGCCTGTCAGCACGAACTGCTGTACGCTCTGCCGCCATTGCTCCAGTGCGACTTTCGGGCGCGGGCTCGGTCCGGTCGGCTTGGCACTGAAGAACATGCTGACGCCGTGCAAGGCCGACCATGCGCAGCGGACCATCATGTCATCGAACTGCTCAGCCAGGTGTTTTTCCGGAAGTAGTCCTGGACCGCGCCGGACAACAGCTGGTAAGAGGCGTTGCCTGCTTCGAGCAGCTCGGGGTACTTCTCTTTGTCCTCGATCTGCGGCCCGAACATCAGGTAGAAGAGGGCGGGATGCCTGACGGCGAACTCGATATAGCCGTCCATGACAGTGAGCAGCCGCGCCTCGGCAGTCATCTCAGGCGAGAGCCGGGCCCGGCGCACGGCGACCAGTTCACGAAATCCTTCGGCGGCGATCGCGGCAAGCAGGCCTTCCTTGTCGGCGAACTGGTTGCGCGGGGCGCCGTGGGACACCCCCGCGAGCTTGGCTGCCGAGCGGAGCGTCAGTCCGTGGACACCTTTGTCGGCCAGGATCTCCCTGCCACAGCGGATCATTTCTTCCCGCAGGTTGCCATGGTGATAGCTTTGGCGGGCCGGGCGGGGCGTTGAGGTGGTCATGAGTGCGATTCGCGGTGTCGTCAGGCCTCAATATTAGCTAACCCGACCCTCTCCCCAGCTTCGCCGCGCCTAACGCGTCCGGTTGCTGATCACCTGGACGTCCTCGAAGCGGATCCGGGAACCATCGGCTCGCGTTAGCGGCGGCGCCATGATTTCTTCGCCAGTCTGCTTGTCGACGAAAACCGTGGCGCGCCGTCTCGGTTCCGCCCATCGCTCCGCCCACGCCTTAAGCCTCAGGTAGGTAGGCAGAAAATCGCGCGCGCTTTCGCTCAGGAAGTAAGCGCAGCGTGTGCTGCCTTCTATGGGCCGGCGTACCAGCAGGCCATGATCGGTCATCGCCTGGAGCCTGGCGCTCAGGATATTCGAGGCAATGCCGAGCCGCCGCTCGAATTCCTCGAAGCGTGTCGCGCCGTAATACGCTTCGCGCAGGATCAGGATGACCCAGCGCTCGCCCAGCACCGCCGCGGCGCGGGCAACGGAGCATGGCATGTCAAGGAATCGGGTGGGACTCATCTCGCCTTGTCTCGGGAGAACCGTGGCGCTATAGCGACGACTGGAGGGCATCCACGATTTCCGTGGACAGCGCCTCCGAGCGGACGGCGCGAGCCAGCACGAGGCCGCCGACCATGGCAGCGAGCGTCACAATCGCGTCCTTGCGGGAAGCCTCATCACCACTCCCCGCGACCAGTTCGATCAGCGACGCGACCCGCGCCTCGAAGCGTTTCCGCGTCTTGGGGTCAAGGCGCGAAACATCCGTGCCGAGCGCCGCGATCGCGCAACCCGATCCGGGATTGTCGCGGTGCTTCTTGCTCACATAGGCGCCAACGATGGCGCTCTTGCGCTGCCTGGGCGGCGCTGCCTGCGCTGCCTGCTCGAGAAACTCCATTGTCTGGTCGAAGGCGGCATCGATTGCCTCGGCAATCAAGGCGTCCTTGGATTCGAAGTGTGCGTAGAAACCGCCATGCGTCATGCCGGCACTCTTCATCAACTGCGCCACGCCGATGCCATTGACACCGTGCTTGCGGAATTGCGTGGAAGCAGCCTTGACGATGTGCTTGTGGGTTTCGGCTTTCTGGTCGAGTGGATAACGCATGGTCAGAGTGTGCAGATTGAAGGCGTATGTGTCTGCTCAATATATAGCATTACGATCATCATTGCATCCGGTTCGGCTTGGATGTCAGCGCGTAGTGACGTGTAGCCGCCACTGTCTGGCCTTGCCCTTAGGGATAGCACCAAGGGGAGGGCAGCGTGATCTTCCTTGACCATGCCGGTTCCCCTGACTAGCATGTAGACGCCGGATACATCGGTGGGCTTGATCGAAAGGTTGACAGAGAGCTGCGGTATGGACGCGAGAGCGACTCGTTGCGATGTCGCAGTTCCTTTGCCGTGCTGCATGACGATCATCATTCTATTTAGTGACGTAGGAGGAGGAATGAGACAAGAACTAAAAGGCGCATTCGCGCTCGCTTTGTCGGCCACGCTGGTACTGCCGTATGCCGCGGCACATGGCGGCGAACAGGCGACAGGACAGGTGGAACTTTACCCTGGCCCAGGCCGGTTCACAGCCTGTCAGCATCGTGCACCAGACGCTGGAGCTACGCGTCGACTATGAAGCCTTCACACGCAGCTTCGAGACCATCCTTGGCAGGTTCGATCGGGCGGTGATGGCTTCCCTTGCCAACGACCCCGCTGGGGCAGACGCAAAGATGGTGCGCATGGAGGGCGAACAAGGACTGATGATCTTCGCGGCGCAGGACCATGGTGCGCTGTTCGCCATGACCGGCTCGCACAGGAAGGCCAGGCGCTATCACGTGGGCAACCCGAGGATCGCGCTGCAAATGACCAGCCTCGATATCCGCGCCGGCCTCTATGCACCGCTCTCCGTGCTGGTCTATGAAGCGGAACCTGGCGTGGTGAGGGTCGACTTCGACCAGCCTTCCACGCTGTTCGGGCAGTTTGGCAACCCGGCTGTTACAGCGATTGGCCTCGCACTCGATCGAAAGCTGGAGAACGTGATCCAGCGGGCCACACAGCTGGCCGCCCAGCGGTAAGCCTGGCAACAGGGAACTCCGGCGTGCCACCGGGCACGACGGGCAAACACGCAAAATACATACGGAGACAGTCGCATGAAACCACTGCAGTCCGACCTGCCGGGGACGATAGACGTCCAGGCGTTTATCGACAACCAGAGATTCTCCCCCTACCAATGGATGGTGCTCATCGTCTGCTTCCTGGTGGTGGTAGCCGATGGCTTCGACACTGCCGCGATCGGCTATGTGGCGCCATCGGTGACCAGGGAGTGGGGCGTCTCGAAGCTTGTCCTCGGCAATGTCCTCAGCGCTTCGCTCGTTGGCCTGGCACTGGGGGCGCTGATCGCGGGACCGTGCGCCGACAGGTTCGGGCGAAAGGCCGTGCTGCTTGTCTCCGTGGCTGTCTTCGGGCTTTTCAGCCTGGCCACTGCCTCGGCGCAATCCGCCGCGGAGCTGTCCGGCTGGCGCTTACTGACCGGTCTCGGGCTTGGTGCGGCGATTCCGAACGCGACCACGCTGCTGGCCGAGTATGCGCCAGGCAGGCGTCGCGCTTTCCTGGTGAATAGCATGTTCTGTGGTTTTACGCTCGGGGCGGCGGGCGGCGGCTTCCTGGCCGCGCTCATCATTCCCGCATGGGGCTGGCGCAGCGTCTTTATCGTGGGCGGTGCGGCACCGCTGGTCCTCGCCCTGCTGGTACTTGCCCTGCCCGAATCGATCCGCTTCATGGTGCTGCGCGACTGGCCCGCCGACAAGATCCGTGCGGTGCTGCAGCGCATCGCAGGCTCGGCGGAAATCCAGGCGTCCCGATTCACCTTGCCGGATGACCAGGCTGACAAGCTGCGGTCGCCCCTCGGGCTGATCCTGTCGCAGAGATATCGGACGGGAACACTCATGCTCTGGACCACCTACTTCCTCGGCGTACTGGTTTTCTACCTGGTGACTAGCTGGATGCCAACGCTCGTCAAGGAGGCCGGCGCCACCGTGGCCGAGGCCTCGCTGATTGCGGCGCTGTTCCCGCTGGGCGGCACGCTGGGCGCCATTGCCTGCGGCTGGCTGATGGATCGCATCGATCCACATCGCGTGATCGGCGTGGCCTATTTCTTCACCGCCGTATTTACCCTGGCGATGGGGCAGGCGACCAGCGGGGCATACCTGACGATGCTGACCCCGATTGCCGGGCTGTTCATGGGCGCTGGCCTGGTCTCGATGCCCGCGCTGGCCGCTTCGTTCTATCCGACCCACGGCCGTGCCTGCGGGGTGGGATGGATGCTGGGAATCGGGCGCCTCGGCGGCATCCTGGGCGCCGTTGCCGGCGGCACGCTGCTGCAACTTGGCCTCGGTATGAGTGCGATTCTCAGCATCCTTGCGGTGCCGGCGCTATTTGCAGCCGTGGCCGTCGCCTATAAGGGGTGGGCGGGCGCGGCGGAGCCGGCGCAGCAGACGGGCGTTGCCAGCGAAGCGTGAGCTTCTTGCGGCCCCGGGCGTCAATAACACATCAGCTTGCGACGCTCCCGGGGCAGCGTATGCAGGCCGGACGGCAGGTGTGGAAGGATCATGGAAAGCGTGGATCTCGAAGTCTTGAGAAGTTGTGTCCGCTGGCAGGAGCAGGGACATCGTTGCCTTCTGGTGACGGTGGTCCGTACCTGGGGCTCGTCGCCGCGACCGGCGGGCGCGATGCTGGCGGTGCGTGACGACGGCCTGGTAGTCGGTTCGGTTTCGGGCGGCTGCATCGAGGACGACATCATTGACCGGACGCGCCGCGAAGGCATTCACAACCGCGGCCCTGAGGCGATCAAATACGGCATCAGCGCCGAGGAAGCCCACCGTTTCGGTCTTCCCTGCGGCGGCACCATCGAACTGGTGGCCGAGCCGGTGTCCTCCGCAAGTGGATTGCGCGAACTGCTAGGCGCGGTGGAAGCCGGCCGGCTGGTGACGCGCACGCTCGACATGGCCACCGGCACCGCGACGCTTGGACCTGCCACGGCCACCGACGGCCTGGTGTTCGACGGCAAGTCCTTGTTGACGATCCACGGCCCGCGCTATCGCATGCTGGTGATCGGGGCCGGGCAGCTCTCGAAATACCTCTGCGAGATCGCCGTCGGACTCGGCTTCGATGTGACGGTGTGCGACCCTCGCGAGGAATATACCGAGACCTGGACCGTCCCTGGCGTTACCATGGTGCGCACCATGCCGGACGACACCGTGGTGGCGATGGCGCTGGACGAACGCTGCGCGGTCATCGCGCTGACCCACGATCCCAAGCTGGACGACCTGGCACTGATGGAGGCGCTGCGCACCCCGGCCTTCTACGTTGGCGCGCTGGGTTCGCGCCGCAACAACCAGGCACGGCGCGAGCGCCTGACGGAATTCGACCTGACCGGCCAGCAGTTGGCGCGGCTACGTGGGCCGGCGGGCATCTATATCGGCAGCCGTACCCCGCCGGAGATCGCCATCTCGATTCTGGCCGAGGTGGTGGCCGCCAGGAACGACGTCTCCTTGCCAGATGTCCTGAAGGTGGAAAGGGCAAAGTCAGCGTTGGCTATACCAGGAGATCTGCCTCAGCCTGGCGACCTCGTATGTGGCTGAGGTCAGCGCCAGGCTGAGTCCAGAGAAAGGAAGAACGCCAGCCTGCCGAGTCAAGTGGTGGCAGCGGGAGTGTCCGGGCTCCCGTCGCTCACTCCGCGGAATACGAAACGACCGTGGAGGCTTCCGGATTCCTGTCGTCCGCATCCGCAGGAACCCTGATCCGGAACCAGATGGCGTACATCGCTGGCAGGAACACCAGCGTCAGGACCGTGCCGGCGAAGGTGCCGCCGATCAGCGTGTAGGCCAACGTTCCCCAGAACACCGAATGCGTCAGCGGGATGAAGGCAAAGATCGCCGCCAGCGCGGTCAGGATCACTGGCCGGGCACGTTGCACCGTCGCTTCGACGACAGCGTCGAACGGCGCCAGTCCATCGCTCTTGTTTTGCTGGATCTGCATGATCAGGATCAGCGTATTGCGCATCAGGATGCCAGACAACGCGATCAGGCCGACCAGGGCATTGATGCCGAACGGTTGCTGGAACAGCAGCAAGGTTGGCACCACCCCGATCAGTCCCAGCGGGCTGGTGGCAAACACCATGACCATGGCCGAGATCGAGCGCACCTGCAGGATGATGATCAACAGGGTCAAGGCAAGCATGATCGGGAACAACGGCAGCAGTGCCTGGGTGGCCTTGTCCGCTTCCTCGATGGCGCCGGCCTGCTCGATCCGGTAGCCGGCCGGCAGTTTGGCGATGATTGGCTCCAGTTGCTCCTGGATGGCCGCTGACACATCGGGCGGCTGCAGCCCCTCGGCGATGTCGCCGCGCACCGTGATGGTCGGCGCGCGGTCACGCCGGCGCAGGATCGGATCTTCCATGCGCACATCGACAGTGCCTACCTGAGAGAGCGGGACACGCTGTCCCGCAGCGCCGATCAACGTGAAGCCGGCGATCTTCTCCGGGTCCAGGCGTATGTCGCCTGCGGCACGCGCGAGGACCTGCACCGAGCGAATGTCTTCACGGACTTCGGTGACGGGCAAGCCGCTGAGCAGGAACTGGAGTTGCTGCGCGACCCCGCTGGAAGTCAGGCCGACCGCCTGCAGCCGATCCTGCTGCAGCGTAAAGTGCAGGGCGGGTGTGCGCTGTCCCCAATCGGTATTGACGGTTCGCATCAGCGGGCTGGTGTCCATCACCCGTCGCACGTCCGCCGCAATCGCACGCAGCCTGTCCGGGTCCGGCCCCGCGACACGGAATGCCACCGGGAACGGCGAGTACGGGCCGAACACCAGCTGGTTGACACGCACGCGGGCCTCCGGTGCCAGTCCGTCGACGATGGCCTTGCGCAGCCGGAACTTCAGGGCCTCGCGTTCGTCCTGGTTCTCTGTCCGCACGACAATCTTCGCAAAGGAAGGGTCCGGCAGCTCGGGCGACATGGCAAGGTAGAAGCGCGGCGCGCCCTGGCCGATGTAGGCCGTCACGATCTTCGCCTCCGCCTGCCTGGCAAGCCAGGCCTCGACCTTGGCCGCGGCGGCGCTGGTCTGGCCGATGGAAGCGCCATAAGGCATCTGGACTTCGACCAGCACCTCGGGGCGGTCGGAAGTTGGGAAGAATTGCTTCTTCACCATGCCCATGCCAAGCACGGCCACCGCGAAGCCGCCCACCACGACGCCGGCGACGATCCACTTGCGCTGGATCACGCGCCCCAGCAGGCGGCGGAAGCGGTTGTAGTTCGGGCTGCCATAGATCGCATCATGGCCGCCTTCGGCCTTGCTGATCTCCGGTAGCAGCTTGACACCCAGGTAAGGCGTGAAGGCGACGGCGACGAGCCAGGATGCGATCAGTGCGATGCCCACGATCCAGAACATGTTGCTGGTGTATTCGCCGGCGGTGGAACGGGCAAAGCCATTGGGCATGAAGCCGATCGCGGTCACCAGGGTGCCGGACAGCATCGGCGCGGCGGTGTGGCTCCAGGCATAGGCGGATGCGGCAATGCGGCTGTAGCCTTCCTCCATCTTCACCACCATCATTTCGATGGCGATGATGGCGTCGTCCACCAGCAGGCCCAGCGCCAGGATCAGCGCTCCCAGGGTGATGCGGTCGAAGTTCTTGCCGGTGGCGGCCATGAGGACGAACACGGCGGCCAGCGTCAGCGGCACGGCCGCCGCGACGACGATGCCCACGCGCCAGCCCATGCTCAGGAAACTCACCACCAGGACCACGAGGAGGGCGACGAAGAACTTGACCATGAACTCATCGACCGACGAACTGATGTTGACGGACTGATCGGTCACCTTGGTCAGGCTCATGCCCAGTGGCAGTTCGGCATTGATGGCCGCGACTTCCGTATCCAGCGCCTTGCCCAGATCCAGGCCGTTCCAGCCGTCGCGCATCACGATGCCCAGCAGCAGCACGGGTTCGCGGTTATTGCGGATCTGGAATGTCGCGGGGTCCTCGTACCCTCGCTCAACCGTGGCGACATCCGACAGCTTCAGGGTCCGTCCCTGCGCCACCACCGGCGTGTCACGGATTTTCTGGAGCTTGTCGAAGGCGCCGTCGAGGCGAATGAACACCTGGGGACCCGCGGTGTCGATCGACCCGGCGGGCGTGAGGGCGTTTTGGCCGTTGAGGGCCGCGAAGATGTCCTGCGGGGAGACACCCAGCGTGGCCAGGCGGTCATGGGAAAAGGCCACGAAGATGCGTTCGGACTGTTCCCCGATGATGTTCACCTTCTTCACGCCCGGCACGTGCAGCAGGCGCTGACGCTGTGTTTCGGCGTCGCGGACCAGCAGCCGCTGTGGCTCGCCTTTGGCCTTCAACGCGAACAGGGCGAAGGTCACGTCCGAATACTCGTCGTTCACGATGGGGCCGATGACACCGGCAGGCAGATTGCCCGCCTCGTCCCTGATTTTCTTGCGGGCCTGGTAGAACTCTTCCTGGACCTCGGAAGGCGGTGTGCTGTCGAGCAGGGTCACTGTGGTGAAAGCCAGACCGGGCCGGGTGTAGGTTTCCGTGCGGTCGTACCAGCGCAGCTCCTGCATGCGCTTTTCCAGCCGTTCCGCCACCTGGTCCTGCATCTCCTGCGCCGTGGCTCCCGGCCAGGCGGTGATGACGGTCATGGTCTTCACCGTAAAGGCGGGATCTTCCGCCCGGCCCAGCTGGAAGAAGGCGATAACGCCCGCCAGCGACACCAGGATGATCAGGAACAGCGTGACCGATCGTTCACGGACAGCGAGTGCAGAAAGGTTGAAGCCACTCATTGCTGCACTCCCTGACCAGAAACCGGACCCGATCCGCTTCCGCTTCCGCTTTTGTTTGCCGCGATCCGTACCTGCTCGCCTTCGCGCAGGAGATGGGCGCCGAGGGCAACGATCCGGTCCCCGATCCTGAGCTCACCCGCGACCCGCGCGGCATCGTCATCCAGGCTGTGAATCTTCACCGGGCGCCAGGTGACGCGATTGAGCTTGCCCTCAAGCACCCACACGCCCGGGCCTTTACCCGGATCGAAGAGCGCGCCGATCGGCACCTGCAGATCGGCTTGCGCCGATGCGCGGCCTTCCGGGATCTGGATGGTGACGGTCGCGCCGAGCGGGGCGTCGGCCAGCGCGCCCTCCAGTACGTACCTCGCTTCGTACGTGCGGGTGAGCCGGTCCGCCGAATCCGAAAGCTGCCTGAGTCTGGCCGCTACGGTCATCGTGTCTTTGCCGTAAAGCGTGGCCTGTCCGACCGAACCCACGGCAGGGCGCAAGGTTTCCGGCAGGTGAACGATGGCTTCGCGCCGGCCGGCATGCGCTACGCGTACCACGACCTGGCCGGCATTGACCACTTGTCCGGCATCGGCCAGCGTCTCCACGACAACGCCGTCGGCGTCAGCGAGCAAGACCGCGTAGCCGGTCGCATTCCTTGCCACATCAGCCTGGGCTTCTGCTGCGTTGAGCTGCGCCCTGGCTGATTCCGCCGCCGCCTTGATCTGGTCATAGGCCGAGGCCGATACGGCGCCGGACGGCACCAGATCGCGATACCTGGCCTCATCCTCCGCAGTTTGCCTGGCCCGTGCCCTGGCGGCCACGACCGCCTCCTGCTGCGCGTGCGCCGCCAGCTTCAGGTCGTTCGGGTCGATGCGCATGAGCGGCTGACCGCGCTTGACGGTCTGGCCCGCATCGACCAGACGCTCCAGCACTTTTCCCGAGACACGAAAGCCCAGATCACCCTGGACCCGGGCGGCAACGGTTCCCGTGAAGGCCCGCGACGCGGCGGATGGGCTTTGAACAACTCCAACTCTGACCAGCGGAGCCTGCGTGCGCGGATCGGGCTGCGCTTTCTCGCCGCACGCGGCGAGTACAAAGGGCACCAGGCAGGCGGTGGCGGATAAGGCAATTCGGCGCGGAAGCATACGGTCCTCTCATGCAAGACAGGACCTGTAGTATTGTATCTGTGACCAATTTAGTCAATAGTCACAAAGCGAGGGCTTCTTAAGGCGCGAGACTGCGCAGTATCAGACTGGAAAGCTGCACATGGGCTTCCGCTGCAAGATTGAGGTTGTGCTGTAGCAGCAGGGGATCGATGTAAGGACGCATGACCAGGTAGATGCCGTTGGCCGTCTCGTCCAGCGGTGTCTTGCGCTCGAACTCGCCGGACTTGCGCCCCGCCAGGACAATCTGCACCACGTTTTGCCTGATGTGGTCCTCATAGGCGCGAACAGGCTGCCAGCGCTCCTGGGCCGCCGCCGAAGCAATGGCGTAGAGCTTGCGGTCCTGGAAAAACAGGCGGGTGCCTGCCTCCACCAGTACCTTGAACAGGCGGCGCAACCGCTCGGAAGCTGTCGGGAGTTCCGTAATGGCCGCATCGACCTCGTCCGTGATGGCGCTCAGGCAGTTAGCGCAGATCACTTCGCCGATGGCCTGCTTGGAATCGAAGAACTTGTAGATGTACGCCTTGGAAAAGCCGATCGCCTTGGCCAAGTCGGAAACCGTGGTCTTCTCATAGCCATAGAGGCTGAAGTGCTCGGTAGCCGCCTCCACGATCTGGGAGCGGACATTGTGGTCGGCAGGCCCCCGCGAGGAATGGGCAATGGGTGTGGTTTCGGTCATGCGGTCAGATTACTGCGTCGAACGCATATTGACAACTAGTGACTAATTTATAATATAGTCACACCTCCTTTTGCTTTCAGGCTGCCATGACGCCCATGCTCTCCCATCGCTTTCTTACCCTTCTGCTGAGCGTCAGCAGGTTGTGCCGTCGGCCTGGACTACAGAAAGCCGGACGCCCCCCTCCCTGCTCGCTACTTGGGCCAGCCCGGGCTTGAACAGAGGCAGGCGTCATCCCCGGCAGATCTCGCCGCGTGGTGGGAGGGATTCGGCGATCCGCTGCTGACCCGCTTGGTGTCGTTGGCATTGGATCAGAACCCGGACCTGGCGCAGGCGTCAGCGCGCGTCGCCCAGGCGCGCGCCGGGCTCGGCCTGGCCAATGCGGCCTTGCTGCCTTCGGCCAGCGCCAGCGCGCAGGCCGCAAGAACGTATCAGTCGATCGAGACCCCTCTCGGGCAGCTGCTCGATGCAACGCCTGGCTTTGACCGGTATGGCAACAGCTATGAGGCAAACCTTGGCGCCACCTGGGAACTGGACGTATTCGGGGGCCTGCGCCGCGGGCGGGAAGCCGCGCTGGCTGAGTACCAGGCATCGGAAGCAGGCGCAACTGCGACTCGTCTGGCTGTGGCCGCGCAAACCGCAGACCTCTATATCAGCGTGCGCGGCCTGCAGTCCCGCCTTGCCATCGCCAGGCAGCAAGTCCAAACGCAACAGAAGCTGGTCTCGACGGTCAACCTTCTCTACAGCAAAGGACTTGCGGCGAAACTGGAAGTACGACAGGCCGAAGGCGCGCTCGCCGAGGTTCGCGCTACCGTCCCGGTGCTTGAGGCGGGACTCGATGCCGCGCTGAATGCGCTGGACGTAATGCTGGGTGTTCCGCCCGGCACGTATCGCACCGAACTGGCCGACACCAAAGCGATTCCCGTCGCACCACAGCTCGCCGGCACGGGGTCGCCCGTGGATCTGCTGCGGCGCAGGCCCGATCTCATCGTCGCGGAGCGCCGCCTGGCAGCAGCCAATGCACGCATCGGTGTAGCCATTGCGGAGTACTACCCCAAATTCTCCCTCAGTGCCTTGCTGGGCAGCGCCACATCAGTAGCGAGCGGAAACCTCTTTTCTGCCGGTGCGAGCCAGTCGGCCGGCGTACTGGGCTTGCGCTGGCGCCTGTTCGATTTCGGCCGCATCGATGCACAGATCGACCTGGCTCGAGGCCAAGAAGCAGAAGCCCTGGCGGCATACCGTCAGGCTGTGCTGCGCGCGACCGAGGATGTCGAAAATGCCTTCTCCGCGCTGATCAAGCGCGAAGACCAGGCCGGCACGTTGGCGCAAGGCGAAACATCACTTACCCAAGCGAGAAACGCCTCATTTTCCGCTTACCAGAAAGGCGTTGTCCGCCTGATCGAGGTCCTGCATGCCGACGAGCGCCTTCTGCGGACGTCCGATGCAAGGACACAGGCACAGACCGAATCAGCCCGCGCTGCCGTAGCAGCGTTCAAGGCGCTCGGCGGCGGGTGGAAGCCGGTTAATGCCTCAAACCTGCAGCACAGCGCTGTTACTTCGACGGTTGCACCGCTGCCGCAATGATGGCATCTGCCACCTGCCTCTGCCGCGACAACTGCGGCACGTGGCGCGTCGGCAGTTTCACGACGTGGGCGGCAGATCACTGCCGAATACGGCTTCGACCGCGCTGCATGGGGTTCCGTGCTGGGCTACTTTGGGTATGGCTATATGTTCGGCGCGCTGATCGGCGGCGCGCTCGCGGACCGCCTCGGCGCGAAGCGGGTATGGGTGATTGCGGGGATCGCATGGTCACTGTTCGCGATCGGCATGATCTGGGCCGGCGATATCGGCATTGCCCTCTTCGGCGGCTCGGCGCTGAACGGCTTTGCCATGGTCCGCATCCTGCTCGGCTTTTCGGAGGGCCCGGCGTACTCGATCATCAACAAGACCATGTCGGCATGGGCGCCGCCCCGCGACTTCGCCGTGTCGATAGGCTTGTTGAGCACGCCGCTGGGTGCGCTCCTCACCGCGCCGGTCGCGGTCGGCCTGCTGCTCTTACTGACAGCTTGCGATCCATGTACGTGGTTCTGGGCGGGCTGGGACTCGTACTGATCTGCCTCTTCGCCCGCCTCTATACCAACCGCCGGTGTTGGTCCCCGGGTAGAAGCTGAGCCAGGCGCTATCGTTGCCGCTGAATGACCAAAGGGCGCTGGTTCCGCAGACCGAAGACACGGCCACGAGTTGCTTCGCCCCAGGTCGACGGCTACGACATCAACCTCGATATTGACTTCTCCACGAGGCACTGTCAACGTGCCGGTACTGACGCGAAACAGTGGCGGGCATGACCCCTGCTCAGAAAGCAGTTGACGGATTTTGGGTGACTTCGGTGAAGTCGAGCCATGCCGCGAACCGAACTGCAAGATGTTTGCGGTAGACGGAGGCGCGCAGCAAATGTCGCTTGAGGGCGAAGTGCTGCCGAATCGGACCGAAGCTCGAGAGGAACGACTGGGTGCGCTTGCGATCGCGAAACCCACGCATCCGACGCTCGCGTTCACGTGTGGGCTGGTGGCTGTTCTCGGCCCGATTGTTCAAGCGTGCAGCGGCTTTGACGAACACGTGGTTGACGTTCGCCAGTTCCGGGATGTCGGCCTTGGCGGCCGGGTAGCTGCGCAATTGGTCGGTGACGATCTTGCGAGGTACGGGACAGGAACGAAGCACGCGTAGGAAGAAGCGCTTGGCTGCGGTCTTGTCGCGCCGCTTCTGCAACAGGATGTCCAGTTCCGCGCCGTGCTCATCGACCGCCCGCCACAACAGATAGGCTCGCCGCGCAGCGTCACGAACATCTCATCGAGATGCCAGGTGCTGCCTGGCTTGCGCCGTGCGACCTTCACGCGATGGGCATAGCCGGCGCCAAACTTGTCACACCAGCGGCGAATGGTCTCGTAGGTTACGACCACACCGCGTTCGAACAGCAGTTCCTCGATGTCGCGCAGGCTCAGGTTGAAGCGAAAATACCAGCGCACCGCGTGGCTGATGACCGCGGCAGGAAACCGGTGGCCGTGATAGAGCGATTTCGTTCTCGTCATCGCGTCATTTTACGCGACCGCCGCGTCAACGTGACAGAACCTTCCAAACCTATCGCTTCGTGGTGGAACAGGATTTGCGCGACGGCACGCTGGTGGAAGTCCTGCAGGACTTCGGTGGCAGCACGCGCCCGTTCGTCCTGCATTATCCGCACGCCCGGCACGTATCGCATCGGGTGCGCGCATGCGTGGACTTCCTGGTGGAGAAGTTTGCCCCGTAACGGCGGGGCGTCTCGCGTGTATTGCTCCAGGCGCGGATCGTCTTCCTCGTGACAGGTCGGCCTGGGTGTCGCTGTTCCTGTCGACTCACTGGTCGCTCAGGAACCCGTCCTTCATCGCCAGCTTCAGGTAATCGACAAAACTGCGCACGGCGCGTGGCACGAATGGGCTATAGGGACGAATTGCAAAGATGACGTCGCCGAAGGCGCCGGCGGCACGCCACGCGGGCAATACGCGGATGAGCTTGCCGCTGGCCAGGTCGGCCTGTGCGGTGAAGTCGGGCACCAGTGCAATACCAAGGTGATTGAGCGCGGCATCGCGCAGGACTTCGCTGTTGTTGGCCGCAAAGCTGCCGTGAATGCCCACGCTGTGCCGGTTCGACGCGCCGCGCACCGGTACAAAGCTCCAGCTCGGCTGCTCGCCACGCCGGAAGTAGTGCAGGCAGTTGTGGTCAGCCAGATCCGCTGGCGACTCGGACGTGCCGAACTTGCGCAGGTACGTGCGCGATGCCACCAGGACCGCCTGGGTGCGGCACAGCGTCCAGGCAATATGGGTGTCAGGTGCTGTCGACGCGTGCCGGATGGCTAGATCGAAGCCTTCGCGCGCCAGTGCGGCAAAGCTGTCGGATAGCTCCAGTTCAATACGGATCTGCGGGTGCGCCTCCATGAAGGCAGGCAGGCGCGGCACCAGTTGCTGCCGGCCAAGCGCCACCGGCGCCGTCACACGGACCAGACCGCGCGGCGCTCCCACGGTATCGGTCACATCACTGAATCCCTGTTCGATCGCTTCAAATGAGCCGCGCGTGGCCTCGACCAGTTTCTGGCCGGCTTCCGTCAGGCGCACGCTGCGTGTGGTACGCCGCACCAGGGCTACGCCGGCGGCACGCTCCAGCTCGGAGATACGCAGGCTCATGGTGCCCTTGGTCACGCCGAGCTGCACGGCGGCCGCCGTGAAGCTGCCGAGCTCGCTGAGCTTGATCAGGCTGTGCAGCTGTGGCCGCAGGGTATCCAGTTTCTCGTAGCTCATGGTCGTTCGATTGGCGGCTGGCGCATCACATTCTATGGACATCGGGCCGAGTTCCGCTGCCTCCCACACGATTCTTGTATCGCACTGTATCTGGCGTTGGTGCCGATACGTGCGCTAACCGAAGCCGCCCTCATGCGCTACGGAGGCGATACATCGGTGCCTTTAAATACGTTCCAACCCCGGCGGTCGTGAAACGCGACGCAAGCCCGGGCAGCGACAGATTCTCTTCTCACCTTATAGGAACGCAATCATGACCAACCAATTAGCCAAGCGCCTTGTATTCGCTTTCGCCCTGGCCACCGCCGCAATCGGCGCACAGGCTGCCGTGAACACCCCGCGCGACCCGTACACCGATGGCGCCCGCACCGTGCAGGAGCAGCGTGACCCGTACACGGACGGCGCCCGCAAGTTCGATTCATTCACGGACGGCATGCGCAGTGTCGATCCGTACTACGACGGCGCACGCACCGTGGATCCGTATCTGGATGGTGCTAACCGCTAATGCAATGAGGCTCCTGCCTCAATCTTTGTCTTTCCCAACCCAAGGAGAAAACATGAAGCGCTCGAACGCCCTGATCGCCGCCACGCTGGCCCTCTCGATCAACGCCCTGGCCAGTGCCGCCCACGCAGCCGAACCCGCCAAGGCGGTGGAAAAGTGTTATGGCGTCTCGCTCGCCGGCAAGAATGACTGCGCCGCCGGCCCCGGTACCAGCTGCGCCGCGACTTCCAAGGTCGATTACCAGGGCGATGCCTGGGTGATGGTCGAGAATGGTACGTGCACCCAGATCAAGACCCCGAAGGGCTTTGGCTCGCTGAAGCCGATCCAGTGATGTCGCGCGCCAACCAACCCGCCGGCGCGCTGGCGCTGGCCCGCCCGGCAGTGGATGCGGCGCTTCTGCTGGTGGCCCGGCTCGGTATCGCCTCGGTGTTCTTTCTGTCGGGGCGAACCAAGGTGGAAGGCTTCCTGACCATCAAGGCATCGACCTACACGCTGTTTGCTTCCGAGTACCCGTTGCCGCTGATTCCGCCCGATGTGGCGGCGCATCTGGCGACGTGGTCGGAGCACCTGTTTCCGGTGCTGCTGGTGTTGGGCCTGTTCACACGGCTGTCCGCCGTCGCACTGTTCGGCATGACAGCGGTGATCGAGATCTTCGTCTATCCGGACGCATGGCCGACGCATCTGAGCTGGGCGGGTTTGCTGTTGCCGCTGATTGCCTATGGCGGTGGCGCATGGTCGCTCGATCGCGTGCTGGGCCTGTGGCGCCACAGGAACTAGCCGGACGCAGGTTCCTTTACATATTTCATAAACCAACGCAGGCCCGAGCCGGCCTGCCGGAGATACCCATGCGGATTATTCCGATGCTCGCCACCGCCATGGCGGTAGCACTTCCCTCGCTTGCCCCTGCCGCGACCCCGGCGGCCGTCCCGGCGGAGCTACCGGGCGCCAAGCACATCATCCTGGTGCACGACGCCTTTGTCGACGGCTCGGGCTGGCGTGTGGTGCACGACATCCTGTTCCACAAGGGCTACAAGGTCAGCGTGGTGCAGCTCCCGCACGTGACGCTCGGTGACGACATCGCGGTTGTGCGCGAGCGGGTGTCGATGCAGCTGGGCCCGGTCGTGCTGGTCGGCCACGGCTATGGCGGCCTGGTGATCACGGAAGCTGGCGCACGTTCCAAGGTCAAGGCGCTGGTCTACGTCGCGGGCATGGAGCCGGATGTGGGCGAAGGCGTGAATCAACTGAATGCATCGATGCCGGCTGCCGGGGCGTCGAGCGTGCGTTCGACGCGTGACGGCCACCTGTACATCGATTCGGACAAGTTCAACGCCGACTACGCCGGCGACCTGACCAAGAACCGTACGTGGTTCATGTCGGCCTCGCAGGCACCGATCCCCAATGCACTGTTCGCCGGCAACATCTGGACCGCGGCCTGGCACGACAAGCCGAGCTACGGCGTCGTCGCGACCGAGGACCGCATGCTGAATCCGGATCTGCAGCGCTTCATGTACAAGCGCGCCGGCGCAAAGATTACCGAGATCAAGGCCAGCCATTCCGTACAGATCTCGCAACCCGAGGCCGTCGCGCAAGTGATCGAGGAAGCCGCGCGCAACGCCAATTAAGGCCCAACACCCGCTGAAGCTGTTTTTTCCACACCAATCTGGAGATTCAAGATGAAGATCACCCAAAAGTCCCGTGCCGGTTTTGCTGCAGCCGCAGCGCTCGTCGCCCTGTCGTCGCTGGCTTCGATGGCCGTCCCCGCGCATGCCGCAGGCAACGATGACGCGCCTGGCCGCTGCTACGGCGTCAACTCGTGCAAGGGCACCAGCCTGTGCGCCACCGCCACCAACGATTGCGCCGGCCTGAACGATTGCAAGGGCAAGGGCGTGCTGGTCAAGCCCGCATCGACGTGCCTGAAGGAAGGCGGCACGCTGACCGAGCCGAAGTAAATCCTGAAACCGGCCCGGGGCAAGTCTCCGGGCCGGCCAGGCCTTGTTGTTCCGTTGCGAGGAATCCATGCCAGTTGTCAGCCCGTCTCTCAGTTCCCCATTTGCCGGTTACGGCCTCGGCCTGCGCAAGGAACACTATCAGGACTTCCTTGAAACCGACGTGCCGGTCGATTTCGTCGAAGTCATCTCCGAGAATTTCATGGTTGATGGCGGGCGGCCTCGCCACGTACTGCGCGAGGTGCGCAAGCGTTATCCGGTGGTGTTGCACGGCGTGTCGATGTCGGTCGGCTCGGCCGACGGGCTCGATCGCAACTACCTGCAACGCCTCAAGGCACTGGTCGACGAGATCGAGCCGCTTTTCGTCTCCGATCACCTGAGCTGGTCGCGCATCGACGGTTTCAACTCGCATGACCTGCTGCCGCTGCCATACACTGAAGAAGCCCTCGACATCGTTTGCGCCAATATCGCCACGGCGCAAGACGCGCTGGGCCGCGCCATGCTGTTCGAGAATCCGTCCAGTTACCTGGCGCTGCAGGGTGCATCGATGACCGAGTGGGAGTTCCTCGCGGCAATGTGCGAACGCACCGGGTGCGGCCTGCTGCTGGACGTCAATAACATCTACGTCAGTGCCACCAATCATGGCTTTGACGCGCATGCTTTCATCGATGGCATTCCCGCCGCGCACGTGCGCCAGATTCACCTGGCCGGCCATAGCCAGGGGCGCGACATGCTGATCGACACCCACGACAACGCGGTGTGCGATGCGGTCTGGCAGCTATACGCAAGGGTGCGTGGGCGCGTTGGCGCAGTCGCCACCATGATCGAGCGCGACGACAACATCCCGCCGCTTGCCGAACTGCTCGATGAGCTTGGGACGGCGCGCGTCATTGCCGGAGACCTCGCATGAGCCTGCACGCACTTCAACAGGATTTCCGAGCCTGGCTGATGGCGGCATCGTCCGATGCGGCAACCCGTATCGGACCTGATACGTCGGCAGGCCTGGCGGTATATCAGAACAACTACCGCGCACAGCTGGTCGGCTGCCTCGAAACGTCATTCCCGCGTGTGCGCGAATGGATGGGTGACGAGGCATTCCTGTCGGCTGCCGTGACGCATGTCGACAACCATCCGCCTCATGCATGGACGCTCGACGCGTATGCCGACGGCTTCGATGGCACGCTGATCGAACAGTATCCGGACAACCCCGATCTTCATGAGCTGGCGTGGATCGAGCACGCCATGTCGCTGTCTTTCGTTGCGGCGGATGCCTTGCCTTTGCCGGCGCTGGACGACATCGACTGGGATGCCGCAAGTCTGACGCTAGCGCCGTCGCTGCGGCTGCGCACGGCCACGACCAATGCGCAACAGCTATGGATCACGCTGAACGATGGCGAGCTGGTGCCTGGCAGCGAAATGCTCGCGCAGCCTGCGGGGCTGATTGTGTGGCGCAGGGAGTTCGGGTGCTATCTGCGCCAGGTCGATGCAGTGGAGTTTGAGGCCTTGCGTCAGGTGCGCGAAGACGGGCGCTTCGAAGCGTTATGCGCATGGCTGGTCAGCCGCCTGGGCGAGGACGACGGTATTGCCCGGGCCGGTGAACTGCTGGCCAACTGGCTTGGCAATGGCATCGTCACAGGCATCGTGCCGGGTGTCGTCACAGGTATTGAAGCGGGCATCGAAGCCGCCTGAACGGGGCCTGAGGCCCTGATTACAACCCGAGGAGAATCATCTTGTCAGAATATTTCGAAACACGTCGCAGGCTGCTGCTTTCCGGCGTCGCAGGTGCCGCACTGGTTGCGGCTTCTCAGGTGAGGGCCGCTTCGGGCCTCCAGCGCGCGGGTGGCGACACGACCCCGCTGCCGCGCATGCCGGTGCGTCAGGTACGTACGGACCTGCTCGATATCGGCGTTCATGAAACCGGCCCGCAGAATGGTCGCCCGGTCTTCCTGCTGCATGGCTTTCCCTACGACATCCACAGCTATGTCGAGGTTGCGCCGATTCTTGCCGAACGCGGCTTCCGCGTGATCGTGCCGTATCTGCGCGGGCATGGCACCACGCGCCTGCGCGATCCCGCGACGCCGCGCGCGGGCCAGCAGGCGGCAATCGGCGAAGACGTGATTGCGCTGATGGATGCGATGCATATCCCCGAGGCCGTACTGGCCGGATACGACTGGGGTGGGCGTGCCGCGTGTGTGGTCGCGGCGGTGCGTCGTTCGCGCTGCGTCGGCCTGGTGTCGGTCAACAGTTACCTGATCCAGGACATCGCGCACGCCACCAACCCGCTGCCGGCGGAGATCGAGCATGGTCTCTGGTATCAGTATTACTTCCAGACCGAGCGTGGTCGCGCGGGTCTTGAGGCCAATCGGCGCGATATCGCACGCATTCTGTGGAAGAACAACTCGCCGACCTGGAAGTTCGACGACGCAACCTTTGCGCGGGCCGCCGAAGCGTTTGACAACCCCGACTATGTCGACATCGTGATTCATTCCTACCGGCATCGGCTGGGCCTGGCGCCTGGCTATCCGCTGCACGAAACAACTGAACGCAAGCTCGCAGGGCTGCCGCCGATCACGGTGCCGAGCATCACGCTCGATGGCACCGCCGATGGCGTGGTGCCCGCTACCGATGGCAAGTCGCAGGCCGCGCGCTTTACCGGCCCGCGTATCCATCGGCAGATTCCCGGCGTCGGCCACAACCTGCCGCAGGAAGCCCCCGAAGCATTTGCCGATGCCGTGACCGAACTGGTGCGCGGCGGCAAGTGGCGCACCTGAATCTCGTACCGATTTTTTAAGGAGAAAGCACGTCATGGCAATCACTACGGATCGGATCGACCAGCACACGGTGGACTGGCTACGAGTCCAGACCTACACGCACGGCGTGATCGGCCCCAGCCAGCCGATGCTCGGGCCACTTGCCGATGGTGGCACCCTGGTCGCCGGCACACCCCCTGGCTGCTGGGGGCCGATGATCACGCCCGCCTTCGAAGGCGGCCACGAAGTGACGCAGCCGGTCGCGATTGCCGGCGCCGAGGTAGGCGACGCGGTGGCGTTGAAAATCCGGCGCCTGCGCGTGACGTCGTTCGCCACGTCGTCCGGGGTGATGCAGTTCGTGGAGGGCCGCTATCACGGCGATCCGTTCGTCGCCAAGTTCTGTGGCCAATGTGGCACCGAGCATCCCGCCAGTCATGTCGAAGGCATTGGCGACGACGCTATCCGCTGCAATCACTGTGGTGCCGAGGTCAGCGCCTTCCGCTTCAGTCATGGCTATGTGATCGTGCTCGATCACGAAAACCAGTTGAGCCTGACCGTCAATCAGGAGATCGCGGATCGCCTGGCAGGCAAGGCATCGGAGATGTCCGCGCTGCCGGAACTGGCCGCGCAGCATTCGATACTGTCACTCGCGCGGGCTGACATGGCGGGCGTTGCGTCGCGCATGCGGCCGTTCCTTGGCAATATCGGCACGACGCCGGCACGCGATATTCCGGAGTCGCACAATTGCGCCGACTTCGGCCAATACCTGGTTGGCGCGCCACATCGCTTTGCGGTCACCACCGAGGAGCTGCACGCGGCCAAGACCGATGGTCATATGGACACCAACTCGGTTCGGGAAGGTGCCATCCTGATCTGCCCGGTCAGGGTGCCGGGCGCTGGCGTCTATCTTGGCGACATGCACGCGCAGCAAGGCAACGGCGAGATTGCGGGGCACGCCACCGATGTGTCCGGTGAAACCGAGCTGCAGGTCGAGGTGATCAAGCATCTGACGCTCGACGGTCCGATCCTGCTGCAGAACTTCGACGATTTGCCGCCGCTGGCACGGCCGATAACGAAGGAAGAGCGCGAGAAGGTTCGCGCGCTCGGTGCACAGTGGGGGCAGGTGGAGATCGAGGAATCGGCGCCCATCACGTTCATTGGCAGCGGTGTCGACCTGAACGCGGCGACGAAGAACGGTTTGCAGCGCGCAGCCGACGTGACCGGCCTGCCTTACGACGAAGTGCTCAATCGCGCCACGATCACCGGTTCGATCGACATCAGCAGGCTGCCTGGCACGGTTCGCGTGACCTTCCTGTGCCCGCTGGCCGTGCTCGATCGCATCGGCATTGGTCATCTGGCGCGGGAAAAGTACGGGCTTGACTGACTGATCAGCGTTTCGACGGATTGACCAGAGCGGAAACGGGCCGCGGGTATGACCCCGCGGCCCGTTCTTTTTTGCGCGTCCCTGTCAGGCCTGTGCCTGTGCCATTATCCAGCGGTCCAGCGCGGCACACGCGAGCAGCAGCGCGCTGGTCACGAAGAATACCGAGCGCATGCCCACATGCACGCCGATCTGGCCACCGATCAGTGGGCCGATTACCTGGCCCGCGAACTGGGCGGATTGCAGATAGCCGAGCATTTTGCCCGACTGGTTTTCCTCCACGGAATGGCGCACGAGCTTGGCGATGCTCGGCAGGAGTCCGGCCAGCGTCATGCCCATCAGGCCGCGCAGGATGGCCAGCGTCCACCAGTTCTGCACGAAGGCTTGCGGGATCATGACGATTGCGGTGGCGATCAGGCAGCCGATAATCACGTTCCACGCACCGACACGGTCCGCCAGCGCGCCAAGCTTCGGCGCGGTCAGCATGCTGCCGAAGGCCGAGCACGCCATCACGATCCCTGCCACCGTGGCGAGCCGCTCATGGGGGACATCGAGCTGGGCGATATAAACGGTGATGATCGGTTCGATCGACATGTTGGCCAGCAGCACCATCATTGCGGTCACCAGCAGCGCCGCGATCGCCATGCGGTTGATCTTGCGGATGGCCCCCGTCGTCTGTGCCGAGGTCGACGGGCGCTTGACGGCGCGCGAGAAGTCTTCCTTGATAAACACGATCGTCAGCAATGCGGCTGCCGAAATTATCCCACCTGCAGCAAAGAATGCGCCGCGGATGCCGATCAGATTTGGCAGCAGGCCGCCGACCAGCGGACCGATCAAGTTGCCGGCCAGCACGCCCGTCGACAGCACGCCCAACGCCCAGCCCGCGCGTTCCTTCGGCGCCTGGGTGCCGATCATCACCATCGCCGCCGATGCATAGCCGCCGACCAGACCCGCGACAAGGCGCAGGGCGACGAGTTCGTAGACGTTGTGAGCCAGGCCGATCATCGACATGACGATCGCCATGCCCACGGCGGCGCGGATAAGCATCGGCTTGCGGCCGAAGCGATCGGCCATGCGCCCCCAGATCGGCGCGGTCAGCCCGGTACCGAGGAACGTGACACCGAACGCCAGCCCCGACCACTGCACGATGTCAGCCGAGGACTTGACCCCCAGTTGCTCGACGTAGAGCGGCAGAAACGGCAGCAACATGCTCAGGCTGATCAGCGTCGTGAACGAGCCGAAGACGCTGATGATCAGGTTCCGCTTCCAGTAGGAAGCATTGCGAGCGGCGTAACCGTCGGCTGTGTCAAGCGACGGCGGTGAGGGGAGGGTTGCGGCGGAGTCGTTGTTCATTGCGAGGGGACTACCAGAATGATTCATCAGGGAAAATCCTCGCAACGCTTGCGCGGATTTATAAACGGCCTAACGCGATGCTGGGTTCTCCCGCAGTGCCCCGCACAGTGCTTGATGGCCGGCGCTCTGGCCACAGCTGCCCTGCGTTTCGGGCTGTCGGCTGTAAGGGCCGACGTGACCGATGGATGCAAATTTAGGACAACCTGTCGCGCCGACGAATACCAGCGGAGCACAAACAGTTGTGCGTGGCAGGAACAGATCGGGTGGCGGTTATCGCCCGGCGGGACGGCATCGTCCAGGCGGTCAGCGAAGCGACCGTCGAAACGAAGGACGGCAATCTGCCAGAACATCCGGCGGGAAACCACGGTGTGTCCAGCCGGATCGCGGATCGACGGCGAAGACTTCAAGGCAGGCAAGCCGGCCCGAGCGGATGCGTGGCGCGTGCGACGCGCGCCACGCGTTCCGCCACCAGATACCCGCGACCGGATACTTCAGGCGGGCCGGACCTGGGCGATCACCGTGAGAATCACGGCTGCGTTGCCCGGCTGCTGAAAATGGGAATATGCGGCCCGTGCATGGCCCGCCTTTTCCCCAAGGACGTCGGCGAACAGATCGGACGCGCCGTCCACCACCGCCGGCTGCTGCAACCAGCCCTCGGCGCTGGTCACATGGCCTTCCAGCCGGACGATATGGTCCAGGCGCTCGAAGCCACCGAGATGCGCGTGAATCTGCGCCAGTACGTTGAGCGCGGCAAGCTCGGCGGCGCGCTGGCCTTCCTCGAGGGTCAGATCCTTGCCGACCTGGCCCTGCCAGACCACCTCGCCATCGGCCAGCGGTAGCTGCCCGTGGCGCGCTTACTTTCGTTCGGCAAGCAGCTTCTGGATAACGGCTTCCGTTTCTTCGTACTGCCCTTCGCCCAAATGTTTGTAGACAATTTTGCCGCTGGCATCGATCAGGTAGACCGCCGGCCAGTACTGGTTTGAAAAGGCGTTCCAGGTTGCGTAGCTGTTGTCCTGCGCAACCGGGTAGCGTATGCCAAACCGCTTGATCGCCGCCTTGACGTTATCGGTCGATTTCTCGAACGGAAATTCCGGCGTGTGCACTCCGACAACGACCAGGCCCTGATCCTTGTACTTGTCGTACCACTGTTTGACATATGGGAGCGTATTGATGCAGTTGATGCACGTATACGTCCAGAAGTCGACCAAAACCACCTTGCCCTGCAGCGAGGACATGGTGAGCGGGGGCGAATTGAGCCATTGGTCGACACCGGCAAATTCGGGCGCCTTGCCGTAGTTGCCCACGGATGGCGTCGTCGTGGCGGTATAGACCGTGGTGGCGGCAAGCAGGGCAGCGGCTGCAATGCCGATGCGGGTGGTCAAGCGCATGGTTCAGACTCCGTATTGGGGCAAAGTGCGGAAACCGGTCATACTCGAACCGTTCCGATGACGGCATTTGAGTCCTGGGGCGTATCGGGGCTGTGTCCGGAAGCCGGGGGAAATGCAAAGAATCCTGTACGGAGTGCCGTCAGATACATAACGATACAAAGGATGTCCGGAGGCGTTACACAATGCGTACCAAATGCAAATGCACCGATGCCGTGCGCATCGAAGGGAGCCAGCAATGAATCGGCCTGACCATATTCTTATTGTGGACGACGACCGGGAAATCCGCGAACTGGTGGCCACGTATCTCGACCGCAATGAAATGCGCGTGACGCTTGCGGCAAATGGCCGTGAAATGCGCTCGGCGCTCTAAAAGGGTTCGGTCGACCTGGTGGTACTTGACCTGATGCTGCCGGGCGAGGACGGCCTTGCGCTGTGTCGCGACCTGCGAGCGGGCCCGCACAAGAACACCCCGGTGCTGATGCTGACGGCCCGCAATGAAGAGGCCGACCGCATCCTTGGGCTGAGATGGGCGCCGACGACTATCTCGTCAAGCCGTTTGCCGCACGCGAACTGCTGGCGCGGATCCGCTCCGTGCTGCGACGCACGCGCATGCTGCCGCCCAACCTGCAGGTCACCGAGGCGGCCACGGTGCTGGCGTTCGGCGACTGGCGCCTGGACACGACCGCCCGCCATTTGCTCGACGAGAACGATGTGATGGTGGCGCTCAGCGGGGCAGAGTACCGGCTGCTACGTGTCTTCCTAGACAATCCCCAGCGCGTGCTGAGCCGCGATCAGCTCCTGAATCTCACGCAGGGGCGCGACGCCGATCTCTACGACCGCTCGATCGACCTGATGGTCAGCCGACTGCGCCAGCGCCTGCGCGACGATGCACGCGAAGCGCGCTATATCAAGACGGTACGTAACGGCGGCTATGTTTTCTCGGCGACGGTCGAGGTGCGTGAGGAGCGGACATGAGTCGTCCCGAAGCACTGCGGGCCTGGCCGCGCACATTGTTTGCCCGGTTGATGGTGATCCTGCTGGTCGGGCTGGCCCTGGCCCAGGGGCTGTCTTTCGCATTGGTCGTCATGGAACGGTCGGATGCGGCCGATCGCCTGATGCTGATGAATCTGGAACAGGATGTGGCCAGCTCCATCTCGATCCTCGACATGAGGCCGGCCGACAAGCGCGCGGGCTGGCTGGGAAAACTGGATCGCAAGAACTACAGCTACCAGCTCGATGCCGGGGTGCGTAGCGATGAGCCGCCTCGTGAAGAGCTTTCGCGGCATGCGGTGGCGACCATTGCCGAAGCGCTGCAGGGACGCTTTGAAGTGCAGGGCAACGCAATACCGGGGCCCAACGAGCACTTCCAGGTGCACCTGCGTCTCAGCGATGGCAGCCCGCTCACCATCGATATCCATCCGGCGCCCAAGCCGCTGTCAACCTGGCTGCCGGTGCTGCTGTGCGTTCAGCTGATATTGCTGGGTGTTTGCGCCTGGGTTGCGGTGCGCGTTGTGACGCGGCCATTGAAGCAGCTTGCCGCTGCGGCCGAGAATCTCGGGCCGGATCTCAAGGCCGATCAGGTTCCCGAATCGGGCCCCGTCGAGGTGGCGCATGCGGCCGCCGCCTTCAACGCGATGCAACGGCGTATCGCGGGCTATCTGTCGGAACGGGTACAGATCCTCGCCGCAATCTCGCACGACCTGCAGACACCAATCACGCGCATGCGACTGCGCCTGGACCTGATGGAGTCGTCGGAGACGCAGGAGCGCTTCCTTCACGATCTGCGCGAAATGGAGCACCTGGTTCGCGAAGGGGTCACTTACGCGCGCACGCTGCACGGCAGTGCCGAAACGCCGGTGCGTGTCGATGTCGACGCGTTTCTGGACAGCCTGGCCTTCGATTATCGCGATGGCGGGGTCGACGGCAAGGCCGGCGCGCCGATCCAGACTCGACCGCAGGCGCTGCGCCGTATTCTGACCAACCTGATCGACAACGCGCTCAAGTTCGGCAACGAGGTACGCGTGGCCGTCTCGCATGAAGCCGACGGCAACCTGGCGATTGCCGTGCAGGACCGGGGGCCGGGAATTCCCGAAGCCGCACTGGAGCGGGTCATGCAGCCGTTCTATCGCGTCGAGACATCACGCAACCGTGGCACCGGCGGCACCGGGCTGGGCCTGGCGATCGCCCAGCAACTGGCGCGTGCCATGGGCGGCCAGCTGATACTTGCCAATCGCGAGGGTGGCGGCTTGCAGGTGACGCTGACGCTGCCGGTCACGGTGCAGCCTGCTGTCGCGCATTGATGTGGTGTGGCGTTCGCCACATCGTCCCCTGTTTTGTATTCCTCTGTATCAGACCGAAGCGGTGATACGCACGCTGAAGAATCTGCGTGCGAGTCGCTACAGCACTGATACATCAATCTTCTTAAATGCTCTCCATACGCAGCCGGCACCCAGATGCGGTGCCAGCAGGCGAAGACAGTTTCGGCCGCTCAGTCCGTCGGCCTGATAACCCTGGAGAACCATCATGAACTTCCTTAACTCGGTCAATACCGGAAAGCTGGCGCGACGCCTGGTCGCTGTCGTGGCACTCGCGGGCGCAGCAGGCGCCATGCACGCCGCGCATGCCGCGGATTTCACCCTGGATGCCGGCCATGGCGTCGCCGCCGCGGCAGCACGTGCCGATCGTGATCCGTATCTGGATGGCGCACGCATTGGCGATCGCGATCCCTATACCGATGGCGCCTTTGTGCGTGAGCGCGCCGAACAGAAGATTGCTGCCGCCAACATCCGCGAGCGCGATCCGTACACCGACGGCGCGCGCATCAGCAACCGTGACGGCTACACCCCCGATGCATCGCACTCCGACTCGGCAACCGCCTGAGCCGGCCAATCCAGACCAATGACAAGGAGTCAATCATGAGCAAGATCGAAAAGGTTCTGTACACCGGCAAGACCCACACCACCGGCGGCCGTGACGGCGCGTCACGCAGCGACGACGGCCGTCTGGACATCAAGCTCACGCCGCCGGGCGGCACGGGTGGCGGTACCAACCCCGAGCAACTGTTCGCGGCGGGCTGGTCGGCCTGCTTTATCGGCGCGCTGGGCAAGGCCGCCCAGGCCCGCAAGCTCACGCTGCCGGCTGGCGTGGCGGTCGACGCGGAAGTGGATCTCGGCACCGCCGGAGACGCCTACTTCCTGCAGGCTCGCCTCAATGTGAGCCTGCCCGGTTTCGATCGCGAAACCGCGCTGTCGCTGGCACACGATGCGCATCAGCGCTGCCCGTACTCGAAGGCTACGCGCGGCAATATCGATGTCGTGATCGACGTGGCTTAAGAGGGTAGGGCCTGCCCGCTGCGCGGGCAGGCCGGCGATCTGTTACATCGCCAATCAACTGAAGTTCCAGTCCGGAGATTTTTCGTTCCGTGCATTGACCATACATTGGTAGCACTGCAACTGACTGGAAACCGAGATGGAACTGATTTACGTTGGCGACCCGATGTGCTCCTGGTGCTATGGATTTGGCAAGGAGCTGGACCTGCTTGTATCGCGCTTCCCGCACCTGGATCTCCGGATCGTGGTGGGTGGCCTGCGGGCCGGCGCTACCGATGTTCTCGACGATGCCGGCAAGCAGTTTCGACTGCAGCATTGGGCACGCGTCGAGCAAATGAGCGGGCTACCGTTCAACCGGCAAGGCCTGCTGGATCGCAAGGGTTTTGTCTATGACACGGAGCCGATCTGCCGGGCTATTGTTGCCGCGCGCAGTCTGGCACCCGAGGCGACCATCCTGGCGGTGTTCCGTGCCCTGCAGCATGCGTTCTATGTGGAAGCACTGGACACCACGGACGGCATGGTGTTGGCCGATGCGGTAGCGCGTGCGCTGAAGCGCCAGGGTATCGGACTGGCTGCCGAGCAGATTCTCGGCAAGTGGAGCAGTGCCGCGATCATCGCCGAAACGCAGGCCGATTTCGCACTGGCACGCTCATGGAATATCTCAAGCTTTCCGGTACTCGCGCTGCGTGTGGGCAATGAACTGCATGCACTGACCACGGGATACACGACGGTGGACATGCTTGAACGCAGGCTTTCGGTGTTGCTGGAAAGCGCAGAGACGCAGGGCTGAGGCATCTTTGCTTTTCTCCCCTCTCCCATGCAATGGGAGAGGGGGCGGGGGAGAGGGCATCGAGGTTCAAATCGGGACAATCGCTGGTTGAGGCGCCGGCCCTCTCCCCCAACCCCTCTCCCGCCGGGCGGGAGAGGGGATAAAGCTGACAATGTCAGGCCACTTCTACGCAGATTTCGATTTCGACGCACGCGCCGAGCGGAATCTGCGCGACACCGAAGGCGGATCGTGCATGCTTGCCGGCATCGCCGAACACGTCGACGAACAGCTCCGATGCGCCGTTGGTGACCAGATGCTGTTCGGTGTAGTCGGAGGTGGAGTTGACCAGGCTCAAGACCTTGACGATGCGCTTGACGCGGTTCAGATCGCCGGTATGCGCCTGCAGCGTCGACAACAGGTCAATGGCAACCGCGCGGGCCGCGGCGCGACCTTCGTCGGTCGACATCGTGGCGCCGAGCTTGCCCACCCAGACGCTGCCATTCTTCTTGGCGATATGGCCCGAGAGATAGACGAGGTTGCCGCTTTGGGCGCTCATTACATAGGCGGCCGCCGGCGCGCCGGCAGGGGACAGCGCGATATCGAGCGCCTTTAGTCTTTCGTTGATATCGTTTGAATGCATGATGCTTGTCGATGATGGATGAAATAGTTGGCGCCGCGAGGCGCTAGCGCGTCCACTCAGGCGGGCATGGGTTCCTGGCTGAAGGCTTCCAGTTCGCGTACCAGGCTGCGCGCGGCCAGTTCCACCAGTGCGCGGCCCTTTTCGCGTGTGGCCAGACCAGGATCGGAGCCAATGCGCCCATCCGGGAAGCGGGCGCGGAAGTCGAGGGCTTCGCGGATCGGACCGGTCGGGGCGATCGGCGGCGCGTAGTCGGCCGACTTGATCGAGTCGGGGAATGCCCACTGCGTGATCGCGATCTCGGACGGCGTGGCATGCGCGCCGTGGCCGGTCGGGAATTGGTCGCGCGCCAGTTCGCCCACGCCTTCGAGATCCCACCAGTTGCTGAGCTTCAGCGCAAAGCCGGCGCGACGGCGGGCGAAGCTGGCCTCGGCATACAACTCCGAGAACGCGGCATCGATCGAGGAGACATTGCCGCCGTGACCGTTCAGGAACAGGATCTTCTCGAAGCCATGTCCTGCCAGCGAGCGGGTCCAGTCGCCGATCGCGGCGATGAACGTGGATGGGCGCAGCGAGATCGTGCCGGGAAAGCCGAGGTGATGCTGGGCCATGCCGATGCTGAACGTCGGCCCCACGAGAATATCGGCGGATTTTTCTGCTTCACGCGCGATGATCTCGGGGCACAGCCAGTCAGTACCGAGCAGACCCGTGGGGCCGTGTTGCTCATTGGATCCGATCGGCACGACGATCGTGCGGCTGCGCTTGAGGTACTGCTCGATCTCAGACCAGGTGGAGAGATGTAAAAGCATGACAACTCCTTGTTGCTTCCTTGTTACTGCTTTGCGGGTAGTTTGTTGGCGAGGATGATCAGTGCGGCGATGATCGGCAGCGTGGCCAGGATCAGCACGCCGAGGTGCAGGTTGCCGGTGGCCGTCTTAGCCCAACCGATGATGGCGGGACCCCAGAAGCCGCCCGACAGCCCGATCGTGTTGATCAGCGCGATGCCGCCAGCCGCCGCCGGGCCCTTGATGTATTCGGAGGGCATGGCCCAGAACACCGTGTAGGCCATCCACAGGCCGCAGGTACCGAGCGTGAGCAGCACCAGCGATACGGCAAGATTGCCATCGACGAAGGTGGAAGCGGCGAGCAGCAATCCGGCGAGGGTTGCGGGCACGGCGGCGTGGAAGCGTCGTTCGCCCACACGGTCCGAGCGGCGGCCCATGTAGTACATGCCGAAGGCGGCTGCGATATACGGCAGGGCCGAGTACCAGCCAAGCTGCACGGTATCGTTGACGCCCTGGGCCTTGATGAAGGTCGGCAGCCAGAAGCTGATCGCGTAGATGGCGGCAATGATGCAGAAATAGGCCAGCGCCAGCACATAGACGCGCACGTCGCGGGCCACGGCCATGAAGGAATGGCTATGGGCGGTGGTGGCGCCGATCTCGTTGGCAACCAGGCGCTTTTCCTGATCCGTCAGCCAGGCCGCGTCGGCCGGGCGGTTCGGCACGAAGAACAGCGCGAGTACACCGAGCAGGATGCAGGGCAGGCCTTCGACCAGGAACATCCATTGCCAGCCGGCCAGGCCACCGGTGCCAGACAGCGCGGTAATCAGCCACGCGGAAACCGGACCGCCGACAATGCCGCCGATCGGGCCGGCAAGAAACACGATTGCAATGGCGCGGGCCATGCGCTGCGGGCCGTACCAGCAGGACAGGTAGTAGATCATGCCCGGGGCGAACCCGGCTTCGAAGATACCGAGCAGGAAGCGCATGCAGTAGAACATCGGCACGTTGCGCACGAACAGCATGCACGCCGACGTAATGCCCCACAGGATCAGGATGCGGCTGAAGGTCTTGCGTGCCCCGACGCGTGGCAGCATCAGGTTGCTCGGGATCTCGAACAGCACATAACCGATAAAGAAGATCCCGGCACCCACGCCATAGGCGGCATCGGAGAAGCCCAGGTCGCCTTGCATCTGGAGTTTCGCAAAGCCGATATTGACGCGATCCAGATAGGCGAACATGTAGCAGATCAGCAGGAACGGCAGTAGCCGCCAATTGATCTTGCTGTAGAGGCTGTAAGTATTGTATGCAGCACTTTTGCTCGGGATCACCAGCATGCCTGTCTCCAATGGCTTATGTGGGTACTGCCTTGATGTAGCTGATAGTGGCAGCGAGGAGGGCTTTCACCAACAGCAACCATGTCCACACTTTGTTGCCTGCAGGGCAACGCATCGGGTAAGGTTGGGGCTTGATCCATAGTAGAAGCCCTCCCGACATGCGTGAAATCAATCAACAGCGGCTGCGATATTTCCGCGAAGTGCTTGAGCAGGGCACCATTCGCGGCGCGGCGGAGCGGCTCAATACCTCGCCGTCGGTGATTACGCGGCAGATCCGGCTGCTTGAAGACGAACTCGGCACAACGCTGTTCGAGCGCCAGGCACGTGGCGTCAAGCCGACCGAGGCGGCCGCCCACCTGCGCGAATTCTGGCTTGGCTACCGGTCACATCAGGAAAGGCTCGAAGATCAGCTGCATGCACTCAAGGGGCTGCAGCAGGGGCAGGTCCAGCTGGTGCTGAGCGAGGGCTATGTGGATGCGCTGGTCAACAAGGTGCTGGCGCCGTTCTGTGCCCAGTACCCGTTGCTCGATATCGGCATGGAGATCCTTGGCGTGGATGAAGTGCTGGAGGCGGTAGCCGACAGCCGCGCGCACATCGGGCTCGCCTTCAATCCGCCGCCACATCCACGCATCGAGTATCGGGCGAGTTCGTCTCAGCCGGTGGGGTTGCTGGTGCGCCGGGACCATCCGTTGGCATTGCGCGGCGGCGCGGCCAGCGTCAAGGACATGCTGTCGTGGCCGCTGGCCATGATGCCGGCGTCGTTCGGTGTCGGGCACGCGGCCAAGATGCTTGAGTTCGCCGAGAACATCAGGATCCGGCCAACGCTGGTCACCAATTCGCTAACGGCGCTCAAACAGTTTGTCGCCTATGAGAACTACATGACGCTGATCGGCGGCGAGTTCGCCGCGTATCGCGAAATCGCGGCCGGGACACTCACCGTGGTGCCGATCGATCATCCGTTATTCAAGGGTACTCACGCGCGGCTGCTGGTGAAGGCCGGGCGACCATTGCCGGCAGCGGCGCGGAAGCTGCTCGAGCATGTCCTGCGCGACATGCCGATGTTTGCGCAGGGCAGCTAGCGAACGCGCCCCTCTCCCGCATTGCGGGAGAGGGGTTGGGGGAGAGTCCCCAGCACGC
>JYOD01000209.1 GCA_000955785.1 Burkholderiaceae bacterium 16
TTACCGTCGAGCCCCCCACCCCCTTCCCTCAATGCCCCTCCCCCCCGACTCCCCCGCCACCCCCTTCCTAGCCGTAATGCTCTCCGCCATCATGCACGCCTCCTGGAACGCCATCGTCAAAATCGGCGGCGACCGCCTATCGTCGATGGCGCTGATCGACAGCTTCTGCTTCCTCGTGGCATTGCCAATCGTATTCCTGGTACCGCTCCAGGTATGGCCCTTCCTCCTCGCCACCGTCACGCTCGAAGTCGGCTACAAACTATCGCTGGTAGCCGCCTATAACCGCGGCGACTTCAGCCAGGCCTACCCCCTGATGCGCGGCTCCGCCCCGTTGATGGTCGCCATGATCCTCCTGCTGACCGGCGCCGAGCGACTCGGCCCCGGCGGCTATGCCGGCATCGCCCTGATCTGCATCGGCCTGGTCAGCCTGGTACGCTGGCGCAGCCAGTCCCCCGACCTGATGGCCTTCGCCCTGCTGGCGGGCGCTTGCCTGGCCGGCGGCACCGTGATCGACCGCACCGCGGTCAAGCGATATGGAGACGTCTTCTCCTATATTGCCTGGCTGCAGTTGCTGTCGCATATCTTCATGCCCGGCTTTGCCTTCAGCCAGCGCGGGCGAGCGCTGCTGACCCTGTTCCGCCAGGAATGGAAACGCGCCTGGATCGGCGGCATCAACCGCCTGGGTTCCTACGCGCTGATGCTCTGGGCCATGACGATGGCGCCAGTCACCAAGCTGGCGGCGCTGCGCGAATCCAGCGTGATCTTTGCGGCGCTGCTCGGGCATTTCCTGCTGCGCGAGCCGTTCGACAAGCGCCGCCTGGTGGCGACGGCGCTGGTGGTGGCGGGCATCGTCACGCTGCAGTTGGCGCGCTGATCGTGGACACCCGGCGCATCTGCCGCCCGATCAACGCGGCGCACAGGGCAGACACCACACCGGCGAAGACCACATAGGCGCAGATCTGCCACGGCGCTCCGCCGCCGCTCTTGAGCAAGGCGGTGGCAACGATGGGCGTGATGCCGGAGGCGAAGATACCCGAGAACTGGTACACGAAGGAGATGCCGGTATAGCGCACCTTGGCGTCGAACAGCTCGCAGAACAGAGCAGCCTCCGGCCCGTACACGGCCGCGTAGAAGATGCCGAAGGGCACCACGATGGACAGCCAGAGCAGCATCACGTTCTGCCCGCCGTTGAGCATCAGCCAGAAGGCCGGCAACGACGAGAAAGCGGTGATCAGCGAGCCCCAGAAGTACACCCGCGTGCGGCCGATGCGATCCGACAGGCCGCCGAAGAACGGGATGAAGAAACACATCACCACCGCGGACGCCATCACGCCGACCAGGGCCTGGGTACGCGAGATGTTGATGGTCTGGGTCAGGTAGGTGATCGAGAATACGCCGAAGATATTGAAGAACACGCCGTCGATATACCGCGCGCCCATGCCCTTGAGGATATTGCCCGGATAACGCCGCATCATGTCGACGAAAGGAATCTGCGTCTCGGCGTTCTGCCGCTTGACCGCGGCGAACTCCGGCGTTTCCTTGACGTTCAGGCGGATATACATGCCGACGAAGACCATCGCCGCCGACACGATAAAGGCAACACGCCAGCCCCAGGCGAGGAACTGGGCGTCGGTCAGCAGCAGCGAGAGCAAGGCGACCACGCCCGATGCCAGGCACAGGCCGATCGCCAGGCCGATCTGCGGCAGGGAGGCGTAGAAGCCCTTGCGGTGCGGCGGCGCGTATTCATAAGCCATCAGCACCGCCCCGCCCCATTCCCCGCCCAGCCCGATCCCCTGGAAGACGCGCAGCAGCAACAGCAGCACCGGAGCCCACAACCCGATGCTGTCGTAGGTCGGCACGAGCCCGATCAGGAATGTGGACACGCCCATGATCATCAGCGTCATCACCAGCATGCTCTTGCGGCCGATGCGGTCGCCGAAGTGGCCGAAGATCACGCCGCCAAGCGGCCGCGTCAGGAACCCGACCGCGAAGGTCGTGTAGGCCAGCATGGTTGCCACCAGCGGATCGCCGGCCGGGAAGTACAGCTTGTTGAACACAATGCCGGCGACCACGCCGTAGAGGAAAAAGTCATACCACTCGATGGTGGCGCCGATCACCGACGCCATCACGACCTTGCGAATCGCCTTTTCATTGGGGCTTGCCATCTTTGTCTCCTCACACAGGTAAGCGGCGCCCGCTGGAATGATGTGATTGTTGAGCGCCGGGGCTTGCAGAAAAACAGCGGGACCTTCCTCCTTTACCGGGGCATCATGCCGCCGCGCCGACCGGCACCTCCCGCCGCGCGTCTTCCAGGATGAAATCGGCAGCGCGTTCGGCCACCATCACCACCGGGACATTGGTGTTACCCGACACCAGCGTCGGCATGATCGAGCAATCCACCACGCGCAGGCCCGCCACGCCATGCACGCGCAGCCGGGCATCGACCACCGCCAGCGCGTCGCGGGCGGGCCCCATGCGGGCCGTGCCGGACGGATGGAAGATGGTGGCGCCGTACTGGCGGCAAAAATGCAGGATCTCGTCGTCCGTGCGCACCGCATCGCCGGGCCGGAACTCGCGCTTCATCAGCCCGCGCATGGGTTCGGCCTGGGCCACGCTGCGCGCGAACTTCACCGCCGCCACCGCGCTGCGCTGGTCCAGTTCGGTCGAGAGATAGTTCGGCTGCATGGACGGCGGCTCGAAGGGATCGGTCGACTTGATGCGCACCGATCCCCGCGATTCCGGCCGCAGCTGGCAAACCGAATACGTGCAGCCGGAGAACGGGTGGACATTGCCGCCCGCCATATCCGCGGACAACGTGGAGAAATGGAACTGCGTGTCCGGCGTGGCGCTTTCGTCCGGCAGGGCACGGCAGAACATGGCGCCCTGGTTGATGCCGATCGCCAGCGGCCCCTTGCGGAACAGCAGCCATTCCAGCCCCATGCGCGCCTTGCCGGACAAGGTGCGCAACTGGTCGTT
This sequence comes from Burkholderiaceae bacterium 16, assembly GCA_000955785.1. Lineage (GTDB taxonomy): Bacteria > Pseudomonadota > Gammaproteobacteria > Burkholderiales > Burkholderiaceae > Cupriavidus. The sequence goes on from JYOD01000209.1 coordinate 2,977, forward strand.
GGTGGTGATCGGTCTGGAGACTTCATAGATAAGCCGGACCTGGAGGTGGTCCTGCAGGTTTTCCCCGACACCGGGCAAGGCGTGCACCACCTGCACCCCCAGCGATTGCAGCAGCGGCGCGGAGCCGACGCCCGACAGTTGCAGCAGCTGCGGCGATTGCAGCGCGCCGGCGCAGAGCAGCACCTCGCGCCGCGCCAGCACGGTGCGTGACCGGCCGCCTTGCATGTAGCGCACGCCGATGGCGCGCCGCCCCTCGAACAGGATCGCGGTGGCATGCGCGTCGGTCTCGATACGCAGGTTCGGCCGCCCCCGCGCCGGGCGCAGGTAGGCCACCGCCGTGGAACAGCGCCAGCCCTTGCGCGTGGTCAGCTGATAGTAGCCGGCGCCTTCCTGCTCGCCAGTGTTGAAGTCCTCGCGGTAAGGCACGCCCAGCCGCCGGCCTGCCTCGATGAAGGCATCCACCAGCGGATGGCGGCTGTCGATGGAAGTGGCATTGAGCGGCCCGGTCGTGCCGTGGGTGGGCCCTTCGCCGAGGTCGTTGTTCTCCAGCTTGCGGAAGTACGGCAGGCATTCATCCCAGCCCCACCCGGGATTGCCCAGCGCGGCCCAGTGATCGTAGTCCTGCCGCTGGCCGCGCACGTAGATCAGGCCATTGATGGCGCTGCAGCCGCCCAGGGTTCGCCCGCGTGGCCAGTAGATGCGGCGGTCGAGCATATTGGGATCGGGGTCGGTATAGAAGCCCCAGTTGACCGTCTTGTGGAACATGGTCTTGCCGTAGCCGATGGGGATGTGAATCCACGGATAGCGGTCGGGAGGACCGGCCTCCAGCAGGCAGACCTCATGCCGGCCGTTTTCGCTCAGGCGATTGGCCAATACGCAACCGGCCGAACCGGCTCCCACCACGATGTAATCAACGGTTTGCGACATCGTCGCTGTCTCCTTGTTATCTGCCGCCAGGGCCAGTCATGCCCTTTGCTGCTGTTGGCGGCGCCACTTATACTGAAACGAATTGTTCCGATCTTATGAACGGGAACACAGAATAAGAAGGCAAATTGTGAGGAGACACAGAATATGAAACAGAATGTGCAATTTCCGTTTCAAAATCGCAGCGCAGCAGAGAGCACGAAGCCAGCCGCCGACGACGAGGACCGCAGCCTGCGGGCGCTGACGGTGCTGGAATGCCTCGCGCGCGCCCAGCATCCGCAGACCCTGGCCCAGCTGGCGCAGCGCCAGCGCATGCCCAAGACCACGCTGATGCGCCTGCTGCGCGCCATGGAAAACGCCGGCTTTGTCGTGCAGATGCCCGCGGAGCGCGGCTTCATGCCCGGCCCCAGGGCCGCCGCGATTGCGATGCAAACACTGAAAGGGCCACCAATGCTGCGCGAATGCCGCGCCATTCTTGGCCGGCTGGTTGCCAGCCTTGGCGAGACCTGCAACCTGACCACGATGGACGGCGACCATGTGCTCTATGTGGAACGGGTGGAGACGGATGAGCCCCTGCGCCTGCAACTCTCACCGGGCATCCGCGTGCCCCTTCACTGCACGGCGAGCGGCAAGCTGTTCCTTGCGGCCATGTCGCGCGCGGAGCGGCAGCAGACGTTGCGGCGCCTGGAAATCCGCGGCTATACGCCGCGCACCCTGACCGACATCGGCGCGCTCGACACTGAACTGGACCGCCTCGGCGCCCAGGGTATCGGCGTGGATAACGAAGAATTCGTCCGCGGCATGACGGCGGTGGCGGTACCCGTGCGCGCCGGTGGCGGCACGGCTGACAGCGCCGCCCCGGATGGCCCCGTGATCGCGGCTATCGCCTGTCACGCGCCCACGGCCCGGGTATCGCTGGAGGCGCTGGTGCGAGCGGTACCGACGTTGCGCGAGGCTGCGCGCGGCATGGCAAAAGTACTTTGCGACGAGCGCTAAGCCCTTGCCGGCTCCCGACGGGGGCGGCAGACGCGCCGGCTGATGGCGCCCACAAGCGAAGGTCTGAAGTGGAATACAATCAATCTGTCTCGTTTTCCGGAACGGAGTCCGAATTGAAATCGGCAACAGTAGCAGCACAAAGAAAAGCGCCTCCCGAGGCACCCAAGGAAAAATCCGGCAAAGGCGCGCGCGCGGCGGCGCCCTTGCGGCTGGAAGAACCGGCCGCCACGGCGCCGGTGCCGAACGCCGCAGCCGACGCGGCGGCGGACCGCGACACCCCCACGCTGCGCGCCTTCGCGCTGCTGGAATTCCTGGTGGCGGCCGACCGGCCCTTGTCTCTGGCGGAGATCATGCAGGGTTTCGAAGCGCCCAAGGCTTCCCTGCACCGCATGCTTGGCGCGCTGGAAGCGGGCGGGCTGGTGATCCGCGAGCCCGGCGCGCGCAATGCCTACGCGGTGGGGCCGCGCCTGTCCAGGCTGGGTGTGGCCATCGTCACGCACTCGGGCACGCGCCAGTTGCGCCATGCCATCCTGGCACGGCTGGTGGCCGATATCGGCGAAACGGTCAACCTGACCATGCTGCACGAAACCTCGGTGCTGTACCTGGACCGCATGGAAGCCCCGTGGCCCCTGAGGCTGGACCTGAAGCCGGGATCGCGCGTGCCGCTGCACTGCTCGGCCAGCGGCAAGCTGCTGCTGTCGCTGCTGCCGCGCGAGCAGCGCGCCGCGCTGGTGCGGCAGTTGCCGCTGGAGCGCTTCACGCCCAATACCGTCACCGATGTGGAACTGCTCGAAGCCGAGCTGGACCGCAGCGCCCACAAGCAGCTTGGCGTGGACAACGAGGAATTCGTGGCGGGGATTTCCTGCGTGGCGGTGCCGGTGCGCGACGAGCGCGGGCAGGTGGTGGCGGCCCTGGCAGTGCATGCGCCCACGGCACGCTCGCCGCTGTCGCGCTCGCTGGAGTTCGTGCCGCGCTTGCAGGAAACGGCCAGGGAGCTGGCCGCTACGTTCTAGGCGGGGAAACGGGCGGCGGATACCGCCGCCCGGCACAGCACAGGCTTCGGCTTTACATCCTTCCCTTCCAGGGCACCAGCCACTTCTCCATCTTGCGCATCAGCAGGTCGAAGGTATAGGCAATCAGGCCGATTAGCCCGATGCCCATGATCACCACATCCGTGCGCAGGAAGTTCGACGCGTTGAGCACCATCTGGCCAAGGCCCGACGTGGCGGCCACCATCTCAGCGGCAACCAGCGTGGTCCAGCCGAAGCCGATGGCGATGCGCATCCCGGTCAGGATGTCAGGCAGCGCAGCGGGAATCACCACATGGCGGATCACCTGCCACCGGTTGGCCCCCATCGAGTACGCCGCATTGATCTGCTCGATGGTGACCGAGCGCACCCCCGCCTGCGCCGACATCGCCAGCGGCGCGAAGCAGGCCAGGAAGATCAGCAGGATCTTCGACGTTTCATCGATGCCGAACCAGATCACGATCAGCGGCAGGTAAGCCAGCGGCGGCAACGGCCGGTAGAACTCGATGGGTGGATCGAACACGCCGCGCGCGATGCGCGACACGCCCATCATCACGCCGACCGGCACGGCCGTGACCGTGGCCAGCGCGAAGGCGCCGAACACGCGCACCATGCTGGCCCGGAAGTGCTCCGTCAGCGGCAGGCCGCCTTGCACGTTGCCGTTCCAGGCATCGACAAAGGCATTGATGATGGATTCCGGCGTGGGCAGGAACAGTGGCGGCAGCCAGCGCAGGTGGCTGGCGATCCACCACAGCGCCAGCAGCGAGACCACGGTGATGGTGGAGATGCGCGAGCTTGAGCCCTCGCCTGGCAGGCGGTAGCCGGAGACGGCCTTCATGCGGCGCGCGGCCGGCCTGGCGGGCATGGCGCCGGCACCGGGAGGGGGTTCGAGTCGTTGGGCGGTAGCAGTCATGTCGGACTCCTCAGGGCGTGGCATGGATCAGGTCGACGATTTCTTCGCGATACCGGATGAACTCGGGATCGGACTTGACCTCGCGGGCATCGCCGCAGGCAATGAAGCGCCGCGCGAAGGGCAGCTCGTAGGTATGCGCGATGCGTCCCGGCGAAGGCGTCATCACGATCAGGCGGGTGGCCAGGAACAACGCTTCCTCCACGCTGTGGGTGATGAAGAACACGATCTTCTGTTCCGCGGCCCACAGCTTGAGGATCAGCGCCTGGATGGTTTCGCGCGTGAGCGCATCCAGCGCGCCGAGCGGTTCGTCCATCAGCATCACCGCAGGGTCGTTGGCCAGCGTGCGGGCAATGCCAACGCGCTGCTGCATGCCGCCGGAGAGCTGGTAGACGGGCTTGGCCGCCACCTTCTCCAGCCCGACCAGCGCCAGCTTTTCCTGCGCGATGCGCAGGCGCTCGGCGCGCGGCACGCCGCGCAGCCGCAGGCCCAGCGCCACGTTGTCCAGCACATTGAGCCAGGGCATCAATGCATGCTTCTGGAACACCACGCCGCGCTCGGCACCAGGACCGTGCACGGTTTTGCCGTCGAGGCGGATCTCGCCTTCCGAGGGTTGCATGAAGCCGGCAATGCACGACAGCAAGGTCGTCTTGCCGCACCCGGAGGCGCCCAGCGCGACGACGAAATCGCCGCGCTCCATAGTGAGATTGACTTGCGACAGGGCCAGCGTCTCGGCGCCGCCACGGCCGCCATAGTTAACGCTCAGGTTGTCGATTTCGAGTTTGGCCATAGCTGCAAACTTCCGGAAAAGGTCATTCAAGGCCACGGAGCGGACATCGCCCGCTCCACGGCGCACAAGACAGTCAGGCCGGCGTCCTGGTGGCGAGAGCCCGCTTCACCCACTCCGCATTGACGCCCGTTCCGTAGTCCGGCAGCACGGTCTGGATGGTGCCCTGCTCCTTCAGGAACTGCGCCGCCGATTGCAGCGCCTTGGCCGCGCCGCCGCCCAGCCAGCGAGGCGAGGCTTGCTCCTCCAGCGTGGGGAATCCATACAGCGCCATGCTGGCCGGCACGGCTTCGGCCTTGGCGCCGGAGACTTTCGCAACCGCCTTCACCATGGGCGATTCCGCGGTCCATGCGGCCTTGTCCTGCCGATACTTGTCATCCGCCGCGGCCAGGATCTTGACGAACTTGACCATGAATTCGGGGTTCTCGCGCGCGAACTTCTTGTTGGCGATCATGCCGTCGAAGGTCGCCTTGCCGGTTTCGGCGGCGATCTTGCCGGAGGTCACCAGCACCTTGCCCGATTGCTTGAGCTTGGCCAGCACCGGATCCCAGATGAAAGTGGCGTCGATGTCGCCGCGCTCCCAGGCCGCGGCCACTTCGGGCGGCCGCATGTTCATGATCTTGACATCCTTGGGATTGATCTTGGCCTGCTCCAGCGCTACCAGCATGTGGTAGTGCGTGGTGGAGACAAAGGGCACGCCCACCCGCTTGCCCTTGAGGTCGGCCACGCTGTTGATATTGCTGCCGTTGCGCGCCACCATCGCCTCGGCCGCGTTGATGTCGTCGAGGATCCAGAAGAGCTCCACGTCCAGCCCCTGCGACAGCGCCGAGGCAATCGGCGAGGTGCCGGCTTCGCCGATCGCGATCTGGCCCGAAGCCATCGCGCGGATCACGTCGCCGCCGCCGCCGAACTGGCGGAACGAGACCTTGTAGCCGGTCTGCTTCTCGACTTCCTTCATGTCCTGCGCGTAGCGCCACGGCACCACCATGTCCTGGTAGGCGATGACGACTTCCTTGGTCTGCGCGTAGGCGCCCGGGGCGACGACCGCCGCCATGACCACGCTTGCTGCAAGCTGCTTGATCCAACGCATGATGTACCTCCTCAAGATTGACTGTGTGGTGTGCTGTGGCGGAGATCGCCGGCACGGGAAGCCTGGCACCAGGGCGGTGCCTGCTCGAGGAGGAAGAGGTGATGAGCATGAAGCATGCCAATGTCTCCGTCTGGTTGGGACGTCTTTGCGTCCTCTCGTTTTGGCGGCGCTCTTCTCTGCGGAGAGTCAGCCCGGCGCGCACCGGATGCTGTTGAAGCAAGCCCTGAGCGCGGTGTAGCCCTATGGTAGAAAGCCGGCCCTCGCCGGGTTAGAGCCAGCGGGGACCAACTGTGGGTCCACACGGCCCGTCAGGTTGACTTTGCTGCACTTTAAAGGGTATTTACTACCGTTTTTAGGTACGCGGCATTCCGTTTATCGAATTCTTCTATTGACCATCTCGCGCTCACATCCTACATTTCGACTCACGAACACTTTTCGGAACATTTGGTTCCGTTTTGAGATCGATAGACCGGAGACATGACACCATGAGCGAACACTTGCCCGAATCCCTCAAGACCCAACCCGCCGACGGCGCCGCCGCTACCGTCCCGCAGGC
>JYOD01000210.1 GCA_000955785.1 Burkholderiaceae bacterium 16
GAGTTGTGTATAACCGCATGGGGCAAGAGAGGTTAGCTTTGGGTCATAGGGCGAGGGATACGTCGTCCGCTGGTTGTCTCCCTCATCTCATAGGCTGCCCCTTGGGGCTTCTCGGTGTAGCTCACGTGAATTGGGCGGCACTTGCCATAGAAATACAGCCGATCAAACGGCAGATTCTCCATGATCCAGCGACTGACTTCCTCCATGTCCTCATCCGGAACAATGAAATCGCACGCGGCACCGCCTCTCTCGCAAATCGGCTTCCCTGCTGAAGTACGTTCATATGCAGCGTGCTGGTCAAGGTGGGGGGCGACGCGCGACTTGATGTGCTTACCCAGCGCCTGTGAGCAGAACCCATACGTAAGCTTGATCCCGCCGAAGTAGTCGATAACCGGATCCAAGATATTGCTTGCCAGATCATGCAGGGCATTGAATGATCCGGGTTGTCGCGGAATGTTTCCGACGCCCGTCGTCGCCTGGGACTCGCCGCACTCGATGAAGTCCCTATAGCGATAGTATTTTCCACATGATTGGTCTAGGGGGGGGATGGTGTCGCTTCGCAAAAGCGAAAAGCCGCGGATCGACCGTCGACGGAGCTCGAGTGAACGAGCAAGTGAGAGAGTAGAGATTCCGTGACCCTCTGGATCAAAGAGTTCAAGTCGTGTTAGTTCGCTGTCAAATGCCAGCTGTTCGGCATACCCCGGGTATTCTTCATTCAGGTAGCGCGATTTGTAATATAGGAGGGGTTTCTCGTACTTTCCGCCGTATTCAAAGATCTCATAGTCCTGCTTCCGTATATTAATTTTGATGCGCTTAACCAAGGGAGGTAGAGGAGACGTATCAAACTCTTCGTACTCGAGCAAGGTGAGTTTGCCGGACACGGGGTGGACTTTCATTAGCTGTGCCCCGCCTGCGTCTCCGTATATCAATAAGCCACAACCCACATATGCGCGAAGAACTACGGGTAGTCGGTCTACTGCATCAGCATGCAAGTACAAGGCCCCCTCCTTGTCGAGCCATCCCACACCTTGCTCCGCGGCTACCTGGCAAGCTGAGCGAACTGCGTCCGAGCTGGCCGCTTCTCTGAGCAGCAGCAGGCCTTCAGCCAGCGCGCATTGATAATCGCCGAAAAAAAACTTGATATCTTTCTGAAGCCTTGTTTCGAGGCATCTGTACGGAGCACGCTTCGCAAATTTCCCCATGGCGAAATAGAGACGAAGGTCGTCGGCACGGACAGCCGATGCCGCGCTTAATTGGCTTTGATCGAATACTGTATCCATAAAGCGCAGAGCGCGCCGTAGAGATCCGACGTGACTTTCAAGTTCGCGTAGAGAGGGCACCTCATCGCGATCGGGTGCTCTCCCCAGTTCCAAAGCTAGCTTCCAAAGACGCTCGAGCTGCGCACGAGCGTCGCCACTCAACCGCTCGTAGGCACTTAGCCGTATGCGGGGGCGCTGGCGGGGACGTCTGAGGATGCGGTTCGCGAGATCCCTCCGGCGGTAGCGGTCTGCAATGAAACGCTGCTCAAGGTCTTTGTCCTTGAATACAAAACATATACCCGGTCCAACCGTGAATGCTTCCTCGCCGAGCTCCCGCTGTAAATACTGTTTCAGTTCCTCTTGCAAAAAATACTTCTGAAAAGTATTTCGGGATGTGCGCACACCGTCGCAATATGGTAGGCCAGCTGGATCGCTGCCACGTAACATGACGGCAACGGACATCACCTCTTTTGCGACATCGAACGCTCGATGAAGCGCTTCGCGCCGCTCGTCAGGATCCTCGATGACATTGAGAACAAATCCGAGGTTGACGATAGGCGCTCGAGTTATGGTGCTATCGACGGCATAGAAGGGATCCCAACCACTCGCTGAGTATCCTAGGGCGTTCAAATTGGCAATGTCGTCGCCCTTGCCACACCCGTAGTCGAACAACTCTTTGTCCTGAGGCAGCAGGGCATGTCTTAGCAGGAGCTGCACGGGTGCAGATAAGTTATTTCGACTGAGAGCCGTGAGATGTCGAAGTATTGAGGTATGTTCCGAAAGATCCGCGAGCGATCCGGCAGGGCCGGGGCCGGCATTGGCGATAGGCAGAAAATCGGTACCGACAATCTCGTACCCTTTTTCGGCGACCAAACGTAGCCAGTTTTCTCGGAAGCCGATTGTCGCTGTTTCGTCAAATAGCCCGAGGGCTTCGGCTTGTCGAGTGGTATCCTCAAATCTCTGTCGCATGGGGTGCGACGGTGGAAGCAACAGTTCCTTACGGTGAAGAATCGGTGGGTTGAGTGAATCGAGATAGGAGCGGTACGCAACGGTGCCTTCACCTGGTTCAGGAAGGGTCCAAGCTTCTGAAAGCATCGGGAATGGAGCATAAAAAAAATCGTCGTACCGGAGTAGCGAGATTCGCGCGGTTTTTAGGTTCGCCTTCACGACATTTGCGCGTTCGCATGCTGCCTTAGGGGCCGATTCCATCGCCGTTTGGATCATGCGTCGAGTCTGTTCCTCCAGTGATTCGATACTGGCCCGATGGATATAGCAGTCGTCAACGACTCGCTTACCAAAGGCGGAGCGCGGACGAATGATGCCGCTCATAGTGTCTGAGCGGTGAGCTGAAGCAAAGCCATATTCTTGGCATGGCGTGCGAGGTTCGCATCATCCATTGCGCCCGCGCCTTGCAAAGCTTGAATATATTCTGGCGGTAGCCCGTGCTGTCGTGCGCCGGCAACCACCAACTCTTTGTACCAGCTGTATGGCTTGAGCATTGGGTCGACGGCAGTTGCATAGTAGACCGATGCTGCCACTGTGTCCCCCATAAAATTCACATCGACCCGGCGCTCGGAGTAGCCTCGGCCGAGCCCTTCCGCGCGATCGAGAGCGTCCTTGTCCGAGAGGGAAAGCTCGTATAAGACGCCGTATACACAGTCGATATCGCTCGCCGCGAAAACATCACACTTACCGGACCCATCTTTGCTAGCCTTGTGCCAGCGTAGCTGGTGCCCTTTTAAGGTTGCAACGCCGAGTGCGCGTGCCGACGGGACGCGTTCGCGTATTCGGGCAGTGAGCATATTTGACCCATAGGCGAAATTGAGTGTTGGGTGAGGAGTGGTGCCTGGAGTGACGATGGATGACCTTGGCTTCATTGCTTCCTTTCTACTTCATGTGGTTACGTCAGCAAAGCGGGGATGCTGCGGCTACCCCAGCAGCTTAGGGAGCTCGTGCTGACGCTATCGCTTCGCGCACGCCTGCCACGAAGAAAAGTGGCGATTAAGGTGCTCGTAGCATCGCACCTAGGCAGTGAGGGCCGATTCCGTCCGCTATCAGCAAGGCATTTAAGTACATCGCGAGCCCCAAGGGAAATTTGATTCTTAAACCATTGAAAGCAAAGGGTTTTGTGCTATACGGAACAAATTGGAAGTCCCGCGACAGCCAATTTCTCCCGCAGGGTCAAGCCTAGGCCTGTAGCCAGCGCACACTGCAATCAGCGAGGTGGAAGGGGCGTGCCTTGGATCCGGGACCGCATCGTCCCCAGCTTGGCCTGGCCCTGCTTCAGAGCACCGTCTCGGAGGGAGGGCGCCTCTATGCAAATGTTCCATTTATGGGAACTGAAGGCCATGCGCATGCTGTTTGTCGTATGGCCTCGCAGCGCACCCAGGCTGAGGTACTGTTAAACGGTACAAATCCTTATTTATCAATAGCTTACGAGGAAAATTTTCCTTGGCGTGTGGTCTGGAATGTACTTTAATTGCTGCTGAGTGCCATCAGCATGTAGTACTAAGTTCCTTCTCCAGATGCGGTCCTATGAGTAGCCCTTTCAGCACATTCCTCCGTGCCTTACGTTTGCGTAGTGGCATGCGTCAGCATGAGCTAGCCAAACTGCTGGGCTACGAGCAAGCCTACGTCTCCGCCATCGAGCTGGGCGCCAAGCCGCCGAGTGAAGAATTCATGGGAAAGCTCGACAGAGGACTGTCTCTAAATGAGCGAGACAACCTCGAAATGCGGCAGGCGGCAGAACAGTCCAGGCGCCGATTTGTGCTCCCCGCAGATGTGCCAACCGAGACGTACCTGCTATGTCACGAGCTTTGGGAGAAGATCGACCGGCTGTATCCGGCTCAAATCCGAGCCTTACGTGAATTGGTAAGGATTGATGAACTTCTTACGGACGAGCCTACGTACGGTCCGGCACGCTTGCGCCGCCGCAGGTTAAAGGAGGATGCCGAAATGTAAAAACGGGACAAACCTTGGCGGCTTGCCCCGTCGCTGACCTCGCTGGGAGGCCGATACTTCTGGTTGGCGCTTGAAGTATCCCTCCTCGCGGTCGGCTGGTCAAGGCCGCCCATTCATCGATCATCGGTTCGCTTCGGCTTTGCTTTGGGATATCCACCCCAAGGGTGGGAGTTATTACGCCCGGAAACCAGAGTCTTGTTGGCGACGCCCTCGCATGGGTGCCGCCTGCCGGTGGTCGCCTCGAAAAAGCGATTAGGGACCGATCATGACGGACCACAGCTCGCCTACCCCGCATATCCCGGGGAGGCATCTCTTCCCCTCACAACTTCCATATCACAGCACCCGTAACCCCGTGCGACCCTCAGGGCGAGGGTTCAGGGGGAAATTCGCTTCCAGAAAAATGCACCGAATGGTGCGGTGCGAGAGCCTCCTCGAGATGAATTGCCTCTACCTCGCAGAGTTCGCTCGCACGATCACCGCTTTCGACGAACAACCTGTGTCAATTTCCTATTTGATCAGCGGACGCCGGCGGCGCTATACGCCTGACTTTAAGTTCCTTTGGCAAGACGGACGAGAATGGTTCGTCGAGGTCAAGCCCGCCGAAAAGCTCACTACCCCGGAGAACAACGAGCGCTTTGCTGCAATCGCCAGTCACTTTGAAAGTGCTGGTGCTCGCTTTGTTGCGCTCACTGAGGAGCAGATCTGCCATTCCAGTCGGTTGGAGTTGGTTCAGTACCTCCTGCGCATGCGTCCTAACGACTCCGAGCATGGCGACCGGCCCGGCTTGAGGTGGCAGGGCCGTCGCGCAGCCAGCTTCGCTGAGGCGGCACAAGTACTTGGGGGGCCTAAACAGGTGGTAGAGGCATTGGCTCATCGCGATCTCGTCTGCGACCTCAAGCACCCATTAACTGCTCAAACTGTTGTTCGACCATTCGCGGAGGCTGATGATGACGCGCTCTTTGTTTAGGCAAGGATCGATTCTCACGATCGATGACGTCTACCATCGTATCGTCGAAATCATCGGGGACCGTTTGCAACTGCGCTCTGCCAGCGATGGCGCACTGCATGAGTACTCGAGCCAGGAACTCCTGAGCTTGTATGAGCACGCCCGTCTCAAGCTCACAGCGCTTCAGAACTTCCCGTCAGAGGGCGATGGGCGTTCCAGTCAGGTCCCTATCGAACGGAGTCTGGCGGATTTTTCCGAGCTGGTACGTATCAAAGCCCTTCGCAAGTGGAAGTACCTTACGGCCATCTGCCCAGACGGACGGCTTGGACTCAGTCGAAAGACTCTGCACGAATCGCTTCGCATGTGTGCTCAACAGATTGAGCCAGGAAACAAGCCACCAGGGATTGCAAGCTTCTATTCCTGGCGTCGAAGATGGGTGTTCGGCCACTTGGACATTCGCGCCCTAATAGACAAATGGGAGCTTCGCGGTCAACGGCCACGCGCTGACTACCCCGAAGCACTTCGCGAGCTGATCAACAACGGCATCGAGAAAGTCTATCTAACTGAGCAGCGAGAGTCCAAAGTGGCACTGCGCGATTGGATAAATGCGCGAATCAAGAAAGCGAATCTGGCTAGGCCGCCAGAAGAGGCATTGCCAGATGTCTCGATGCGACTTGTCAACAGGTTTCTCGATCAATACGAAAGATACTACGTGCTGAAGCGGCGCTATGGCGCGCGGATTGCGGCACAACAGCTCACTATGTTTGGTAAGGGGCCGGAATGCACGCGGCCATTGCAGCGCGTCGAAGTTGACAATACCCCGCTGGACGTCCTCGTCATTGATGAGGCCACGAGGCTTGTTCTCGGCCGGCCATGGATCACAGCGATGATAGACCGGTATTCGCGAATGGTAGTCGGCTTCTATGTAAGCTTTCGAAAGCCAAGCGTCCAATCGGTGCTTCGCTGCTTTCGTCATGCCATGCTTCCCAAGACGTATATGCGGGAGAAGTACCCAGAAATTAAAGGCGACTGGCCTTGCTTTGGCCTAATCGAACTGATCGTATGCGACAACGGTCTCGAATTCCACGCAAAAGATCTCGAGGCAGCGTGTGCGGACATTGGGACGCATCTACTCTACTGCCAGCCGCGCACCCCTCATTTGAAAGGAGTCATCGAACGCTTCCTAAAAACACTCAATTACAACTTCCTTCACTTCGTTCCGGGCACGACATACTCAACATACGCAAAACGCCTGAACTACGACTCTGTCGCCAAAGCCGCACTTACGCTGGGCGAACTTCAGCAAATGCTTCATAAATGGATCGTGGAGGTGTATGGGGCGACATATCACAGGGGCATCAACGCTGCGCCCCTACAACGATGGAGCGAGGGCATGGAAAGCGATCCGCCTGAAATCGCACCTGACCCACAGCGCCTCAAAGTATATCTTGGGCAAGTCGAAACGAGGCAGTTGGATCGGAATGGCGTTCAACTAAACAACTTGCAGTACACGTCGGTCGCGCTTCAGCGCATTCGCGGTGATAAAGACTCGGTAGAAGTTACAGTCAGATTTGACCCTGATGACCTGGGTGTCGTGCATGTTTTGGATCCGGAGCGCAAGGAGTATGTTGTTGCAAGTTGCACAACACCGGATGTTGCGAACGGCCTCACGATTGAACAAAACACCCTGATCACTAGAAAGGCAAAGGCGGACTATGCGGCATTACCGCTACACGACGCCAAGCTTGCTGCAAAGATGGAGTTGCGAGAATTTGGCGAGAGCCTAATGCAGACTCGAATATCACCTAAATCGCGGGGAAAAAAACAGCGTTCAGCGGTCAAGGAAGCGCTAAGGCAGCACGCTGAAGCGTCGCCTACTATCGCGGACCCAAATCCAACGCTCCCTTCTACAGAGACCAGTTTTGCCGACTTCACGGCCTCATGGCTAGCCAACCAAGAACTGTCGAACTACGACGTTGAATGCCGCCCGATGCAGACAAGGGAGTCTAAGGAGTGAGCCATGGCGAAAGATAGCAGCGACCAGCCAAAGCGCCGCGGTATGCCACTGGGGCATTCGCAAAGCGATATGTTTCCTGCTGGGACACCTTCACTAACCCCGGCCGATGCGGCCGTGTTCGAGTTCAGGAGAAAGCTCATTCGACATCCTGCATTCACTTCAGCCATGCAAGCCATCAAGCGGTGTCACCTTTATGGCCATCATCTACTCGAAGAGCCGGATTGCCTTCTCATAACTGGTGTCTCAGGTGCAGGTAAGTCAACGATACGCAGGACATACGCAGCCAGATACCCGCGGGAAGAGTTCGAGGAAATCACAGTGATACGAGTCCTGGAACTGGAGCTTCCGGCGGCGCCGACGATCAAGAATGTCGCAGAGAGGATACTGATGGCCCTGGGAGATCCCTATCCAGATAAGGGATCCGCCGAAGCAAAGACGGGGCGCATAATAACCCTGTTTAGGTTGTGTGGCGTTGAACTTGTCATGCTGGACGAGTTTCAACAGTTCGTCGACAACTCGGGGGGCAAGATCGAGTACAAAGTCGCTGACTGGCTCAAGCAATTGATCAACGCCACGCGGGTTCCCTTTGTCCTACTCGGATTGCCGCGCTGCAAGTATATCCTTGAAGTGAATGAGCAACTGCGTCGTCGGTTTCTTCCTCAAGTTACCTTGTCACCATTTTCAATCAAGAGAAAGTCGGACGCCATAAGGTTCGCAGAGTTCCTTAGCACCATTAATTCTCAAATACCTCTTGATAAGCCATCTGTATTTATCGAGCCAGCAGTAATTCCCCTTGTGTTTTATGCGACAAACGGACTCATTGACTATCTAATGAAGCTTGCAAGTAATGCAATACATGTTGCACTGGAGGAGAAGCGTGACTGCATAGATATCGACGTGTTAAGGAGATCGTTTCAAAGCGCGATATGGTCTGAGGCTGATCGCGAGCGGAATCCATTTGATAGTGAATTCATACCTAGACTACTTAACAAGAAGGGCGAGCCGTTCAGTGGCTACAGCTAAAAAATTGCATCCAGGGCAGCTCCTTGTGCGGCCAAGGCCGTACAAGGGCGAGAGCCTATTTAGCTATGTCCACAGGGTGGGAGAGATGAACGGCCTGACAGCACTGAGTTGGGCACCTTCGGTGCTGAGTAAACTAGTGTCGTTTGGGACCCGAAGCCACCGAACTCACCTGCTGCTAGCGGAGTTGGTCGGAATCGACCCTGAGGAGCTTTCCAGCCTGACATGTCGGCCCAGGCCCACAGAGGTGCCGCACGTGGTGCGGTTCATGAATGTAGATATACCGAAAAAATTCTTTCGGAGAACTCGTTCTGCGATTTGCGTAGAGTGCTTGCGCGAGCGGGACGCTACACCTGCGATTCGGGACCTGCGTCTAATCTGCGCCTGTGTGCGGCACCGGCATTGGTTGATCGATACGTGTTCGAAATGTGGTTGTACTCTAGATTGGCGCTGTTCAGATTAAACGTT
>JYOD01000211.1 GCA_000955785.1 Burkholderiaceae bacterium 16
TTGCCTGCTACCGTGCGATCTCAGAACTGCGCTTCGCTCAACGCATTGACCGGCACCGCGCCCGCCACGACGGCATCGCGCAAGCCCGACGCTTGCGACAGGATGTGCTCCGCGAAGAAATGCGCGGTCGCGATCTTGGCATCGCTGAAGGAAGGATCCTCGCCACGCTTCGCATCCGCGGCCAGCATCGCACGCCCTAGCTGCCAGCCCGAGAACACGATGCCGCAGAGCTTCAGGTAAGGCACGCTGCCAGCGAACACGGCATTCGGATCCGACTTGGCATTGGCCACCACGAACGCCACCACCGCCTCCAGCGCCTCGCGCCCCTTGGCCAGTTGCGCCTGCACCGCGGAGAAAGCCGCGCCGCCATGCTTGCCCAGCGCCGCCTCGGTTTCAGCGATCTGCGCGCAGATGCCGCGCGCCACGGCGCCGCCGTCGCGCACCGTCTTGCGGCCGACCAGGTCGTTGGCCTGGATCGCGGTCGTGCCTTCGTAGATCGGCAGGATGCGGGCGTCGCGATAGTGCTGCGCCGCGCCGGTCTCCTCGATGAAGCCCATGCCGCCGTGCACCTGCACGCCAAGGCTGGTGACGTCGATCGACAGCTCGGTGCTCCAGCCCTTGACGATGGGCACCATGAACTCGTAGAAGGCCTGGTTCTGCTTGCGCACCGCTTCGTCCGGATGCTGGTGCGCCGTATCACATGCCGCCGCGGCCACGTAGGCCACCGCGCGCGCGCCTTCGATCAGCGAGCGCATGGTCATCAGCATGCGCTTGACGTCGGGGTGATGGATGATGGCCACCGCCTCGCGGGCCGAGCCGTCGACCGGCCGGCTTTGCACGCGTTCGCGCGCAAAGGCTACCGCCTGCTGGTAGGCGCGTTCGGAGACCGCGATACCCTGCATGCCAACCGAGAAACGCGCCGAGTTCATCATGATGAACATGTATTCCAGGCCGCGATTCTCCTCGCCCACCAGCGTGCCGATGGCGCCGCCGTGGTCGCCGAACTGCAGCACGGCGGTGGGGCTGGCCTTGATGCCCAGCTTGTGTTCGATCGACACGCAGTGCGCATCGTTGCGCGCGCCCAGCGAGCCGTCTTCGTTCACCAGGAACTTGGGCACGATGAACAGCGAGATGCCCTTGACGCCCTCGGGTGCCGTCGGCGTGCGCGCCAGCACGAGATGGACGATGTTCTTCGCCATGTCGTGTTCGCCGTAGGTGATGAAGATCTTGGTGCCGAACACCTTGTAGGTACCGTCGCCCTGCGGCTCGGCGCGCGTGCGCACGGCCGCCAGGTCCGAGCCGGCCTGCGGCTCGGTCAGGTTCATGGTGCCGGTCCATTCGCCGGAGATCAGCCTGGGCAGGAAGGTGGCTTTCTGCGCATCGCTGCCCGCGGTCAGCAGGGCTTCGATGGCGCCGTCGGTCAGCAGCGGGCACAGCGCGAACGACAGGTTGGCCGTGTTCAGCATCTCGTTGCAGGCGGTGGCGATCAGCTTGGGCAAGCCCTGGCCGCCGAATTCCTGCGGATGCTGCACGCCCTGCCAGCCGCCTTCGCCGAACTGGCGGAAGGCGTCCTTGAAGCCGGGCGTGGTGGTGACCACGCCGTCCTTCCAGCTGCTGGGATCGGTGTCGCCGATGCGGTTGAGCGGCGCCAGCACCTGTTCGTTGAACTTGGCGGCCTCATCGAGCACCGCCTGCGCCGTCTCCGGCGTGGCGTCCTCGAAGCCGGGCAGCTGGCTGACAGCGTCAAGGCCGGCCAGTTCGTTCATCACGAACAGCAT
>JYOD01000212.1 GCA_000955785.1 Burkholderiaceae bacterium 16
CTACTTCTGTATAAGGAGATGACCTTAGTGGGGTTTCCTTGATTTCCCTACTGCAGTAACACTAATATGACATTCCGCTGACTCTGCGCGATCAGCCGACAGCAAGTCCGACGATATTGCATTACAGCACGCCGGCAACCTCATGTAGCACGTTCAAGAAGCACCGTAGTGCCTACGCTCAGGAGACACTGATGCTGACCCCGCATGAACTTGCAACGCTGATGTTAATCAAGGACGCGATCAATCCGGTTGACCTGGATCCAGCCGATTTCAATGCGCTGGTAGAGTGCCAGCTCGCTAGACGGGAGCAGCTCTCGCCGGGGTGCCATCGCGCCCTGATCACTATCGAGGGTCATGTTTTTCTCAAATCTATTCAAAGGCAGCGGATGGGCGGCTTCCTGCGGTAGCAAGTCCGCCAACGCTACCTACCAGACCAAGGGGCAAATTTGTGCAGCAGCCTGCTGCACAATTGGCTTCGTTCTGCGTTCGCCACAATACTGCCCTTTTTTCAACGAGTGGCACGATTGGCGCGCTGCGTTCATGCTGCCGGGCGGGGCTGGCTGGTCTCGCAATCTTTTGGCCATGCAGCTTGAGACCCGGACTGCATGAACTGCGACGGCGCACAGTCGAACTTTTCGGCAGTCGGGGAAAAGACGAAATCAGGTTTAAATAATCCTGTATGGCGCTCCCGATGTCGAGAGATCTACACTTTGTAAAATTTGACTTCAATCGGGAGTGGCGCCATGCAGGAAGGTAGGTTTTCCAAAGGCTACATAGAGCTAGCTCGTAGCCTAGCGCAGGTGACGGGCCGTCGACTCGTTCGCGGGGATGGCCCGGCCGTGGGAGATCTAGTCACGGTGCATAGCAGCATAGACCCCGAAGTAGCGTTCGATCTGCGTGTGATAGCCAGTGCAGGTCCGGAATCGTGGACTTGCGTCCTCGTTGGCATTGAGCGCGAGGCAATTTCTTTGCTAGCTTTCGATGGGCTCGAACGGGGCGAGGAACTGACAGTATCTCGCGCCGAGATTGCAGGGATCATCCGTTGTGGTGGGATCCATTGACCTGCCGCATTTCCGCTTAGACAACGGCAACTCTGCACAGCTTGCTGGCGGCAGACCAGCTACAGCCCAACGGATCCGCGAGCGGTCCGCGTAAGACGACTGCCTTGCTTCGCTTTAGGGGACTGGTCGCCCCTCCGAATACAAAGTAACTAACGGCTTTGCCCATCAGTGAACCCACATCGACCTTGTACCGGCGACATCACAGATTGTCGGATACGCGCCTCGTCGATCTACAGGAGAAAATACATGACTTTCTTTTCGCTGGATCCATTTGCGGTAACCCACAAAGCGAATCTCGCTAGCCTGTTTACACTAACGAATACGGCCTTCGAGGGCTTCCAGA
>JYOD01000213.1 GCA_000955785.1 Burkholderiaceae bacterium 16
GGCGATGACCGCGGCATAGGGCGCTGGGGTGACGCGCATTCCACGCATGGAAACCGCTGCGCGAGACCTTGAGCAGCCGCGCCATGGTGGAGAGCGGATAACAGGCTTGATTCGCCTTCATGAATTCATACCCTTGTCGGGTAGCGAACCGGTCTCCCGGGCAAACCAAGCCGCGGCTTTTGACAAGATCTCACGCTCCAATTCAAGCTGTTTGACCTTGCGGCGCAACCGCGTGAGTTCTTCGCGCTCGGCAGTGGTCAGCCCGTCGTGACGCGTCCCTGCGTCACGATCGGCCTGTGCGACCCAGTGATAGATCGTCTGGGCGGTGGGTTCGAATTCCTTGGCCAGGTCTTCCGGCGTTCGGCCAGCGTGGACCAGGTCAACCATCTGCTGGCGGAAGGCCGCGGCATACGGCATGTGATGTTTGGACATGGCGGGCACCTCCTTCGGTTCAAGATAGGCGCTGTCCAAAAAAGCGGGTCATCTCCACCACTGTCTAGCTGCGTACCGCTATCGGTAGCGTTGCAGGGGCAGCCGATACCCGGGGCATGGGATAGGGAGTTCCGTTCGCGCCATGCACACCTATTGCCGCGCTGGCAGACGCATTACCGCATCGCACGGATGTTGGCTGCAGCGCGGTCAGCCGCCTTGCCCCCGGGGCGCATTCCGATCAATGCACGGGAGTACTTTGACCAATATCTCTATGTGCCGAATGGATGGGAATTCAAGCTGACTCTCTTCCCATTGCCTGAGAGAACAGATCACACTTTGCCCTGGAGATAGGTATTCCGCGAGCTGCAGGTGTTGGGTGTCAAGTCGGAGTATTTACGCCTGTGTCGCCTCGGCGGGCGCTTCCGCTTCATATCGTCGCTGCGCCGCCAGCACCGGCCCCGCGTGGTACTGTGCCTCGGTGAACGCCACGCGCGCGACTATCTGCATGCGTTCGGCTTCGAGGACGTGGAGGGAGCCGATGTGCTCCTGCAGCCGGCCGATTTGGTGCGGCGCTTGCGGGTCTTCGAGCATGATCAGACCGCGCTGGTACTGATGAAGTTGACCCGTTTTTTTGG
>JYOD01000214.1 GCA_000955785.1 Burkholderiaceae bacterium 16
CTCTCAAAAGCCGCGGCCTGGTGTGTGTCACGAACGCAGGCGTGAGCCTGCGGTGCTGTACTGAAGATGGGAGTAGGCCTCCCGAAGCCGGCCTGCAGGGGCAGGCTTCAAACCGCCCGGTGCTGCTGCGTCCAAAATACGTGGTGGTGAGCGACCGTGGAAACGCTATCCGAGTCAGGGTGGCAGGTAAGGATTGGGAAGTTGAGCGAAAGCGAACCAGCCGATGACGCATCGTTAGTGCTACAAGGTACTGTCGAAACCGCAGCAGACCAGGTTCTGCGGGACAAACCGGGACGACACCTGCTTACGGGCCCGGTGGCAGTCGGTGTAAAGGCGGCAAGAGCCCAATTCAGGCTTCAGTATGGAACGTGAGAACCTTACTTCGGATGCGAAGGGAAATGACGAATGGCAAACACCATGAGGAAGAATACCGATGCCGGGGTGAGGGGCGGAGCTGCTCGTAGTAGTGACGAAGCCCTTGTAATGAGGGTGGAGCGAAGGGGCAGCGTTATCCCGTTGACGAAGGTCACCAACCTGCTAGGCGGGGATGAGTGACATGACATCAACAAAACCTTATCGCATTGCAAAGCGAGCTGTGTGGGATGCGTACCAGTTGGTGAAGGCCAATCGCGGTTCTGCCGGCGTGGATGATGAAACTATCGCCATGTTTGAGCAGAACCTCTCGGGAAATCTGTACAAGCTGTGGAACCGGATGTCATCAGGGTCGTACTTCCCGCCGCCGGTTAAGCAGGTGGAAATACCCAAGGCGAAAGGCGGAACCAGAAAATTGGGCGTGCCCACTGTATCTGACAGAATTGCTCAGACTGTTGCCAAGCTCATGATTGAGCCGATCCTCGATCCGATCTTCCATGAAGATTCCTATGGGTATCGGCCGGAGAAGTCGGCGAAACAGGCGATAGCGGTGACGCGCAAGCGTTGCTGGCAGTATGACTGGGTCGTGGAGTTTGACATCAAGGCGGCGTTCGATCAGATCGATCATGCACTGTTGATGAAGGCAGTGCGATGCCACATCAGGGAAGACTGGATCCTGTTGTACATCGAGCGGTGGCTGACTGCGCCGTTCGAGACGGCGGATGGGGAGATCCTGCCCCGGACGCGAGGGACACCCCAAGGGGGTGTCGTCAGTCCGATCCTGATGAATCTGTTCATGCACTATGCGTTCGATAGCTGGATGAGGCGGTCACATCCGCAATGTCCCTTTGCACGCTACGCCGATGATGCGGTGGTTCACTGCCGCTCGGAGGCACAGGCGAGGGCCGTAATGCAAGACATTGCTTCACGGCTGGGCGAATGTGGGTTGACGATGCATCCGGAGAAGTCGAAGGTCGTGTACTGCAAGGACAGCAACCGTACGAAGGCGTATCCGACCGTGCAATTTACGTTTCTGGGCTTTACGTTCCGGCCCAGGGAGGCGCAGAGCAAGCAGGGCCGGCGCTTTACCAGTTTCCTGCCGGCGGTAAGCAGCGAGGCGCTTAAGCGGATGCGTGCGGTAGTGCGGGGGTGGCAGTGGTCGCGCCGAAGTCCGGCGACATTGGCTGAGCTTGCGGAGCAATCCAATCCGGTCATCCGTGGTTGGTGGAACTACTATGGTGCTTTCTATCGGCGGGCGATGCGCGGTTTGTTTCGCTATATCGACCGCGGGTTGCAGCGATGGGCCCGGCGCAAGTACAAAACGCTAGTGCGGCGAAAGCAGCGCAGCGTGCAGTGGCTACGCACGATGAAGGAGGTCGAGCCATGGCGGTTCATCCATTGGGGATTGGCCGCAGCGACGGTTGGATAACGGGAGCCGTATGACATGCGAGTGTCACGTACGGTTCTGCGAGAGGCTCGGGGTGCGACTCCCCGGGCCTACTGTGTGTCCAGCGAAGGCTGGCGTGTTCAGCAGGAGTTAGTCCTGCCGGGGTAAGAGTCAGGCGCCCCGTAGCTTGGATAGCAGGGTGGCGGGAAACCAAAACTCTGAAGCCTATCGACAAGCGCCTCCTTGGGAGGCGCGCGAGTCATCGGGCCGTAACAACAGTGAACGTGATGTGGCCTCGAAAAGGGGAAGATCCGAGGGCCGAGCCTCCAGTAGACGGGCGAAGGCAATATGGGTAGCCGAAATCTGATCGACACGGCTATCTCACCTCGGCGGGGTGGAAGCGACGGCACGGTGACAAGGACATGCTAAGCAACTGGAGAAGCCCTCCTCGCCCCGGCGCGAAATCGCCGGAGCAAGGTAGGCCCTATAACCGGCGAACCCGGGAAGTGGGCCGAAGGCGAGAGGGTGGCGGACGGGTCCGTACTAGCTGTGAAGCCGGTAACGACGGTGGAGCGAAGGGGCCCTGCTGTTTGTAATGTCCTCAACAACATGGGAGGCAAGGACGAGATGACAAAGGCGTCCAGCAGTTTGCAGGACCTGAGGCGAGGACTATACGTCAAGGCGAAGGCTGAACCGTCCTGGCGTTTCTGGGGGTTGTACGTCCATGTCTGCAAGATGGAGACCCTGCGCGAAGCGTATGCGCTGGCCAGAAAGAACAACGGAGCGCCGGGTATTGACGGGGTAACGTTTGAGGTCATCGATGCGCAAGGCGTGGAGGCATTCCTTGAACAGATACAGGGCGAACTAAATGAGCGCACCTACCGGCCGCTACGCGCGCGACGGCAGGAGATACCGAAGGATGGCGGCAAGGTTCGCATCTTGTCGATTCCTGCTATCCGGGACAGAGTGGTCCAAGGCGCGCTCAAGCTCATATTGGAGCCGATCTTCGAGGCAGATTTCCAACCGGGGTCATATGGCTATCGCCCGAAGCGTACCGCGCATGAAGCGGTGCAGCGAGTGGCGACGGCGATCGTGCAGTGGAAGACACGTGTCATAGACCTGGATTTGCGCGCCTACTTTGACACCGTGCGGCATCATCTGCTGCTGGAGAAGGTAGCGCGTCGGGTCAATGATGGGGACGTCATGCATCTGCTGAAGCTGATGCTGACGGCATCGGGCAAACAAGGCGTTCCGCAAGGCGGGGTGATTTCGCCGCTGCTCAGTAACCTCTATCTCACCGAGGTGGATCGGATGCTGGAGCGGGCGAAGGAAGCCACCCGAAACGGGAAGTACACCTACGTCGAGTATGCCCGTTTCGCTGACGATCTGGTCGTGCTGATCGATGCCCACCCGCGCCATGCTTGGCTGCTCGAGGCGGTAAGCCGGCGACTGAGGGAAGAGTTTGCCAAACTACAGGTCGAAGTGAATGAAGAGAAGAGCCGCAACGTGGATCTAAGCTGTGGGGAAAGCTTCGGCTTCCTGGGATTCGACTTCCGTCGAATCCGCAGTGTCAAGGCGCGGGTGTGGCGGGCGCAATATACACCGAAGTTGAAGAAGCGTACGGCGTTATTGCGTCAACTCAAGGAAGTGTTCCGGCGACACCGATCGCAGCCGATAGAACGGGTGGTCGACCTGATTAATCCCGTGCTGCGAGGCTGGGTTAATTACTTCGCCGTTGGACACTCTGACAAGTGCTTCAGCTTCGTGAAAGACTGGGTGGAAAAGAAGATCCGGCGACTCATGGGGCGAGCCCGGAATCGCGGGGGCTTCGGCTGGAAGCGGTGGAGTAAGTGCTGGCTGTATGAGGAACTGAAGCTGTTCAACAGCTATCGGGTTCATCGTGCTGCCGCACCGAAAGCGCGCCCAGCCGGATAGGTCCCATAACCCTCGACAGGAAGCAAGCAGGAAAGCGGAGTGCGGGAAAACCGCCCGCTCCGTTTGACGTGGCGGGAGCTGGAAACGTGACTATGGTAGCCGGACTGCGGTCCATCGCGAAAGCGGTGGGGAGACCACCGGAGCCTACCGTGCGCGCGCCAGTTCTCGACCCTACCACCTTGCCCGGGAGACCGGAACAGT
>JYOD01000215.1 GCA_000955785.1 Burkholderiaceae bacterium 16
CGCGGGTCGATCCATGCCTTGATCGGCCCCAACGGCGCCGGCAAGACCACGTGCTTCAACCTGCTCACCAAGTTCCTTGAGCCGACGACCGGCACGATCCTGTTCAACGGCATCGACATCACGCGCGAGAAACCGGCGCAGATCGCCCGGCGCGGCGTGATCCGTTCGTTCCAGATCTCGGCCGTGTTCCCGCACCTGACGGTGCTGGAGAACGTGCGCATCGGCCTGCAGCGGCAGCTCGGCACGTCCTATCATTTCTGGCGCAGCGAGAACACGCTCGACACGCTCAATGGGCGCGGCATGGAACTGCTCGAGCAGGTCGGCCTGACCGACGTCGCGCAGACCGTGACCGTCAACCTTCCGTATGGCCGCAAGCGCGCGCTGGAGATCGCCACCACGCTGGCGATGGAGCCGGAGCTGATGCTGCTCGACGAGCCCACCCAGGGCATGGGACATGAAGACGTGGCGCGCGTCACCGAACTGATCCGCAAGGTGGCGGTGGGGCGCACGATCCTGATGGTCGAACACAATATGAACGTGGTCTCGTCGATCGCCGACAAGATCACGGTATTGCAGCGCGGCGCGATCCTGGCCGAAGGGCCGTACGCCGAAGTATCGAAAGACCCGCGCGTGATGGAGGCCTACATGGGCACCGTCGACGCTGAACTGCAGGGCGCGCACTGAGGAGCCAGGATGAGCACAACGCCCGCACTAGAAATCAAGGACCTGCACGCCTGGTACGGCGAATCGCACATCCTGCATGGCGTGGACCTGACCGTGAATCCCGGCGAGGTGGTGACGCTGCTGGGCCGCAACGGGGCCGGGCGCACCACCACGCTGCGCGCGATCATGGGCCTGACCGG
>JYOD01000216.1 GCA_000955785.1 Burkholderiaceae bacterium 16
TTCAGGATATTGAACAACATCTGTCGGGTAAAGGACTGGCGCGGTGCTCGGCGAACCCGGCCCGTTTCCAGCCCCTCCCCATAAGAACCACTCGTGAAGTTTTCCCTCAAGCGGCTCACCCAGTGAGATTCATCGCAAGGGTTATGGGTCCTGTCGGTATGGCGGCCACTTTCACGCGAACTCCTCCGCACCCGACAGCGGGCGCGTTTTCCAGTCCCAGTACAATCCCAGGACACCGTAGAGGTACTCGTTACTCCATCGTCGCCACCCGACGCTCCTCTTATTGCGTCGCTTGCGCCGCGTTAGCAGAGTTCGAACCTTCATTTCCAGATAGTCGCGCACCTCACTGAAGGCGCGACTGGCGTTGCCGACCCGAAAGTACTTGACCCATCCCGCCACCGCAGCGTTGAGTCTCGCGATCAGCTTCACGGCAGGAGTCGAGCCTCCGTGCCGGATGATGTCGCGAATCTTCGCCTTGATGGCTTGACGAGCCTTCTTCTTGGGGGTCATCAGGACGAAGTACCCGTTCCTCGCTCGTTTGCGCACGCGACGTAGGTCGAACCCCAAGAACCCAAAGGCTTCACCGTGCAGCGTGTCCACCACCGTGGTTTTCTCCGTGTTCAATTCGACGCCAAGCGGCACGAGCTGTTCCCGCAGACGCAACAGGGCGCGTTCTGCCCAGCCGCGTTTCGTGTGGTGGCCACTGACGGTAATGACGATGTCGTCAGCAAACCGATGATAGTTCACTGCCTCGTAAGGGCCCTGTGCCGTCTTGCGGCGAATCTCGTCGAACATCCAGTCAATCTCAGTCAAGTAGATGTTCGCAGCGAGAGGGCTGAATGGGCCACCTTGCGGTACCCCAACTTTGCCCGCTGCTTTGATAACCTGCTTGACCAAGTGCATGACCTGAGGATCCTGGATGCGCTTCGCGATCTTGCCCAACAGGGTTGAGTGTTGGATTGTGTCAAAGTAGCGCGACAAATCCACGTCAACCACCGTCGACATGCGCCGCAGCACACTGCGTCTGACTTCCGCCAGCGCGCGGTGTGGGGACCGCTTCGGTCGAAACCCGTAGGAGTTCGGGCAGAAGTCCGCCTCGAATACCGCTTCGAGGATCAGTTTCAGCGCCCCCTGCACCACGCGGTCGCGGATGCAAGGAACCTGGAGGACGCGGACCTTGCCGTTGCTCTTCGGGATCTCTACCCTGCGGTTCGGCTTGGGTTCATACCTGCCTGTTTTGAGGTCTGCCTGAATCTCCGCAAGGAATACAGTGCGTCCCGATGCCTCGATGTCTTCAAAGCTCAGATCATCGATTCCCGGTGCACCGCCGTTCCTCTTGGCGATACGGTAGGCCTCGTCAAGGGTTTCGCTCTTCGCAATATGCACGAAGAGTCCCCAGAAGCGATGGGTCTTGTCAGACTTCGCCTTGCGATATATCCGCCTTCTCAGCTCCTGCAGACTGCCGGATGCCTTTGTCATTTCATCCCTGCCTCACCTTGTTGGACGGAGTACTCACCGGTCCGGGCCCTTCCCTCCGGGCGCGTTTTGCTGCACGCCCATCGACAGTACTACGACCCGATCCGTCACCCTGGCACCTATGCCCGCATTTCCCACTCGCGGTTATAGCGGACATCTCCTCGACGGGATTTCTCCGCCGGGTGCCGAGGGCTTCTCCAGTTTCCACGTTATCCTTCACACCATGTCGCCGCTGATACCCCGCCGGTGAGAGTTGCCGTATCGGACTCGTTTCGGACAACTCTTGCTGCTTTCGCGCGTTATCGACCGTCTCAGCCACCGGGTTTTCGTGTGACGAGGCTACATCTGCGTTCACTGCACGTTGCAACCTGGTGCGTTGCATACACTCCTTTCTGAGCATACTGTCGGAGGGCTCCGTCATCTTGCTTTCGCGCCATGACGCCTCCCTAGCTACGAGGACTGAGTCTTTTGCCTCGGTCGGACTTTCNNCGATTTCCCAGCGCGCCCGGTACCAGTCAATCAATTCGACCGCCTCGTCCAAGGTCGTGGCAACGCGGTTGGTCAGCAAGCGCCATTCGATTGGCTTGACGCCGGGTGGCGCATCGAATTCGCGCGCGACAAGGCAGGTGGCGGCGACGCTCTTGCCTTTTCCCGCGGGCAGTTCAACCCGCTGCATCCACACGTGCTGGCGTACAGTGCGCGCCTTGATGCCGTGTCGCGATCCCAGCGTGAATGCGATCTGCCCTACCGCCTGCGCACTTGTGGTGCGCTCCCACAGCTTGTCGCCTTCCGGCAGACAGCGGTTGTGGGCGGCCCGTACCAGCCAGTCGGCTGGCGTACCCAGCGCTTGGGCATGCAGCATCAGCGCCATCAGGTCGGCTTCGCGGTCGGCCACATACACCAAGCGCGTAGCCGGCAGACTCGCCGCCATCTCCGCAATGCGCTCGTAGCCTTCGAGCCAGCGCAGGCTCTCCTTGGGTCCGCCGCGCTTGCCAAATTTGTCCTTCTTCTCGCGTGCCCACATCCACGCGTCCAGAATGCCCAGCGGCTCGCGCTGCGGCGTGACCGCGTAAGTCGGATGCAGATACATGCCGCGCTGCGCTTCGTAGCTCAGCGGTCCGAGCCCGGTTGCACCCTGGCCGTTGAAATCAAGTTCGGTAGTGTCTTGAAGGCAAAGGATGACAGGATGGGCTTCCATCCGCTTTTGTGTCTGCTGCCAGTGCGGCGCCAAGATCGCGCGCCAGTCGATGCCGTCGTTATCAAAAAAGCGATACGCCGCCATCGTTTCGCCCCAGCCCCGACATGCCTTCGGCACGCTGGCCATCGGGTCGGCCGCCAATCGTTCCATCAATATCCTTGCTCGCTTGTCCAGGCGCGCATCGCCGAGGTCGAGTTGCTCGAATTCCGTCTCTGCCCAGTGCGTCGATTCGGTTGCCAATGCGTCACGCAAAAGCAGAGAGTAAACGCCAAGTGCCGCAAGTTTACAAGGGCCACGCCAGCCTATTGAACGTAAGCGCTCCTCCCCGAGGCCGGGCGGTGGTGGTCAGAGTTGTGTATAACCGCATG
>JYOD01000217.1 GCA_000955785.1 Burkholderiaceae bacterium 16
AACTGGATACCAGTGATATTGAGATCTCACCGTATTACCTCGCCAGCGAAATCCGGGCGACGTATGCCGGCATGATGATCGCGGTGCCGCCCGAGGTGTGGCAGGCCTATGACCCACTCACGCCGGCCCAGCTTGGCCGGACGCTGCTAAACATAGCGGCGCACGTTGATCCCCGTGCGATGCGCAAACATACGCGGGGACCCAAAGCGCCCAAGAAGAAAGGCTATGTTGCCGGCTGTGTGGCACGGCGGCATGTCTCTACCGCACGTGTCATCAAGGCTGGACGTGTCGTTTGATCACCTTGAAAGGGGTGGATCTTAGGGCGCCATCGCATAACAAGGCATTGCTATTTCACGACCTGTAGCCCATCCGACACGGACCGGACACCTTCCACTGCGCGCGTGGCGTTCAAGGCTGTCAGCTTCTCCGAGTCACTTTGTACTTTGCCATCGAGATGCACAACCCCGTTTTCAGTCCTCACTCGAATACCCGTGGACTTGAGCCCCTTTGTGGCAAGGAGTTCAGCTCTGACTTTCATTGTGATCTCATTGTCACTGACTCTTGTCGCCGGCTCCGCGGACGTCCCCACGCCTCCAGAGGCACCCGTAGACATTGCCCTATCGCTAGGTGCCCCGGGCGGAACACCGTCCGTCGCGGCCTGGCCCGAAGCGGCAAGCAATCCAACAATGCTAGCGAGGCACATCTTTTGCTTTGAGTTCATCGCTGTCTCCTGCTGGTAACTCCCACGCGGCAGCGTATAGCGACCCGCATACGCGTCAGCCCTTTCCCCATTGCTCTATATACAGGGGACTATCAAAAAAAGCAGGTAGTTCCACAGGGATCTGGTAGCGTTACAGACGGAAATCAGTATTACGATTGGCACATAAGCGAATGCACGCGCACGCGCGTCACAAGTGCTTCATTCTGTCCGTCAACTACCCCGCCCTGAAG
>JYOD01000218.1 GCA_000955785.1 Burkholderiaceae bacterium 16
GGAAAGTCTGATTTATTCAGCGCGACAGTCATCGCTGAGTGGCTTGTAAGCGTTGTCATGTGTATGCCCAAGAGATGAGTCGGAGATGAATCGTCAGATCAGTTTTGCGGAAGCGGAAAGCCACGGCAGGAAGCGAGTGACACGCCGCCAGCGCTTCCTGACGGAGATGGAAAGCGTGGTGCCGTGGTCGCGCCTGATTGCGGTGGTCGAGCCGTACTACCCCAAGGGCAGACGTGGGCGACCACCGATCGGACTGGAGCGGATGCTGCGCATCTACTTCCTTCAGCAGTGGTACGGACTGTCGGACGAGGCGCTGGAAGACGCGCTGTACGACAGCCTGGCGATGCGGACCTTTGCCGGGATCGACTTGGCGGTCGAAGCGGTGCCGGACGCAACGACGCTGCTGAAGTTTCGCCGCCTGCTCGTCGAGCATGAACTGACGCGAAAGCTGTTCGACGAGATCGGCATCATGCTGTGCGAGCGGGGGCTGATGATGAAGGAAGGCACTATTGTGGATGCCACCATCATCGAGGCGCCACCGTCGACCAAGAACAAGAAGAAGAGCCGCGACCCGGAGATGCACCAGACCAAGAAAGGTAATGCATGGCACTTTGGTATGAAGGCCCACCTCGGCGTGGATGCGGCCTCGGGACTGGTGCACAGCGTGGTGGGCACCGCGGCGAACGAGTCGGATGTATCGCAGGCGCATGCCCTGCTGCATGGCCACGAAGACCATGCATTTGGTGATGCGGGCTACACGGGCGTGGCGAAGCGCGACGAGATGCAAGGCAAGTCCGTGAAGTGGCAGGTGGCTGTCAAGCGCGGCAAGATCAAGGCAATGCGCGACGGCGCAATCAAGGACTTGCTGGTCGCCGTCGAGCGGACCAAGGCCAAGATTCGGGCGCGGGTCGAGCACCCGTTCCACGTCATCAAGAATCTGTTTGGTCATCGCAAGGTTCGCTACAAAGGCCTGGTCAAGAACACAGCGCAGTTGTTCAGCCTGTTTGGTCTGGCGAATCTGGTGCTGGCCAAAAAGCCGTTGTTGGCGCTGCAGGGGAGCAGTCCGTCCTGAGTGCGCAAAGCGCGCCGGGAAAGGCGCGAAACGAGAGAAAAACCGGCTTGAATCGATCTATTTCTCCCGCATTGCGAAAACCGAAGTCACTGGCTTGTGCAACATCAAGCGCAAACCTCATTGATCAGCACTTCCCTA
>JYOD01000022.1 GCA_000955785.1 Burkholderiaceae bacterium 16
CGGCCATAGCGCAGCGGCACCACCTATGTGCGCATCTACTCCATCACCCCGGACACGGTGGTGGTCGGCTATACGCCCGGCTATATGGGCGTGGTGGTGAACCCGGACGGCACCGTGGTCTACGGCACGGGCTATGTCTACCCGGCCTACGTGGGCTCGGTTTACTACGGCTACCCCCCCCCACCTATGGATATGGCGCGGGCTTTGCGCTTGGCACCGCGGAGGGCTTCGCGTTCGGTTTCGCCGTGGGCGCGGTATGGGGCGCCGCTGCGCCCTACTGGGGCCCCTACTGGGGCGGGGGCTACTGGAACTACGTCAACGTCAACACGGCGAATTTCTACGGGCGCTGGGGACAAGGCACGGTGACGCATGCCTTCGGCTACAACGCCTGGACCGGCACGCAATGGCGCGGCGCCGCCGGCGCGGGGTACAACCCGGCAACCGGCGCGCGCTACCAGGGCAGCGCCGGCGCCGCCTTCAACCCCTACAGCGGCAATGCCGTGGCCGGACGGCAAGGCGCCTTCTCCAACCCGTCGACCGGGCGCAGCGGCGCCGGGCGTGGCGGCGTCGCCGGCAACAAGTACACCGGCAACTACGCCGCCGGGCGCCAGGTAGCGAGCTATAACGCGCAGACCGGGCGTGCAGGCGCGGCCGAGTTCGGCGTCGCGGGCAACACGCAGACCGGCCAGCATGAAGCGGCCAGCAAGGGCGTGATGGTCAACCGGGACAAAGGCAATGCGGTGGCCTGGAACAACGGCGATGTGTACGCCGGGCACGACGGCAACGTCTACCAGCACACCCAGGATGGCGGCTGGCAGAAGCACACGTCGGGCGGCTGGCAGCCGGTGCAGCCCAACCCGGATGTCGCCGGCCAGTTGGATCAGCAGCGACAGGCGCGCAACGTGGGACAGCAGCGCTTCGGGCAGACAGCGCACCAGTGGGGCGGCGGCGGGGGTGGCAACTTCAGCGGCAACTTCGGCGGCGGCGGCGGCCGGCGCATGGGCGGCTTCCACGGCTTTCACCGCTAGCGCGTAAACGCAAGCATCCCGCGGCCATACAGCGCCGCGGGATGCTTCGCAATCCAGGGTCAGGACTTGGCCGGGCCGGTGACCACGATCGCGACCACCTCGCGATAGACGATCTTGGCGAGCCGGCCCGCCTTGATCTTGCTGAGGTCGATATTCGGGTCCCGCACCTTAACCGTGCGCAGCGTCTCGCGCGGGGTGCGGAAGGTCACGGTGCGGTTCTTGGTATCGACCTTGGTAATCTGCGCCGTGACCGTGGTCGTGATCTCACGCGCGAAGCCGGGCTTGGCGCCGTCCCCCGCGCGCGCGGTGCGCTCCACCGATTCCGTGATTGGCGTGTCCTTGGTGTCGATCGGATCCAGCGTGGTGACCACAGCGGCCTCCCGGGTCAGCGTCACCATGTCGCCCTTGTTGATCTGCTTGAAGTTCTTCACTTCATCGCCACCGATCAGTTCGACGACATTGCCGCGCGGGCCCTGCACCAGCACCGCCTTCGAATCCGGATCGATGGCGACGATGCGGCCGGAAACCACCAGTTCCTCGGCAATGCCGACGACGGGGGTGGATGCAGCCTGGCTCAAAGGGGCGAATAGCACGGCTGCGGCAAGGCAGACTGCGTGCAGGGAATGGGAGAGCAAATGGCGGTTTGGCATGTGAATCCTGGCAAGTAGTCAGCGAAAGAAAAATACAAAAACACTTAAATCAAGGACAGGGCAAACGCCCTGACTACGCTGCGCGGCAAGCATGCTGCGACAGGTCCGGATTGAACATAGCGCGCCTCGGCCCGGCGCGGAGTACCGGTTGAAAGATTTCATATCGGCGGAAAATTGTGCAATGAACGGCTGCGCTACGGTGCAGCTTGCTACACAATTCAGATCGTTGCACAAAAACTTTCACTTCATCTGGCCGCGTGTCTCCAATAAGGTCGGAACCTCGCCTCCCCACAAAGGGGCGGATACGTGGCAACAGCATGCCAAAGCCGAACCACTGGTTCTACTTACCAGACATTACGACGACCATGAGCCTCTCCCGCTTGCGCGTTTCTCCCCTCGTCCTCGCCGTCTCGCTTGCGCTGGGAGCGTTCCCCGCGGACGCCGCGGACGCCGCAGGAAGTGGCCGCCGGGCGTGCCAAGGTCGGCGGCGATCAGGGTAAGGTCAACGAGTTCTTCGGCCTGCTCGATACCTTCGATGGCATGTTCAATATTGTCACGCCCTGATTCCGCGCGGCCGTGCAGCGAAGCGGCAATGCATTTGCTTTAACTCGCCGCACAAACGGACTGTATTGCCTTTTGCTGCCAGAGTGGACTAAGTTTGCGGCAGGGATACTGGCTGGCGCCCTCCTCCATAGGTGCCGAGATGCGCCGCTTTCGGCACATCGAATGGCGGGACTGAGTCCCCGCCTCCGTGCCGGTTCCTCCAGCCGTTTCCCATGTCCACCAAGGACCCTTGCCATGACACCGCGCCTGCTGCTCCATACCACGCTACTCAGCGCTGCCCTGCTCGCCCCGGCCGCACCAGCGTTCGCCTACCTCGACACCTTTATCCACGGCACGGTCATCGGCACCATGAGCCAGAAGGAATCGGCCGCGTTCGCCCAGAACGTGCGCAACGTGCTGCGTAACGGCGCCGACGGGGCGATGGTCTCCTGGACCGCCCCCCCGGAAGGCAAGCGCAAGCCGATCGAAGGCCAGCTGACGCCGCTGCGCAGCAAGACCGACAAGGGCCAGCCCTGCCGGCAACTGAAGGCACAGCTCAAGCGCGGGGATCAGGAAGACAACTGGACCGGCTGGTTCTGCAAGCAAAGCGACGGCCGCTGGCGCTCGCGCCCGGTCGCGGACGACTGAGTCCGGGCCGGCACCAGAAAAAGACAAACAACGAATCAAAGGGAGAGTTGCAATGGCCAGATTGCCGGCATTTGCGATCGGGTTCACGTTGGCCGGCTTCATTGCCGGCGCCGGGCCAGCCGTGGCGAAGTCCGCTGCCACGCAGGACGAAACCCGCAGCATCGCCAGGGATGCCTATATCTATGCATTCCCGATGATCGAAAACTACAACACGATGTATAAGCAGCTCGCCAACCCGGCCAGCCCGGAATACGTTGGCGGCTTCGGCAAGTACCGCCATTACTCCACGCTCTACACGCCCGACAACCACGACGTGGTCACGCCCAACAACGACACGCCGTATTCCTGGGCATGGCTGGACCTGCGCGCCGAACCGTGGGTGATCACCGTGCCCGAGGTGCCGGCCAAACGCTACTACGTGCAGCAGTGGGTCGATCTTTTCACCTATAACTTCGCCTACGTGGGCACGCGGGCCACGGGCAATGGCGCCGGCAACTACCTGATCGCCGGTCCGGAATGGAAGGGCCCGACGCCGCCTGGCATCAAGGAGGTGTTCCGCTCCGAGACCGAGATCGTGATGACCCTGACGCGCACCGCGCTGGACGGGCCCGACGGCCTGCCCGACGTGAAGGCGATCCAGGCCGGCATGCAACTGCGCCCCTTGAGCGCCTTCCTGAACGCCGCGCCGCCCCCTGCCATGCCGGCCGTGGCCTTCCCGCCCTACGACCCGGCAAAGGCGCGCACGCATGACTTCATCGGCTACCTGAACTTCCTGCTGCAGTTCACGCAGCCTCCGGTCTCCAGCGAAGTGGCGCTGATGCAGCGCTTTGGCAAGATCGGCATCGGCCCTGGCCGGCCCTTCGACGCCGGCAAGCTGCCACCCGCCAGGCTGGCGGCGATCGACGCTGGCGTGAAGGATGCCCAGGCCGCGCTGGCGGAGAAGGCCAAGACCACGCTGTCGTCCAACGGACTGTTCGGCACGCGGGAATTCATGAAGAACGACTACCTCACCCGCGCCATCGCCGCGGAAAAAGGCCTGTACGGCAACTCGCTGGCGGAGGCCTGGTATGGCGGCTATGTGGGCGATGGCCGCAAGGCGTCGAAGATCCGTTTCGGGCCGGGCCAGTTACCCCCCGCCAGGTTTTTCTGGTCGATCACGCTTTACACGTTGCCGGATCGATTCCTGTATGCCAATCCCCTCCAGCGCTACTCGATCGGCGACCGCACCAAGGGCCTGAAATACGATGCCGACGGCGGACTCACGCTCTACGTGGGCCATGTCTCCCCCGGCAAGGACAAGGAGTCCAACTGGCTGCCCGCACCCGAAGGCATGTATAGCGCCGTGGGCCGGCTGTACGGGCCGAGCGAAGCGGCGATGAATGGTAGCTGGAAATTGCCGCCATTGACGCCCGCTACCGACTGACAGCGTGCGGCGCCACGGTGCCGCACACGCCCCGCCGCTTCACTGGTATACATCCCGGCTATCCTCACGCGCGATGGGGCCTCGGAACTGCCGGAGGGAAAATGGAAGTCGCCAGCAGTTGAGAGGGTGAAGTAAGGAACGGGGAAGCCGTTACTTCAATCCCCTCGCATCCACGGCCTGCTCGCCCAGCCGCCGCTCCAGCATGTCCCGCGCACCAGCCAGGATTTCCCGCGCCACATCCTGGCTGGCCACCGTGCGTGCCAGCATCAATGCGCCCACGCACTGCGACATCACGCCCCAGGCCGCCTCGCCGCTCCCGAGCCGCCCGGCGATATCCCGCTGCATGGCAACCAGGCCGTCCTCGCAGGCAGTGCGTGTCTGAGCATCGGCCCGCGCAATCTCCGCCGCAAGGCTCGGCAACGGACATCCTGTCTCCGGATGCCGTACGTGCCCCATGGTGAGATAGCGGTCCAGCATCCCCGCCAGCCACGCGCCATCGCCCCCTTCCCCGTCGAGCAGCAGCAGCTCGCGGCTGCGCTGCAGCTCCCGCGCGATCACCTCGCGCAGTAGCGCCTGCTTGGAATCGAAATGGCTGTAGAAGGCGCCGCCGGTGAGGCCGGCCGCGCCCATCAGCTGGTCAACGCCGGTGGCGGCAAACCCCTCGCGCTTGACCAGCGCGCCGCTGGCCTCCAGGACCCGCTGGCGAGTGGCGGCTTTATGACTTGCGGAATAACGCATTGCTTTTCCTGGGTTCGGGACAGGGATAAAAACAGGAATACGGATAAGGACAGGACTTGACGGAACCTGCATTCATACCATAACGTTCGTTTACTAAACGAACGTTTAGCTTACGCCGGATCCGCGCCCAATGAAAGCGGGTGGCGTCGGCCAGAGCGCAAACAGCCCGTCCGCGCCCCTGCCCGGGCTGACAATCCAAGACCGGAGACAAACATGTCCGACAAGAAAGCCATCCTCGTGGTGGGTGCTGGCGACGCCACCGGCGGCGCCATTGCGCGCCGGTTTGCGCGCGAAGGCTACATCGCGTGTGTCACGCGCCGCAGCGCCGACAAGCTCGCCCCACTGGTGGAGCAGATCCGCGCCGAGGGTGGCGAGGCTTACGGTTTTGCCTGCGACGCCCGCAAGGAAGACGAGACCGTGGCGCTGATCGAGCGCATCGAGCGCGAGATCGCGCCGCTGGAAGTGGCGATTTTCAACATCGGCGCCAATGTGCGTTTCTCCGTGCTGGAAACCACGTCGCGCGTCTACTTCAAGGTCTGGGAGATGGCCTGCTTCGGCGGCTTCCTGATGGGGCGCGAGGCAGCCCGCGTGATGCTGCCGCGCGGGCGCGGTTCGATCTTCTTCACCGGCGCCACCGCCAGCCTGCGCGGGCGCGATGGCATGAGCGCCTTCGCGGGCGCCAAGCACGCGCTGCGCGCGCTGGCCCAGAGCATGGCGCGCGAACTGGGCCCGAAGAACATCCATGTGGCGCACCTGGTCGTGGATGCCGCCATCGATACCGACTTCATCCGCTCGAACTTCCCCGACCGCTACGCCACAAAGCAGGACGACGGCATCGTCAATCCCGAGCACATTGCGGATACCTACTGGATGCTGCACCAGCAACCGCGCGACGCGTGGACGCATGAACTCGACATCCGGCCGTGGATCGAGCCGTGGTAAGGCGCGGCCAGCGCGGCAGTGAAGCGATCAACGACAAGACACGACAACAAGCGGAGACGACGGCATGAGCAGGCAAGTAGCGTTTTATTTCGACTTCGGCAGCCCCTATTCCTATCTGGCTTACAAGGAACTGCCTCGCGTGGCGCAGCGCACCGGCGCCGAGATCGTATGGCGGCCGATCCTGCTGGGCGGCGTCTTCAAGGCCACCGGCAACCATAGCCCGGCGGAGATTCCGGCCAAGGGCCTCTGGTCGAAGACCGACACGCAGCGCTGGTCGCGGCGTTACGGCGCAAACCTCAGGCAGAATCCGCACTTCCCGGTCAACACGCTGGCGCTGATGCGCGCCGCGACAGGCTTCCAGATGCGGGACGAGGCCGCGTTCCACCGCTATGTGGCGGCGATCTTCGTCGCCATGTGGGAGGAGCAGCGCAACCTGAACGACCCGGCCGAGATTGGCGCCGTGCTCACGGCGGCCGGGTTCGATGCGCGCGAGGTGCTGGCCATGATCGACGACCCCGCGGTCAAGGATGCCCTGAAACAGGCCACCGAAGCGGCCGTGGCACGCGGGTTGTTCGGCGTGCCCAGTTTCATCGTCGGCGACGAATTGTTCTGGGGCAACGATCGCTTGCTGTTCGTCGAGGAAGCGCTGGCCGCGTAGCCGCATCGCCGGCGCCCAGGCTGGCCGCTGTTATCAAGGGGCGACCGGCACTTGCAGCGCCGGCTCGCTTGCAGCGATGTCAGCGCCCTGCCCCCAGGGCACGGAATGAAGGTGTTTGGCTATCGATATGCGCCGTTTGCGCATGTGGGAGGCACGGGTAGAATCGCGCATCCCAGGGATGCTGCCGCGATGCCGGCACGCCCGCTTTCCAGCCCCGGCCACACCTGCCTACGAGATCCTCTTTGCTTTTACCGGCCACGCCGGCACGGTGCTGGAAATCAAGCGCCTCGGCCTGCCCGCCGATGCCCCGCGCTCGCGCAAGTACCAGTGGCTGTGGGTGGACGCCGGCAACAACCCGGCGCAAGTGCTGCCGCTGCGGTTTGTCTCGATGAACCAGGGGATGCGCCAGGAACGCGTGTTTGCCGAAGGCACGCTGCGCTTCGACGAACGCGAGGCGGAACTGGCCTGGCATACGGCAGGCACCCTGCACTTGCAGGCGTGGCTGCCGTATGCCGCACCAGCCGCCGTTGCGAAACTGGTGGCGCGTTTCGTCGCAGAGCAGTGAGCATCAGCGGGCCGTCCCCGACGGCCTTCACTCGCCCAGGAACTCCGCCAACACTTCCAGCCCCTCCACATGATCCGCCACAACCTTGGCGATCACGGCGATAGGAATGGCCAGCAGCACACCCCAGGTGCCCCATAGCCAGGTGAACAGCAGCAGCACGATAAACACCGCGACGGCGTTCATCTTGGCCATGCGTCCGGTCATCCAGGTGGTGACCAGCGCGCCGATCAGGGTGGCGACCAGCAGCGAGCCGCCCGCCGCCATCGCCGCCGTGCCGAAGTCGCCGGACTGCATGAAGGCGGCAAGCCCGATGCACACCGCGATCAGGACCGCGCCGAAATAAGGCACCAGATGCAAGGCGGCGGCGGCCAGCGCCCAGGTGCCGGCATTGTCCACGTGCAGCCATTTCAGCAGGAACCAGGTCAGCGCGCCAACCATGGCATTGGTCACCACCAGCATCACCATGTAGCGCTGGATCTGCCGGTTGATCTCGTCGAGCATGTGCACGCTGATCTTCTTTTGCGACAGCGTGGTCCCAGCCATCTTGACGAACTTGCGCTTAAACATGTCGCCGGACACCAGCATGAAGAAACTCAGGAACAACACCACCGATGCCTGGCCGACGAGCGCGAAGACGCCAACGGAGCCTGCAAGCAGGATATTGTTGAGCGAATCCCCCGGGCGCTCCACGATGACCCGCGAGCCACGCACTGGCGGCCCTTGCCCGGTGCCGCCCAGCACCGTGGCCGCCCGCCGGATCTTCTGCAGCATCGAGTCGTCGCCGCTGAGCAAGGCGCCCACCGAGCGAGACAGCTTGGTAGCCACTTCCGGCAAGCGGTCCACCAGCCCCGATACCTGGTCCTGCAACAAGTAGGCGCAACAGACCACGCTGGCCAGCAGCGCAAGCAGAACTAGCGAGGCACCAAGCACGCGCGGTATGCGGCGGCCGCACAGCACGGTCACCAGCGGATCCAGCATGTAGGCAATGACCACCGCCAGCACCACGGGAATCACAAATTCGCGTGCCAGGTGCAGCGTATAGAGCGAGGCCAGTACCGCGAGGACGGTCAGCGCCCGTGCG
The DNA here is from genome assembly GCA_000955785.1 of Burkholderiaceae bacterium 16. GTDB lineage: Bacteria > Pseudomonadota > Gammaproteobacteria > Burkholderiales > Burkholderiaceae > Cupriavidus. Next base: position 8,277 of record JYOD01000022.1, read on the forward strand.
CTGCGCCCGGCAGGCGTAAAGCCGGGAGCGGCCTCCGGCGCCACGCTTGCCAGGGGGGCAACCGCTGCCGGCCCGGTTGCGGATTCAGGCGCGGGTGCGTGGCTGTCCGCCCCGGCGCCAGGGCCGGCATCCGCGTCAGGAGGAATGGACGATTGGCTCGCCGCAGCGGGCCCGGCGTTCAGATCGGCCATGGGTTACAGATTGCTCGCGTGAAAGACAGCATGAAAGGTGGCTTGGGGGCGCCATACCAGCGCGGCTGACGGTGGCGGTGGAGTCATCCCGGACACAAGCCGGGGTATTGGGCCCAGGGCACGGGGACGAATGCAATGCGCAAGGCACACGCAGGCGAAGGCGCCCGCCTCGCATCACTCAAGCATAGCCTTGCCGGGACGGGATTCTGTCGGCCAAAGCCGCTAGCCGGTGTAGGACAAGCACGCCTTGCCGCGCCGCACGCGATGCGCCACATTGAGAGGAGCGACGCAAGCGGCGCGAAAACGGCCTGGCAACCGCCAGGCTCGGTCGCCGGCGCTTCGTACCGCCGCCCTGCCGATGATGGACCCCATGCCATGCCGATACTCGACGCACGCGCCCGCCTGGTGCTGAAACATCCCGGCCGCTTCGTGCTGCGCACGCTCAGGCATTTCCGCGCCAACCAGGGGTTGTTGCTGGCCGGGGCCGTGGCGTACTACGCGCTGCTGTCGATCGTGCCGATGCTGATCCTGATGGTGATCGCGCTGTCGCATGTGATCGAGCCGGACTCGTTGCTTGCGACGTTGTCCCGTTATCTGGAATGGCTGCTGCCAGGACAATCGCGCGCGCTGGTCGGCGAGCTGGGCAATTTCCTGGCGAACCGCGGGGTAATCGGCTGGGTGCTGCTGGTGAGCATGATCTTTTTCAGCTCGCTGGCGTTCACGGTGCTGGAGAACGCCATGTCGGTGATCTTCGTGCACCGGGTGGCGATCCGCCGCCGCCACTTCCTGGTGTCGGCGGTGCTGCCGTATTGCTACATCGTCGTGCTGAGCGCGGGCTTGCTGCTGGTGACCGTGGTGTCGGGCAGCCTGCAGGCCATCGGCGAGCACCATGTGGAATTGCTGGGCCACGACTGGTCGCTGGACCGGCTCTCTCGCGCCCTGCTCTACCTGTTCGGGCTGGCGGGCGAAATCCTGCTGCTGATGTCCATCTACCTGGTGATGCCGGTGGGGCGCTTGTCGCTGCGGCATGCCCTGATCGGCGCGGTCACCGCCGCGCTGCTATGGGAAGTCTCGCGTCGCGTGCTGGTGTGGTACTTCGCCACGCTGTCGCAGGTCAGCGTGGTGTACGGCTCGCTGACCACCGCCATCGTGGTCCTGCTCAGCCTGGAGATTGCCGCCACCCTGCTGCTGCTCGGGGCACAGGTGATCGCGGAGTTCGAGCGCAGCGGCGCGGAGGCGACGGCGCAAGCCGAAGCTGAGAGCTTTCATACCTGAGCCGCGGCGCGCCCTGGCGCAAAGCCGCGCCAAGGCATTGGGGCATTAGCGCAACGGCTGCAGCAACGCAGGCAGCGAAGCGGCCAGCAAGGCCACCCCGGAGGCCGTCAGCAGGCTCAGCACGATCCTGCGGAAAGCGATTTCACTGATACCGATGTACAGGCGCGCGCCCAGGATGCTGGGCACCAGCATGGCCGGCCCCACCACCAGGAACATGGGCAGCATGTCGCGCGTGACGATGCCGGTGCCGACATAGGTGGCCATGGTCACGGCCAGCGTGGCCAGGTTGAAGTTCTGGATGATCGCGCGCTGCTCGTCCTTGGCAAGTCCGCGCAAGGTGCACCACAGGGTCGGGATGACGCCAGTGAATCCGCCGATGCCACCCATGATGCCGCCGGCCGCGCCGATCACGCCGTCCGCCACGCGGCCGCCGAAGCGGATTCTCGGCAGTTGCCCGGACATCAGCATCAGCGGGCACCAGATCGCCAGCAAGCCGCCCAGGCAGGTCTTGAATACCGCGGGATTGAGCGCCGGCAGGATGGCCACGCCGACGGGAATACCCAGGACGCCGCCGGCCACGAAGGGCAGCAGTTGCAGCGGCGAGAAGCTGCGCCGCACGGTCACGGCCGCCACGACCTGCCCGGTCAGGGAGCCGAACACGGCCATGGTCGCCGCCAGGCGCGGCTCCACCGTCCAGACCCAGAAGGACATGGCCACCATGCCGAAGGCAAAGCCGGACAAGCCCTGCACGAAGCCGGCCACAATGGCGCCCAGCGCCAGGATCAGGACAGGAAAATCCATCGGGTACTCAAATGCCCACAAGCCGCGCGAAGGCCGCGCGAAAGCCGGAGACTATGCCGTGGAATAGCTGGTTTGTCATCTCCCGGTGGCTTTCACGCCGCGTGCACGTATATCGAGCACCTTGGCGCGGGCGGCATCGAAACGCGCGCCCTCGGCCGCCAGCCAGTCCTCCACCATGGCGATATGCGGCGTCTGCCCATGCGCCGACACAAAGAAATAGGACGCCTGCGAGCGCGCATGGATGCCGAACAGGTCGACCAGGCGGCCAGCCTCGATATCTTCGAGCACCAGCGCCGAACGGCCCATCGCGACGCCCTGGCCGGCCAGCGCCGCGCCCACGGCGAGCTGGGACAGGTTGAAGCGCTGGCCGGCCTCCAGCCCGGCCGCCTCCAGTTCCACCCCCGCCACCCGCAGCCAGTGGCGCCATTCCTCGAAGGCTTGCGCGCCGTCCCAGGGACTCGCGTCGTGCAGCAGCCAGGCGCCCTTCAGGTCCTGCGGGCCGCGCAGGTCCGGATGCGCCGCCAGGAAGCCGGGGCTGGCCACAGGCAGCAGCCATTCGTCCAGGAACAGCCGGGCCTTGAGGTCGTCATAGCCGCCCAGGTCGAAGCGCACCGCGGCGTCGATCCCGTCGCGCACCATCCGGGTGCGGTCGAGCGCGTGGAACTCGCCGTAGACACGCAAGCCCACCTCGGGATGATCGCGAAAGAAATCGCCCAGGCGCGGGGTCAGCCAGCGCATGGCGAACGATGGCGCGCAACTCAGCGCGATCGGGCCGGCCTCGCGAGGCTTGCGCAACTGGGTGAGCGTGCCTTCGATGGCCTGGAAGGATTCCCGCAGCACAAAACGCAGCCGCTCGCCCTCCGGTGTCAGCACCAGCGCCCGCGGTGTACGCAGGAACAGGGGCCGGTCCAGCCATTGCTCAAGCTGCTTGACCTGCTGGCTGACCGCGCCCTGCGTGACGCACAGCTCCGTGGCCGCATGGGTGAAGTTGCAGTGCCGCGCGGACGCCTCGAAACAGCGCAGCCAGCTCAGCAGCGAAGACGATAGCAAGGTGTTCATAAGTGGCCGCCGCCGCGCATCTCTGTCCGTGAGAATCCATTAGTAAAACTAATACTTCGCTAAGTATAAATGGATTGCGGCACAGCCTGACCGGGCCAACAATGAAGTCATCCCGAACGCATGGCAGCCAATCCTTACCGATGAACCAGCCTCTTCCCACAAACCCGACATATGCGCTCCACGCCAGCCTGAGCGCGGGCGAGCCCTTGATGTGGTGCAATCCGGCCCGCACCGACACGCCGCCCCCGGCCCAGGCCGCTGGCGAGCGGAGCATTAGTCTAGCTGATGTCGAGGCGGCACAGGCGCGCTTTGCGCGCTTCGCCCCGCTGCTGCCGGCGCTGTTTCCGGAACTGGTGGAGACGGCCGGCGCCATCGAATCGCCCCTGCTGGCCGTGCCGGCGATGCAGGAAAGCCTGGGGCTGCCGCCGGGCCACGGGCGCCTTTGGGTAAAAGCCGATCACAGCTTGCCGGTGGCTGGCTCCATCAAGGCCCGTGGCGGCATTCACGAAGTCCTGGAGTTTGCCGAAAGCCTGGCCCTGCGGCACGGCCTGATCGGCCCCGGCCGCGGCGCGCCGGAGGATTACCTGGCGCTGGCGGGGCCCGCCGCGCGGGCCTTGTTCGCGCGCTACCAGGTGGCGGTCGGCTCCACCGGCAACCTCGGCCTGAGCATTGGCGTGATGGCCTCGGCCCTGGGGTTTCGCGCGGCCGTGCATATGTCGTCGGACGCCAAGGCGTGGAAGAAGGCGCGGCTGCGCAACCGTGGCGTGGAAGTGGTGGAGCACGCCGGTGACTATGAGGAAGCCGTCGCCGCCGGGCGCCGCCAGGCGCAGCAGGATCCGTTCACCTACTTTGTGGACGACGAGCGCTCGCTGTCGCTGCTGCTCGGCTATAGCGCGGCGGCGCTGCACCTGCGCGGGCAACTGCAGGCGCACGAGATCCGCGCCGATGCCGACCATCCGCTGTTCGTCTATCTGCCCTGCGGCGTAGGCGGCGCGCCGGCCGGCATCACCTTCGGCATGCGGCAATTGCTTGGCCCGCATGTGCACTGCTTCTTTGCCGAGCCCACCCAGTCGCCCTGCTTCCTGGTGCAGATGATGGCGGACGGGGGCAATCCATCCGTCTATGACTTCGGCCTGAGCAACCGCACCGAGGCCGATGGCCTGGCCGTGCCGCGCGCCTCCGAGCTGGCGGCGGCGGTGATGCGCCCGCTGCTGTCGGGCGTCTTCACCGTGGCGGACGACACCTTGTTCGCGCACCTTGAGCTTGCCTGGCGCACGCAAGGGCTGCGCATCGAACCCTCCGCCGCGGCCGGCTTCAGCGGCCCGCGCATGCTGTGCGAAAGCGCCGCCGGCCGCGCCTACCTGGCCCGGCACCAGCTGGAGACCGCGATGCCGCAAGCCACGCACCTGGTGTGGACCACGGGCGGCCTGTTCGTACCGCCGGCGGAATACCAGGGGTTCCTGGACAAGGCGGCCGCGCTCGCAGCCTGATCAATGATCGTCGATCAACGATTAACCATTGCACGCCAGCCGGCCCCCAGCCGCCGGCCTCTGCCACGCAGGAGAGTCAGCATGAAAACCGTTCAAACCTTCAAGCTTGCAGGCCTGGCCGCCTGTTGCCTGGCGGTGTCTGCCGGCGGCGCGCTGGCCCAGGCCTACCCCACGCACCCGATCCAGATGGTGATTCCCTTCCCGCCCGGCGGCGCCACCGACGTGATCGGCCGCCTGCTGGCCAAGAAGCTCGGCGACCGCCTGGGCCAGACGGTGGTAATCGACAACCGGCCCGGCGCGGGCACCATCGTCGGCGCCGGCCTGGTGGCCAAGGCCGCGCCGGATGGCTACACGCTGCTGGTCAGCTCGGGCACCACCTTCACGGTCAATCCGGCCATCCATCCCAAGCTGCCTTACGATCCGCTCAAAAGCTTCGAACCGATCGGGCTGACCGGGCGCACCGGCCTGATCCTGCTGGCCAACCGCGATGTGCCGGTCAACAACCTCAAGCAGCTCGCGGCAGCGGTCAAGGCGGCGCCCGGCAAATACTCCTACGGCTCCTTTGGCACCGGCACCACCGCGCAGTTCGCCGGCGAAATGCTGCTCAACGATCTCGGCATCAAGATGCTGCATGTGCCATACCGCGGCAGCTCGCCCGCCATGACCGACCTGATTGGCGGCCAGATCCCGTTCTCGGTGGACACGGTCTCGGCCGCCGTGCCGCAGATCCGCGCCGGCAAGGTCAAGGCCATCGCCGTGACCACCGCCAAGCGCTCGTCCTTGCTGCCTGACGTGCCCACGGTGGCGGAAAGCGGCTATCCGGCTACCGATATGGATACCTGGCTGGCCGTGGTAGCGCCGCGCGGCTTGCCGCCCGAGGTCAAGGCCAGGCTGGAAAAGGCGCTGGCCGAGACCATGGCCGATCCGGACACGCGCAAGAAGCTGCTCGACAATGGCTTCGAGCCGTCCTACGGCACCGCGGCCGACGTGACGGCGCTGATCACCAGGGAGCTGCCGCGCATGCGCGCCATCGCGCAGCGTGCCAACATCCAGGCTGACTGAACGCAGGCGCAGGGAAGCGGGCGCGGTTTGACAGTGGCCGCCCCTGCCCACATCATCGCAAGCACAGCCGCCCCGGAGGCGGCGTCATGCCATCCAGAACGACCCGAGACAAGCCAGCCAATGACGCACCCCGATTCCGACGCAACGATCTTGCACCTTGCACCGCCCGCCGCCGGGCAGCCCGCGGCCACCATCGACACGCCCGCCCTGGTGCTTGACCTCGACGCCTTCGAGCGCAACCTGGCGCAAATGCAGCAGGCCGCCGACAGGGCGGGCGTGCAACTGCGCCCGCATGCCAAGGCGCACAAATGCCCTGATATCGCGCTGGCGCAGATCGCGCGCGGTGCGGCCGGCATCTGCTGCCAGAAGGTCAGCGAGGCGCTGCCGTTCGTGCAGGCCGGCGTCAGGGACATCCACATCAGCAATGAGATCGCGGGGCAAGCCAAGGCCGCGCTGCTGGCGCGCATGGCGCGGGACGCCCGCATCAGCGTTTGTGTCGACGATGCACGGCAGGTCGCGACGCTGGCCACCGCCGCCGCGCAAGCCGGCAGCCACATCGGCGTGTTCGTGGAGATCGACGTGGGCCAGGGCCGCTGCGGCGTGGCAGACGCGCCAGCCGCGTTGCGCCTGGTCGAAGCGATCCGAGCGCACGCGCAACTCGAATTCCGCGGCTTGCAGGCGTATCACGGCGGCATCCAGCATGTGCGCGATTACGCGGCGCGCCGGCAGGCGGCGGCAGATGCAGCGGCGCGTACCGCCGCCATCGTCGCCGAGCTGGCCGAGGCCGGCGTGGCTTGCGCGACCGTGACCGGCGGCGGCAGCGGAAGCGTGGAGTTCGACCTGGCCAGTGGCGTCTATACGGAGATCCAGCCCGGCTCTTATATCTTCATGGACGCCGATTATGGCCGCAATGATTACAGCGGCGCGCTGCGCTTCGAGCACAGCCTGTTTATTGCCACCGCGGTGATGAGCGTGGCGTCGGCGACGCGCCCCGCGCCCCGCGTGGTGCTGGACGCCGGCCTTAAGTCAATGGCGGTGGACTCCGGCCTGCCTCTGGTGTGGGCTGGCGATGGCCCCAGCCGGACCGTGGCCTATGTGGCGGCCAACGACGAGCACGGCATCCTCGAACCGCTTCCCGGCGGCAACGCCGCCGATCTGCCCGGCCTCGGCACCCAGGTACTGCTGGTACCCGGCCACTGCGACCCCACCCTCAACCTGTACGACGAACTCGTTGGCGTGCGCAAAGGCCTCGTGTCGCTTGTCTGGCCGGTGGCGGCACGCGGCCTGAGCCGGTAGCGTGGCCAACGCATCGGAACGCCCTGCCAGCAACAACCCACGCAAGAGAATGCCATCATGATCCAGAACGACAACCTGCTCGCCCAATCCGCCGTGGCGCTGCGCCGCATGATCGGCAGCAAGGAGATCTCACCGGTTGAGCTGCTGGAGGCGTGCATCGCCCGCATCGAGGCGGTCAACCCCTTCGTCAACGCCATCACCGCAACCTGCTATGAGCGCGCGCGCGCGGAAGCCCGGGCTGCCGAGCGCGCGGTGCTCGACGGCGCCGCGCTGGGCCTGCTGCACGGCCTGCCGCTGGGCGTGAAGGACCTGGAGGCCACCGCCGGCCTGCTCACCACCTATGGCTCGCCGCTGTACCGCGACAACGTGCCCGGCGCCGACAACGTGCTGGTGGCGCGCTTGCGCGCGGCCGGCGCCATCGTCACCGGCAAGACCAATATTCCGGAGATGGGCGCGGGCGCCAACTCGCGCAACGCCGTTTGGGGCGCCACCGGCAACCCGTTCAACCCCAACCTCAATGCGGGCGGCTCCTCGGGCGGCTCGGCCGCGGCGCTGGCATGCGACATGCTGCCGGTCTGCACCGGCTCGGATACCGGCGGTTCGCTGCGCATTCCCGCAGCAAAATGCGGCGTGGTGGGCTTCCGCCCGTCGCCGGGCGTGGTCCCCAGTTCGCGCAAACTGCTGGGCTGGACGCCGATCTCCGTGGTGGGCCCGATGGGCCGCACCGTGGCCGATGCCTGCCTGCAACTGGCGGCCTCCGCCGGCGTCTCGGCCAGCGACCCCCTCACCTACGCGCTCGACCCGATGTCCTTCCTGGTGCCGGCCAATATCGACCTGGGCTCGTTGCGGGTGGGCTGGAGCGAGGACTTCGGCGTCTGCGCGGTGGATAACCAGATCCGCCAGGTGTTCCGCGACAAGATCGCGGCAATGCGGCACCTGTTCCGCAGTTGCGACGAAGTCCGTTTTGACCTGGGCGAGGCGCACCGCTGCTTCGACGTGCTGCGCGCCGAAAGCTTCGTGGCCGGCATGCACGAGGCCTACCAGCGCGACCCGCAAAGCCTGGGCCCGAACACGCGCGCCAACTATGAAATGGGCGCAGCCATGTCGCTAGGCGACAGCGCCTGGGCGCAGGCGGAGCAGACCCGCATCCTGGGCCGCTTCCAGGCCGCGTTTGAAGACTACGACGTGATCCTGTCGCCGACCACGCCAGTCTCGCCGTTCCCGTGGACCAGCCTCTATGCCGAGACCATCAACGGTGAGAAGCAAGAGAACTATTACCGCTGGCTGGCGCCGACCTATGTGGTCACGCTCACCACCCACCCCGCAATCAGCCTGCCCTGCGGCGTCGACCATGCCGGCATGCCCTTCGGCCTGCAGGTGGTGGGGCGCTTCCGTGCCGATCACCACACGCTGGGCGTGGCGCATGCGATGGAGCAGGCCTTTGCCGGCTCGGAGGCGCTGCGCCGCCCACTGCCGCGACTGGACCAGTTGCGCGAAGCGGTGCCCGGCCTGAAATCCATCGTGACCGCGCCGCCGGTGCTGGACGGCCCGGCCGGGCGGGCGTCTTCGGTGTCGGCCGTGTAGCACCCAACGGCCGGTAGCCGGCAGACCCGGCCGTTGGGATTAATTGTCGTGCAGCAGGCCAAGGAGTTGGGCCCTGCGCACGATCTGTTTGCGCGTGCCCGCATCCAGCTTGGCGGATAGGTTCTTCAAGTGCCATTTGACGGTCTCCTGGCCAATACCCATGGCAAGCGCGATTTCCTTGTTGGCGAGATGCCGGGCCAGCAACTCCAGCACACTGCGCTCCTTCGGCGTCAGCACCATGCTGGGCGCCGCGCGTGGCCCGCCTCCGCCTGTCCCGGCGGGCGGGCGCGCCGTGGGCGCAGGTTCCAGGCGCCGCATGGCTGCGGTTTCGGAGCCCGCATCGCGCGCCCAGTCCGCCAGCGCGGGGTGGACGTCGCGCAGGCCGCGCTTGATCCCGTACGCCTGCAACAGATTCATGGCTTCGCGTAACAACGCAAGTCCCTTCTCGCCGCAGCGGTCCAGCGCCAGGGCACGCAGCGCCATCATTTCAATGCGCACGCCCCCTTGCTTCATCGCATCCGCTCCCGCCTCGGCCCGCGCCAGCCACTGCTGCGCCGCGCGCCAGTCCTGCTCCGCAAAGCTGGCGTAGGCATGCGCCATGTCCTGGAGCAACGCCAGCCTGCGCTGCCTGAGCGGAAACTCAGGGGCGGCACTCTGCGCAGCGATCTCGTCGATGCGGCGCAACAGGGCCTGGCATGTCTCGGAGCGGAAACGCCCGCAATGCAGCCGCAACTGTTCGGTCAGGCTCGCCACGCACAGCCGCGGCAGATTGCGGGCAGTACCGACGGCGTGCATGGTCTCCAGCAGGTCGAGGGCGCGGTGCTCCAGGCCCGTGGCGGCCGCGATGCGGGCCGCCGTTCGGTAGGCAAGCAGCACGGTGTCGGGCGTGCCGCCGCGCTCGAGCATGTCGAGCCGGTTGGCCAGCAACGCCGCCGCTTCGTCCAGCTCGTCCTGCTCATAGGCGGCAGCGGCCAGCAGCGCGGCGATCATGCAGGAAAACGGGTGGCGCCGGCCCAGTTCTTCGTCGGCGCGGGCCAGCGCCGGCCGCAGCGTGCGATCCGCCAGCATCACCTGCCCCTCGGACAGATACCCTAGCCCGACGATGTAGTCGCGCCACCGGATCACATAGCGATACGCCAGGCTGGCATCGCCACGCGGCGCCTGCTGCTGGTAACGGCGCGCCTTGGCATATTCCCCCGCCATCAACGCGCGGGCAGCCAGGCGATTGGCATGCGCCTGCACCAGCCACGCATCGCTCACGGGCGGCACCTCCCCCCAGCGATCGAACAGGCCGGCCATGCAATCTGGCTCGTCCGCGTAATAGGCGGCGGCGCTCAGGATCAGATCGATCTCGTAGCGCATGGCGTCGTCCGGTGTCGCGTGGTGGAGGATTTTCCGCACTTGCGCCTCGGCCTGCTGGTGACGCTCGCTCAGCGCCAGCGCCCATGCCGCGGCAAGACGCAGGCGTGGATGCTTGTCCAACTCGGACTCGGGCAGCCACTCGAGCCATTCGAGCACGGCTGACAAGTGGCCGCGGGTCGCCGCCTCGTGCAGGCAGCGTTGCGCCAGGCCATAGGCAGTCTCACGCTGGCCGCTGGCAAAGGCGTGGCGCGCGGCAGCTTCGGTCATGCCATGATCGGCAAGCCAGTGCATGGCGCGATCGTGCAATCCGGCGAGCTCCTGCGCCGGGAGTTCCGTCAGCCGCGCGCGCAGCGCATCGCGTGCCATGGCGTGCATGCGGAACCACTCGCCCTTCTGGTCGGCGACGACGAACAGCGGCGTTTCCCGCATGAGGCGCTCCAGGCGATCAGGTGCGTCCTCCCTCGCCGTCACCGCGCGGCAAAGGCCGGCATGCAGCAGATCCGCAATCGAGATGCGCATGAGAAAGCCGGTATCCGCGTCGGTAAGCCGCGCGAGCAACTCGGTCACGAAGTGCTCGCGCATGCCGCCGGTGCTGTTTGCCAGGGCATCGATGGCGGCAACCGGATCGGGGGCGAGGGACATTGCCGAAAGCGCGAGCTGCAAGCCGAGCGGCCAGCCCTCGGTCGCGTCATGCAACCTCGCGCACGCGTCGGCTTCGACGCTGGCGTCGAAGTGGCTGCCGATCAGTGCGATCGTCTCGTCCAGGCGGAAACGCAGCATCCCGGCATCGACCTTCACGCACTGGCCATAAGGGCCAAGGCGCTCGACGACCGTGTCGAACCCGCCGCGCGCCGCCACCACGATGCGCAGGTTGGGCGGCAGGTTGTTGAGCACATAGATCAACGCATCGCGGCTGGAATCCGGCAATCGCTCGGCTTCATCGAGTATCAGGACGATATCGAGCGCAACGTGGGCAATCTCCGCCAGCCACGCGGTGAAGCCTTCCAGCGACCCGCGGGACGATCCTTCCCCTTCCGGCAGGCTCTTGCCGAACGCCGGCCGCCCGCAGCCTGAGCGAATCGCGCTCGTCAGCCCCAGCAACAAGCGCCCCGGATCGTCGTGCTCGTCCAGCGACACCCAGGCAACCGCGCTGCCGCGCATGATGTACTCGCGGTGCCACTGGATCAGCAGGGACGTCTTGCCGAAGCCGGCAGGCGCTTGCACGATGGTCACAGGCCGGTCGCGAAAGCGCTCGCCGTCCGAGCCCAGCCGGGAGCGCGCAAGAAGATGGCGCGGTGCGCGCGGTGGACTGGTCTTGAGCAGCAGTTCCGATGCGGTCACGCCAGCGCCGCTGGTTGGATTTGTCATCGAATGAAAGTAGACGCGGCAGTCTTCCCATGTTTGCATGCTGCGCGGCCGCGCGTGCCGTTGCATGTACATCCCGACGCACTGCGTGCCTGCGGCAGTGCCGCATGTTATCCAGGCTGGCCGGGTGGATTGAGGGGATCGGCAAGCCAATGTCGCCGATTATAGACATGCCCGGTGCATTGCCAGCCCGTATCAGGGATTTCCCTGTGTCCCACCCCCCCGCCACTGGGGGGAGTCCCCCCAGGCCGCGCGCCTACTATTCCCTCAACACAAGGACGCGCAAGCGGGAAATGCAATGCCGGCAATCAAGCGTGAAGTCGCGATGGCACGGACGCGCCCGGACGCAAGTCTCGCACGGCTGCCGGCCGGGCTGGCATGGGCCAGCGAAGCAAAGTAAACCGAATCAACGCCAAAACAATCAGAGACAGGAAGCAACATGCCACATGCCATTCGAATCCATGAAACCGGCGGCCCCGAAGTGCTGCGCTGGGAAGAGGTCGCCGTGGGCGAACCCGGTCCCGGGCAGGTCCGCTTGCGCCATGAAGCGGTGGGCCTGAATTTCGCCGACACGTACTTTCGCTCGGGCCTGTACCCGATGCCCCTGCCGGCCGGCATGGGCGTCGAGGCCGCCGGCGTGGTCGAGGCCGTCGGCGCCGGCGTGACCCAGGTCGCGGTCGGCGATCGCGTCACCTATACCGGCTTTCTCAATACGCTGGGCGCGTACAGCACCGAGCGTCTGATCGCGGCAGCGGCACTTATCAAGCTGCCCGCCGGCATCGATTGCGAGACCGCCGCCGCCATGACCATGCGCGGCCTGACCTCCGCGTACCTGATGCGCCGCATCTACGCCTTCAAGCCCGCCGACACCATCCTGCTGCACGCTGCCGCCGGCGGGGTCGGACTGATCGTCTCCCAGTGGGCAAAGCTGCTCGGTCTCACCGTGATCGGCACCGTGTCGAACGAGGCCAAGGCAGCCGTTGCCCGCGCCCACGGCTGCGACCACATCATTGACTACAGCCGCGAGGACGTGGCCGGGCGCGTGCGTGAACTGACCGACGGCGTCGGCGCGAACGTGGTGTTCGACAGCGTCGGCAAGGACACCTTCGACGCTTCGCTGGATTCGCTCAAGCGCCGCGGCCTGATGGTCTGCGTGGGCACGGCTTCCGGCCCGATCCCGCCCTTCAACCCGCAACTGCTGGCGATGAAGGGCTCGCTTTACCTGACCCGCCCCGCCCTGGCCGACTATATCGCCGACCCCGCCGAAAAGAACGAACTGGCCGGCGAACTGTTCGGCCATGTCGCGGCCGGGCGCATCCGGATCGAAATCAACCAGCGCTACGCCCTGCAGGACGCGGCGCAAGCCCACCGGGACCTGGAGTCGCGCAAGACCACCGGCTCCTCGGTCTTCACGATCTAAGAGGGCACCATGCGTATCGAACCACTCACCTGTGCCATCGGCGCCGAACTGGTTGGCATCAAGCTGGCCGACGCCATTCACGATGCCGGCCTGTTTGCGGAAATCCGTGCCGCGCTGCTCCGGCATCGCGTGCTGTTCCTGCGCGGCCAGGACATGACGCGCGCCGAACACGTTACCTTTGCCCGCCTTTTCGGCGAACTGGAAGACCACCCGGTAGCCGGCAGCGACCCCGAACATCCGGGCTTGGTGCGGATCTACAAAAACCCGGACCAGCCGAACGACCGCTACGAAAACGCCTGGCACACCGATGCCACCTGGCGCGTGGCGCCGCCCTTCGGCTGCGTGCTGCGCTGCGTGGAGGGCCCGCCGGTAGGCGGCGACACCATGTGGGCAAACATGGTCCTGGCCTATGAGAACCTCCCGGAACACATCAAGAGCCAGATCGCGGACCTGCGTGCCCGCCACAGCATCGAGGCCAGCTTCGGTGCCGCCATGCCCCTCGAGAAACGCCTGGCATTGAAGGCACAGTATCCCGATGCCGAGCATCCGGTGGTACGCACGCACCCCGAGACCGGCGAGAAGGTGCTGTTTGTCAACGCCTTCACGACGCACTTCACCAACTACCACACGCCGCAGCGCGTGCGCTTCGGCCAGGACGCCAATCCGGGCGCCGGCCTGCTGCTCAACTACCTGGTCAGCCAGGCCAATATCCCCGAGTACCAGGTGCGCTGGCGCTGGCAGCCAAACAGCGTGGCGATCTGGGACAACCGCTCGACCCAGCACTACGCCGTCATGGACTACCCCCCCTGCCATCGCAAGATGGAGCGCGCCGGGATCATTGGCGACATACCGTTTTAAGCGGCAAGAACAGACAGACCTGGTGCAATTGACTCTGCCCCAACCAGACAAGGACTAAACATGCAATTCCTCGACGATTCCCTGCACCCCGAAAACCAGGACAAAGTGGTCATCACCGTGGCGCCTTACGGCCCCGAGTGGATGCCGGCGGATTTCCCCG
>JYOD01000219.1 GCA_000955785.1 Burkholderiaceae bacterium 16
AACTGGAAGACCCGCGAGGGTCGGATGCGTTCACATTTGTGCACGTTTAGGATAGCAGACCACATGAAGCCCGAAACCCGAACCCAGTACGGCCAACGCCTGGAACCCGTCCTGCGCCGGCTGGCAAGCCATCCCGACGCCGACCCGGACCTGTACCAACTGGCGGGGCCTGCCAGTCGCCGTATCACTTCCATCGCGTCTGCAAGCGGCCCAGCGATGGGGATCAGAGAAAGGAACGCATACCCGGGATGGAAGTGCGCGGCCCGATTGCGGTGCTTCTCGCATTCGCAGTGATCTCGCTTGCAGTTACCTTGCCCACCCTCTCAGCCCATGTTCTTCGAGGCAACGACATTTCATATGGCGTGTTACCACATGCCGATACTGAATACGCTGCTATACCTAAAGTTCTCCGGCAACGGAGCGTTGCTGCTAGCACTCGCATTGGCCTATGCCGCTGCGTGCCTCTCCTGGATGTTCGTTGAACGCCCGACGTTGAGACTAAAGAGAAACCCTCTCCATTCCAGTGCTGGCATTGAACCTGGTGGCGGCCATCCAACAGTCGGCGTTCACCCCGTCAAAGTACGATAGAACCACGACAATGATTCCGCAACAAGAGCGCCTTCTCTGCCTGCAGTCGCTTCGTGGCGCCGCGGCGCTTCTCGTCGTCTCCTAGCACACGATTCCGCTTCCAGCTTCATATGGATGGTCCGCTACGATCGCGTCACGATTCACCGGGTGGGGCTAACTTGGCGTAGACATTGTGATTTCCGGCTTTGTGGTGATGACTTCCATCGCCGGACGACCACAGGGGGCGCAAACGGCTCTGAAGTTTATGAAGGCTCGCCTTGTTTGAATCGTGCCGCTGTACTGGGTGCTGACAACGTGCATGGTCCTGGCTCTCGCGTTTCTGCCCAGCGCTTGCAACCAGAATCGTATCGATTGGCCGCATGTGGTCGCGTCGCATCTTTTCATCTCATACACGAATGCTTTCACCGGCTCAGACCATCCCGTTGTTTTCGTGGGGTGGACGCTCACCTATGAGATGTTCTTCTATGTCGCACTAGCCGCCCTGCTCATGCTGCCGCGGCGATCCCAAGTCCGTCCCCTGCCTGGTTTCGTCGTTTTGAGCGCGGTCGGCGGGCTGGGCGTCACCAGCCCAGTTGCGAAGACATTCACCAGCACAATCCAACTGGAATTCGTCTGTGGTGCACTCCTTTCGCGCACGTGAACGGTCCTCGCATCACGCCGCCCGCGCGACTGCAGACGCAGTTTTGCCTGCCGGTGAAGTAAGCAACTGGCGGAAGGCATCGGCTACGTGATCGTCAACGGCACCGTCACATGGGAGCAGGGCGGCCACACCGGGGCGCGTGCGGGGCAGGTGATTACCCGCGCGCCAGCCATAGCCGGGTGCTACAGCATCGCCGAATGCAGGTGATGCGGATCGTCCAGCGTATCCGCCACGATCTGCAGCGACTCTTCCATCTCATCGCGGTCGGCCGGTCCGCCCAGGCAGAGGCGGATCGCATCCGGCGGGTTGCCGTCGGTAGAGAAGGCCGCGCTCGAGACCGCGCCAATGCCGCGCGAGCGCAGGTGCAGCGCCAGCTCGGACGGACGCCAACCGCTGTCCTGCGGTACTGGCAGCCAGAGATGGAAGCCTTCGGGATCGGCGTCATAGGGCCGCCCGGCGAAGACCTCACGGGCCACCAGTTGCCGGGCCACGCTCTCGGCGCGAATGGCCTTGAGCATGTCTTCCGCCGTGCCATCCTTGATCCATGACGTGGCCAGCAAGGTGTTGAACGGGCTCGCCATGACGGTGGTGGCGCGCAGGGTGCCGGCCAGGCGCTGGGTCTGGCGCGCGGTGGGGCCGTTGATAAAGGCAATGCGCAACCCCGCGCCAAAGCACTTCGACAGGCCGGTTACGTAGTAGGTGAGTTCGGGCGCGAGCGTGGCCATGGCGTCGGGCGTGCGCTGCGGCAGCATGCCGTAGGCGTCGTCCTCGATGATCGGCACGCTGTAGCGCAGGGCGATATCCGCCAGGATCTCGCGCCGTCCTTGCGGCATGGTTCGGGTGCTGGGGTTCTGCAGCGTCGGGTTGCAGTACAGCGCGCTGGGCTTCTGCGTCTTGCACAGGGTTTCGAACGCCGGGCCAAGCGGGCCTTCCTCGTCGCTGGGCAGGGCCTGCAACTGCACGCCGAGTTGCGTGGCGATGGCCTTGATGCCGGGGTAGGCCAGCGTATCCAGGCAGATCGTCTGCCCGGGGCGGGCCAGCAGCGATACCAGCGCCACCAGGGCGCTGTGGATGCCGGGGCAGATCAGCACGGTATCCGCGCGGCAGGCCGGCACGTAGCGCTTGAGCCATTCCGTGGCCACGGCGCGGTCGGCCGGCGTGCCGCCGAAATCCTGGTAGCGCAGCAGGCTGTACGGATCGGTGGCACCCATCAGGCGCCCGGCCGACTCGCGCAGCCGCGCCGTCAGCACCGGCGGCTCGGGCGGCATGTTCATGGTCATCTCGGCACCCGTGCCCGCGCGAAGCGGCAACGCCGGGGCGCGCCCCCGCACAAACGTGCCGCTGCCGGCCTTGGCGTCGATCAGCCCGCGCTTGCGCGCCTCCGCGTAGGCGCGCGCCACGGTAGTGTAGTTGAGTTGCAACGCCTCGGCGAGGTCGCGCAGTGCCGGCAGCCGGTCGCGGGCCTGCAGGCGGCCGCTCGCGAGGTCTTCCTCGATCAGGTCGGGGATCATCAGGTAAGCGGGTTTGGCGCTCTCGGAGAGGCGTTTCAGCCAGTGGCTGGCAAGACCGGACAAGGTAGGCTCCAGGCGATTCATCAGTTCGCGCGGGAAACATCGGCCTTCAGGCCGGTGAGGGATAGCGCGCGACGCGCAGCGTCGCCCCTGTGCCCGCTC
>JYOD01000220.1 GCA_000955785.1 Burkholderiaceae bacterium 16
TATTGGAGCCGACTGCAAAACGCTCCACTACAAGAGGGTGAGTTGGGTCTTTTGGGTTGGTTTGCGAACCTTCAATGCGGAGAGAACCCGGGCCTGCTCCTGACTGATGGTCGAGAGCCCTGCCACGGACTTGGTTTGGTCAATGACGATGTGGTGGTGCTGAATACGATTGAGCATGGCAAGGGCTCGCGCGGGAGATAGCTCGCTGTTGGCGGCCTGCAAACGCATCCGCATCAGCCGATACAGAATCAGCGCCATGAAGCAAATCGCCGCATGAGCGCGGATACGGTCCGGCAAGCGATGGTAGACCGGGCCAATCTCGATCTCGGACTTGAGCACGCGGAACCCGCGTTCAATATCCGCCAATGACTTGTAGCGATCGACGACTTCACGTGGTGAGAGATCTGCGGCATTGGTGACCAGCAGCAGCTTGCCATCCATCATGCGGGCATGCTGCAAGGCGCGCTCATTGATGTCATAGCAGAAGCGCTCGCTCTTCAGATCGACCTGGATGATGCGGGCCAGATGGGCCTCGCAGACTGCGTGGTAGAACCGTGCACGAGCCCCTCCATCCGAGAGTTTTTTACCACGACTGCGATGACCGGTGTCTTGCGCATCAAGCTTGCCCACCCACTGCGCGGCAAGCTGCTCCAGTTCCGCAATCTGCGTATCGCGCTGTGCCCCTTTCTCCTGCGCCACCACGGGATCGTGCGCCACGATCAGGCGTAAGCCGTTCCATGGCACGTCACCCAGGACTTCTTCGCTGGCCGGCAGGCATTGCTGCGTGTGCAAGGCATCCAATGACTCGACCACATCGCTGTAACGACGACCCGGCACCGCCAGGATGAATTCCAGTGGCGCACCGTCTGGCAGCGTCATCGCTTGCATTTCTGCCAGGTTGTCGATCGAGAGCAGGCCGCGATCGGCGACCACGATGACGCGCCTGACGGGGAACCGACTCAGCACCTTCTCGATGGTTGGCTTCAGGGTCGTGACTTCTGCCGTATTGCCGTTAAACACCTCGTGATAGAGCGGCAACCCTTCGGCCGTCTGCACGACACCCAACATGAATTGCCGGGCAATGACGCCTTCCTTGGCCATGCCGTACTGGCGCACATCATCTTCTTGCTGCGACAGGCCCTCGGCACGAATGGTCGTCATGTCGTAGAACACCACCGATAAGGTCTGATCGACCAGCGGGCGCAACAGCCCCGCCAAGACGGCGTCGACGTCTGCCTGATGCGCGACCAGCGCATCCATTGCGCGCAGCCCCAGCTTGGATTCCGGATCACACAGCCGATTGAAGACCATGATGCGCACCAGCGCTTCGACATCGATGGCGTGGCGCGTGCGTCGAAACACACGACGCATGCCGTCGAAACCGAGTTCCTGCCACAGTTCCGACAGCGCCCACACATCGCCGAGCGCACGGGCCGATTCGAATGTCACCGCTGGTTCGGCGGCTGCCTCAAGTGCGGGGCGGCCGGTGACTCGCAACAGACCATTGATCACGCCTTCCATGCTGTCGCCAAGTTGATCAAGACGGCCCAAGGTGGCAACGGTGCGCTGCTTAGGCTGACCGTTGTCATCGCGATAGGACTCGACCAACTGCACGTAACGGCGAGAACCGGAGGAGGTAACTTTGACGAACATGCCGTTACTTTACAGGCATTGAGTGCCTTGTCAAATCTAGGCTTCCTCTTTACAAACGTGCCACTACAAGAGTTTGGCGCCCGCGACCCGGGAAGCCGCGCCAGTGCTAGGGCCGGCAGTCAGAAATGGCGAAAATC
>JYOD01000221.1 GCA_000955785.1 Burkholderiaceae bacterium 16
AGGATGCTCGAAGCGCAGGCACGCGCGCTAATCCAGCAGCATTACGCCGATTACGGTCCCACGCTGGCCTGCGAGAAGCTGCGTGAGCGCCATGGCATCGGACTGGCCAAGGAGACGGTGCGCCGGATCATGATCGACGCCGGCTTCTGGGTCCCGAGGAAGCTGCGTCCCCCCAAGCTGCATCAGCCGAGAAGCCGCCGCGCCTGCCTGGGTGAACTGGTGCAGATCGATGGCAGCGAGCACGCGTGGTTTGAGGAACGGGCGTCCATGTGCACGCTGTTAGTCTATGTCGACGACGCCACTAGTCGGCTGATGCAGTTGCTGTTCGTGCCGACCGAATCGACCTTCGCCTATTTTGCCGCGACGCGCGCCTATATTGAGCGCCACGGCAAGCCGGTGGCGTTCTACAGCGACAAGGCCAGCATCTTTCGGGTCAATGCCAAAGGCGTCACGACTGGGCGGGACTATACGCAATTCGGGCGCGTGCTGTACGAGCTGAATATCGAGAGCCTGTGCGCCAACAGCAGTCAAGCCAAGGGCCGCGTGGAGCGGATGAATGGCACGCTGCAGGACCGGCTGGTCAAGGAACTGCGCCAGCGCGGTATCTCAACGCTGGCTGAGGCCAATGCCTTTGCCCCGGTCTTCCTGGCGGACTTCAATGTGCGCTTCGCCAAGACGCCCAGAAGCGACTTCAACGCGCACCGTCCCGTGCGGCCCGACGAGGACCTCGAGCGCATCTTTACCTGGCGCGAATGGCGCAAAGTCTCGAACCGACTGACGCTGCAGTACGATCGCAAGCTGTACCTCATCACGGACCAACCCGAGCGGCGCTCCCTGATTCATCGCTACATCGAAGTGGCCGAGTATCCGGACGGCCGTATCGAGCTGTGGGCCGACGGGACTGCCCTGCCCTACGTTCTCTATGACCGGTTGTCCGAGATCGATCAGGGGGCGGTGGTAGAAAACAAGCGGCTGGGGCATGTGCTGGAGATCGCGCAGCGCGTGCAGGCCCAGCGCGACAATCGCAGGATTCAGGCGGCACCGTCGCGCACGCTGACCGGTCAGAGACCGCGGCAGCAGCGGGAACCAGCGACACCGGGTACTAAACCACAACGACAACTGAATGCGGAAGACTTGCGTCGCGCCATCGATGAACTGGCGCAACCGCCCCACCCTGTAGACACGTTACCGCCTCAGGCCAGCTCGACTGCGTTACGGAAACAGCCCGGGAAAAGACCCAAAAGAAGCAAAACCATCCTGCACTAGACCGGACATTCTGATCTAGCCAGAGAGAGGA
>JYOD01000222.1 GCA_000955785.1 Burkholderiaceae bacterium 16
TGACGAGAGCAGTCGATGAACGCCCGCCAGTTCAAGAGATTCCTGGAGTCGGTGACCAAGCTCACCGCCGGCCAGTTGGAGCAGGTACGAAGCGCGCTTGCTACGGAGCATACGGAGCGCGCCAGCTATCAGGCCATCGAGGCTGCGCGTCCATGTGTATGCCGCCGATGCGGCAGCGAGAAGGTGGTCCGGAACGGCATCCAGAACGGTCTGCAGCGTTTCCTGTGCCGCGATTGCGGTAAGACGTTCAACGCTGCGTCTGGGACGCCGCTCTCGCGGCTGCGCGACAAGGAACGGTTCGACGCGTACGCGCAATGCATGCAAAAGGGCCTCACGGTGCGGGAAGCGGCGGATGAGGTTGGCCTAACGTTGGACAGGGCATTTCGGTGGCGCCATCGCTTCTTGAGTGAGGTTGTCGCGCATCAACCGAAGGGTATCAGCGGCATCCTCGAAGTCGATGAGACCTACTTCCGAGAGTCACAGAAAGGGTCCAGGAAGCTCACCAGACCCTCGCGGAAACGAGGCGGCAAGGCGGAAGGACGTGGCCGGAAAAACAAGGACTGGGTTCCCGTCCTTGTAGGCCGCGCTCGCGGGCAGGCC
>JYOD01000223.1 GCA_000955785.1 Burkholderiaceae bacterium 16
CGTTTTGCAGTCGGCTCCAATAAAATCAATAACTTACGCTTCTAACTGTCGAACTCGGGGGCGCCGTCGCTGGCTGAGACAACGCGCGCGCCACACGACGGGCTTGCAGTTGCTGCGCCCGGTTCGCATCGGCCTTTGAAACCTGTCCCGCCTCCTGCCCCGCCAGATCCACGCGCGCGGCGCCTTCCACCAGGCAGGTCCAGTAGCGGGTGCCGCGGCACCAGGTCCTGACCGCGTCGCGCAATACCGGCTCCGTCAGGCCATCCTACTGGCCGTCGGCGGCCTGACGCTACATGCGGCGCAAGCGCAAGCGGCAGACGTGCATCGCACCGATCTCGTCCGGCACGACCTCAGTGTGCCGGATCGCGAGGGCATTCAGGTGCGCGTCGATTTCGATCCTGGCGCATTCGCGCCGAAGCATGCGCATCCGGGCGAGGAGACCGCCCATGTCCTGCAAGGGACGCTCGAATACCAGCTTGGCGACAACGGGCCGGTCACGCTCAAGGCTGGTGAGTCGCTGTTCATCCCGGCCGGGACCCCTCACTCGGCGCGCAATGTCGGCAGCGGCACGGCATCGGAACTGGCCACCTATATCGTGAAGAAGGGTGCCCAGCTTGTGGTGCCGGCCAAGTGAGCGCGCGATCTCGTCACGGGGCGGCCACTCTATTTCGCGGGAGAGAAGCGCGAGTACTGGTGGACAAGTAGCCGGCCTCATTCGAGTCCAGTTGCATCGCTCGCGTCGGGGCCCCCGTGGCGAATTGCTGGCGCCGCGTTGTGACGCTTACAGGCTGTGCCTGACCCCAGCAGGCGTTCAGGTCTGTCACTCCTTGCCCAGAATGGCAAGGTTGCGCGCCCTGACGACCTCTTTGGTACCTGCCGTGGCGCCGTCGCCCAGCTCGAATCGTACGTCACGCAGGCCAAGCTTTCGCGCTCCTACGCGCACGCTTACCGGTTCGATGGGGTGCCCGGTGCTGTCCTCGACGATACGGATCGGCGTCTGGGGCCCACACCACGCGTCGCCCCATTGCATCAGCGCGACAAGGACCGGGTAGAGCGCCTCTCCCTTCTCCGTCAGCCGGTACTCGTTGCGGCGCTCGCTGCCCTCGGCCAGCACCTTCACCAGCACGCCGTGCTCGATCAGGCGGTTGAGCCGCGCGGTCAGCACGTTGCGCGCGATGCCCAGCTTGTGCTGGAAATCGTCAAAGCGTGTCGTACCCATCGTGCATTCCCGCACGATAAGCAGGCTCCACCATTCGCCGACCTGCTCGAGCGCGCCTGCCACCGAGCAGTTCATGCCTTCGAAAGTTTTTCGGTACATGTCGTCATCCTAAACGAAAGAGTTGCGTCATGCAACGTAATGCGATATTGTAAGTTTCGTCATGAAACTTACTGGCAACCAACGCGCGCCTGGGTGGCCCGCATGTGCCGCAAAAGGACTTCCAAATGGATAAACGTCTGATAATTCTGGCCAGCGGCATGTTTGCCATCGGTACGGACAGCTTCGTAGTAGCTGGCGTGCTCTCCCAGGTTTCGGCATCGCTGGGCGTGTCGGTGGCGCTGGCCGGGCAAATGGTCACGCTCTATGCGATGAGCTACGCGCTGCTTTCGCCAGTCATCGCGGCGGCGGCGGCCCATTGGCCACGCAAGCGGCTGCTGCTGGCCGGGCTTGCCGTGTTCGTGCTGGGCAGCGTGGTGACGGCCGTGGCGCCCAGCATCGGGCTCGTCCTGGCCAGCCGCCTAATCGCCGGCTTGGGGGCCGCAATGTTCAGCCCGACCGCGACGGCCACCGGTGCGTCGCTGGTGCCTCCCGAACAGCGGGGCCGCGCGCTTGCTATCGTTGTCGCCGGGCTGTCCAGTGCCACCGCGCTGGGCACCTTCATTGGCGGCTGGCTCGACTGGCGCGCGACGATGTGGTTTGTCGCGGCGGTCGGCACGTTGGCCGCGATGGGCGTGGCCTGGCGCCTGCGCGATATCCCGACGCCGCCGCCGGTCAGCCTCGCACGTCGGCTCGCGCCGCTGGGCGATGCCCGGGTGCTGCTGACGCTGCTGACGACATGGCTCGTCTACTCGGGTCTTTTCCTGGTCTACACGTACATCGGATCGAGCTTCGACCGGGCCACGGGCGGCGACGCGCGCATCCTGGCCGGACTGCTGCTGCTGTGGGGCGTGGCGGCGACGGCCGGCAACCTGGCTGCCGGCCGGATGACCGACCGCTTCGGAAGCCGCCGCATCATCAATGCCACGATCGCGCTCGTCACGCTCGATTTCGCGCTGTTGCCCTGGACCTCGGCGTCGCTCGCCACCGCTATTCCCGCCCTTGTCGTCTGGGGCGTGTGCGGATGGGGCTTGGTCGTTCCGCAGCAGCATCGCCTGATCAGCATCACGCCCACCGCCGCGCCGCTGCTCCTGGGGCTGAATTCGGCCGCGATCTATGTCGGCGTATCGATGTCGGGCTTGCTTGGCGGTGCCGCCATCACCTGGATCGACCCCCACGCGCTGGGTCTCGTCGGTGCCGTGCTCATCGCGGCCGCGCTGCTGGTGGCCGAGTGGGCGCAGGCACGCATCGCCCGTCCCGATGGCCTGGCCGCCAGCGCGGTCGCCGCGCCGCAAAATACGGCGCGCTGATGGGCCTCGCGTGGCGCAGCAGGTTTTCTCGAGGTTCATGAATGATCGAGTTGGTGAAGCGATGGCAGAAATGAAGAAGCGACATATGGTCCCGCGCCAGCGAAAGCCGATGAAATCTTGACGCGCCGAACCGGCAGAGATTTCCGGAAAGAGGAGAACATGCCCACACTAAAGCAGAAGGAAGAGAACATGCCGACACTAAAACAGATAGAGAACACCGCTGCTCAACTGTTTTCTTATGTGCGTCGCACGCCCGCCATTCCATGGCCGGGAACTGTGCCCAAAGGAATATTGCAGCTTGTACTCAAGTTGGAGTTATTCCAATACACCGGCACATTCAAGGCTCGCGGAGCGCTTGCGAACATGCTTGCGCTATCTCCTGACGCGCTCAAGCGTGGTGTAACCGCAGTAAGTGCAGGAAATCACGCTGTGGCCGTTGCGTGGGCCGCCTCGAAGATGGGTACTCGTGCGAAGGTCGTCATGCAGTCAATCGCAGACCCTATGCGCGTCAGGCTCGCACGCGACTTTGGAGCCGAAGTGATATTAAAGCCCTCGTCTGAAGCGTTTGCCGAAGCGATGCGCATTGAGCGTGAGGAGAAAATGACGTTCCTCCACCCATTTGACGGAGAGCGGACTGCCTGCGGTACCGGCACCTTAGGACTTGAACTAGTCCAGCAAATACCTGATCTCGATGCGGTGGTAGTTTCAGTTGGCGGCGGCGGCCTTGCCGGTGGTCTTGCGGCAGCGATCAAGGCGGTGCATCGAAACTGCGGCGCTGTTCAGATTAAGCGTG
>JYOD01000224.1 GCA_000955785.1 Burkholderiaceae bacterium 16
CCCGGGTTATTGAGAAGTTACCGGGATTCGAAGTCTAGGATGCCAATTGACGAAATTAATCCGGACTTATGCGAATTGACGACTTTGCTTCGCGGGGAGTGCAAGTAATACTGTCAATTCACCGGCCGGGCCTCTATATACGGCGCGGGTTCCAGGCAGATTCCGGAGTGACAGAATTGCTTCGTTCTACGGCTATCCCGCATTCGCGTCAGCGTAATGTGCCGATACCGGGGCGGCTTCCGATCATGGCTGCACATCGCCTGCTTCCTTGTGTAGCAGGCGTATCGTCCGCGGCCACCTTTTTCTTCGCGCACCCGCTCCGCGCCGGCGACCAACTCTGCGGCGGCGTCCGTTCCGATGCCCCACGACCTCGTTCCTGGCACCGTCGCCCACGACATCCGTCGTGATCACCAGGCTCACGCCGACGATGGCGTGCATAGTGAAGCGCCATAGCAGCTCCGCATCATCCAGCCGGAAACGGCCGGCCGCCACGCCGAGTCGCAGGTCCCGTATCGCGAAGGATCCCATGCGCCGGTACAGCGCGTCGGCGATCACTTCCGAGCGGCACAGCATCTGCCTTTCGGCTGGTTCCAGGTCCGGTTCGCTCCGGCCGGCCCCAGCGTTGATTCTGCGCAGGCGGAGACGAGCCGGCAGCAGCTGCTCCGCCTGGTCAGCTCCCCGCAGGAAGCTTTCGGCGTAGCGCCACGGCAGACTGTCATCGCAGGTTTCAGCCAGGGTGGCATCATGAGCGCCGGCCTGGCGCTGACGCAGCCTCGCCAGGTTGGGGGCTTCGGCCTGCTGTCCGGGGGCAGTTCCTGCCTGAGATTGCGCCGCTAATCACCGCGGCTGGGGAACTTCAGGCCATCGAGGACTTTGTCACCCTTGGTGTGGTTGGATATCGCGCTGTTGCCGGCGTATGCCGCATCCCTGACAAGCGGCGCGATCTGCCCCCGACCGCTCGAAAGCGATCCCCCGCATGTCGAGTTGCTGTTGTTGTCGCGCTCCGAGCCACACTCGGTTGAACTCGACGGGCTGCTGTCACTCGTGCGCGAGCAAGTTGCGTCGATGTGAAGCGTTGGCGCGTTTATCACCGATATCCTTATCAGCTTTCTCGGCCGGCGCTGGCAAGAAGGTGCTTCTCGACAACCTGCGGGCGTCGCCGAACGACCCAAAATCCCCCGCCGAACAGGCTCTCGGGCCCGGCGCCCCCAGTACCTGCGCAGTGTTTCCCAGTGTTTCCTCAAGAGCCTTCACCCCAACTCTCGATCGTCGCCTCAGGGTTTCTACCAACTGTGCAATTGATCGACTCCGCTACAATTTGGTCAGACCAACATGGTCGTACCAATTTGGTCTGACCAACTTAATATTGTCCGGCGCATGCCCCGAGGTAGGAATGCTTTGTCGAGTCATGTCGACGGTTCTGGCTAGCGGGCGGCAGCGTCGGCTTAAATGAAGAATGGAGGGACAGAATGATCCAGAAGACCCCGGTGCTGATCGTGGGAGGTGGACCAGTCGGCCTGGCATTGGCGGGCGATCTCGGATGGCGTGGTGTCAAGTGCACCCTGATCGAAAGGAGCAACGGAGTCGTTCCTCAGCCTCGCATGGACATGGTCGGCATCAGAACCATGGAGTTCTGCCGGCGTTGGGGCATCGTCGAGGCGGTGGAACAGGCCGGCTACAACCGGGACTACCCGCAGGACTGTGCCTGGGTGACCGACTTGAACGGATATGAGTTCGGCCGGGAGACATTCCCCGCGCCAAGAAACGAAACATGTCCGCCGCAAAGCCCACAAAAGCGTGAGCGCTGCCCGCAGAACTTCTTCGATCCAGTGCTGCAGCGCTTTGCCGCCGGCACGGGGGCCGCGGAATTGGTGTACGAGACGGAGCTGGAGACACTGGAAGACCGTGGTGACCATGTAATCGTGACGGTCAAGGATGGGAAAACCGGAGCACGCCGCCAGATCGAAGCGCAGTACCTGGTGGGCTGCGACGGTGGTGCCAGCGCAGTGCGCCAGTCACTCGGCATCGGCATGTCGGGCGATGCCGTGCTAACTTACACGACCAACGTCATCTTCCGCTGCGACGGGCTCGAGCGGCTCCACACCAAGCAGCCCGGCTACCGCTATATCTTCATCGGACCGGAGGGCACCTGGGCGACGCTGGTGGCCATCAACGGCCGTGACCAATGGCGATTCTCTCTGGTAGGCAACGCCGAAAAGCGCACGCTCGGCGAGGACGAGATCCGCCGCGCCATCGTTCGAGCCGTGGGACGGGAGTTCGACTTCGAGATCCTCTCGGTCCTGCCCTGGGTCAGGCGGCAACTGGTGGCGGACCATTACCGCAAGGGACGGGTTTTCATCGCCGGCGACGCTGCGCACCTGACCTCCCCGACAGGCGGCTTCGGTATGAACACGGGCATCCTCGATGTGGTCAACCTGAGCTGGAAGCTGGCTGGCACGCTGCAGGGCTGGGGCGGCCCCCTTCTGCTCGATTCCTACGAGGATGAACAGCGGCCCGTCGCGGTGCGCAACGTCACAGAAGCCGGAGAGAATCTCCGGCGGATGCTGTCGCCGCGGGTGGTCAAGCCCGAAGCGGCCATCTTCGACAGCGACAACGTGCATATCGATGCGGCACGCCGTGAGTACGGTGCGCGTTATACGGAGATGATGAAGCGCGAATGGTTCTCCATCGGCATCCATCTCGGTTATGTCTATGAGGATTCGCCGATCGTCGTCCCCGATGGCACGCCCGCCCCGCCCAACGAGGTGGCACGGTACACGCAGAGCGCGAGGCCGGGATCGCGCGCGCCCCACGTGTGGCTTTCCAAAGGAAAGTCCACGCTGGACCTTTTCGGCAAGCATTACGTACTACTGCGCTTTGGCGATCATCCTCCCGGAGTGGATGCCATCACGCAGGCGGCTGCAGAGGTCGGTCTGCCGCTGGAGGTGGCCGAGATCGCGCAAGGCGAAGCCCAGGCCATCTATGGACGCCGCCTGGTGCTGGTACGACCGGATGGCTCGGTGGCATGGCGTGGCGACACTGTCCCCGCAGATGCCCGCCGCATCGTCGATGTCGTGCGAGGCATGGGTGCCGCCGGCAGTCCTGTTCCGCGCCGCGCTTACCAACTGGCGGAGGTCTGATATGTCAGACGAGCTCATCGGCCAGGACGCGGATCGCAGACGTGCCCTGAAGCAGGACCTGGCAAAGTACCACTGCCGAGTGCACCAGCCAGACGATCCCCCATTGTTCACGCGCGGCCCGCGGCCTGCGACCCAGTCCGTGCATTGGCGCTGGGAGGATCTGTCCCCCTTGCTGGAACGCATCGGACAGGAGGTCGACCTGACCGCAGGTGGGCCGCGCCGGACACTGCGGCTGCACAACCCCGGCCTGCCGCGCGGCACCACCAATACGTTCTGGGCGTCGATCCAGGTCATCCTGCCCGGCGAAGTCGCCACCGCGCACCGCCACACTGCCAACGCCCTGCGTTTCATCATGCAAGGCGAGGGAGCATGGACGACGGTGGATGGCGAGTGCTATCCGATGCGCACGGGCGATCTCGTGCTGACGCCATCGTGGGCGTGGCACGATCACGTGCATCGGGGCGACCAGCCGATGATCTGGCTCGACGTCCTTGATATCTCGCTGATGCAAGCGCTGGAGGCCACGTTCTTCGAACCCCACATGGATGGCCTGCAGCCGGTGGACACGGTGCCGGATTGGAGCTGGCGCCAGTTTGGCAGCGGCTTGATGATGCCTCCCGGCGCGCAGCCTCGCGCCGGCGGCGCCAACCCGCTGCTGGCCTACCCTTTCGACGTTGCCGAGAAGGCTATTGCTGCCGCTGCGGGCATGCAGGGTGATGCGTATGACGATGTTGTGCTCGAGTATCGCAATCCGCTGGGCGGCGGCCCTGCCATGTCAACACTCGCCATGCGGATGCAGCTGCTGCGGTCCGGCTTTGTCGGGCGGAAGCGGCGCCACACCGGCAGCAAGCTCTACTACGTCATGCGCGGCGAAGGGGCGACCCGCGTCGGGGACCAGCGCTTCGCGTGGTGCGCGGGCGACCTCTTCACGGTTGCGCCATGGGATTGGCACGCACATGAGAACACCGGCGTGCAAGACGCCCTGCTGTGGCAGGTCAACGATCTGCCGGTACTGAAATCATTGGGTTACTTCAGAGAGGAACTGGCATGAAGATCGGATCGTTCGACGATTACCGGATTGGTCTGGTGGAAGGAGACCAACTGTACGATGTCACCGCGGTAGTACCTTCCGGTATCGACGCTTTTCCGCAGCAGCGGTTGAACTGGCTCATCGCCAACTGGAACAGTGTTCAGGAGGAACTCAAGCGATGCCGCGCGGCAAGCCTCCCTCGACGCCTGGATACGGTGCGCCTGCTTCCCGCCACGCCCTGCCCGCCGCATGTATTTGCCGCGCCGGCAAACTACCGCAAGCACATCGGCGAACTGGGGGACCGCGTCGTCACCAAGGGCGGCCGTAGCGCCAGGGAACAAGGCTTCTTCTTGAAGGCACCCGGCTCCCTGGTTGGGGCCGGCGGTACGATTTTCCTGCCCAAGGGTTCCACCCGGCGCTTCGATCACGAATCCGAGCTGGCGATCATCATTGGGAAAGCGGGTCGCGATGTTCCGCGCGAACACGCCATGGAATACGTGTTCGGCTATGCCTGCCTGATCGACGCCACCATGCGTATCGAACCCGGCGTCGCGGAAGAAGAGCGCTCGATGCGCAAATCCTTTGAGGGTTTCACCCCGCTGGGGCCATGGATCGTCACGGCCGACGAGGTCGGCGATCCGCACGGGTTGAGCAACCAGCTATGGGTCAATGGCGAACTGCGCCAGCAAGCGTCAACACAGGACATGATCGTCGGCGTGGCGGAGCTGATCGAGTTGATCTCGTCGGTGCTGCCGCTGTCGCCTGGCGATGTCATCGCCACCGGCACGCCGGAAGGCGTTGGAGCGTTCGCGGCAGGCGATACGTTGAAGATTGCCATCCAGGGCGTGGGTGAAATGAGTCTGGACGTCAAGGAACGTGAAGCCGTTGCACCACGTGCGTACTAGAACGGACCGGGCCTTGTGGCCAGCGTCGCGACGACCGTGCCGTGATGTCCGATAAACCGGTGCAGGCAAGGACTGCCGGCGGCACCAGGACAAGAAGATCAGGAGACAACATGTTCAAGAAAATAACGCTGTTCGCATCCAGCGCCTTGCTGCTCGCTGCCGCGCCGGTGCTGGCCGCCTATCCGGAAAAGCCCGTCAACGTCATTGTCCCGTTCGCCGCCGGGGGCGGCATCGACGTCCTCGTCCGCGCCATGACAAGTCGGTTAACTGCCCGCTGGAAGCAGCCGATCGTCGTGGATAACAAGGCCGGCGCGGGCTCCGCGATTGGCGCGGCATTTGTGGCGCGCGCGCCTGCAGACGGCTACACACTGCTGGCAACGGTGAACCAGACTGTCGTCTCGAACCGCTTCCTGTACAAAAGGCTGCCGTACAATCCCGAGACGAGTTTTGCGCCGGTCATCATGATGGTCAAGGCCGACCAGTTGATCGTGGCCAATGCCAAGCTGCCCGCAAATTCCCTCAGGGAGCTGGTGGATCTGGCCAGGAAGAAGCCGGACAGCCTGAACTTCGGCTCCTACGGGAACGGCAGCCAGCCGCACCTGCTCTTCTCCGCGATCAACGATCACGAGAAGATTCAACTCCTGCATGTCCCCTACAACGGCATCTCGCAGAATCTGACTGCATTGCTCGCGGGTGACGTGCAGCTTGCCAGCGGCAGCGTCGCCGTGATGGAAACCCATATCAAGTCCGGCAGGCTCAAGCCGCTGGCAGTGGCAGCCGATACCAGACTGAGCCAGTACCCGTCCGTGCCGACCACGGTGGAACAAGGTTTTCCCTATGCCAAGAGCTCGATCTGGTATGCGCTGTTTGCGCCGGCCGGTACGCCCGACGCCGTAGTCAAAGAGATCCGGGCGGCCGTAGCGGAAGTGCTGAGGGATCCGGTGTTCGTCGAGCAGCAAGTCCATGCGAAGGGTCTCACCGTTGTAGCCGGCGATGGCAAGATGCTGGCTGATACAATCCGAGCCGAAAGCCAGCAGACCTCCGCCATGATCAAGGCTGCCGGCGTAGTTGCTGAGTAGCGCCAGCGCGACAAGAGAGTGCTGTTCATCCTCGGCCCCACATTTTGCTTATCTATCCAGTGCGATTTCCAGGTATGGTGCCAACTCCAGATTCAAGCGCGACGACTGACAGGCCGCCACGGGTCTTCGAGGACATCTGCGAAAAGATCAAAGAGCAGCTGGCAAGCGGCGCCCTCAAGCCAGGCGACAGGCTGCCTTCGGAACGGGATCTCGCCGAGGGATTTCAAACCTCCAGGTCGGCAGTCCGGGAGGCACTGAGAAGCCTCGAGCGTTCAGGCGTGATCGAACTGCGCAAAGGTCCAAAGGGCGGAACCTACATCTCGCAGGTTGGCTCGTCCGTGGTCTCCAGCTCACTGAACGACCTGCTGAGTTTTGGCAGCATCTCGATCCAGGATCTGACGGAGAGTCGGGCCATCGTTCAGGACGCAGTCATTCGCCTCGCCTGCATGCGTGGCACCGAGGCGGACTTCGACGCGCTACAGCGCAGCATCGAGTTGACTGAGGCGCTCACCAAGGAAGGGAAGTTGATAGAGCGCCGAGCCCAACTGCTGGACTACTATCGCGTCCTCGCACGGGCCACACACAACGAAGTGATGGTGCTGCTGGTCGGCGCCCTTACCGACCTGGTTTCCTCGCTACTGCAGCGGGACAATGCGGTGCCCTTGCCGACGACCGTTAAGACGCACTTCCGCATTCTGCAGCACCTTCGGGCGCGCGAGGTCGAGCAAGCCTCCCTGTTGATGTCCGAGCACCTTAAGAAGCTGCACTCCTATCTGGCCAAGGCGGAGAAAGCACGTCTCAAACGGCCATCGTAGCCGGCGATTGCAGGTTGGACAGACGGCCATCCCCGCTGCGAGTGGTTTCAGGACCGACACAGCCTCGCGCGCGAGTCGGCTTTGACGTAGCCCAAAGGAAAATTGGGTCTTCCGCACTTTGTGTGACGGCCGCGTCGAGGGCTTGATTTCGGGCCGATCTGGCCCCACGTTGATCGTTACCATGAGCCAAGTTCTCGGCGCGATCGATCGTATTCTCGCCCGTGTGGCTAAGCGCGTCGTCTCCAGCCACGCGCGAGGGGAGACCATCACTGTCGAAGCCCGCAGTACGGTTCGCGCGGCACCTTGTCCTTCCTGCCGTCGTTGGAGTAACCGACTCCACGTCAGCTATGTCCGCAGTCTGGAAGAACGACCGATGCTCGAGCAGCGGGTCGTTCTCGCCGTTGAGGTGCGTCGCTTCAAGTGCGTGAACGCCGGCTGCCCCCGTCGTACGTTTGCCGAGAACATCCACGCCTTGGCCGGTCGGCATCAACGTCGAACGCGATCGCAGGCTCGGGCGTTGTACGCGCTGGGCCACGCCCTCGGTGGTGAGGCGGCAGCCCGGCTTGCTAACGCCTTGGGCTTGCGCACCAGTGCCGACACCGTGCTGCGGGAGTTGCGAAGAGATCCTGGGCGCATGCGCAAATGATCGAGCCGATGGCGACTTGCAGGCGCTCCTCGGCCAGCAGCTCCGACATGTACAAGAAGCCCCTGGCCGGATCGCCGAGCACGTTCTCCTTCGGGATCCTGACGTTGTCAAAGAAGAGTTCCGCCGTGTCCTGCGCATGCAGCCCGATCTTCTTCAGCTTCCGCCCTCGCGTGAAGCCGGGCATGCCGGCCTCGACGACAAACAGGCCGATGGCGTGCCGGCTCCCGCGCATGCCCTCTCGGTCCTCACGCCGCGTCGCTCCCTGGCCGATGGCCTGGGTTGCCAAACCCCGATTTAAGGTTGGGGCAGGAATTCTGGCGATTAATTGCATTTTTCTTGTCAGAAAGATGCTCGCCAGGGATTGTTGAAGATCGTCATTCGTGCGACTCGCGCTCATCATTCATGCGACCATAGCTTTTCAGTGCGAAACAAGGTACCTGTGGGGCCGTGAAGTGTAGTAACAATGTT
>JYOD01000225.1 GCA_000955785.1 Burkholderiaceae bacterium 16
GATTACTTCCATTTCCGCCCAAGCTGCTCACAGTATACGGGCGTCGGCATCCAGACCGTCGGCTGATCGTGGTTTTACTAGGCTAGACTAGCGTACGAGCACTATGGTCAGTAATTCCTGGAGGAATAGGTACCAAGAAAAAAACGAACCTTTGGGTTCCAGAGCTGTACGGTCGCACTGAACTCGGATAGGTCTCAGAAAAACGAAATATAGGCTTACGGTAGGTCCGAATGGCACAAAGCTTGTTCCGTTAGCTGGCATAAGATTCCATGCCTAGATGTGATACACGTTTCTGGAAACTGCCTCGTCATGCGACTGTTCCCCGGGGTCAGGGCCGCTGGTATTTGCTGTAAAGAGGGGCGTTGAGTCCGTCCGACTTCACTGCCCCCTTTCAGCCTTTTGGGTCCTGTATCCCAATTCTCAGAGGTCCCGCCGTACGCTGAGGACCACCTGAAACGGGCATCGTCGCTCTTCGTTGTTCGTCGACTTCTAGTGTGGAGACGAATTGCCAGAATTATTAACTGCGCAGTTAGGGCAGCGTCTGAGGAAGTTTGCTGCGGTTTCGCCTTGACCGCGGGAAGGAGACATAACGATAGCGACTCTGTCTCAGGGGATCTGCATATGTTTGCAGCATACTTTAGGTGGGCCTTGGCTTCCTTCCGCAGTCAAAACCGCGCAATTATCCCCGTCCTGATTTACTGGACTCGCAACGTGGGTCCATCAGTTGTCCGTATACCAAGACGTCTAAGGGCGGTGTACACCCTTTTGAGCAATGATTGCACAACCTGCGATCACCTTATACAGAATTATCAATCAAGCTCCCCGAGGAGCGGACTTGTAAGGACCGCCGCTTTCGCTCGGGTCTGCGGGTTATAGCTTTTCAGTCTCGACGGGCTAGCACACATCTGGTTGACTAGGCGCATAGTCGCCATTCACAGATTTGCTCGGCAATCAGTACTGGTAGGCGTTAGACCCCGTGACTCGTGGCTGAACGGCCGTACAACTCGACAGCCGGTGCTTGCGTTTTACCCCGTGACTCGTGGCTGAACGGAAAAGTACTGACCAGCGT
>JYOD01000226.1 GCA_000955785.1 Burkholderiaceae bacterium 16
TCGAACTTTTCCTTTGCCATTTCGCGACTCCTGTGTCGGTAGCGATATTGCCAGTGCGGTATTTGGTGCCCATGGGCAGGATCGAACTGCCGACCTCTCCCTTACCAAGGGAGTGCTCTACCACTGAGCCACATGGGCGAAACTTGACTGCTGCTTTTAGAACTGCAACCCGGATAATCTGGAGCGGGTGAAGGGAATCGAACCCTCGTCGTAAGCTTGGAAGGCTTCTGCTCTACCATTGAGCTACACCCGCCGGGTTACCACGCTTTCTGCTTCACCCACACCTGCCGGGTACTACTGCTTTGCAATTCTTGGTGGAGAGGGTTGGATTCGAACCAACGTAGGCGTAAGCCAACAGATTTACAGTCTGCCCCCTTTAGCCACTCGGGCACCTCTCCGCAGAGAACTTAAGATTATGGTGTAACTCTCCTTGGCTGTCAAGCACTTTCCGTACTATGCAAAGTCCGGAAGGACAGTCCTGTTGGAGATGACATCGATGCCTGCACTGGCCATCTTCGGTCACACCATCAATCTCCGGTGTTCGATAAAGAATGAACACCTTCACCCTATAGGGGCTCGCCGGAGCCGCCGGGAAGGCGCCAGGCGGCCTTCCTGGACCGCCTGCCGAACCTACAGCTGCCGAGCCAAACGGCGCGACGGCGGCGTTTTAATCCGCGTAAATCGCCGCCGCAAAAG
>JYOD01000227.1 GCA_000955785.1 Burkholderiaceae bacterium 16
GGTTCTGTCGCAGTAAGGACGTGGTGGAACAGCCGGGCCTACCACGTGAATCGGGGTCAGGCGGCCAGCGAATAGAACTGCTCTGCTGCGGACGTAGCGCTCCCATCCGGGCACTTCATCTGGCCCTTTGCGATCATGTGCATGAGCTCGATGCCGCCCAGCAGGATGCGTGCGCAGCGAAAGTCCTTGAAGCCGAGCATCGGTCGAGTCAGTCGCTTGATGGCCCGATGGTCCTGCTCGACGATGTTGTTCAGGTATTTGCTCCGCCTGATGAGCGCTTCACGTTCGGCGTTGATGTCGTGCAAGGCGGCCAGGTTGGCCGGGCTGCCGTCGATGGTCACCGTGTCAGGCTGGCCGTGCTGCGCGATGGCGTTTTCGAAAAACCGCCGTGCTGCGGTCTTGTCACGCTGGGCGCGCAGCAGGAAGTCGATGGTATTGCCCGCCTTGTCGACTGCCCGGTACAGATACTTCCACTGGCCGCGCACCAGGATGTAGGTCTCGTCCATGCGCCAGCTTTTCCCCACCGGGCGCTTGGAGCGGCGAAAGATTTGTTTAGCGCCGGTAGCAACTTCAGCGCCCAGCGGTGCACGGTCGAATGGTCAACCGAGATGCCTCGTTCGGCCATCATCTCCTCGAGATGACGTAGGCTCAGCGGATAAGCGACATACCAGCGCACGCAGGTCAGCATTACCTCCAGCGGATAATGCAAACGCTTCACTACCTTCGCAATCTCCGGGTTCATGGCCGTTGCCCGCACGCGTTGAGTTCGACACCGGCAAAGTCTACCCCACGCTTACTGCGACAGAACC
>JYOD01000228.1 GCA_000955785.1 Burkholderiaceae bacterium 16
AATGAGACTAAACGGGCGTCACAAGGTTCCATCTTTTGTCGCTTTATTTACGGACTGGTGAGTAAGACCACAGGAGGGGAAGTCCATGTCCATTGTTACCGTGGGGATCGATCTGGCCAAGACCGTGTTTGCCGTTCATGGGGTCGATGCGGCAGGCAAACCACTTCTCGTCAAGCCGGTGCTGCTGCTCCAGGCCGACACCAGATGAATCGCACTTTGTTCGCCATCATGCGAGCCGCGCACGCACTTGCCGTCGATAGCAATGTGATGCCCTTCCAAACTGGACTGCGCCCGCTAATGTCTTTCAAACGTTCTCTAGACGCTCTAGCGAATTGAGCCCGCGTATCAACATGTCCGCATAGCTACGCGGGTTGATATTTGCGCCACAAATAACGACAGCTACGCGCTTGCCTGCGAGCCGAGCTCTGTATGGACCCAAGGCTGCGGCGATCGCGGCCGCACCGGCCGGTTCGACCGCGATCTTTGCCTCTTGTTGTAAAAGAGCGAGCCCAGCGCAAATCAAATCGTCGTCTATCGCAACGAGGTCATCGAGGTGCGTGCGGCACAGCTGATAAGAGTATGGCGTCACCATAGGCGGAGCGAGGCTGTCGGCGACGGTAGAAGTGCGCCCGAGTTCAATTGCATGGCCAGCCTGAAAGCTCCGGAGCATCGCGTCAGCCCCCGTCGGCTCAACGCCCAGTACTTCGCAGTTTCGGCGCTGTTCAGATTAAAC
>JYOD01000023.1 GCA_000955785.1 Burkholderiaceae bacterium 16
TGCACCTGCTGCACGGCCAGAAACCGTCGGCGCAGTGGGAACGTGCGATGCACACTTCGCTCAACCTGTACGCCGAGCACGAGTTCAATGCCTCCACCTTCACCGGCCGCGTCATCGCCAGCACGGGCTCGGATATGTATTCGTCGATCTGCGGCGCCATCGGCGCGCTGCGCGGCCCCAAGCACGGCGGCGCCAATGAAGTGGCGTTCGAGATCCAGAAGCGCTACGACAGCCCCGATGAAGCCCAGGCCGACATCGTGCGCCGCGTGGAAAACAAGGAAGTGGTGATCGGTTTCGGCCACCCGGTGTACACCATCAGCGACCCGCGCAACCAGATCATCAAGGACGTGGCACGGCGCCTGTCAAAGGACGCCGGCTCGACCAAGATGTTCGACATCGCCGAGCGGCTGGAAACCACGATGCGGGACATCAAGAAGATGTTCCCCAACCTGGACTGGTTCAGCGCGGTGAGCTACCACATGATGGGCGTGCCGACCGCCATGTTTACGCCGCTGTTCGTGATCGCGCGAACCTCCGGCTGGGCTGCCCACATCATCGAGCAGCGCATCGACAACAAGATCATCCGCCCCAGCGCCAACTACACCGGGCCGGAGAACCTGAAGTTCGTGCCGATCGGCAAGCGTAAATAAGCGGAGAACCGTCCTACCATGAAGCAAAACAGGCTTGATGGGGCCCGCCGCGACGCCCAATTGTGTAACCGATGGTAGGGGTACTACGCCCTGACTTTCAAATCGTAGAGAATAGCGGCGGATATGTGTCTGTCGGCCTCAGCCGGCAATCCACCGCCTTTGACCCAACTCCAGAAGGAACCCACAGAATGAAGCATCTTGTCCTCGCCGCCTGTATCGGCGCATTCACGCTGACCGCCGCCGGCGTCGCGACCGCCCAGGATCCGGCCACGAAGGCTGCTCCCGCCAAGAAGGCCCCGGCCAAGAAGGCCCCGGCCAAGAAGGCGGCAGCCACTGAAACCGCTGCCGTGCCGCATGGCGAAAAATGGCAGTGCGAACTGGGCCATGTCCTGTACATCGGCGGCAATATGCAGCGTGACGAAGTCATCACCGTGAACTGGGAGGGCAAGGAATACCGCCTGCCGCGCCTGTCCACCGTGACCGGCGCCGACCGCTATTTCGACGCCCGCTCCGGCCTGGACCTGGTCGTGATCCCGAGCAAGGCCATGCTGTTCAACAAGAACGCCGGCCAGCGCCTGGCCGACGAGTGCCAGACCGCGGACATGCAGGCTGGCGGCTCGGCGCCGACCCAGGCAGGCGCACTGCGTGCCCCGGTCGCCACCCCCCTGCTGGTCGCCCCGCCGGCCCCGGCAGCCGATGCCGCGCAGAAGCAGTAACAGGGTGACATAGCCGGGCCTCGCCCGGCCATGTCCATGGGCACCAGGAAGCACAAATACCCAAGGGGACCCCATGTCTGCACACGTTCCAAACGTTCGCCCGGAACCTGACAAGGTATTGGTCGACATTGTCGACTACGTCACCCGCTATCAGATCAAGAGCGCGCTTGCCTACGACACGGCCCGCAACTGCCTGATCGACACCCTCGGCTGCGGCCTGGAAGCCCTGTCATACCCGGCCTGCACCAAGCTGATGGGCCCGATCGTGCCCGGCACGATGGTCCCCAACGGCGCCAAGGTGCCCGGCACGCAATTCCAGCTCGACCCGGTCCAGGCCGCCTTCAATATCGGCGCCATGATCCGCTGGCTCGATTTCAACGACACCTGGCTGGCGGCCGAATGGGGCCATCCCTCGGACAACCTCGGCGGCATCCTCGCCACCGCCGACTGGCTCTCGCGCAGCAATGTGGCCTCCGGGCGCAAGCCGCTGACCATGAAGGACGTGCTCACCGGCATGATCAAGGCCCACGAGATCCAGGGCTGCATCGCGCTGGAAAACTCCTTCAACAAGGTCGGCCTGGACCACGTGGTGCTGGTCAAGGTGGCATCCACCGCTGTCGTCGCGCAGATGCTGGGCCTGACCTACGACGAGATCATCAACGCCGTGTCCCTCGCCTGGGTCGACGGACAGTCGCTGCGCACCTACCGCCACGCCCCCAACACCGGCAGCCGCAAGAGCTGGGCCGCGGGCGACGCCACCAGCCGCGCCGTGCGCCTGGCGCTGATCGCCAGGACCGGCGAGATGGGCTATCCCTCGGTACTCAGTGCCAAGGGCTGGGGATTCTACGACGTGCTGTTCAAGAGCCAGCCCTTCAAGTTTCAGCGCCCGTACGGCTCCTACGTGATGGAGAACGTGCTGTTCAAGATTTCCTTCCCCGCTGAATTCCACTCGCAGACCGCAGTGGAAGCCGCCATGACCCTGCACGGCCAGCTGGCCGCCGCAGGCAAGACGGCAGCCGACGTCGGGAAGGTCAGCATCCGCACCCATGAGGCCTGCATCCGCATCATCGACAAGAAGGGCCCGCTGGCCAACCCGGCCGACCGCGATCACTGCATCCAGTACATGGTGGCGGTGCCGCTGCTGTTCGGCCGCCTGACCGCGGAGGATTATGAAGACAAGGTCGCGGCAGACCCGCGCATCGACGCGCTGCGCGACAAGATCGTGTGCGTGGAAGACCCGCAGTTCACGGCCGACTACCACGACCCGGAAAAGCGCTCGATCGCCAATGCGCTGACCGTGGAACTGAACGACGGCACGGTGCTCCCGGAAGTGGTCGTGGAATACCCGATCGGCCACAAGCGCCGCCGCGACGATGGCATCCCGTTGCTGGTGGAAAAGTTCAAGACCAACCTGGCGCGCCGCTTCCCGGCCAGGCAGCAGCAGGCCATCCTGGCCGTGTCGCTGGACCGGGCCCGCCTGGAAGCGATGCCGGTCAACGAGTACGTCGACCTGTACGTGATCTGAGCCGCGGAAAAAAACGGATGAACTGGGCCTGGCAGGCTGACGGGGCCTGCCGGCTTGCCCTAAAATCCACGCGGCGCGTACATTGGTAATGCCACGCAGCAGCAACGCAGATCAGCAAGAATCAATCAGCAAAAAAACAAGAAAGCACAACACAAGCAGCAGGCAGTAGGCATGAACAACGGCGCCTCCAGGGCGCCGGGCGCCGCGAGGCGGGCTTGTTTCACCGGCCGCCAGCGGCGAAACGCAGATTTACGAGTCCACAAGCTAGTCCGCACCATCCTTCGATTGGAGTAAGGCAATGCCCCACAATCTCAATAAGACTCTGAAAGAATTCAAGACCGGCCCGTCCGGCAAGGGTCAGTTCTATTCCTTGCCGCAACTGGGCAAGGCACTCGGCGTAGCGGTCGAGCGCCTGCCGGTATCGATTCGCGTCGTGCTGGAATCGGTACTGCGCAACTGCGACGGCAAGAAGGTCACTGAAGAACACGTCAGGCAGCTTGCCAACTGGAAGCCCGTCGCCGAGCGCGTCGACGAGATCCCCTTCGTGGTGGCGCGCGTGGTGCTGCAGGATTTCACCGGCGTGCCTTTGCTGGCCGACCTGGCGGCCATGCGCAACGTGGCCGAGAAGATGGGCCAGAACCCGAAGAAGATCGAGCCCCTGGTGCCGGTGGACCTGGTGGTCGACCACTCCGTGCAGATCGACCACTTCCGCGAAAAGAATGCGCTGGACCTGAACATGAAACTGGAATTCCAGCGCAATAACGAGCGCTACCAGTTCATGAAGTGGGGCATGCAGGCCTTCGACACCTTCGGCGTGGTGCAGCCGGGCTTCGGCATCGTGCACCAGGTCAACCTGGAATACCTGGCGCGCGGCGTGCACAAGAAGGACGGCGTGTACTACCCGGACACCCTGGTCGGCACCGACAGCCACACCACTATGATCAACGGCATCGGCGTGGTGGGCTGGGGCGTGGGCGGCATCGAGGCGGAAGCCGGCATGCTGGGCCAGCCGGTCTATTTCCTGACGCCCGACGTGGTCGGCGTGGAACTGAAGGGCCGCCTGCGCGAAGGCGTGACCGCGACCGACCTGGTGCTCACCATCACCGAAATGCTGCGCCGCGAGAAAGTGGTCGGCAAGTTCGTCGAGTTCTTCGGCGAAGGCACCGCCAGCCTGGCGCTGCCTGACCGTGCCACCATCGGCAACATGGCGCCTGAATACGGCGCCACCATGGGCTTCTTCCCGGTTGACGAGAAGACCATCGACTATTTCAAGGGCACCGGCCGCACCGAAGAAGAAATCGCCGCCTTCGAAGGCTATTTCCGCGCCCAGAAAATGTTCGGCATCCCCAAGGCCGGGGAGATCGACTACACCAACGTGGTCACGTTGGACCTCGGCACCGTGGCCCCCTCGCTGGCCGGCCCGAAGCGCCCGCAGGACCGCATCGAGATTGGCAACGTCAAGTCCACCTTTGCCTCGCTGTTCGCCAAGCCGACCGCCGAGAACGGGTTCAACAAGGACATCGCCGAACTGGACAAGACCTACACCACGACGGACGGCGTCAACGTGAAGAGCGGCGATGTGCTGATCGCCGCCATCACGTCCTGCACCAATACCTCCAACCCGAGCGTGCTGCTGGCCGCTGGCCTGCTGGCCAAGAAGGCGGTGGAAGCCGGCCTCAAGGTTGCGCCGCACATCAAGACGTCGCTCGCCCCCGGCAGCCGCGTGGTCACGGAGTACCTGGAGGCCGCCGGCCTGCTGCCTTACCTGGACAAGCTGGGTTTTGGCGTGACCGCCTACGGCTGCACCACCTGCATCGGCAACGCCGGCGACCTGACGCCGGAGTTGAACGAAGCGATCACCAAGAATGACCTGATTGCGGCCGCCGTGCTGTCGGGCAACCGCAACTTCGAGGCACGCATCCACCCGAATATCCGCGCCAACTTCCTGGCCTCGCCGCCGCTGGTGGTGGCCTACGCCATCGCCGGCAACGTGACGCGCGACCTGATGACCGAGCCGGTGGGCACGGGCAAGGGCGGCCGCGAGATCTACCTCGGCGACATCTGGCCGACCTCGGAAGAAATCCATGCGCTGATGAAGTACGCCATGGACGCCAAAGTCTTCAAGGTCAACTACGAGCAGGTCAAGAAGCCGAGCAAGCTGTGGGCCAAGGTCAAGGGCACCAAGGGCCAGGTCTACGACTGGCCGAAGTCCACCTATATCGCCGAGCCGCCCTTCTTCGAGGGCTTCGGCATGGAACCGGCCGCGACCCAGGCCAGCGTGCGCGATGCGCGCGCGCTCGGCGTCTTTGGCGACTCCGTGACCACCGACCACATCTCGCCGGCTGGCTCGATCAAGGAATCGTCGCCCGCAGGCAAGTACCTGCTGGCCAACGGCGTGCTCAAGGCGGACTTCAACAGCTACGGCTCGCGCCGCGGCAACCATGAGGTCATGATGCGCGGCACCTTTGCCAACGTGCGCATCAAGAACCTGATGCTGCCGGTCAAGGCCGATGGCTCGCGCGTGGAAGGCGGCGTCACGCTGCACCAGCCTACCGGCGACGAAATGTCGATCTACGACGCCGCCATGAAATACATCGCCGAAGGCACGCCCACCGTGGTGTTCGGCGGCGAAGAGTACGGCACCGGCTCGTCGCGCGACTGGGCCGCCAAGGGCACCCAGTTGCTTGGCGTGAAGGCCGTGATCACGCGCAGCTTCGAGCGCATCCACCGCTCCAACCTGGTCGGCATGGGCGTGCTGCCCCTGCAGTTCAAAGGCAGCGACAGCGTGCAGACGCTGGGCATCATCGGCAACGAGACGTTCGACATCGAAGGCATCGAAGGCGACCTGAAGCCGCAGCAGGACGTGACGCTGGTGATCAAGCGCGCCAACGGAGACGTGCAGCGCGTGCCGGTGCTGCTGCGCATCGACACCCCGATCGAAGTCGACTACTACAACCACGGCGGCATCCTGCCGTTCGTGTTGCGTCAGTTGCTGGCCGCCTGACCGGCAAGCCCGGGGCCCTCAGGGGCTCTGGGGCGACGCCGCTGGCCGTGCGCCTCTATGGAGGACATGGCCAGCGGCGTTTTTCTTTGCGGCAGCGCTTACCTGCCACAGCGCCCGGCGAGCCCGGCAGCCGGGCTAAAAGCGCAGCCACCGCCGCTTGACCCAGGCTTGCCCCGGTGTAAGTTCCACGCAAGCCTGCCCTGCCACACTCCGATGCAACAACAAGACACAGCATCGCGCAGGGCAGCCATGTCGGCCTGCCCGCCTCAAACGCACAGGAGACACCATGGCAAAGATTTTCATCGCATTCGTCGTCATCGCCGGCGCGGCACTCTATATGTTGTCCAAGGGCGGCGACATTTCGATGGGCGGCGAGCAGCACGGCGTGGAAACCCACGCGCCGGAGACCCCGCAAGCGCCCGCGCAGAAGTAACAGCCCCGCCGCTTCGAGGCCCGCGCAAGCCTGTCCGGCATCACGCAAAACAGCCGCCCGGCACCTGGCGGCTTTTTTTGTCAACGCAGCGAGTAGAATACCGTTTTACCGAAAAACGGATGATTTCGACTTATGGCAGGTTTTCGCCCCAAGGCTTCCCAACGTCTTTCGCCTGACGCCGAGCGTCTGGTGGCCGATGCGCTTGCGCTCGATGCCTCGGGCAGCCGCATGGAGGATGGGTATTGGGAGCGGCGGCTCTCGCAGCGCCTGGGCCGGCTCCTGAAGAACGGCAGCCAGTCCGCGCTCGACGCTGCGCTCGAACACCTGTTCAAGCACAACGCCGACGCCTCCGACGTGCTCGCAGAACAAGCCGAGACCCTGGCCGAGTCGGCCACCGTCGAAATCGACGGCGTCAGCTACGACGCCCTGCTGATCGCCGCCCCCATCCTGGCCCACACCCGCTACGCCATCCCGTCCGGTGCGCTCAAGCCCGAGCTGTCGCAGACCCTGGCGGTGCACATGCAGGCGCATGTGCTGGCGACCAATACCAAGATGGCGCTGTCGCCCTACCTGTACAGCATCGACCAGTTGCCGCGCACGCACAGCGATACCTTTGCCCTGACCTACAAGCTGGTTTCGGCCGCCATGGCCGGCACCACGCCCAAGGTCGATCTGCGCGACCTGCCGGAGACCGCGCCGATCCTGGCCGATCCGCGCTACCTGCTGGCCGTGGTGGTGGCGCCGCACGAGCAGGCGCTGTTCCGCTGGCAGGAGGACGCCAAGGAGCACCATGCCGAGCGCACGGTGTGCCTGGAGCAATGGCGCACCCAGGTCCAGCCTTCGATCGCGCTGCTGATGCCCGGCTGCGAGTTCGAGCTGCTGCTGCCCGACGCCTTCTTCCTGTCCTGCCGCGAGTCCGACAAGAGCATCCGCCCGCTCACCGTGCGCGCCGCCGTCAACTACCTGTGCGGCACGCTGGACGTGCCCGCCGGCCAGATGGCCGCCGTGGTGGCGGCCTTCGGCGAGGAGGAAGTCGAGGAGTACCGCGTCGGCTTTACCATGCGCGGCGAGAAGGATGTGATCTACGGCATAGTCTGGCCGGTGTATGGCCGCGAGTCCGGCGAGATCGACGCCAGCGAGAAGGACAACCCGCTGGAGCAGATCTGCGAGGAACTGCGCAACGCGGGGGTCGAAGACATATTCCGCCAC
The DNA here is from genome assembly GCA_000955785.1 of Burkholderiaceae bacterium 16. GTDB lineage: Bacteria > Pseudomonadota > Gammaproteobacteria > Burkholderiales > Burkholderiaceae > Cupriavidus. Next base: position 7,538 of record JYOD01000023.1, read on the forward strand.
GCCGCGCTGTTCGACCCCGAGTATTGCGAAGACTGCGGCACGCCGCTCTACGCGGACCGCTCGGGCGAGATCGTGCACGCCGAACTGCCGGAAGACGCGCCCACGCAGCAACCGCTGTTCCACTGAGCGTTTCTTCACCCGCCTGACCGACGGCCCGCCTTGCGCGGGCCGTTTTGTTTTCCGGCTCCCGGTGTCAGGTTGCCGCGGGCTCGCTCACGCAGCGCCACAGCGCATGACCGGAAGCTGCGTACTTGCGCTCGAACGGCGTGATGGCCTCGGCCGGCCGCCAGGGCTCGACCCGTGCCGGCCGGCCGACCAGCGCCAGTGCCTGGGCAAACTCATCGATATAGACCGGCCAGTTGCTGCGGCACTCCAGATAGTCTCCGCACGCAGCCAGCGCCGGGAACACCGCATGGCCCTGCCAGCGCCGCCCGAGGTGGCCGATCTTGGGCCAGGGGTTGGGATACAGCACGTAATGGCGCGCAACAGGGATGCGATCCGCCTGCAGCATCCGCCAGACATCGACCAGGTCGGCACGGGCCCAGGCGAAATTGGCTGGCATCGGCCCTTCCCACCAGTCCTTGCCGCCGGTCAGCCGCTTCTCCGACTGGTCCACGCCGATCACGAAATGACCGGGAAACGCCGTGGCCAGGCGCAAGGTGCTCTCCCCCACGCCGCAGCCTGCGTCCAGGATCAGCGGCGCGGCGCCGGCCTGCTGCCATTGCTGCAGAGCAAGATCGAGCGCGCGCCGGCTGGGCTCGCCGATCGGCTTGCGAAAGGGCTCAGCCAGGTGGCGGGCGACACGCGCCGCGAGGTGGTCGTGGACATCGGCCTGGGCCGAGGTGATGGTGCGGGAGTTGGCGAACATGGGCGGGATTCTACCGGCTGCGGGCAGGCCCCGGGGACAAGCAGGCGGCGCAAGCCATGGACATGCGCCACCCCTTGCTGGGAGCATAAGCATATGACGCCCGTATCGCACACCGATGTCGTTTTGGCGGCACAATGCGGGCAGCCGGGTGGAGATTCAGGCCGGTAAGCCGGACCCGCCACCCCATCTGAGAACCCGCCGACGCCCTCCCCATCCGAGGGCCGGCCCGTACGAGGAGCGCATCCCGATGCCCGCAACACGCCGTAGCCGCAGCCTTCCAGCCCACGCCGCAGATCGCCCTGCCGGCGCTCCGTCAAGCCCGCCTGACGTCCTTGCCGCCCTGATGCCGCGCCGCGCGCTGCTGCAAGCCGGCGCCGCACTCGTGCTCGGCGGCGCCGCGCTGATGCTGCTGCCCGCCGGCGCGGCGCAGGCCGAAGACCTGCGCATCGGCCTGTCCGCCGACGTGACCTCGATGGACCCGCAGTGGAACAACGCCGGACCGAACAACGCCATCGCCCTGCACATCTTCGAGTCGCTGGTGTTCATGGACAAGAACGCCCGCTACATCCCCGGCCTGGCGCTGTCATGGAAGCCGGTCAACGCCATCACCTGGGAAATCAAGCTGCGCCCCAACGTGAAATGGCATGACGGGACGCCGTTCACCAGCGAAGACGTCAAGGCCTCGCTGGAGCGCCCGGACAAACTCACCAATAGCCCCGGCTCCTTCACCAGCTACACCAAGCCGATCGCGCGCATCGACACGCCCGACCCGCTCACCGTGCGCCTCACCATGAGCGTGCCCAACTACGCCAACCTGGCCAACGACCTCAACAGCGTGCCGATCATGCCGAAGAAGATCGCGGCCACGCTGACCCAGGCCGACTTCGATTCGGGCAAGGCAATGATCGGCACCGGCCCCTTCAAGTTCGTGCGCTTCGCGCGCGGGCAGGAAATCGTGATGGCCAGGAACCCCGACTACTGGGGTCCCAAGGTCGAATGGGATCGTGCGATCTTCCGCATCATCACCGACAACGGCGCGCGCAGTGCGGCGCTGCTGTCCGGCGACGTGGACGTGATCGAAAGCGTGCCCTCCGCCGACGTGGCCAAGCTCAGGCAGAACCCCAAGTTCCGCATCGAGCAGCAGGTCTCGTGGCGCACCATCTTCTGGCAGATGGACCAGTCGCGCGACAACCCGCCCTTCGTCACCGACAAGGCCGGCAAGCCGCTCGGCAAGAACCCGTTCAAGGACGCGCGCGTGCGCGCCGCGATCAGCAAGGCACTGAACCGCGACGCCATCGTCAACCGCATCATGGAGGGCCTGGCCGTGCCGGCCTCCTCGATCGTCTCGCCGCAGATCTTTGGCCATCCCGGCACCAAGCCCGAGGCCTATGACCCCGAAGGCGCGAAGAAGCTTCTGGCCGAGGCAGGCTATCCGGATGGCTTTGGCCTGACGCTGCACGCGACCAATAACCGCTACCTGAACGATGCCGCGGTGGCGCAGGCTACCGCTAGCATGCTGACGCGCATCGGCATCCAGACCAAGGTGGAGACGCTGCCAGTGGCCGCGTACTTCACGCGCGCGCGCCAGGGAGACTTTGCGTTCGAGATGCTGGGCTGGGGGTCGGCGGCGGCCGACGTGGCGCTGCGCTCGATCACCGGGACGCCAAACCCCAAGACGGGATACGGAACGTGGAACTGGGGCAAGTACAGCAATACGCAGCTCGACCAGCTGATTGAGAAATCGCTGACCACGGTGAGCAGCGACAAGGCGCGGGAGGAAAATGCGCGGATCGCGGCCAAGTTTGCGCTGGCGGATCATGCCATTGTTCCTTCACATAGCCAGTTGGCGATGTGGGCAATGCGCAAGGATCTGAAGTATGAAGCGCGTACCGACGAATGGTCGCTCGCCCAGTTCTTCCACAAGCAGTAAGGCAGAGCGCTGAAGCGCTCTTTGCTTGCGGCGCCGACGGCCAGGGCCGGCGCCGCAAGCGGCAAGGCAGCCGCCTCAGATCCGCAACCCGTCCTCCTGCCGCGCATTCGCCGCCCGCAGTTTCTTCACCCAGTCGCGCGCGGGCAGGCCGGTGCTGTCCTCCACCACCTTGGCGCGCGCTTCCAGCACATCCCACGACACATCGATCGCCGGGCCGTTGAAGGCCAGGGCAATGACATTGCCGTCGTGCACCTCGGGAAACACCAGCACGCGGTTATCGAAGGCTTCGCAGATCCGCACGATGTTCTTGGGAAAGCTGTCGTGATCGCCAAACAGGTTGATGGTCATCACGCCCGGTGCTTTCAGCACGCGGCGGCAGGCCTTGTAGAAGGCTGTCGTGTCCAGCACCGGTCCGCGCGCGGTGGCATCGTAGAGGTCGACCTGCAGGACATCCAGAGCGCCGGTGTGGGCGCCGTCCATCACGTAGTCCCAGGCATCCTGCTCACGCACGCTAAGGCGCTCGTCGTCCTCGCGCAGGCCAAACATGCTGCGCCCGGCCACGATCACGGACGGATTCAGCTCCACCGCGGTAACGCGCGCGCGGCTGAACTGGCGATGGCAGAACTTGGTCAGCGCGGCCGCGCCCAAACCCAGTTGCGCCACGTGGAAATCCGGCGCCGACGGCGACAGGAACAGCAGCCAAGCCATCATCTGCTGCGCATACTCCAGCTCGATGGCATCGGGCTTGCGCAGGCGCATCGCGCCCTGCACCCATTCGGTACCGAAATGCAGGTAGCGCACGCCTTCCATTTCGGAGAATGTCACCGGCGCGAAGCGCGGCGTCATGCGTTTTTCCTCGCGCGGCGCTGCCTGCGCGCCGTCGCGGCTGCGCGTGCCGCGCGCGGGACGGCGCGAGGCCTCGGCTTCGATCGATTTGCGTTTGAGAAGAGTCATGGTGGTCAGGAGAAAACAAGTCGATATGCCGCCCGCATAGGTGGCACGTAATACGGCGGCTGGCGATGGCCCCGCGATGCGAAGGTCCGCGCCGGTTCGTTCAGCTCACGCTTTGCCGAGCGCGCTCTGGGCGCGCCGCAGCCATTCGCTGTTGTGCTCGCGGGCGTGGCGAGGCCAGTGCTTGCCGTCGTGCACGATCTCGGCGTACAGCGCCTGGGCGCGCTCGCGGTCGGCCGGCGTGCCCTGCGCCGTCAGCCAGTCGGCGAACAGGCAGCGCGCGGCGGCGTCGCTGGCGCAGGTGAGCGCCTGCTCGAATGCAGCTCGCGTGCCCGGCGCGTTCGAGGCGGCCAGCGCGCGCGCATACAACAAGGCGGGATCGGCTTGCTGGCGGCCCTGCGGCTGGGCGGCGAACAGGCGTTCCAGCGCGGCCACGGCGGCGGCATGGCCGCCGGTGGCGAACTGCGCGCGCGCCAGGCCCAGCAGCAGCGCCGGGTCGGTGGCAAACGGGCCGCTGGCGGCGGCCTCGTAGTGTTCCAGCGCGGCCTTGGGGTCGCCGGCATCCAGCAAGGCGGCGCCCAGGCGCATGCGATGATCGACGGTGGGCGCCCGGTCAAATGCGTCGCGCGCCTCGCGCACCGCGCGGTTGGGGTCGACCAGTTGGCCGATGGCGCGCGTGGCGGCCCGCGCACCGCGCGTCTGGCGCAGGCCGGGCAGGTAGATGGCGAAGAAATACACCACGCTGCCCAGCCCCGGGAAGGCAAACAGGATCAGCAGCCAGTACATGTTCTGCTGCGTGCGCACCGCATGCACGGCAAAGAACACCGCGACGATGACGTGAAAACCAATTCCTAGGTATGGCATTGTCGATCTACCTGCATAGCGTTGGACGGCGGCGTGCCACCGTGATTCATGGCCGCGATTGTGACAGAAGCGCGCGCCACAACTCCAGCTTCTGCGCGAAGTTGCGCGCCGCATGGGCGGGGCTCGACGATGGCAACACCACCGTCTCGTAGCCGGCCGCCGCGAACTGCTGCGCGAAGCGTCCCGAGGTGCCGCCGTTGAAGCCCACCCGCTGCAACTCTGGCGCCAGTGCCTTCAGCCGCACGAAGTCGTTGGCCTGCGGGTGGCGGATATTGCTGTCCAGGCTGCCCTCGCGCACGCAGGCGCCGAGCACGTCCCACACGCCGATGCGGTGGGACAGCAGCCGCACCAGCCGCTCCGCGTAAGGCAGCTCCGCCAGCGGCTCGCCGGTCAGCGCCCCCAGGAGTGGCCAGAACTGGTTGATACTTTGGCTAATTTGACACCGCCTATTCGTAGCCGAGACGCTACAGACTCTCCTGGTCGACAAATCGGCCCAACCTGCGTAGTGCTGGCAGCAGCACTTCATCCGCATAACGGCAGCCGGTAAGGCCCGGATCGGTCTGGCCCGACTTCCTTGCTTCATCCGGCGCGTGGGACTCCTCCGCGAGCAGGCGTGCAAGCAGCGCCTCGTAGCCAGCCTGCCACGCTTGCGCGCCTGGGAATACCACGCGCAACTCCTTGAGAATATCCATCCCGGCAAAATCCAGGTCGCCCCAGAAATGAACCGGGCGCATGACGTCGGTGCCATGCAGCCATGCAAGAAAGCTACGCGCCAATGCCGCATTCCGCTCAAACACGCCCGGGGCAAAATAAACTGAGCTGCCACCCGGCTGGCGCAGCCGCCTCGCGCTCGCCCTGTATCCTGATGCGTATATCAGGAGAAAACCTTCGGCGGCGCTCAGCCTCCCCGCCGCCATCGATTCGAACGTTGCGGCATTTTCCACAAACAGGAGCGGGGCAGCCGGATCGGCTGTACGGGCGGCTACCAGCAGTTGCACCGGCCTGTCCGGAAAGGGGCAGACATCCGTGTCAAGCAACAGGGCAATGGTCTCCTGCTGGCCGTTGAGAATTTTTGACAAGCCCCAGAACTGCCGGCTTGCCACCTCATGGAGCATGAGGTTCTCGCCGGCAAGCGCCGGGATGCCCGCGAGGCGCTCCAGCACCTGCTCCGGTGAACGTGGCAGGATGAGGATCGGACGGGACAGCAGCCGCTCGCACAGCGCCGCGCTGCCGAAGCGCGCCGGCACAGCCTGCCGCCACTGCGCCATCCAGGCCACCACGGCACTGGCCTGGCGCCCCGTCTCGTCGCGAAGAAACGCTTCCGCTTGCGCGGCAATGACGAGCTTCGGTGAGCGCTCCCAGATATCAAGATCCCGCTGGCCGCGACGCTGGTCGAGCACCAGCGCCAAGCCGGGCTGCGCCTGCAGCGCTTCCAGGGCGCGCCACACGAACATGCGTTCGCCGTGGAGGGCGATCGCGAAAAACTCCGGCCACGTCCCAGCACTCAACGGGAAGCTGATATCGCGGCGCCTCTCGGCAAACGGCTTCGCTTCGATGCGGTCCACCAGCGCATTCAGCAACGCGGTAAGGGCGGCCGGCCGGCGCCCCGGAATGCCGTCGGCGCTCATGTCCCCATGTCCGAGACCAGCTGCTTGCGTGCCTCCTGCAAGTCGAACTGCCATGTCGCTTCACGCCGCACCGCCTCCCGGCGCTCAGTCCAGAGGGCATGCAGCCGGTCGGCCTTCAACAGGGAGCTGTCCACCTCGGTAATCTTGTCGAGTTCCCCGGCCAGCCCCTCCACCTTCATCAGGGAAAAGCGATGCTCGAAACTGAACAACTCGAGCAGGGGGCCGGACGCGCGGGACGGCATGGCAACCACCAGTTGCAGGCCAAGATTCTCATTGAGATAGCGCATCACGGCGGCGGTGCGACCCTCGTCCATCTTGTCGAAGGCCTCGTCGATCATCATGAGCTTCAGGCTCGGCGTCTTCTCGAACTGGCGAAATGCCTGGGCCAGCACCGCGGCCCGTACGAGATAGGCCGGCGTCATCAGCTCGCCTCCCGAGAACGTCGCCATTCTCGCCAAGGACGCCTCGCGTCCATCTTCCGAATACTTGCGGATGTCATACTGGCGATAGTTGCGGTAGTCCGCTATGTCCTTCAGTCGCCGCAACGCGTGGTCGCGGTTGGTGTCGAGCAATAGCAGCTTGATGTCGTCCAGCGCCACGACGCTGTCGGCGGACAGCACGCCTTCGGCCGCCGAGAACAGATCCACCGGCGTTTGCGTCTCGGCCAGCCGGTTCAGTTCCTGGAACAGGTCGAAGTACTTCTTGTACTCCTTGACCATCTGCCCGTATTCGATCTCGAAACGGTCTTCGCCGAATGCCAGGCGCTTGAGCTTCTCATTGAGCCGCTTGAGCGGATCGATGCCCTGCTCCACCGCGGTGCGTACGGCCAGCGCGAAATGCGTACTGAAGGTATTGTTGAAGCTCTTCTCGGCGCCCCGCAGCTCGCTGGTGTTGTTGAGAATGCGCACTTGGTCGAGCCGTTCGAGCATGGCCGAGATCTGCCGCCGGGCGGCGGGTACGCCGCCATAGGCTTGCCACTCGTACTCCCCCTGCGTCGACTGGCAAGGCTGAAAGTCGACCCGCTCATCGAGCGAGGAAGACAAGAGATTGTGTGCCTCCAGTTTCCGCTCGAATGCCTCGCGCTCCTGGCGGTAGAGGCCGGCTTGCTGGCGCCGCCGTCCATCGAAGGACGCGGAGGTCTGCTCCTTGGCCGCTTCCCGGGCGCGCTGGCCCAGCCGGAGCGGATCGAAGTGCGGATTGAGCCGGATCACTTCAGCCACGCGGGCGTTGACCTGCCTCACGCCGTCCTGGCACCCAACAAGCTTAGTCTCGGCGTCAGCGATGTTCGTTTCGAAGCCACGCGCCCGGCCCGCCGCTTCGCCCGCTGAGCGTGACGCGGTATTGGATAGGCGGTGGTGGCCGTCCAATAGCTGCTCCGCACGCGCCACGCGGCGCTCCAGCACGATGAGATCGGAGTCATCCAGACTGGCGAGCTGCGCCGCGAGACTACTCAGTCCGCGCTGCGTCTCACCCAGCTTGTCCAGCATCGGCGCGACAGGCACGAGCTCTAGGCCGAGCAGACGCGCGCCCCATGCGGCCAACTCCGCGGCGCTTGCGCGATGTGCGTCCCTTTCCCGCGTCTTTTCGTCGATCTGCCGGGCAAGCCTCACCACGCGCTTGCGCCGCGCCTCGGCACCGAAGGCAAGTTCGCCGTCCTCCACCCATGACGAAAACATCTTGAACCCGCCGCTGGCCATGCCGTCCACGGTCAGTGCCTGTGGCGCGCCGCGCAGCGCCTGCGCATCCGCTACCTTGACATAACGGCCGTAGCTTGCAACCAGATAGGCGCGCGCGGTCTCATCGGCGATCACCAGTTCCTGCAGCACGGCATCGGGCGACAGCGCCTGGTTTTCCGCCCGCCGCTTGGCCAGTTCACCCTGCACCACGGAAGCCTCTCGTCCTTGCCTAGTCGCCGGCAGCTCGTGCCGCAGCGCCCGGATGGCGCTCGCCTCGTACTGCGCGTCCACCAGGATCACGAAGCGGTTGCCGCCCAGAAGGCCTTCGATGGCGTTCTGCCAGCGTGAGCCCTGCCGCGGCTGGACGAGGTTGCAAAGCACCCTGGGACTGGCGCCCGGCATCTGGGCTTCGAGATATCGGACCGCGGCCTCCACATGCGCCGGCAAGTCAAAGTGGCCATCTTCCAGCCCTTGCCGGCGCCGCTGCAGGTCATCGATTTCCCCTTGCAGGGCGGCAGCGCGATCCGACTCCCGCGCCTGCTCCTGTACCACTGCTCCATACAGGCCGTCGGCGCCGTGCAACCGCTGCGCAATGGGAGCCAGGGCGGCATCCAGCCTGGCGAAGCGGTCGCGCCGCAGGCTCGCCGGGTCGATCTGCGCGCCTGTCAGCATCGCCGCCAGCTCGCGCGCGGCGGCCTGGCCGTCGGCGGCATCGATCGCCGCGGCATCGACAACCAGCCGCTCCACATGGGGTGCGTAGGCGGAGGCCGGCCCTGCAGGCTGTTTAGCCAGGGCAGCCAGTTCGTCCAGCACGCCGCGCAAGCCCGTCAGGGCGGCCAGGACGTCCAGCGCGATACGGGATCGACCCTCGGTGGCCGCGGCTATCTCGCGGCTGAGCCGCTCACGATCCTGCGCCACCGGATTGCCATTGAGCCGCCCCTTGGCAGTGCCGTGCAATTCCGTGGCGCGCTTTAGCGCCTGTGCATGCCGGTCGGCAAGCGCCTGCTGCTTTTCGACATCGGCCAAGGCGAGGCGCCGGCAGGCCTCCAGTCTTTGGATCTCCTCCTCGACATCCTGCTGCCGGCGCAGCGCTTCGCCCAGTTCGGCCTCCATGGCCTCTTCGAACGCGGCAAGGAACGCATCCGCGTGTGCCTTCAGCACTCCCAGCCGCTCCCGGCACGCCAGTAATTCGGTGGCGATTTTGCGCAGACGTTGCACGTTCTGCATGAGCGATGCGATATGCCCGATCTGATCGGAGAAATCAGGCTCGGCCAGCACCTGCTCCCGGATCAGCTCGTCCACCGAGCCGACGGTCTTGCGGGCAATGGACTGGACGAAAGCCCGCGCCGCCGCTTCGGCCTCGCGCGGCCCGACCAGCGTCTTGCCGCCACCGCGAAACTCGGCATAGAGCTTGCACAGATAGTCTTCGATGCTGTTCTCGAACGGCAGGACGCGCGGATAGCGCTGGCGCAGCCGATGGTAGATATCCTCGACCTTCACCGCCGTAATCGAATTGCCCTTGCGCGACTCGATGAAATCCGCCTCCATCGCGCGGCTGCCCGGCAGCACAAAGTAGAGCTTGCGCGCCACGTCGACGCTGCGGCCTTGCTCGCGCGTACCGGACACGGCGGCTTCCACGGCCACCACGGCGGTGAATGGCTCGGCGGACTCCCCGGCATCGGGCGCGAAGACGGCGACGACATAGGTGTGCGACCCATACGGCCGGACGCAGAGGTTGTCGCGCATGCCTACCGCGTAGGACGCCAGCGTCCGCCTCACCTTGCCGCCCGCGCGCGAGGCGCCGCTCTCGTCCTGCGCCGAGTTGAACACGTTGATGTGCTGCTTGCCGCCGGTCATGACCAGCTGGATCGCGTCCTGGAAAGAGGACTTCCCAACTCCGGTCGAACCCGACAGCAAGGTGGTGTCGCCAAAGGGGTATTCCCGGGACACCACGAAACCCCAGTTGACCAGGATGAGCTTCTCAAGCTTCATCGTCAGGCTCCGGCGACGTGACGGCCGACACGGGCGTCCGTGTTTCGGCCAGCAGGGCATCGATGGCGGAATCCGCGACGAACTGCAGGATCGTTCCACGAATGGCGACCAGAGCGTCAGCATCTTCCACCTCGGAATCCGCCCGGTAATCGATCAGGCGGGCACGCTTCAGGTCGGCGAAGAGCTTCTCCCGCGCAGTCTTGGCCGGCAGTGAGCGGCGCGCCTGCGCAGTCAGCGTGGCATTCAGGTATTCCACGGTGACGAGCGCCTCGTTGCGCTCGTTGATCGAGCCTTGCCGCAGGCTTTCGTTGTACAGGAAGCGCAGCACCAGGCAGCATGCCACGAAATCGGCGGAGAGCTTCGCCCGCACGGCGTCCACCACGATAGCATCGTCCTCGGCGGGCAGTCCCGGCACGCGCGCCCCCGGCGGGTAAAGCCGAAAATAACTCTGATGCCGCTCGTGCAGTAGCCGGAACCCGCCCACATCGAAGTACGCATTGAGCAGGCCCTCGATACGCACGGCGTCGTCGTAGAGCTGACGCTCGATGGCGCTGTCCTCCCGGTGCAGGATGGACAGCCCGAACAGGCGGCCGAGAATCTGCCGGAACGCCTCCGGCCTGACGCCCCCCGCCTTCAGTTCCGCTTCCACCAGTTGCCCAATCGTAATTTCATCCATGGCCGATGTGGCGCCTCCTGATTGCATAGTCGGTGCCCGACATGATGGCATTGTCCAGCGGTTCGGCGTCTAGCCGCTCCACCTCCAGTCCGTCATGGTCCCGTGCTGCCTCGACGGCCCGCAACAACGATAACGCCTGGATGGCATCGTCGACCGGCAACTCGGACAGGCGCAGCACGCCCGTGCCACGCATGGAACCGAGCAGGTAATCCACGACATCGTGATGCGACAAGGAGAAGGCCCGCTCCTCCGCTTGCCGCACGAATTGACGCAAACGCTCTTCCCGCGTGATCTCCGGAACAATGCTCACAGCCTGCGCCCGGTTACGCTCGGCGGCCTTTCTCGGCTGCACCGCGGCGGGATCATACAGCGCCACGCTCACCGGTGCGAGCGCCGCTCCCTGCCGCTCCAGCCACGCGCCCTGCTCCCGCTCCGGCATCTCCCCCAGGCGGCGGATCAGGGTGGACAACGCGGCCCCGCTGCCCGATGCCCCCATGAACAGACTCTGCGACAACAAGACCACATGGCGGCGGACATAGCTTTCCATGGCCCGGAACAATTCCGGCTGCTTCGTCCGGCAGGCCGCGGTCACCATCTCGTCGATCCGATCAAGCATCCATCTCAAGATAGCCCCGTCCGGCGCGGCCTGCGCGGCCCATGCCGCGTGGTTGGCCAGGTCATCGTCAATGGCCTGCATCTCGGCCGCGCTCAACTCGTTAAGACGTTCGATCAGCGCCCCGATGTCCAACCGGTGGCGCTCGGCATTGTCATAGACCAGCCGGGGCGAGAACTCATCACGAAAACGTCGCTCGACGAACTCGATGAACCCATCCCAATTGCCCTGCACATGAGCATCGAGCAATATCTTGCGGGCCAGGTCGTAGAAGAGCTCGATGTCCTCGGAGAGGTCGGTAACGACCCGATCGGCATACTCGTAGGCGTCGAGCAGGTCCTCCACGTCGCGGCGCTCGATGAAGGCACCCAGAGCATTCTTGCAGGAGCGCATGTTGCGCTGGCGGGTCCGTTCGCGTGGACGGTCGGCCAGCGTCAGCGCCTGAGCGAAGATCTTGCCGGCGCGGGTGAAGCGATAGGCGGTAACCAGTCGAACGCGATCCTCGGCGGTTTCGAGCCAGCCGTCCGCGACGAGGAGGCGCACGATGGCGCTTGCCAGCTTCTGGTCGTCGGCAAGGTCACCGGCGGCGAATCCGTCTTCGCCATCTTCCCCGGCCGGGTCGGCCGGCAGCGTGGCGGACTGCATGGTCTGAACAAACAGGTCACGCAAGTCCTCGCGCCCAAGGATGGAACGGTAGTCGGCATGGGAACCATAAAGCCGCGCATAGAATGCGCGGATGCAGGCAGCGATCAGCCGGCGCCTCTTCAGCGTCAGCGGACGAAAGAACTGCGGGTAATCCGAATCCACCATGGCGGCTGATGTCCCATCTCCTTGATACTCTGGCGTTGCACCTGCATACCATCGACGCAGCGACCAAAAGCGTACGATACCACCCCTGGCTGCACTGCCCGGGAGCGTTCGCGCCTGCTTATTCTTACGGAAGAGATTGTGACAGAAGCCCGCGCCACAACTCCAGCTTCTGCTCGAAACTCCGCGCCGCATGCGCCGGGCTCGATGAGGGCAGCACTACCGTCTCATAACCTGCAGCCGCGAACTGCGCCGCGAAACGCCCCGACGTACCACCGTTGAAGCCGACGCGGCGCAACTCAGGCGCGAGCGCATGCAGCCGCGCGAAATCATTAGCCTGCGGATAGCGGATATTGCTATCGAGACTGCCCTCCCGCACACAGGCACCAAGCACATCCCACACGCCGATGCGGTGGGACAGCAGCCGCACCAGCCGATCAGCGTAAGGCAAGTCAGCCAGCGGCTCGCCTGTCAGCGCGCCCAGCAGCGGCCAGAACTGGTTGCGCGGGTGGGCGTAATACTGCCGCGCCGCCAAAGAGGCGGCGCCGGGAAAGCTGCCTAGCACCAGCACGCGGGTGTGCCGGTCAATGACCGGGGGCAGGCCTTGCTGGAGATCGGGAGGGAGAACCGGGAGGGATGCGGAGGAAGGAACTTGCATGGGGGGAGTGTACCGCGCGGGAACTGGCACGCCCGGTGGCGGACAAGCGCTTGCGCGACTTGCTGCCAGCGCCCGCCCCCCCTCTCCACCGGTGCGCGGGGGAAAGGGGAGCAAACCGCCGCTTGGGTTACGCCAGCAGCTTGTTGATGCGGTGCACGTAGGCCGACGGATCCTCGAGCGTGCCGCCCTCGGCCAGCAGGGCCTGGTCGAACAGCACATGCACGCGATCGCCGAAGGCTTCGTCCGTGGGGCCGGCTTCCGCCAGCGCGCGCAGCTTGCGCACCAGCGCGTGGTCCGGGTTCAGCTCCAGGATGGGCTGGGCGTCCGGCGCCTTCTGGCCCGCCTGCTTCAGCAGGCGTTGCAGGTAGCCGCTCATGTCGCCTTCGTCCGACACCAGGCAGGACGCGGACTCGGTCAGGCGCAGCGTCACGCGAACGTCCTTGGCCTTGCCTTCCAGCACGGTCTTGGCGCGTTCCAGCACGTCCTTCCAGTCGCCTTCCGCCTTTTCCTGCTCGGCCTTTTCATCGGTATCGGCCAGTGCGCCCAGTTCCAGGTCGCCGCGCGCTACCGAGACCAGTTCCTTGCCATCGAACTCACGCAGGAAGGACAGCATCCACTCGTCCACGCGGTCGGTGAGCAGCAGCACTTCGATGCCCTTCTTGCGGAACACTTCCAGGTGCGGGCTGGACTTGGCCGCGGACCAGCTGTCGGCCGTGACGTAGTAGATCTTGTCCTGGCCTTCCTTCATGCGGCTCACATAGGCGGCGAGCGCCACGCTCTGCTCGGCGGTGTCCTGCTGCGTGGAAGCAAAGCGCAGCAGCTTGGCGATGCGTTCCAGGTTGCCGGCGTCTTCGCCCATGCCTTCCTTGAGTGCCTGGCCGAACTGCTGCCAGAAGGTGGTGTATTTGGCGCGTTCGGCTTCGTCATCGCTGTCGGCCAGCGTTTCCAGCATCGACAGCACGCGCTTGGTGCAGCCTTCGCGGATGGCTTTGACGTCGCGGCTTTCCTGCAGCAATTCACGCGAGACGTTGAGCGGCAGGTCGGCCGAATCCACCACGCCCTTGACGAAGCGCAGGTAGGCCGGCAGCAACTGGTCGGCGTCGTCCATGATGAAGACGCGCTTCACGTAGAGCTTGAGGCCGCCCTTGTGATTGCGGTCCCACAGGTCGAACGGCGCGCGCGCCGGCACGTACAGCAACTGCGTGTACTCGCTGCGACCTTCGACGCGGTTGTGGGTGTAGGCCAGCGGCGCTTCGTTGTCGTGCGCGATGTGCTGGTAGAAGGCGGTGTACTGCTCTTCGGTGATGTCCGACTTGGAGCGGGTCCACAGCGCGCTTGCCTGGTTCACGCTTTCCCACTCGCCGGTGGCCTTGTAGGCGCTGGCCTCGGCATCCCACACTTCCTTGGGCATGCGGATCGGCAGCGAGATATGGTCGGAGTACTTCTGGATGATGCCCTTGAGCTTCCAGGCCGAGAGGAAATCGTCCTCGCCTTCGCGCAGGTGCAGCGTGATGGTGGAACCGCGCTCGGCGCGGTCGATGGCGTCCACGCTGAACTCGCCGTCGCCGGCGCTTTCCCAGCGTACGGCTTCGCTCGCGGGCAGGCCGGCGCGGCGGGTCTCCACCGTCACCTTGTCGGCCACGATAAAGGCCGAGTAGAAACCCACGCCGAACTGGCCGATCAGGGCGGCGTCCTTTTGCTGGTCGCCGGAGAGTTGCTGGAAGAATTCCTTGGTGCCCGAACGGGCGATGGTGCCGAGGTTGCGGATCGCCTCGTCGCGGCTCATGCCGATACCGTTGTCGGTGATCTTCAGCGTGCGCGCCGCTGGATCGGCCTCGATGCGGATCGCCAGGTCGGCATCGTTCTCGAGCAGGGCCGGGTTGGCAATCGCCTCGAAGCGCAGCTTGTCGGTGGCGTCGGAAGCATTCGAAACCAGCTCGCGCAGGAAAATTTCCTTGTTGCTGTACAGCGAGTGGATCATCAGGTGCAGCAGTTGCTTCACTTCCGCCTGGAAGCTCATCGTCTCGTGCGGTGCGGTCATGGTTCTCCTCTTAACAAACTTGGCTAACTTGGGAATCTGGGTCATGTGGCGGACCGGGCCCGAAAGCTTCCGGGTCCGGTCCGCGCGAACTTCTGGCAACGCCGGGCCGCCCCCTCCAGGTGCCGGCCCGGCATTACGCCAATGTCCGCAAACATAGGGGCGGCGGCGCCGATTTCAAGATGCGGCGCGCAGGCGGCTGCGCCGCTAGCGCCGGTCCAGCTGGCGCGCCAGGAAGGCCAGCATATCGGGATCCTGGCTGCTGGCCACGTTGAAGCGCATCCATCCCGAAGGCATCTGGGAGGGCGAAAACAGGCTGCCCGGCGCGAACAGGTAGCCTTCTTCGTGGCCGGCGGTGGCGATGGCGTTGGTGTCCCGCCCGGTGTCCGCCCACAGGTACATGCCGGCGTGCTGCCCGGGAAACAGCGTCAAGCCGAGCCGTTCGATGGTACGGCGGGTGTCGTCGCGGGCGCGGTCGAGCCGGTTGCGCACCCGCTCCACATGCTTGCGGTAGTGGCCTTCCGTCAGCACCTTATAGAGCACTCGCTCGTTGATCTCCGGCGAGGCCAGCCCCGCCAGCAGCTTGCTGTCGGTCAGGCTGGCGGCCAGTTCGGGGTGCGCCGCGATAAAACCCACCCGCAGGTTGGCGGCCAGCGTCTTGGAGAAGCTGCCCAGGTAGATCACGCGGCGCAACTGGTCCAGGCTGGCCAGCCGGGTGGCGGCGTGGCCGGGCGGGCACAGGTCGCAATAGATGTCGTCCTCGACGATCAGCAGGTCATATTGCTCGGCCAGCCGCAGCAGCTGGAAGGCCTTGGCGGCCGACAGCGAGGTGCCGGTCGGGTTGTGCAGTACCGAGTTGATCACCAGCAGGCGCGGCCGGCGCGCCTGCAGGATGCGCTCCAGTGCTTCCAGGTCGGGGCCTTCGGCGGTGTAGGGCATGCCGATCAGTTGGGCGCCCTGGGCGGCAAAGCGGCCGAACATGACGAACCAGGCCGGATCACCCACCAGTACGGCGTCGCCCGGCCGCAGGTAGAGCCGGGCGATCAGGTCGAGCGCCTGGGTGATGCCGGAGGTCAGCACGATCTGGTCCGGGGTGGCGCCGATCTCCAGCTCGGCCAGGCGGTTGCGCAGTTGCTGGCGCAGGGGCAGGAAGCCCTGCGGCGTGCCGCTGGCCAGGAAATGGCTGCCCGGCTGGCGGCCCAGGCCGCGCAGCGCGCTGGCGATCAGCTCGCCGTCCAGCCAGTCGTTGGGCAAGAAGCCCATCCCCGGCGACTTATGCGGCTCGGTGGAGTGGAACATGCTGCGCAGCAGCCAGGTCACGTCGATATTGCGCGCGCCGGTAGCCACGGGCGCTACCGCCGCCACCTGCGGCGTCCGCTCGCGCACATAGAAGCCCGAGCCGCGGCGCGATTCCAGGTAGCCCAGCGCAACCAGCCGCTCGTAGGCCTCGACCACGGTGAAGCGCGAGATGCCCTTTTCCTGCGCGAGCTGGCGGATCGAAGGCATCCGCATGCCGGCGCGGAACACCCGCTCGTCGATACGCATCCGCGCCCATTCGGTCAGTTGCTCCACCAGCGTCATCTGCGCCGAGGGCACCGGGTCGGGCATGCGTTCGGTGTGGGGCGGCAGCACCAGGCGCAATGACCGCGCCTGTTCGCCGGCGCTGGCGACCGCGCCGTCGTGCTTGCCTGCCCCGGCTCCTTTATCCT
Source organism: Burkholderiaceae bacterium 16 (assembly GCA_000955785.1). GTDB lineage: Bacteria > Pseudomonadota > Gammaproteobacteria > Burkholderiales > Burkholderiaceae > Cupriavidus. The sequence continues at coordinate 23,948 of JYOD01000023.1, forward strand.
TGTGCCCTTGCGCAATCGGGTCCCTGCTGTTCATGCCTTGCTCCCGCCACTGTACTGAGAATGTTCTGCATAACTGTATCGGTACTGTACCGACAACCTTGTCTACCATCAACACACCATGACAATTGCCCTCGACCATCTCGTGATCGCCGCTCCCACGCTTGCCGCGGGGGCGCAGCACGTCGCCGATGCGCTTGGCGTGACGCCTCAGCCGGGCGGCGCCCATCCGGGCATGGGCACGCACAATGGCCTGCTCGGCCTGTTCGGCGGGGCCTACATCGAGGTGATCGCCATCGATCCCGAGGCGCCGCCCCCCGCCCGGCCACGCTGGTTTGGCCTGGACACCGAGGCGGTACAGGCGCGGCTGCGCTATGGCCCCTTCCTGCTGCACTGGGCGGCGCGGGTGGAGCGGCCAACCGACCTGTCCCTGTGGCAAGCGCAGTACCCCGGGTGCATCCCACCGGTCATCCCGATGACCCGTGGCGACCTGCGCTGGCGTATCACCGTGCCCGAGGACGGCAGCCTGCCGTCGTGGCCGGCTGAGGATGGGGATGGCGCGCCGATCCAGGGCGCAGGCATCCTCCCCACGCTGATCCAGTGGGATGTGCCGACCCATCCCTCGTCCCGGCTGCCGAACCAGGGCCTGGCGCTGCGCGCGCTGCGCGGCCGGCATCCGCAGGCGGCCCGGCTTGCCGAGGCCATGCAATGGCTGGGCGGCGGCCCGATCGCCCTGGAGGCGTCCACCGTCGCGGAACTGACCGCGGAGATAGAAACGCCAGACGGCGTGCGCACCCTGCGCTGAACCAGGCGAGAAGCAATAAACACAACAACCACAACAACCACAACAACAATGAAGGAGGCCCGACCGATGTCCGCCACCCGCAAACGCTTCGACGACGACGCTTATCTCGGCAGCTGCACCGCCACCGTGGTGGCCGTGCACGCTGACGGCATCGAACTCGACCAGACCGTGTGCTACGCCCGCAGCGGGGGCCAGGCGGGGGATACCGGCACGCTCAGGCTGGCCAACGGCGCCACCGTTGCCCTGCTGGAAACGGTGTACACCCCGGACCGCAGCCATATCCTGCACGTGCCCGAGCCCGGCGCCGCGCTGCCGGAGCCGGGCGACATCGTCGCCGTCACCATCGACTGGGAGCGCCGTCACCGGCTGATGCGGCTGCATACCTGCCTGCACCTGCTGGGTTCGCTGATCCCGGTGCCGGTGACCGGCTGCGGCATCTCGCCCGACTCGGCGCGCATTGATTTCGACCTGCCGGAGTCTACGCTCGACAAAGCCGTGCTCACCGAGCAGCTCAACGCGCTGATCGGCACCGACAGCCAGGTCGGTATCGAACGCATCACGCCCGAGGAGCTGGCCGCGCAACCGGAACTGGTACGCACCGTGGGCGCCGCGCCACCGGCCGGCAGCGGCGCGATCCGCATCATCGACATCCCCGGCGTGGACCGCCAGCCCTGCGGCGGCACCCATGTGGCGGCTACCGGCGAGATCGGCGCGGTGGTGGTGACCAAGATCGAGAAGAAGAGCCGCACCAACCGCCGCGTGGTCGTGCAGTTCGCGACGTGACAAGGGCACGACGACCATGATCATGGACTCTGCCCTGCTGACCGGGTTGTCGGCGGCCCAGTTCGTCGCGCTGCTGTCGCTGATGACGGTGGGCCTGTTCACGCCGGGCCCCAACACCACCATCGCCGCCGTCACCGGCGCCAACTTCGGCCTGCGCGCCACGCTGCCCCACTGCGTGGGTGTAGCGTTCGGCTTCGCCAGCATCCTGGCGCTATGCGCGGCCGGCGTGGGCGCGCTGATCCTGGCCAGCCCGGCGCTGGCGCTGCTGGTGCGCGCGGCCGGCGTGCTCTACCTGCTATGGCTCGCGCTCAAGCTGGCGCGCAGCACCGTACTGTCGGACAAGCAGGTGCTGCGCCCGCTCTCGGTGTGGCAATCGGCAGTGCTGCAATACGCCAATATCAAGGCATGGATGCTGGCGCTGGCGACGGCCGCCTCGTACATGGCCGACGCCCAGTCGCCGCTGCACCGGGCCTTGCTGGTGTGCACCGTATTCGGCGTGCTCGGCTTCGTCAGCAATGGCGTGTACGGCGTGCTCGGCGCCTCGTTGCGGCAATGGCTGCAGGTGGGCTATCGCATCCGCTGGTTCAACCGCGGCATGGGCCTGGCGCTCGCACTGACCGCGCTGTGGATCGCGCTTGCCAGCCGACCCACCCTTCACTGAGCACCCAAGATGGCCGCCAAACCCGCCTCCCTCCCCAACGTCAATACCGCCCCCGGCGCTACGCATAGCGGCGGCATGCTGCTCGGCTTTATCGGCGTGGCCATATTCAGCCAGACCTTGCCCTTCACCCGCATGGCGGTGGCCGAACTGGACGCCACCTTCGTCGCGCTCGGCCGCGCGGTGGTGGCGGCGCTGCTGGCGCTGGTGCTGCTATGGCAGCGCGGCGCTTTCGCGCGCACGCGCCGGCCCCAAGGCGGCCAGTGGTGGCGCCTGGCGGTGACCGCGCTGGGCGTGGTGGTGGGCTTTCCGCTGTTTTCCTCGCTTGCCATGCGCGAAGTGCCCGCCGGCCATGGCGCCATCATCACCGGCCTGCTGCCGCTGGCCACCGCGGTCTTTGCCGCCTGGTTCGGGGGCGAGCGGCCCTCGCCCGCGTTCTGGCTGTCGGCCGCTGTCGGCAGCGCGCTGGTGATCGCCTTTGCGCTTTGGCAGGGCGCGGGCGGGCTGCAGCACGCCGACTGGCTGCTGTTCGCGGCCATGGTGCTGGGCGCGCTGGGCTACGCCGAAGGCGGCAAGCTGTCACGCGAACTCGGCGGGCTGGAAACCATCAGCTGGGCGCTGGTGGTGGCGCTGCCGCTGCTGCTGCCGGCGGTGGCCTGGCTGGCGCTGCAACACCCCGGTCAGATCACCGCTGCCTCGCCGCGCGCGTGGCTCGGCATGGGCTATGTGTCCGTGTTCTCGATGTTCATCGGCTTCCTGTTCTGGTACGCCGGGCTTGCAAAAGGCGGCGTGGCGCGCGTGGGCCAGATACAATTGCTGCAGCCGTTCCTCACGCTGGCGGGCGGCGCCCTGTTGCTGGCCGAGCCGCTCGATGCCGTCACCCTCGCCTTTGCGGTGGCGGTGATCGCGGTGGTGGCCCTGGGCCGCCGGACCGCGGTGCGCAGCGCCCCCGCGAGCCCGGTGCCCGCGCCCGCCATTGAAGAACCCCACCCCATTCCAACGGGACGATCCCACTGACTGGAGACCTTATGTCCGTCTACGACACTCTTGCCCGCCTCGGCATCGAACTGCCCACCGCCGGCGCCCCGGCCGCCGCCTACGTGATGGCCGCGCAAACCGGCAACACCGTGTTCCTTTCAGGCCACATCGCCCGCAAGGACGGCAAGCCCTGGGCAGGCAAGCTGGGCAAGGACCTGGGCACCGAAGACGGCAAGGCGGCCGCGCGCTCGATCGCCGTGGACCTGCTGGCCACGCTGCACACCCACCTGGGCGGCGACCTGAACCGCGTCACCCGCATCGTCAAGGTGATGAGCCTGGTCAACTCCACGCAGGAGTTCACCGAGCAGCACCTGGTGACCAACGGCGCCTCGGAGCTGCTGGCGGAAATCTTTGGCGACGCCGGCAAGCATGCCCGCAGCGCCTTCGGCGTGGCGCAGATCCCGCTGGGCGCCTGCGTCGAGATCGAGATGATCGTTGAAGTGAAGTAAGAGGGCTTGATCCGGGAGGCGGGATGCACCCGTGCCGGTGCGTCCCGCCCCCAATCCCTGAACAGCAAGAGGAATCCTGTCCCACACATGCGCATCGACAACCTGCCCTTCGGCAGCACCGACTGGTCCGAGATCACCCCGACCCGCCATCCCGGCGACACCGGGGAAGCCCTCTGGCGCACCCGCCAGTTCGGCGATATCCGCGTTCGCATGGTGGAGTATTCCGCCGGGTACCTCGCCGATCACTGGTGCACCAAAGGGCACATCCTGTTTGTGCTGGAAGGCGAGTTGCATACCGAGCTGGAAGACGGCCGGCATTTCGTGCTCGCCGCGGGCACGAGCTACCAGGTAGCCGACCACGCCGAACCGCACCGTTCGTCCACCCCGACCGGCGCGCGGCTTTTTATCGTTGACTGAGTCGATCCCGTTCGACTCCCCACATACCAAGAGAACATCATGAACTGGGCCATCTCCCGCCGGGCGCAACAGCTGACCAGCTCGGCTATCCGCGAAATCCTGAAAGTCACCGAGCGTCCGGAAGTCATTTCCTTCGCTGGTGGCCTGCCCTCCCCGGCCACATTCCCGGTAGCGGCCATGGAACAGGCGGTGGCCCGGATCTTCGCCGACAATCCGCAAGCAGCGCTGCAATACGCCGCGACCGAAGGCTACATGCCGCTGCGCGAATTCGTTGCCAAGCGGCATAACGTGGACGTGGAGCGCGTGCTGATCACCACCGGCTCGCAACAGGCGCTGGACCTGATCGCCAAGGTGATGATCGATCCGGGCAGCCCGGTGCTGGTGGAAACGCCCAGCTACCTTGGCGCGCTGCAGGCCTTCTCGCTGTTCGAGCCTGAATTCGTCTCGGTGCCGGGCGACGACAAGAGCCTGCTGCCCGAAGCCCTCACGCCCGAGCTGACCGCCGGCGCGCGCTTCCTCTACGCCCTGCCCAACTTCCAGAATCCCACCGGACGGCGCATGCCGCTGGAACGCCGCCAGGCGCTGGTGGCGCGCGCGCGCGAGCTTGGGGTGCTGCTGGTCGAGGACGATCCCTACGGTGAACTGAGCTACCACGGCGACCAGTTGCCCAGCCTGCTGTCGATGAATCCCGACGGCGTGATCTACATGGGCTCGTTCTCCAAGATCCTCGCACCCGGCCTGCGCCTGGGCTTCGTGATCGCCCCGCCCGACCTGCACTTCAAGCTGTGCCAGGCCAAGCAGGCATCGGACCTGCACACGCCCAGCTTCACCCAGCGCCTGGCTTACGAGGTGGTGCGCGACGGCCTGCTGGACACGCACATCCCGACCATCCGCACGCTCTACGCCGCGCAGTGCCAGGCCATGCTGGATTCGCTTGGGCGCCACATGCCCGAAGGCGTGACCTGGAACGCGCCGGAAGGCGGCATGTTCATCTGGATGGAGCTGCCCGAAGGGCTGGACAGCATGGAGATCCTGCAGGAAGCGGTCAAGCGCAACGTGGCCTATGTGCCGGGCGCGCCGTTCTACGCCAGCAACCCGCGCCGCAACGCGCTGCGGCTGGCTTTCGTCACGGTGGCGCCGGAGCGCATCGAACAGGGCGTGGCCATCCTCGGCACGCTGTTCCGCGAAGCCATCGCCAAGCACGCGCCGCAGGCCAAGGCAGCCTGAGGCATCGCGCAGGCAAAGCCTGCGCGAACCGGGCCAGCCTGACGGCCGGCCCGGCTGCCGTGCCGATCCAACGCATACATCTCCCGGCTGATTCCTCGGCGGCGGGCTTCATGGCAAGATAACAACATCACCCGTCAGCCCGGGCCCTGCGTCCCATAGCGCATGGAGCGGCCCAAGCCATCAGGAGAAGATTGTCGTGCTGCGTATCTGGGGTCGGCTCTCATCGATCAATGTGCAGAAAGTTGTCTGGTGCGCGCGCGAGCTGCACCTGGACCACGAACGCATCGACATCGGCGTCAGCGAGGGCGACCTCGATACCGAAGCCTATGTCCGGCTCAACCCCGACCGCAGCATTCCGGTGATCGAGGATTTCCGCGGCACCGACGTCGGCGGCGAGCCTTTTGTGCTGTGGGAGTCCAACGCCATCGTGCGCTATCTTTGCGCGCATGACGGCGAGGACACCTTGTGGCCCGGCAACGTCAAGGCGCGCGCGCTGGCTGACCGCTGGATGGACTGGCAGACCAACGCCTTCAGTCCCGCCATGGTCGACGCGTTTCGCCAGCTGGTGCGGGTGCCAGCCGGACAGCGCGACCCCGACCTGATCGCCCGCTCCCTGGAACGCACCGAACCGCTGGCAGCCAGGCTCGACGAAGCCCTGGCCCAGCGCGAGTTCATCTGCGGCGACCGCTTCACCATGGCCGACATCCCGCTGGCCTGCGCCGCGCACCGCTGGCTGGGCCTGCCGGTGACGCACCAGCCCCGTGCGCATCTCGAGCGCTGGCTTGCCGCGATGCGCGCCCGGCCGGCCGCCATGGGGATCCTGGTGCTGCCGCTCACCTGAAACGCAGCCTGCCCATCCTCCCCGTCTCAACCGCCAACGTACCTGCTAGCGGCTACTTGCTGTTGCGTCCGCCCGACACTGCCGCCAGCACGCCCAGACCGATCAATGCGCCGGCGGTCAGGTAGCGGCCTGCGGACTGCACGCCTCTTGCACGGGACAGATACGGCAACACGGCCGCCGCAGCCAGCACATAGCAGCAATCGGTGACGGAGGCGACCAGCACGAAGATGCCGCCAAGGGCAACGCTCTGTGGCAACGCCGAGATGGCCGGATCCATGAATTGCGGCAGGAAGGCTGCGAAGAACAAGGTGGTCTTGGGGTTGAACAAGGCCACGACGAAGCCATCGCGAAACACGCGCCGCAGGCCGGCGCCTCCGGCTTCCGGCCCTGCTTCGCCGGCGGCCGCCGGACGCGCACGCAGTGCGCGCAGCCCGAGATACACGAGGTAGGCAGCGCCTGCATATTTGATCACGGCAAAAGCCAGCGCCGACACCGCGAACAGCGCCGCCAGTCCCAGCGCGGCCGCCAGTACATTGACCAGGTTGCCCAGCACTACCGCCACCACCGAAGCCAGCCCGGCAAGCCGGCCTTGCCCAAGGGTGCGCGCCACGATGTAGATCACGGCGGGCCCCGGCGTCACCGCGAGCAACAGGCTGGATAACAGGAAAGCGGCCAGCATGGGACCGCCGGGAATGATGTGATGCATGACAAGACTCCCCCGCAAGGTTCGGACGCCGCCCTGGCATGCCGACCAGGGCGCGAAAAGACAACCAGTGCATTCTGCCACCACGGGCCTGGCCGGCATACATTTGCGTATCGAGTAGTTTGGAGTACTCTGCCGATGGGGCAGCGAGTGCGCCAGCCTGCCCCCAGGCAAACCCTGATCCCTGAATCAGGCTCATGACGATGGTGATTCAATTTAGGGCGGCGTGGCAGGAGCCCATCCTTAAAATCGCAAAGTTTGTCGGACGCGTGGCTGGCATGGCACGTCGGAAAAAGAGCCAAAACGGCAGGCGCAATCAGAAAAGAACCTGCCGCCCAACCCGAGGAGATTCATCGTGTGGAGTCAAGTCTATGACCCGCTAGGCAGCATGGCGTTATCAACGCTAGCTGCCGGCATTCCTGTGGCCGTTCTGCTGGCTTCGCTGGCATTCTTCCATATGCAGGCCCACCTGGCCGCCGGCCTGGCGCTGGTGGTGGGCGTGGTCATCGCTGCCTCCGTATTCGGCATGCCTGCCGAAATGGCGGGCAAGGCCGCCGGCCTGGGCATTGTGTCGGGACTATTCCCGATCGGCTGGATCGTGCTGAACATCATCTTCCTGCACCGGCTGACCACCCTCAATGGCTCCTTCAAGGTGTTGCAGAACTCGATCTCGGGCATCACCGAAGACCGCCGCCTGCAACTGTTGCTGGTGGCGTTCAGCTTCGGCGCCTTCTTTGAGGGCGCGGCCGGCTTCGGTACGCCGGTGGCGGTCACGGGTGCAATCCTGATCGGGCTTGGCTTTTCGCCGCTGGCCGCCTCCGGCCTGGCGCTGATCGCCAATACCGCGCCAGTGGCATACGGCGCACTGGGCGCACCGCTAATCGGGCTGGCCTCGGTCACAGGCCTCGACCTGCTGCACCTCTCGGCCATGGTCGGCCGCCAGTTGCCGTTCTTCTCGGTGCTGGTGCCATTCTGGCTGATCTGGGCGTTCGCGGGCTTCCGCGGCATGCTGGCGATCTGGCCGGCAATCCTGGTCGCCGGCGTGACCTTCGCCGTGCCGCAGTTCCTGGTCTCCAACTACCACGGCCCCTGGCTGGTCGACGTGATCGCCGCGCTGGTCTCGATGGGCTGCCTCACGCTGTTCCTGAAAGTGTGGAAGCCCAAGGAAATCTGGACCTCCACCAAGATCCTGGGCCGCCACGACGAATCCAAGGTCGACGACCCTGCGGCCGTGGCCGCCGAAGCACGCGCCAGCGCCGTCTCCGCCAGCATCTCGGTGGTCAAGGCCTGGATGCCGTGGGTGATCCTGACAGTCTTCGTCTTCGTCTGGGGCATTCCGGAATTCAAGAAGCTGATGGATGGCCTGTGGCAATTCAAGTTTCCGATTCCCGGACTCGACAAGGCCGTGCTCAAGGTACCGCCGGTGGTGCCCAAGGCCATCGCCGAAGGCGCGGTGTTCAACTTCAACGTGCTGTCGATGGCGGGCACCGGCATCCTGGCCTCGGCCTTGCTGGGCGGCTTGCTGATGGGCTACTCGGTACCGCGCCTCGTCAAGGAATACTGGGAAACCATCAAGCTGGTGAAGTATTCGCTGCTGACCATCTGCGCCATGTTCGGCATTGGCTACCTGACCCGCTACTCGGGCCTAGACGCCACCATGGGGCTGGCGTTTGCCCACACTGGCGTGCTCTACCCCCTGTTCGGCACCATGCTGGGCTGGCTGGGCGTGGCGCTGACCGGTTCCGACACCGCCTCCAACGTGCTGTTTGGCGGCTTGCAGAAGACCACGGCCGAGCAACTCGGGCTGTCGCCGATCCTGATGGCATCGGCCAACAGCTCCGGCGGCGTGATGGGCAAGATGATCGACGCGCAGTCCATCGTGGTGGCGTCCACCGCCACCAAGTGGTACGGCCACGAGGGCGACATCCTGCGCTATGTGTTTTTCCACTCGGTAGCGCTGGCGGTTCTGGTCGGGCTGTTCATCACGCTGCAGGCGTATGTGCACCCGTTCACGCAGATGGTGATTCACTGAGCTGCCAAACCAGCGGCCATGAAAGAGGCCCCGCCCGTGCATGGGCGGGGCCAGACTGAAGGCGAAACGGGAGCCGGGTGCCGGAAGCCGCGCTCAGCCCCCGAACCAGTTGGCCAGCCGCAAGCCCGCCAGCCCGGCAAAATCCCTGGTATTGCGCGTCACCAACGTCAGGCCGTGCGCCATCGCGACGGATGCGATCTGTCCGTCCACATAGGGCAGGCTCAGCCCAGCCCGCTCCCGCGAATTGCGTAGCTCGGCATGGATCCGTGCCGCGGCGCTGTCATAGGACAAGACCGGCAAGCTGCCCGCCACTTCCTGCACGAAACGGCCAACTGCGTCCTTGCGCTGGCCATCCGGCATACGCAGCCAGCCATAACGTAGTTCATGCCAAACCGGCGCCGGAATGGCCAGTTCGCCATCGAATCGAGCCAGATTCGCCATTACCCCTGCATCCGGCCTTGGCCGCATTGCCTCCGAGACAATGTTGGTGTCCAGCAGCCAACTCACAGCGCTCACCATGTGAAATCACGCCCGTCGCCGGGTTGACGCAGATGCTCGAATGGGTCGGCTTCATCTTCCGGTTGCACGTGCTCGCTGCGCCATTCGGTCAAACGCCCAAAGAAGCCAGACGAGGAACCGACAAGCTGCCGGTATTGCGACCAGGACATCAAAACAGCAGCCGGCTGACCGCGCCGGGAGATCAGGAGCGGTTCCTGCCCTCTTTCCGCGTCCCGAAGCGCATCAGCCAGATGCGCTCTTGCCTCCGAGAATGGAATGGTTTGCATAGCGTTGCCCCTTACTTGAAATGTACAATTCAATTGTACAAGAGCGAGCCACCGAGCGTCGGCTTACGGCTCGAATCGGCAACTGGTCACTCTTGAGCGCTGGCCGCCGCACGCCAGCCGTTGAAACTCGAAGAAAAAAACCCGCCACTGCCGGCGGGTTTTCTCTAGCTGCGCGCGCCGTGTTTGCGACGCTCAGGCCATCAGCCGGTAGGCCAGCCGCGCCGCTGCACGCGCCCCGCAGCCATCGCGATCGTAGAGCGGATTGAACTCCGCCAGGTCCGCCACGCGCAGCTTGCCGCTGGCGCGCACCAGCATGACGATCGCTTCCACCACCGGCAGCGGCACGCCATAGGCTGCCGGCGCCGAAACCGCCGGCATCACCGCCGCCGGCAGCACGTCCAGGTCGATGGTGAGGTAGACATGGTCGACCTCATCCATCAAGGCCTGCAGTTCGGCAAGCCGCACGTCGAGGTGCCGTTCCTGCATCTGCACATCCTCGACATAGTGCACGCCAAGCCCATCCGCATGCGCGAACAGCGCGGCGGTATTGCCGAGGCGGCTGACGCCCAGGCACGCGTATTCGAAACGCTGGCCACGCTCCCGGCACGCCTGCGCGATCTGGTCGAACGGCGTGCCCGAACTGCCGGGGCGGCCGGTGCGCAAATCAAAGTGCGCATCGAGATTGATCACCAGCACGCGGCCCCGGTCGCCGCGCGCATCGAGATGCGCGCGCAGGCCCTGCCAGGTGCCCCAGGCAATCTCGTGGCCGCCGCCCAGCACCAGCGGGAATGCGCCCTGCCCCAACTCCGCGGCGACCGCTTGCGCCAACGCCTGCTGCGCCGCTTCGAGATCGCCATCGTTGCAGGCCACGTCGCCGGCATCGTGGAAGGCTGCCAGGCCATGCGCCGGGACGCCCGCCAGCGCGCGGCGGATTTCGCGCGGGCCGCCGGCGGCGCCGGGACGGCCCTGGTTGCGCAGCACGCCGGCATCGCAGCAAAAACCCAGCAGCGCCGGCGCGCCGGGTTTGCGCGCGGAACCCTCGGTGCGCACGACATTGAACAGGCGGCGGGTATCGCCAGTCTCGTTGCTATCGGTGCGGCCGCGCCAGACGGTGCCGGCCGCAGGATCCAGTTCGCTCATGACAGGCGGCGGCCCAGGGTTTCCGGCACCATCGCCAGGCCGATCAGCGAGACCAGGCCGCAGCCAATCACGTAAAACGCAGGCGCATTGGGATTGGCGGTGAGATGGATCAGCTCGGTCGAGAAGAATTGCGCGAAGCCACCGAAGATGGCGATCGCCACGCAGTAAGCAATCGACAGGCCCGTAGCGCGCAGGCGCTGCGGCAGCACCTCGCTGACCAGCACCATCGAGGCCGGCGAGGTCATCGACATCGGCACCGAGAGGCAGCCCACCACCAGCAGCAGACGCGTCAGGCTGGGCTCGGCGTTGATCAGCACAAAGGCGGGATAGATCATCAGCAGCAATGCCACGCGCGACCACAGCACCACCGGACGGCGGCCCAGGTGGTCGCTCAGCCAGCCCGCGAACGGCGACAACACCACTTGCACGGCGGCAGCCACGCAGGCAGCCCAGATGCCCAGCGACAGCGGCATGTGCAGCTGGCTGACGGCGTAGTTGCTCAGGTAATACACGACGATGTAGGTCGACGATGCCACGCCGATCATCAGCAGGATGCTGGCCACCAGCGCACGGCCGTGTTCACGCAGCAACTGCAGGGTAGTGCCGCGCTCCGACTCGCCAGCGGCCGGCGCGGTTTCTTCCAGGCGGCGGCGAATCACCAGGCCCACCGGAATCACCAGGATGCCGATCACGAATGCCAAGCGCCAGCCCCACGCTTCCAGTGCTTGCTGCTCCAGCACATTGCTGAGCAGCAGGCCGACCAGCGCCCCGAACAGCGCCGCCAGGCCCTGGCTGAACGGTTGCCAGCTGGTATAGAAGCCACGCGAGCGGTTGTCGGCATATTCCAGCAGCAGGGCCGTGGAAGCGCCCATCTCGCCGCCGATGGCAAAGCCCTGCACCAGCCGCGCGAGCAGGATCATGATCGGCGCGAGCATGCCGATCTGGGCATAGGTCGGGGTCACCACGAAAATCACCGAGCTCAGGCCCATCAGCCAGAGCGTCAGCGCCACTGCCGGCTTGCGGCCGACGCGGTCGGCGTACATGCCGATCAGCAGGCCGCCCAGCGGGCGCATCAGGAAGCCAACGCCGAAGGTGGCAAACGACAGCAGCAACTGCCCGGTGGGGTCGGAAACAGGGAAATACAGGCGGCCGATCAGCGTGGCGAAGAAGCTGTAGACCACGAAGTCGTAGAACTCCAGGCCATTGCCGATGGTGATGGCGGCGATGGCCTTGATCTTGGACAGCGGCTGGGCCGTGGCGGCATGCCGGGCCGCTATGCCGGGGATGGTGTTGTCAATGGACATGAGGTAACTCCGAAGCAAGAAAATCCTGGCCGCCCGCATGCGGGCGGTGGGCACAACCCAGCGGGGCGGCACGATTCGCGCCGCAGCGGTAGCGCGCGGGGCTGGCGTGCGCTGCCGTTCGCCCTGGCATCCGGCTGGACGGATGCCGGGCAACGCTGACCCTGCCGAGGCCTGGTCAGCGCATGTGCATGTATCAGTCCGCTGCCAGGGAGGGCGCAGATACGCCCGCCCCGCCGCGCGGCCGTCCCCAGCACCACCATGCCACCACCAGCAGCAGCAGCCACACCGCGCCCACCAGCAGCGCGACGCGGGTCTGCGGGAACCAGCCAAGCACGCCGAAGATGAACAGCATGAAGGCAATGGCTGCGAGCGGCGCCATCGGCCAGAACGGCACGGGGAATTTCAGCGCCGCCACTTCGGTGCGGCTCATGCGCCTGCGCAAGGCGACCTGCGACAGCAAGATCATCAGCCACACCCAGACAGTGGCAAAGGTGGCGATGGATGCGATCAACGTGAATACGTCCTCGGGCATCACGTAGTTGAGCACCACGCCGGCCAGCAGGGCGAAAGCCATCACCACCACCGTCATCCAGGGCACGCCCTTGCGCGAGACGCTCGCGAAAATGCGCGGCGCCTGCCGTTGCACCGCCATGCCGTACAGCATGCGGCCGGCGCCGAAGATGTCGCTGTTGATGGCGGATACCGCCGCGGAGATCACCACGACATTCAGCAGCGCGGCGGCCGAGCCAATGCCCAGCCGGCTGAAGATCTGCACAAAGGGGCTACCCTCGCTGCCGATGCGATGCCATGGATAGAGAGACATCAGCACCGCCAGCGTCAGCACATAGAACAGCAGGATGCGCAGGGGTACCGCGTTGATGGCACGCGGAATCACGCGCTCCGGATCGCGCGCCTCGCCGGCCGTGATCCCGATGATCTCGATGCCGCCAAAGGCGAACATCACCACGGCGAGCGAGGCGATGACGCCGCCGATGCCGTTGGGCATGAAGCCCCCGTGCGCCCAGAGGTTGTGAATGCCGGTGGCGACCCCGCCATCGGCCATGCCCAGGCCGAACAGCATGATGGCAACGCCGCCGCAGATCATCGCGGCGATGGCGCCGACCTTGAGCAACGACAGCCAGAACTCCAGTTCGCCGAACACCTTGACGCTGAGCAGGTTGAGCCCGCCGATCAGGAACACGATGCCCAGCACCCAGATCCAGCGCGGCACGTCCGGGAACCAGAAGCCCATGTAGATGCCGAAGGCAGTCACGTCAGCCAGGCAAACGATGATCATCTCGAAAGCGTAGGTCCAGCCAAGCAGGAAGCCCGCCAGCGGTCCCAGTCCAGTGCTGGCGTACTGCCCGAACGAACCCGACACCGGGTTGCGCACGGCCATCTCCCCCAGCGCGCGCATCACCATGTAGACCGCTGCACCACCGATCAGGTAGGCCAGCAGCACCGCCGGTCCCGCGGCCTGGATGGCCGAGGCCGAGCCGTAGAAGAGTCCTGTGCCGATGGCCGACCCGAGCGCCATGAAGCGGATATGACGGGCGCTGAGGCTACGCTGCAGGCCTTGCGACTGCTCTTGCATCTATTTGTCTCCGAATCGTTGTTCTGTCGCGCCCGGGTGCCGGCGGCGGCCTGCCATGCAACCCTCTGCGTGGCCGTTGCGCCGTCCCGGGCGTCATGCCCCTGGCTCAGAGGCTGGGCAGCAGCCGCGCCGGCAGCAGTGCGTTCAGGATGCCGCCTGCCAGCAGCTTGCTCGCGGCCTCGATATCCGGCGCAAAGAAGCGGTCCTTCTCGTAGTAGGCCACCTCGGCGCGCAGCAGGCTGCGCGCCTGCTCCAGCTTGGGCGAACTCTTCAGGCCTTCGCGGAAGTCCAGGCCCTGGCAGGCGCCCAGCCACTCCACGGCAAGGATGCCGCGCACGTTCTCGGCCATGGCCCACAGGCGCTTGCCGGCATTCGGCGCCATCGACACGTGGTCCTCCTGGTTGGCCGAGGTAGGCAGGCTGTCGACGCTGTGCGGATGGGCCAGCGCCTTGTTGTCGCTGGCCAGTGCCGCAGCGGTGACCTGGGCAATCATGAAGCCCGAGTTGACGCCCCCGTTGGCCACCAGGAAAGGCGGCAGCTGCGACATGTGCCGGTCCATCATCAGCGAAATGCGGCGCTCCGACAGCGAGCCGATCTCGGCGATGGCCAGTGCCAGGTTGTCGGCAGCCATCGCCACCGGTTCGGCGTGGAAATTGCCGCCCGAGATCACGTCGCCTTCGGCGGCAAACACCAAGGGGTTGTCCGAGACCGCGTTGGCCTCCACTTCCAGGACCTCGGCGGCCTGCCGCAATTGCGTCAGGCAAGCGCCCATCACCTGCGGCTGGCAACGCAACGAGTAGGGGTCCTGCACCTTGTCGCACTGCGCATGCGAACGCGCCAGCTCGCTGGTATCGGTCAGCAGATCGCGATAGGTGGCGGCCGCATCGATCTGGCCGCGCTGGCCGCGCACCGCATGAATGCGCGCGTCGAAGGGAGCGCGCGAGCCGAGCATGGCCTCTACGCTGAGACTGCCGCATACCGTGGCGGCGGCAAACAGATCCTCGGCCTCGAACAGGCCGCGCAGCGCGTAGGCGGTCGATACCTGGGTGCCGTTGAGCAGGGCCAGGCCCTCCTTGGCGGCAAGGGTCAGCGGCTCGAGGCCGGCGCGGGCCAGGGCCTGGCGCGCGGGCAGCCATTCGCCCTGGTAGCGGGCGCGGCTTTCGCCCAGCAGCACCAGGGACATATGCGCCAGCGGCGCCAGGTCGCCGGAGGCGCCCACCGAGCCCTTGAGCGGGATATGCGGATAGACTTCGGCATTGACCAGGGCGATCAGCGCATCGATCACCTTGCGGCGGATGCCGGAGAAGCCGCGCGCCAGGCTATTGATCTTGAGCAGCATGATCAGACGCACCATGGCGTCGTCGAGCGGTTCGCCCACGCCGGCGGCGTGCGACAGCACCAGCGAGCGTTGCAGGTTCTCCAGGTCTTCGCGGGCGATGCGCGTCTGCGCCAGCAAGCCGAAGCCGGTATTGATGCCGTAGGCGGTCCGGCCTTCGGCAACGATGTTCTCGACACAGGCCACGCTGGCGGCGATAGCCTCGGCGGCCTCGCTGTCCAGGCTCACGCGCAGCGGCTGCAGATAGGCCTGGCGCAGCTGCGCCAGGGTCAGTTGACCAGGTTTCAGGTTCAGCGCGTTCACGTTCAGGCTTCCTTCTTGTGGTTGAGCATCGGCAGGTTCAGGCCCTGCTCGCGAGCACAGTCAATGGCGATGTCATAGCCGGCATCGGCATGGCGCATCACGCCGGTGGCGGGATCGTTGTGCAGCACGCGGGCGATGCGGGCAGCGGCTTCGTCGGTGCCGTCGCACACGATCACCACGCCCGAATGCTGCGAGAAGCCCATGCCCACGCCGCCGCCGTGATGCAGCGAGACCCAGGTCGCGCCGCTGGCGGTATTGAGCAGTGCGTTGAGCAGCGGCCAGTCGGACACCGCGTCGGAGCCATCCTTCATGCTTTCGGTTTCACGGTTGGGGCTGGCCACCGAGCCGGAATCGAGGTGGTCGCGGCCGATCACTACCGGCGCCGACAGTTCGCCACTGCGCACCATCTCGTTGAACGCCAGGCCAAGCTTGGCACGCAGGCCCAGGCCGACCCAGCAGATACGCGCCGGCAGACCCTGGAAGCTGATGCGCTCGCGCGCCATGTCTAGCCAGCGGTGCAGGTGGGCATCGTCCGGGATCAGTTCCTTGACCTTGGCATCGGTCTTGTAGATGTCCTGCGGATCGCCCGACAGCGCGGCCCAGCGGAACGGGCCGATGCCGCGGCAGAACAGCGGGCGGATATAGGCCGGCACGAAACCCGGGAAATCAAAGGCGTTCGCCACGCCCTCTTCCTTGGCCATCTGGCGGATGTTGTTGCCGTAGTCGAAGGTGGGCACGCCCATCTTCTGAAAGTCCAGCATGGCCTGCACGTGCAGCGCCATCGATTGCTTGGCGGCCTTGACCACCGCGGCCGGGTCGGTCTGCGCGCGGTCGCGGTACTGGCCCCAGGTCCAGCCCACCGGCAGGTAGCCGTTAAGCGGGTCATGGGCGCTGGTCTGGTCGGTGACCATGTCCGGGCGCACGCCGCGGCGCACCAGCTCGGGCAGCACTTCGGCGGCGTTTGCGCACAGCGCGATGGAAACGGCGCGGCCTTCGGCGGTGTACCTGGCGACGCGCGCCAGCGCGTCATCGAGGTCGGTAGCCTGTTCGTCGACATAGCGCGTGCGCAGGCGGAAATCGATGCTGGCCTGCTGGCATTCGATGTTCAGCGAGCAGGCGCCGGCCAGCGTGGCGGCCAGCGGCTGCGCGCCGCCCATGCCGCCCAGGCCCGCGGTCAGCACCCAGCGGCCCTTGAGGTTGCCGTTGTAGTGCTGACGGCCGGCTTCCACGAAGGTCTCGTAGGTGCCCTGGACGATGCCCTGGCTGCCGATATAGATCCAGCTGCCCGCAGTCATCTGGCCGTACATGGCCAGGCCCTTGGCATCCAGTTCGTTGAAGTGTTCCCAGGTGGCCCAGTGCGGCACCAGGTTGGAATTGGCGATCAATACGCGCGGGGCATTGCTGTGGGTCTTGAACACGCCGACCGGCTTGCCGGACTGCACCAGCAGGGTCTCGTCGTCGTTCAGCGTCTTGAGCGTCTCCACGATCTTGTCATAGCACTCCCAGTTGCGCGCGGCGCGGCCAATGCCGCCGTACACCACCAGCTCCTTGGGGTTCTCCGCCACTTCCGGGTCGAGATTGTTCATCAACATGCGCAGCGGCGCTTCGGTCTGCCAGCTCTTGGCATTCAGTTGGCTACCGCGCGGGGCGCGGATCTCTACATCGCGAAAGCGGGAGGTATTGCTCACGGGAACTCCTTGGTGAATAAGGCTGGCTCGAACCGCTCTGTTCAGCCATGCTAGGTATGTATAGTGTTGTATAGACAAGTAGAGGAAAATTGGGGTATTCCCGGAGATAAGCCCCATACATGAACGAAAAAGTGCCTTTGTAATTGCTTGAATGACTAGAGTGACGGAGAGTGCTTGCCGCTTCGAGCACGCCGCCAAGTACCGCGACATGGACGCCCCCTGCCACGGGTACGGAAATCCGCGATACGCAAGCGCGGTATCATGCTCCTGACCCGCCGCATGCCCATGGCATCGATACGGCCTTGCGAGCACGCCGGCGACCCGGACGAGGCGGTCGCCGCAGAACCCCTGGACTCCCATGCTGATGCGTTTCCTCGAACGGCTGATCGATCCGTTCCGCGCCCTCCCCGACACCCAGCCGCCCGGCCAGATCTGGCGCTTCTACGCCTATTATCTGCGGGAGGTGTGGCCGGTCTTTGCGCTGCTGCTGGGCGTGGGGCTGGCTGGCGCACTGATCGAAGTCTCGCTGTTCGGCTTTCTCGGCCGCCTGGTCGACCTGGCGCAAGCAACGCCGCCCGCCGACTTCTTCGCGCGCCACCGCGTCGAGCTGGTGTGGATGGCGGTGGTGGCGCTGCTGCTGCGTCCGTTCTTCAACGGCCTGCACGACATCCTTGTGCACCAGGTCATCAACCCGAACCTGGGCAACCTGGTGCGCTGGCAGAACCACCGCTACGTGCTCAAGCAGAGCCTGTCGTTTTTCCAGAACGACTTTGCCGGGCGCATCGCGCAGCGCATCATGCAGACCGGCTTCTCGCTGCGCGATTCAGCGGTGCAGGCCGTGGATGCAATCTGGCATGTGTTGATCTACGCGGCCAGTTCCCTCTACCTGTTCGCGCAAGCCGACTGGCGCCTGATGATTCCGCTCGTGGCGTGGATCGTCTGCTACGTGAGCGCCATGCTGTACTTCACGCCACGCGTGAAGGCGCGCTCGGTAGCCGCCACCGGCGCGCGCTCGCGGCTGATGGGGCGCATCGTCGACGGCTATACCAATATCACCACGCTCAAGCTGTTCGCCCACACGCGCCACGAAGAAGACTACGCGCGCGAAGCCATGGCCGACCTGACCGACAAGGCGCGCCTGTCCGGCCGCATGGTCAGCGCCATGGATTTCACCGTGACCTCGCTCAATGGCCTGCTGATCGCCGGCACCACCGGGCTGGCGCTGTGGCTATGGAGCCAGGGCCATGTCAGCGTCGGCGCGATTGCGCTGTCGACCGGACTGGTGATCCGCATCGTCAGCATGTCGGGCTGGATCATGTGGGTGATCAGCGGCATCTTCGAGAATATCGGCCAGGTGCAGGATGGCCTGCAGACCATCGCCGTGCCACGCACGGTCGGCGATCGCGGCAACGCGCAGGCGCTGCGCGTCACACGCGCAGAGGTGCGCTTCGAAGGCGTGGGCTTTCACTACGGCAAGGGCTCGGGCGTGATTGAGAACATCGATCTGGTGGTGCGCCCTGGCGAGAAGATCGGCCTGGTCGGCCCGTCCGGCGCCGGCAAGTCGACGCTGGTCAACCTGCTGCTGCGGCTGTACGACGTGGAGCGAGGACGCATCCTGATCGACGGCCAGGACATCGCCGGCGTCACGCAGGAAAGCCTGCGCGCGCAGATCGGCATGGTGACGC
Source organism: Burkholderiaceae bacterium 16 (assembly GCA_000955785.1). Taxonomy (GTDB): domain Bacteria; phylum Pseudomonadota; class Gammaproteobacteria; order Burkholderiales; family Burkholderiaceae; genus Cupriavidus. The sequence goes on from JYOD01000023.1 coordinate 42,733, forward strand.
AGGATACGTCGCTGCTGCACCGCTCGATCCGCGACAACCTACGCTACGGCCGGCCCGGCGCCAGCGAGGCCGAGCTGCTTGCGGCGGCGGACGACGCGCATGCCAGCGAGTTCATTCCGCGTTTGCGCGACGCGCATGGCGCGACGGGACTGGATGCGCAGGTGGGCGAGCGCGGCGTGAAGCTATCGGGCGGGCAACGTCAGCGTATCGCGGTGGCGCGCGTGCTGCTGAAGAACGCTCCAATCCTGATCCTGGACGAAGCCACCTCGGCACTGGACTCCGAGGTGGAAGCTGCCATCCAGGAGAACCTGGAGACGCTGATGCAGGGCAAGACCGTGATCGCCATCGCACATAGGCTCTCCACCATCGCGCGCATGGACCGGCTGGTGGTGCTGCAGGATGGGCGGATTGCCGAGAGCGGGACGCATGCGGAGTTGCTGGCGCGTGGGGGGCTTTATGCACGGCTGTGGGCGCATCAGACTGGGGGGTTTGTGGGGGTGGAATAGGCGGGATAGGGGGGATTGATTTTTGCGGCGTTGGTTTTTGCACCCAAGTGCGTACGACATCTGCTGAATAGTTACGCCGAAGCAAAGAAGAGTGACCGGCAGCCCCCGCAGGGGGATGTCGTACGCACTTGGGTGCAAGATGCCAACGCCGCTCAAAAAAACACCGAGCACCCCAACAGTGGGACGTCGTACGGCTGTTGGGTGCAAAAACCATCACCGCCCAAACAAACCGCAAACAGCCCCCACCGCTTACAAACCCTTCAAACCCTCCATATCCACCGCGGCAAACACCTCCTCCGCCATATGAAAGGCCGAATTAGCCGCCGGCACCCCGCAATAAATAGCGGTCTGCAGCAGCACCTCCTTGATCTCGTCGCGGCTGACGTTGTTGTTCGCCGCGGCGCGCAGGTGCAGCTTGAGTTCTTCGCTACGGTTGAGCGCCACCATCATCGCGATGGTGATCAGGCTCCGCGTATGCCGCGGCAACCCTTCACGCGTCCAGATCTCACCCCATGCATAGCGCGTAATCAGGTTCTGGAACTCATCGTTAAGCGAGTTCAGCCGGGCCAGCGAACGATCCACATGCGCACTGCCCAACACCTCCCGCCGCACGGCCAGGCCGGCCTGGTAGCGCTCGCCATCGTTGGCGGGACGGTTGGCGGCCTGCTGCGCCTCGGCGCCCAGGAAGTCCAGCAGCGCCTCGGTGAAGCGCTCTGGCTGCTCGCGGTTAGACAGATGCGCCGCTTCCAGTTCGAGATAGCGTGCGCCCGGAATGGCATCGGCCAGCGCGCGCCCTTCCGCCGCCGTGGTGGACGGATCGGCGCTACCGGCAATCACCAGCACCGGCACCGAGATGGTCTTTATCGCTTCACGCAGGTCGGCGTCGCGCACCGCCGCGCAGTTGGCGGCATAACCACGCGCATCCAGGCCGGTCAGCACCTTGCGCAGGTCATCCAGCCGATTGCCGGCGGCACTGACGAAGGACGGCGTGAACCAGCGTTGCAGCGAGCCCTCCACCAGCGGCGCCATGCCGTCGCGCAGCACGCCTTCGATGCGCGTGTTCCACGCGTCGAGGGTGCCGATCTTTGGCGCGGTATTGGCCAGCACAATGCGGCTGAAGCGCTGCGGTGCGTTCACGCCCAGCCACATGCCGGTCAGGCCGCCCATCGACAAGCCGCAGAATGCGGCCTTCCTGATGTTCAAGGCGTCCATCAGGGCAATGACATCGCTGCCCAGTTCCGCCACGCTGCCCGGCCCCGGCGGCAACGCGGACTGGCCGTGCCCACGGGTGTCGTAGCGCAGGATGCGGAAATGCCTGCCCAGCGCTTCGGCCTGGGGCGACCACATCGTGTGATCGGTGCCGAGCGAATTGGAGAAGATCAGGACGGGCGCGGATTCCGCGCCTTCCAGCGTGTAGAAGAGGCGATTGCCGGCGTGGGTGATGAAGGGCAAGGTGGTCTCCAGAGAATTCGGTTCGGTGTTCAGGTACGTGTATTCATTCAGCGTCAGCGGCTGGCTTCAGGGGGGCTCAGGGCTCTCCGGCCTCCTGCCGCCAGGCCGCCAGGACCGCATCGACGAATCCCCCCGCCCGCCCGGCGTAATTGGCTGGATCGCAAACCCGGTCCAGCGCCGCCGCATCCATCAGCCCGGCATGCGCGGCGTCTCCGGCCAAGGTCGCGCCCAGCGCCTGCCGCAATGTGGTGCCTTCGGCAACGGCCCGCCGGCAGGCGCCTTCGACCAGATGATGCGCCGGTAGCCGGCCGATCTTTCCGCCCAGTTCCAGCATGGCGGCTTCCGCCAGGATCAGCCCGTGCGTCAGCCCCAGGTTGGCACGCATGCGCGCGGCGTCCACCTGCAGTCCGTTTACCACTTCCAGCATCTGCCGCAACGCGCCCGCGGCCAGCGTGACGATCTGCGGCAAGGTATCCCATTCCGCCTGCCAGCCGCCCAGCGCGCGTTCGTGCTCCTGCACCATGCCGGCCAGCATGGTAGCCACCAGCGGCGGCACGCGCACGGCAGCGGTAAGCACGGCGGCGCAGCCTACCGGGTTGCGCTTGTGCGGCATGGTGCTGGAGCCGCCGCGCCCGGGGCCGGAGGGCTCGGCCACCTCCGCGACTTCGGTCTGCATCATCAGCGAGACGTCGCGCGCGATCTTGCCGAGCGTGCCGGTCAGCAGGCCGAGCGTGGTGGCCACCTCGACCATGCGGTCGCGGTAGGCGTGCCACGGCGTGGCCGGCACTGCCAGCGAGAGTTCGCGTCCAAGCTCGGCGGCCACCGCCGGAGCCGCGTTGCCGAGGCTGGCCAGGGTGCCGGCGGCACCGCCGAACTGCAACGCGGCGGCCTGCGCGCGCGTGGCGCCGAGGCGGTGCAGGTCGCGCCGCAGCGCGTCGAGCCAGCCGGCGGCCTTGAGGCCGAAGGTGGTGGGCAGCGCGTGCTGCAGCCAGGTGCGCGCCACCATCGGCGTGTCGCGATGCTGCGTGGCCAGCGCGGCGCAGGCGTGGCCGAGCGCCTTGAGATCGGCATCGATGGCCTGCAGGGCTTCGCGCAGTTGCAGCACCATGCCGGTATCGATCGCGTCCTGGCTGGTGGCGCCCCAGTGCACGTAGCGCGCGGCTTGCTCGTCGCGCGCGGCTACGCGGGCGGTAAGTTGCCTGACCAGGGGAATGGCGAGGTTGCCGGCTGCCACGGCAGCGGCAGCCAGCGCGTCGAAGTCGATCTCCTCGGCGCGGCAGGTGGCGGCGATGACCTCGGCAGCCTCGGCCGGGATCACGTCGCAGCGGGCTTCGGCGCGCGCCAGCGCGGCTTCGAAGTCGAGCATGCGCCGGACCGTGCCGGCATCGGAGAAAGCGGCCAGCGTGGCGGCGCTGCCGAACATCGGGTCGGTCAGTCGGGATGAGGTGGGCATCGATTCAGGTTCGCATCGGCATGGAAAAACCCCAGCGCCGGACCATGACGGGTCCGGCGCCGGGGCTCGGTCTGGCGCAAGCGGCTCGCGCCCGGGTCAGATGTCGAAGAAGGCCGTTTCGTCCTGGCCTTGCAGCACCACCTGCCATTGCAGCTTGCCCGCGCCCGCCGGCTGCGCCACCAGCGTGTGGCGGCGCTCGGCGGGTACCTGCGACAAGGCCCAGTCGCGCGCGTTGGCTTGCGTTTCGTCCGGGAAGTATAGGCGCGTGGACAAATGCTTGAGCAGCCCGCGCATGAACAGCGAGACCACGATGTGCGGCGCCTGCGGCTGGCCGCCGGGGCCGGGTACCGGGCCCGGCTTGACGGTGAAAAAGCGGAAGCTGCCGTCGGGCTGGGTCGGCAGCCGGCCAAAGCCGGTGAAGCCGGGCACCAGCACCAGCTCCGCGCCGTCGCGCGCGTCGTCGGGATGGCGGTAGCGGCCGGCCGGGTTGGCCTGCCAGATCTCGACCATGCCATCGGGCACGGGATCGCCGTTGCCGTCGATCACGCGGCCTTCGATCACGATGCGCTCTCCCGCCAGCCCGGGGGCCTCGGCGGTCAGGTCGGCGCAGTCAAGGCCGGACAGGCCGATATGCAGGTAGGGTCCGACGGTCTGGGATGCGGTGGCGTACAACATGGCTTACTCCATCGGCGTAGCATCGCGGCCACGCAGCACGATATCGAAACGGTAGCCGAGCGCGTACTCGGGCGCCGTGGTTTCCCAGTCAAGGGCGGCCACCAGGCGGTCGCGTGCCTTGGCGTCGGGTACACAGTTGAAGATGGGGTCGAAAGCCAGCAGCGGATCCCCCGGGAAGTACATCTGCGTCACCAGCCGCGTGGCATAAGCGTTGCCGAACAGCGAGAAATGGATGTGCTGCGGCCGCCAGGCGTTGTGGTGGTTGCGCCAGGGATACGCGCCCGGCTTGATGGTCTTGAACTGATAGCGGCCCAGGGCATCGGTCACCGCGCGGCCCTCGCCGGTGAAATTGGGATCGAGCGGTGCGTCGTGCTGGTCGCGCTTGTGCACGTAGCGGCCGGCGGCATTGGCCTGCCAGACTTCGATCAGCGCGTTCGGCACGGGGCGGCCGTTTTCATCGAGCACGCGGCCGCTAACGAGGATGCGTTCGCCGATGGCTTCGCCGGCATGGCCGGCGGTGAGATCGCTGTCGCCGTTGCGCACGAACTCGGCGCCAAACAGCGGGCCGGTAACTTCGGACAGCGTCTGGCCCAGCGCCACCAGCGGCTGGTTGGGCGAGCGCAATTGCGTGGAGGCGTAGGGATCGAAACGGTATTCGGGTTGGGTATCCCAGTAATGCCGGCGGTATTGCGCCAGCCCCGGGGCCAGCTGGATGGGCGAATCGGCCATGGTGTTGTCTCCTTGGTGGGGAATTTTCATTACTTTATTTGCGGTCATATCTCCTGTAAATTGAGTTTTTAGACAATTAGCATAACTTTTCGATATGCAGAGCACCTTCCGAAGCCGTGTGCGCCTGCGTCACCTGCACTGCTTCGTCGCAGTGGCGCAAACCCAGCATCTCGGCCAGGCCGGGGAGCAACTGGGACTCAGCCAGCCCGCCGTTTCCAAGACCCTGACCGAGCTGGAAGCGCTGCTGGGCGCACGTTTGCTTGAGCGCAAGCGCTCGGGCACCGACCTCACCGAACTCGGCCAGCGCTTCCTGCGCCACGCCTTGCGCGTGCTGGAGGACCTGGACGAAGCCGCCGACAGCATCGGTGGCCCGGGCGCCACCGGGCGCAGGCAGATCCGGCTGGGCGCCCTGCCCAGCGTGGTGCCGGACTTGCTGCAGGAAGCGGTGCTGGCGTTCCGCGCCACGCATCCGGAAATCGGCCTGGCGGTGCAGACCGGCATGAACCGCACGCTGATCGACTGGCTGAAGGCCGATATGCTCGATATCGTGATCGGCCGCATGGACAATCCGGCGGTGATGGAAGGGCTGTGGTTTGAGATGCTGAGCGCCGAGCCGCTGTTGCTGGCGGTGCGCAAGGGCCACGCCCTCGCCGCCGCGCCACCGTCCCTGGCCGATGTCATGGCCTTCCCGCTGGTGGTGCCCGCGCAGGGTTCGGTGCCGCGCCACAGCGCGGAAAGCCTGCTGGCACGGCACGGTTTCGTGTTGCCGACCGGCGTGCTGGAGACATCGGACGCCTACCTGGGCCAGCTCACCGCTTTGCAGTCCGACGCCGTCTGGCTGGCGCCGCGCTGCGCCATGCGCCAGGCGCTGGAGGACGGCGAGCTGGTCCTGCTGCCCATCTCGGGCCAGGGCAGCGAGGAGCCGGTCGGGCTGCTGCGCCAGGGCGGCCGCGAACTCGACGAGGCCGCCGAAGGCTTCGTGCACGATCTGCGGGAACGCGCCGCGGCGCGTTCCCGCGGGCCGGTGCCGAAGGCCAAGGGATAGTCCCGCCCGCCCCTTACATCTCGGTCGCGTCCTCAACCCGCTTGCCGGCCGGGCGAACCACGTCGGGGGATAGCTGCAGGAAGATCCACGCCGAGGCCGAGGTAATCAGCCCCACGCAGATGAAGGTGGCGTGGAACGCCGGCAGCGCGGTGGTGGCGCCGTGCCGGCTGAAGGTCCCCTGGAAGGTCGCCAGCAACGCGCCGGCCGAGGTCACCGCCAGGCTCATCGACAGCATCTGCACCATCGACAGCAGGCTATTTCCGCCGCTGGCCCCGGCCGTGCCGAGATCCTTCAGCGTGACGGTATTCATGGCGGTGAACTGGATAGAATTGACCGCACCGAAAAGAGCCAGTTGCACCAGCACCAGCGCGAGCGGCTGGGTGGGCGAGATCAGCGCGAACGAAGCCATCGCCAGTCCCACCACGAACGTATTGGCGACCAGCACCCTGCGATAGCCGTGGCGTTCGATCAGGCGCGTGGCGAAACGCTTGGATGCCATGCCCGCCGCCGTGATCGGCAGCATCATCATGCCCGCCTGGAACGGCGAATACCCCAGGCTGACCTGCAGCGTCAGCGGAATCAGGAACGGCATGGCGCCATTGCCGATGCGCGCGAACAGGTTGCCCAGCAGGCCCACGCTGAAGGTATGGATGCGAAACAACCGCAGCGCGAACAACGGCCGGCGGCGGCGCGTGGCGTGCAGCACATACGCCGTTAGCGAAGCCATGCTGGCGATCAGCAGCATCAGCACGGTGGCATGCTCAAAGCCAAGTTCAGCCAGGCCATCCAGCGAGAACGACAAGGTCAGCATGGCGATGGCCAGCAGCAGGTAGCCGCTGATATCGAACGGCGCCACGCCGTGCAGCCGGCTGTTGGGCATATAGCGCATGGTGGCCAGCCCGCCCAGCAAGCCCACCGGCACATTGATCAGGAAGATCCAGTGCCAGGAAAAGGTCTGGGTCAGCCAGCCGCCCAGCGTCGGCCCGATCAGCGGGCCCACCATGCCGGGAATGGCCACGAAGCTGAGCGCCTGCAGGTACTGGTCGCGCGGGAAGGTGCGAAGCACCGCCAGCCGCCCCACCGGCAGCAGCATGGCGCCCCCCACGCCCTGCACTACCCGCGAGACCACCAGCAAGGCCAGGCTGTTGGAATAGGCGCAGGCCAGCGAGCCGGCGACAAACAGCACGATGGCCGTCTGGAAAATGGTGCGGGTGCCGAAGCGATCGGCCAGCCAGCCCGAGGCCGGGATGATCACCGCCATGGTCAGCGAGTAGGCAATGATGACCGACTGCATGCGCAGCGGGCTCTCGCCCAGGCTTTTGGCCATCGACGGCAATGCCGTGTTGACGATGGTGGAGTCCAGCGTCTGCATGAAGAAGCCGATGGCGACCACCCACAGCATGATCTTGCGGGTACGGCCATCGGTGGCGGCGGGGGTGGCGGCGGCAGTCGTGGGAAGAGGCGTGTCTTGCATCGGGATGGGTGTGCCCCGGAAAGCAGGTGCGCTGGGTAGATCCGCTGGGTCGCGTACCGTAGCAGTGTAGCGGAGCTTTATGCTGGCGCGCGCGAATTCCGAGGCAGCCTGTCAGGCACGGCTCCCGGCGACAGCGGACCTTTTTTCGGAAATTTCCCCCTTCATTTTCGGACCTGTCCGATTTCAATCTGGATACCGGCTCGGTATCGTCAGTCTGGCCTGGGGGTAGTCCGGCCTCACTCAAGCGTCAACGCGCTTGCACACCCTAATTCTCCCGAAACGCAGCATGAACAAGAATATTCATCGCCTGGTTTTCAATGCCGTGCGCGGCATGCTGGTGGCAGTGCAGGAAAGCGCCGCGGGCCGCGGCAAGGGCCGCCCGGGCAACGCCGAACGCATTGGCCAAGGCTGCGCCTTTGTGCCGGTGCTGCGGCTCACAGCGTTGACGGCCTCGATGATGGGCTTGCCGGTGTTGATGGACCAGTCAGCGCACGCGCAATCCCTGCCGATCCAGGTGGACAAGAGTTTGCCGGGACAGCGTCCGGTGGTGGGAGTGGCGGCCAACGGCGTCCCGGTCGTGAACATCCCCCCGCCCAACCGTAACGGCGGCACGAGCGTGAGTCATTTCATTCAGTACAACGTCGGCCCGTCCGGCGTGGTGCTGAATAACAGCGGGGCAAACAGCCAGACGCAGATTGCGGGTTGGATCCAGGGAAACATGATGCTCGGCAACGGCCACGCCGGCAACATCGTGGTCCAGGTCACCCAGCCGAACCCATCGCAATTGCTTGGCGCACAAGAAATCGCCGGGAATCGCGCCAATTTGATCCTGGCCAATCCGGCGGGATTGTATTGCTCGGGCTGCGGCGCGATCAACGCGGACCGTTTCACGCTGTCAACCGGACGTCCGGCGTTCAACGCAGATGGCAGCCTGGCCGGCTTCAACGTGCGGGAGGGCAGCATCGGCATCGGCGGACAAGGGCTGTCCAGCCCGCAGGCACAGGTCGACCTGCTGGCGCGCTCGATCAACATCAACGCCGAACTGTGGGCCAGGCACCTGAACGCGGTTGCAGGTGCCAGCCAGGTCGACTACCAGACCCTGAATGGCGCCCCGCAGGCTGGCAACGGCCCTGCCCCGCAGTTCGCGCTCGACGCCTCGGCGCTGAGCTCCATGTACAGCGGGGCCGTCAAGTTGATCGGCACGGAGCGCGGTGTTGGCTTTAACCTCGGCGGCGGCATCACGGCCCGCGCGGGCGACATCGTGGTGCACGGCGACGTGCGTACCGCGCCAGGTGGCCGCCTGCAAGCCGAAGGCAGCGCCTCGGTCGCCGGTACCAACATCGGCAACGCGGGCACCATCACAACGCGCAGCGCCATTGCCACAACCACGCCGGGACAACTGACCAACAGCGGCACGCTGGCACCGATCTGGTGGCCCAGACCGACCGCATCGCCAACGGCGGCACCATCGGCGCGGGGGTCGATGCCGATGCCGACGTGACCGGCACGGGCACGGTCCATCTCGCCGCGCGCTCGGCCATCCAATCCAATGGCACCATCGTGACCGGCGCGGACACCAACCTTTCGGCACCCACGCTGGACCTGTCGAACGGCAATGTCATTGCCCACAACATCGCCAATCTGTCGGCGGCCGGCGATATCACCCACCAGAACGCACGGCTGGAAGCCAGTGGCGTGCAGTTCAAAGCCGGCGGCACGGTGGACAATCGCGGCGGCGCCATCGTCGCGGGCGTCAATGGCGGCACCGTCCAGGGCGCGAATATCCTGAACCAGCGGGGCGCCATCACCAGTGGCGGCGGGCTCGGCGTGGGCGCGGCGCAGGCCGTGGACAACACCGGCGGCACCATCGCCGGGACCAGCGCCACCACCGTCGCCGCCGCCGGCATCGTCAACCGCGGCGGCGTGATCGGGTCGGTACAGGACAAGCTGCTGGCTACCGGAGCGCTGGACAACACCGGCGGCAAGGCGCTCGCCGCCACCGATATCGCCCTGACGGGCGGCCCCGTCATCAACGACCATGGCCAGATCTCGGCCGTGCGGACGCTGACGGCGGATACGGGCGGGCAGGCGCTGGTGAATACCTCGGGCGTGATCGCGGCGGGCAACATCCAGACCAGCACCGGTACTACGTGCTGCCGGTGGCCCTGGTGGATGAGACCTTCCGCCAGAATGGCCTGACGACGCCGGGTGATATCCATGCTGTTCCGCCAGCGAAGCTCAGAGGCATCTTCGGCGCGGATGCCGCCCTCTACATCACGGTAACGGACTACGGGACCAAGTTCCAGGTGGTTAACAGCGCCACGGTCGTAAGCGCGAAGGCGACGCTCGTGGATTTGCGAACAGGGGGCACGCTCTGGACTGGCGCCGCTTCGGCGTCCAACAGCCAATCTGGCAACGCCGGCGGAGGCCTGGTCGGGATGCTCGTGGCTGCGGCGATCGCGCAGGTGATCAACAGCGTGTCGGATGCAAGCTATTCGGTCGCGGGAACAGCGAGCCTGCAGTTGCTGTCGGCCGGCAGCCCGGGCAGCATCCTGTACGGTCCGCGCTCCGCCAGGTACGGCACAGACTGATTGTGCCGCGCCTGCTGCGGCAATGCCGCGGCAGGCCGGGAAGCCCGAATTCTTCCGGGCGCGGAAACCTTGTAACTTGCCGGCGGACAACCAGGCCACCGCTCAGATTTCCGCCCGCAACCCCACAAAAAACCGCCGCCCCGGCGCCGGCTCGAAATACCGCCCGTTGCTCTCGTTCACGATCACCGAGCCGATGTAGCGCCGGTCGGTGACATTGTCGATGCGCCCATACGCGTACCAGCGCATGCGCCCCACGCGGAAGTTGTAGCCGGCACGCAGGTTGACGATGGCGTAGCCCGGCGCGTATTGCGTGTTGAGGTCGTCGGCAAAGACGCGCCCTTCCACCCGCATCTCCACGCCCAGCGTGAGGCTGGCCACCGGCTTGTACGTCGCCTCGGCGAACAAGCTGTGGCGTGAGGTGCCGGGCAGGCGGTTGCCGGAGGCAACGGTTGCCCCCTGCGCATTGCGGAAAGCGTCGCCAAAGAAGGCGTCGAGCCAGGTGCAGGCCAGCCCGGTGCCGTAGCGCTCGCCCGGCCCGTAGACGCCGCGCCATCCCAGTTCCAGCCCGCGCCGGCGCACACCATTGACGTTCTGGTAGACGGAGCGGCCGTTGTCGTTGGCCAGCGGCACGATTTCGTCGTGGCTGTCGGCATCGAACAGCGCGGCCTCCAGCCGCTGTCCCTGGCCTTGCCATTTGACGCCGATCTCGCCCTGGCGGCTGGTGGATGGCTGCAGGCCAAGGTTGGTGCCGGTGCCGCCGGGGCCGTAGGCCACCTCGGTCAGCGTCGGTGTCTCAAAGCCGCGGCCCAGGTTGGCATAGACGTTGAGCGAGTCCAGCGCTTGCCAGACCACGCCGAGCACCGGACTCACGTTGTTATACGTGGCGGTGCCGCTGTCGTCGGGGCTGGCCGCCGTGATGTAGTGATCGTCGATGCGCAGCCGGACCTTGCTGGCCCGCACGCCGCCCACGAGCCGCCAGGCGGGGTTCCAGGTCCAGTCGAACTGGGCAAAGGCGCCCAGGCTGCCCGCCTTGTCGGTCTCGTCGCGGCGCAGCGCGCCCTGCGTGCCGTTCTGGTTCACGAAGCCGGTGCGCGCGTCGCGCATGCCATCGGCGTCGACGCCGGCGCTCCACAGCAGCGGCAGGCCGTTCAACGTGGTGTTGTGGTGCCACGAGAGCGCGCCGCCGCCATAGCTGCGGTCGATATCCACGATGCCGCCCGCCGACGAGGGCGCGATGCCGCTGAAGCCCAGGTACTGGGTTAGCTGGCGCGTGCCGCCGTAGAGGCGGAACTCAAGATTGTCGCGCTCGCTCAGGCGCTGCTCCACCTGCACGCCGCCCTGGTTCTGCCGGACACTCTTGCCGGTATTGAACTGCGTGGCCAGCGGCACCGCCTGGCGCGGGTTGGCATCGGCCTGGGCGCGGGTAAGGCCGAGCGCGTCCTGCGCCTGCGGCTGGTCGAAGGCGTTGAACAACAGGGTGACGCGGGTGCCGGTGACAGGTTCCGCCACTACCTTGGCGTTGAGCTGGCGGCGCCGGGCCGCGCTGTGGTCGCGGTAGCCGTCGGTTTCAAAGGTCCATGCGTCCAGCACGCCGCCGATCTTGTCGTTGCCGCCACCGACGGCCACGCTGGTCATCCATTGCCCGTCGGAGCCGAAGCCGCTCCCCACCCGTGCCATCGGCGCCTTGGGCGGATCGGGCGTAAAGATCTGCACGACGCCCCCCGAGGCGTTGCCGTAGAGCTGGGCAAAGGGGCCGCGCAGCACCTCGATGCGGCTGGCGTTGGTGAGATCCGCGGTGGATGCTTGTCCCTGCCCGTCCGGCATGGTAGCGGGAATGCCGTCGACATACAGCCGCACCCCGCGCACGCCGAACGTGGAGCGGCTGCCAAAGCCGCGCACCGCAAGCTGCAGGTCTTGCGAGTAGTTCTGGCGCTCGCGCGCGGCCACGCCGGGCACGAGCGTCAGCAATTCCGAGAGGTTGATCAAGGGGCTCGGAGTCGCCAGCGAATCGACCGGGACATTGTCGATCGCGGCCGGCGCGTCAAAGCGCTTCTGCTCGGCGCTGCTGACGCTCACCACCACGTCGGGTAGCGTTTCCTCGGCAAAAGCCACGCCCGGCGCGGCCGCGAGCATGGCGGCTGCCAGGCAGCACAGACGGTGGGAGGCCAGCCCGGAAACTGGTTTCCGGCTTCGCGCACCGCCCTTGCTGCCTGCCATCTTCCTGCCCTGGGTCCGTTGATCGCTCCCCTTCCTGCCGCGCAGGCGGCCCTGCGCGGCGATCAATTGGCCTTGGGCCGGATCGCGTCGGCGGTGCCCTGGATGAAAGCCTTGATCTTCTCGACATCCTCCATGCTCAGCTTGCCCGTGAAGTCCGGCATGCCGCGCGCCATGGCGGGGCCTTTGAAGATGAACTTGTCGAGGTTCTGGATATAGGCGGCATTCAGATAGCCAAGGTTGGGAATATTGCCGCCGCGGTCCACGCCAGGCACGCCATGGCACAGCACGCAATTGCTGACATAGAGCGCGGTGCCCGCCGCGACATGGGCGGGGTCATATTTCACGCCCGCCAGCAATCCTTCCGCGCGGTACTGCACGAAGGCGGGCATCGGCGCCTTGCCGCCCACGGCGAAGGTGTAGACCGTGCCGGGACCCTGCCGCTCGGTGGCGCGCTGGGCCTGCCCGTAGACGCCGCCCCAGCCGACGGCAACGGACACGTACTGCTTGCCGTCGACCATGTAGCTCACGGGTGCCGCGATCACGCCGGTGCCCGTGGGGGATTCCCACAGCTTGGCGCCGGTGGCGGCGTTGTAGGCGATGAAGCGGCCATCGGCCGTGCCCTGGAACACCAGGTTGCCGGCGGTGGTCAGCGTGCCGCCGTTCCACGGCGAGACGTACTCCTGCGTCCACGCGGCTTTCTGCTGTACCGGATCCCAGGCAATCAGGCGGCCGAAGGGCTTGCTCGTGGGTGGCTCGGCGTTGAGGAACTTCGCCGTGTTCCAGCCCACGTTGCCATGCGGCTGGCCAGGCTGCTTGCCGTTGAACGTCCAGTTCTTGTCGTCCATCAGGTTCAGCGGCACATGCTGCGCCGGCAGGTAGACCAGTCCGGTCTGCGGGTTGAAGGACATCGAATGCCAGTTGTGCGCGCCATAGGGACCGGGGATGGCGTCATAAGGCTTGTCCGTGGCACGCGCCTCGGGCAGCTCGATCGGACGTCCGTTCTGGTCGTAGCCGCTGGCCCAGTTCACATCGACGAAGTTCCTGGCCGAGATGAACTGGCCGTTGGTGCGGTCGATGACGAAGAAGAAGCCGTTCTTGGGCGCGTGCAGGATGACCTTGCGTGCCTTGCCGCCGATGTTGAGGTCGGCCAGGATCATGGGCTGGGTGGAGGTGTAGTCCCAGTTATCGCCGGGCGTTTCCTGGTAGTGCCAGACATATTTGCCGGTATCGGGGTCGAGCGCGACGATGGAGGCCAGGTAGAGGTTGTCGCCGCCGGCCGGGCTACGCTTGCTGCGCGACCAGGGCGAGCCGTTGCCGGTGCCCACGTACATCAGGTTGAGCTCGGGGTCGAAGGCCAGTGTGTCCCATGCCGTGCCGCCGCCGCCGGCTTCCCACCATTTGCCGGCCGGGTCCCAGGTCTTGGCCGCCTTGGCCATCGACTCGTCCTCGAACGGCTTGCCGGGGTCGCCCGGCACCGTGAACCAGCGCCATTTCTGCTCGCCCGTGCCTGCGTCGTAGGCGGTGATATAGCCGCGCACGCCGTATTCCGCGCCGCCGTTGCCGATGATGACCTTGCCCTTGAACACGCGCGGCGCGCCGGTGATGGTGTACGAGTGGCTGCGGTCGATGATGGTGTCTTTTTCCCAGACCTTGCGGCCGGTGCCCGCATCGAGCGCAATCAGCCGGCCATCGTAGGCGGCGACGAACACCTTGCCCTGGTAAAGCGCCACGCCGCGATTGACGACGTCGCAGCAGCCCTTGTAGCCGATCGACCTGTCGACCTTCGGGTCGAAGGTCCAGATGCGCTTGCCGCTGCGGGTGTCGATGGCGTGCACCACGCTCCACGAGGCGCTGACGTACATGATGCCGTTCACCACCAGCGGCGTGGCTTCCACCCCGCGCGTGGATTCCAGGTCATAGGACCACGCCAGCCCCAGGTCCTTCACGTTGTCGGCATTGATCTGCGAGAGCCGGCTGAAGCGGGTTTCCGCGTAGTCCAGGCCATAACTGGGCCAGTCGGGCGTCTTGGCGGCGTTGGTCTCGATGAAGGCGCCATCCACGCTGCGGGTCACGGCGCGGATGTGGTCGGCGCTGGCAACCCTGACGGGCGGCTTGGTCTGCGCGGCCGCGAGCGAGGCCGCGGCCAGCCCTGCCGCCAGCATGGCCAGCTTGCCGGTGCGCCGCGCAGCGCCCGGCCAGCAGGAAAAAGCCCGCTTGGATTCTTGGCTCATTGTGTCTCCTCTTCTTCTGTTTATTCTTGCTTCTTCTTGGGGGAAGCCAGGCTGGTTCTGTGCCAGCGGCTGGCCAATGGCACGGCGGACGTTGCCCGCCGCGCCACCGGATTGCAGCAAACCAAAGGATGGCGGCAGAGGCGCGCTATACCCACCCGGGATTACCCCGAGGACGACACCCGGCACGCCCCCGCCTTGTGCGGCAGTGCCGCTCAGTAAGCCATGCAGACCGACTTGATCTCGGTGTAGGCCTCGATCGCCGAGCGGCCATGTTCGCGCCCGACGCCAGACGCCTTGTAGCCGCCGAAAGGCATGTTGGGATCGACGATATTGTGCGTATTGACCCAGACCGTCCCGGCATCCAGGCCATCGACCAGGCGCTGCACCGCGCGCAGGTCGTTGCTCCAGATGCTGGCGCCCAGGCCGTACTCCGAGCGGTTGGCCTCGGCCAGCACGGCCTCGGGATCGTCGAACGGCATGGCCACCACCACCGGCCCGAAGACTTCCTCGCGCACCAGGGTCAGGTCCTTGCACGCGGCGTTGGCCACCACCGTGGGCCGCACGAAATAGCCGGGACGGTCCAGCGCATCGCCGCCCGCGACGATCTCCGCGCCTTCGCTGCGCCCGGTGCCGATCAGGCCCATCACCTTGTCGCGATGGCGTGCCGAGACCAGCGGCCCCATCTGGCTGGCGGGATCGAGCCCGGAACCCAGCACGGTGGCATTGGCCACCTTGCCCAGCCCCTCGACCACCTGGTCATAGTGCCGGCGTGCCACGTACAGCCGCGAGCCGGCGGTGCAGACCTGGCCCTGGTTGAGGAAGATGGCGCCGGCCGCGCCCTGGATGGCCTGCGCGGGATCGCAATCGTCCAGCACGATCACCGGGCTCTTGCCGCCCAGTTCGAGCGACACGCGGCGGATATCCTGGCCGCAGCGCGCGCCGATCAGGCGCCCGACTTCCGTGGAGCCCGTAAAAGTAATCTTGTTGACGCCGGGATGCGCCACCAGCGCCGCGCCGGGCACGCCGTCGCCGGTCACCACATTCAGCACGCCCGGCGGGAAGCCCGCTTCGAGCGCCAGTTCGGCCAGCCGCAATGCGGTCAGCGGGGTTTCCTCCGCCGGCTTTAGCACCACCGTGCAACCGCAGGCCAGCGCCGGCGCGATCTTCCAGACGGCCATCAGCAAGGGGAAATTCCACGGCACGATGGCGCCCACCACGCCCACCGGCGAGCGCCGCGTCATGGCGCTGTAGCGCGTGCCCGGCGGGAACGGCACCGACACATCCAGCGTGTTGCCTTCGATCTTGGTGGCCCAGCCGGCCATATAGCGCAGCCATTGCGCGCTGCCGCCCACCTCCAGGCCTTGCGAGAAGGCCAGCAGCTTGCCGTTGTTGAGCGTCTCCAGCCGGGCCAGTTCGTCGCCATGCTGCTCGACCAGGTCGGCCAGCTTGAGCAGCAGGCGCTCGCGCTGGGCCGGCATCATGGCGCGCCATGTGCCGCCGGCAAAGGCGCGCCCGGCGGCCGCCACGGCGGCATCGATATCCGCCGCCCCGCCCGCGGGCACGCGCGCGATCTCCTCGCCGGTGGCGGGATCGAACACGGCAAAGGTCTCGCCGGACTCGGCCTGGCGCCACTCGCCGTCGATCAGCATGGCATTGCGGATGGCCAGGTTCAGGCCGCCGCGGGCTTCCACGGGTGCATTCATCTTCGTCTCCGGTTGGTCTTGGCTTGATGCCTCGTTGTGGAGACCGAAGTTAGCACCGCGTCCTTGTCACGGCTTGTCTGGCCGTGCAGAAAGCTTGTCGATGCGTGCAAAGCGCACGCTGGCGCGGTTAATGACGCAGCGCAATACGCATCCCGGCCGCATTCTGCTGGCGCCATTGCGAAGGACTCATGCCAAAGCGCTCATGGAAGACGCGGCTGAAGTGCGCCGCGTCGGCAAACCCCAGGGCAAAGGCAATCTCGGTAATGCTGCGCCCGGCGTCTGCGCTGCCGGACAGCCGCACAGCCGCCTGCCGCAACCGGCGCGACAGGATATAGGCATGCGGGGTCTGGCCAGACTCGCGGAACAGGTTATACAAGGTGCGCCGCGAGACGTTCAGGACCGCGGCCAGCCGCTGCGCGGAGAGTTCTGGATCATGCAACTGGGCGTCGATGAATTCAGCGAGGCGATGCATCCGCGCTTCGCCAAGATGCCGCGCCACGGCGGCGTCCGCGCCATCTCCAAGCGCCGGCGGCCGCGTGTCCGCACCTTGCAGCGCGGTCTCCATCAGCGAAACGACGGAATCCTGCAGCACCGTCTGTCCCTGGTAATCCAGCAGGTGGCCCGAGCAGGTATCGTGCAGCATGGCACCCAGCGCCGACAACGCGATGCGCGCCGCGCCCTCGCCCCGCAACGCCCGGCCGCCCAGGCTGGCCGCCGCCTGGCGCCAGCCGAAGGCGCGCTCCTGCGGCACCAGCAGCACCAGCACCCGGCAGCGATCCGGCATCTCGATGCTATAGGGTTGCGCGGTATCGTAAATCGACCACATCCCGGGTTCGAGCGAAGCCTCGTTGCCCCGTTGCGCAACCCGGCTCTGTCCGCTGATTTGCCAGAAGATCTTGAAGAAACCCGCATCTGACGCCGCCACGTGCGGGGGCTCGCGCGCCACCCTGTGCGCATCGACATCCATGTCCGCCACCGCGCAGGCGCCGAAGCGGGCATAGCTGACGTTGCTATGGAAGCACCCGCGCGCCTGGCGCGTGTAGGCGAGCGGCAGGAAGCTGGTATCGATGGCTTCGCACCATTGGTCGAACGTCACGATGGACATCCGTGCCGGTTTCTGCTGCAGATTCTGCACAGCGGGCATCAGGGCATCTCCAGTAACCGGCGGCATGCTGGGGAACGCGCCGGAAGTCCTCGAAGGTGGAGGCCAAGCCTAATGGAAAGCCCACGGGCAGACAATGGGAACAACTACGCAGGCGCGGGGCTGGCGGGAGGGGCACAAACGCCGCATTACTTGCCGCCAACCCACGGGCCCACGCGAACCGCGCCAGGCGGCTAAACGGCTAAACGGCCGCCGCCCGGCGCACCTTCATCAGCGCGTCCTCCAGGGCTTCATGCGAGATGGAGCCAATGGCGAGCCGCAACGCATGCGGCACGTTGGGCGTGACGGCGAAAGGCTCCGCGGTTGTCACCAGGACGCCGTCGCCCTCCAGCGCGGCGGCGACGAGGTCGGCGCGCAGGTCCTCGGGCAAGGTCAGCCAGAGATAGTAGGACGAGCGGTGCGCCACGATATCGCCGCCGCGCAGCACGCGGCGCGCCAGGCTTTGGCGCAGCCGCGCGTCCTTGCGTTTCCGGTCTTCCAGGTCGTCGACCAGGCCGGTTTCGATCCAATGGCAGCCCAGCGCCACGGTGAGTGACGGGGTGTTCCATGTCGAGACACGGATGGCACGCTCGATCGCCGGCACCAGCGCGGCGGGGGCTGCGACAAATCCCATGCGCAGGCCGGATGCCACGCTCTTCGAAAGGCCCGATACATAGACCGTCCGCATGGGTGCGTATGTAAAGACCGGCTTTGGCGCCGGCTCGGCAAGGAAGGCATACGCACCGTCCTCGATGATCAGGAAATTGTGACGCTCGGCCAGTTCGGCCAGACCGATGCGTTCCGCCTCCGCCATCACCGTGCCCAGCGGATTGTGCATCGTGGGCATGGCGTAGACCGCGCGTACCGGACGCCGCTTGCAAAGCGCGGCCAGCCTGTCCAGGTCCATGCCGCCAACCGTGTGCGGCACCGACTCCAGATCGAGGCGATGCGCCTGGGCCAGCATCTTCATGCCAGGATAGGTCAACGCATCGACGGCCAGTACGTCGCCCGGCTTGAGCAGCGCCATCACCGTCACGGCCAGTCCCTGCTGCGCGCCGTTGACGATCAGCACCTGATCGCCGCCCACCCGGATCCCCCGGTTGCGCAGGTGCCGGGCCGCCGTCTGCCGCTCGTGCGGCCGCCCGCCCTGCGGCGCCGAGTGAAGCAGCGCGTCGAGATCGCCCGAGGCCGCGATGGTGCGCAGGCCGTCCCGGAGCATATCGGCCTGGCCCGGCAAGGACGGATAGTTGAAGGTGAGATCCACCGCGCCGAAGCGCGCGGGATGCTGCTCCATGCCCAGGCCGCGCGGCAGCGACGTGTCCCGCACGAACGTCCCCCGCCCCGTCTCGCCGACGACGAGTCCGATCGATTCCAGTTCCTTGTAGATGCGCGAAGCCGTGGCCAGGGCGATGCCATGCTGCTTCATCAGGGCACGAACGGTCGGCAGCTGCGTGCCTGGCGGCAACATCCCCTCGCGGATGCGGCCGGCGATCTCGTCCATGATGGTTTTGTACCGGGTCGGTGTGGGGATCATGCTCTGCCTTCCGCTTTCTGCCTTGTCCTTGTATCTAGAACAATTTTTTGTTTGTACCAGACACAAAGATTACGCTACCACCCTCATCAACGTAAAGGGCTCCGGCGGGCTTCCACGAGCACCGGGGAGTTGCAGGCATGATCGAACTCGCAACCTTGTCCGTATTCGCCGCGGCCGTGATGGTCCTGCTGCTGTCACCCGGGCCAAACATGGCCTTTGTCATGGCGCACGGCATCACCTGCGGACCAGGCGGCGGCACCGCCGCGGCGCTGGGCATCGCGGCGGCGGACCTTGTGCTGACGGTCCTGACCGCCAGCGGCGTTACCGCCGTCATCGCCGCGTGGCCGCCCGCCTTCGACCTCATCCGCTACGCCGGCGCCTTATACCTGCTGTGGATGGCCTGCAAGGCGCTGCGCCGCCCCCTTTCGCCGCTAAGCGCGGTGGCGCAGCAAGCCTCGTTGAGATCCGTGTTTTTCCGGTCCACGCTGAACAGCCTGCTGAACCCGAAAGCCCTGCTGTTCTTCATGGTCTTCCTGCCGCAGTTCGTCGACCCGGCCAAGGGGAACGTAGCCAGGCAACTGGTTGTCCTTGGCTGCGTGCTGACGCTGATCAGCACCGTCTTTCACGCGCTGCTGGGCGCGGCCGGCGGCTCGGCGCGCCGGTTCCTGAGCCGCAATCCGCGCGCCGCCATCTTCCAGAAGTACGGGCTTGCGGTGGTGCTGGCGCTGCTGGCGCTAAGGCTGATCGCCATGCCGAGGGCGTCCTAGGCCGACAGCGCCGATGGCGCCGACAGCCCCATCCCCAAGCAATCCAGCAACGGAGAGCATGAGATGTACATCGCAGCCTTTATCTACAAGCCAGGCGAGACCGACGAGGAGTTCAAGCGATTGAGCGCGGTCATCGACGAAGTGGCGGCCGCCAGCCCCGGGTTTCTTGGCGCCGAGTCATGGCGCTCGCCGGATGGCAAGCTGGTCAACGCCAGCTACTACTGGCGGGACCAGGAAGCCCTGCGGGCCTTCGCCACCGACCCGAGGCACCTGGACGCGAAGCGCCAGTACCGCAAATGGTATAACGGCTATCACGTCGTGGTGTCCAGGGTGGAGCGCGTCTACGGCGACGGCAGCCTTCAGCACCTCACCCGATTCGGCGAAGCAGAGAAAAAAGGCCGGTCGATCAACCGGCCCAACGATCCTCGCGGCAAGGCAAGGTCGATATGATGATTGGCGGCTTCCTCCCCAGGAAGGAGCCGCCGGTCAGCGCGGCGCCCCCGGCAACCGCGAATGCGCTCAGAAGCGGTGACGCATGCCGACTGTGGCGCCGGTCTGGTTCGCGCCCGGCAATGCCGTGCCGCTGCCGTTCAGGCCCAGCGTGGAGCTGGACTTGTTTTTCACATAACCCACGTTCAGGTAGGCGTCGGTGCGCTTTGACAGCGAGTAGTCGGCCGACAGCACGAACATCCACGGATCCGCGTCGCTGTCCTTCATGTCGGTGTAGTAGGCCGCGCCGGTCAGCTGCAAGGCGGGTGTGAATTTGTACTGCGCGCCGGTCCAGTAAACATTGCTGCGGGTGACGGCGGC
Source organism: Burkholderiaceae bacterium 16 (assembly GCA_000955785.1). Classification (GTDB taxonomy): domain Bacteria; phylum Pseudomonadota; class Gammaproteobacteria; order Burkholderiales; family Burkholderiaceae; genus Cupriavidus. The sequence goes on from JYOD01000023.1 coordinate 63,061, forward strand.
CGTGGCGCTTGCCGTGCCGTCGTCACGCAGCCAGCGATAGCCGGCGAACACCTTGGCATCGCCAAAGGCATAAGCCGCGCCAATGGCGGCGCGCTTGGCGCTGCGATCCTTCAATGCGACGGAAGAACCCTGGAACTGGTCATAGGCGGCGCCGACCGAGAAGCCACCCGCCGCGTAGGCCAGGCCCGCGCCGTAGTTGCGGCCGACCTTGCTTTCGCCCGGCACTTCGCCGCCATTGGCCACGGTGGCATCGCGCCCGGTGCTGTAGAAGCCGGTAGCGGTCAGGCCGCCGAACTTGCCGGTGTACTTGATGGCGTTGTCGGCACGGCCGTTGAACTGCGAATCGACGCTGTTGAGCGAGTAACGCGGGCCGACGGCCATCGGATCATAGGCACCGAACAGGTCATACAGCGAGTTCTGCTGGCGGCCCAGCGTCACGGCGCCGAAATTGCCCTGCAGGCCGACATAAGACTGGCGGCCAAACAGGCGGTTGCCCTGGCCGGACGTGCCGGAGTCGATATCGAAGCCGCTTTCCAGCACGAAGATACCCTTCAGGCCGCCGCCCAGGTCTTCCGTGCCGCGCAGGCCCCAGCGCGAGCCGGACAAGTTGCCGGAATTCATGCGCGTGACCGTGCCGCCCGCGGAGCCGGCGGCAGGCATGTGGTTGATGACTTCAATGCCGACGTCGGCGATGCCGTACAGCGTGACGCCGGACGCGGTTTGGGCGAACGCTGCGCCGGAAGCTGCAGCTGCTGCAGCAGCAGTCATTGCAAGGAGAGCTTTCTTCACTGGATTTTCTCTGTCTTATGGATGGATGAGGCGGTCTGCCACCGGCCGCGGGCAACCATGCGGGAAACACCATGAACGGCGCCCGTGGCGGTGAGGCGCATTGTCCATGTCTTATATGAAAGCTATATGTATCCATGGATGAATGTCTGATATTGATGTCATTCAGGCGAATGCGGGCGCAGACAGGCGCAAGCAGGCAACCGGCCGGGTATGGCACGGCATGATGTAAATGGTTGCGCGCCCGTTGCGCGCGAAGCGTGTCGCCGCGGGCTAGGCAGGGAAAGGGTAATCGGCGTCGAACGCCGCGAAGCGAGCCTGCAGGAACTCGATCAGGCGGCGCTGCCGGTAAGACGGAAACCGGCTTTGCAGGAACACCAGTTGCAGCGGCACGCTGTCCTGGTACCAGTCGGGAAACAGGAGCACCAGGCGGCCGGCACTGACATCGGCCGCCACATCGAACCAGCTTTTGAACGCGATGCCGTGGCCCGCCAGGGCCCAGTCGCGCACCACGGCGCCATCATCGCTGGTGCGCCGCCCGTTGGCTTCCACCTCCACCCTCGTCTGGCGCGAACGGAAGGGCCAGCGCATGCGCGCCTGGCCGCCCGGTGCCAGGCACAGCATCTGGTGCTGCGCCAGCGCGTCGGGCGAAGCCGGTGTACCGCAGCGCTTGAGATACGCAGGCGCGGCCACCGCAACGCGCCGCGTCAAGGCAAGCTGCCGGCGCACCAGCCCCGAATCCTCCAGCCAACCCACCCGCACGGCCAGGTCGACATTGCTGCGATAAAGATCGGCGAGCGTATCGCCGATGGACAACTCAAGCGAAAGCTGCGGATGCGCCAGCAGGAAATCGTCCAGCCAGCCTCGCAGCAAGGTGCGCCCGAGGTCCGCCGGCGCCGACAATCGCAGCGGCCCGGCGAGTTCCTCCCGCTGTTCCGCCAGCGCGCCCTCTCCCTCCTCCAACGCCGCCAGCGCCTTGCGTGCCGCCTCCAGGAACACGCGCCCCTCCTCGGTCAGGCGCATGCGGCGGGTGGTGCGGGCGAACAAGCGCGCGCTCAGGCGCTGCTCAAGCCGGATCAACGCCGCACTGGCCGTGGCTGCGGTACGGCCCAGCTCGCGGGCGGCGGCGGAGAGGTTTTCAAGTTCGGCGGTGCGGACGAAGAGTCGCAGGTCGTCTAGGGAGTACATTCAAAACTGGTTTGATGAAATTGCCTGGGGAGGCGAAATTATCAAACGAGCAGCGCAGTGCCGCAAGACGGCCGTTTGCCGAAGGGCCATTTTCCGGGGCGGCTTGAACTGGCCGCGCAGGCGTCAACCCGGCGCTCCACCGTGCCACGTACGCAGGGCCGCGGCGACCGGTTCGCGCGGCAAGAACTCCTGCTCGAGCCGCCCTCGCTCCTGCCCGTACAAAATACTGATAGAAATCCCCTCAGCGACGCTCAGTCCCTCGGGGGTCTCGATACGATACTGGCCGGCACAGGCTCTGCCACCGCTAAAGCACCGTCTAGTCATCCCGCCCGGCAGCCTCCTGAATAAATTCTGCCGTCTGCCAGTAGTGCCGCGTCAGCAATGACACTGCCCGCTCAACGTCCCCAGCCAGTACCGCTTCAGCCACAGCCGCATGCTCCGCATGCACATCCCGCACGCCGTAGGCATTGCGGATCGAGCATTGCCTGTATCGATATGCCTGGTCGGCAAGCTCCTCGCTGAATTGCCGGAGCCAGCGGGAGCGGCAATTCGCGATCAGGCTGCGATGGAACTCGCGGTGCAGCCGCTCCCACTCCCGGTTGGGCACGTAGGTATCGTCCTGTGCCGAGCGCGGGGTTCGCGAAAGCCGGTGCAAGGCCAGCACGATCTGCTCTTCCCATTGCGTCGACGGATGCGCCATCGCGTCTTTCAGCGCCATCTGGTCGATGTCGGCGCGGGTGCGCGTGAGCGCGTCGAGCTCGTCAAGGTCCACCGGAGCGGCCGTGAAGCCGCGCTGGTCGTGGCGCTCTACCAGCCCTTCCGCGGCCAGCCGGCTCAGCGCTTCGCGCACTGGCGTGTTGCCGGCGGCGTAACGCTCGCAGATGGTTTCGATACGCAGCTTGACACCCGGCTCGATGCCACCCGTGAGGAGGTCATCCCGCAATCGTTCATAGACGGAGCTGGCAACCGTGACGGCCGGCGTCCTGGCATCGGTTGCTGCGGTGGCTGCGGTGGCTGCGGTCTCGGGAAGTGACGGTGACATGGTGCGCATCGGGAGATTTTATCGATTTTCGTCACGCGTTGATACGGGCGGCCCTGACGTAAACCCTAATCTCAAAAAATATCGATATTTAATAGCATACGACTAAATATCGATATTTTACGGTATTCGAAACCTGGATGGAGAGTGCGATGCGGCTGGCAAGATATGAATTCGAGGGGAAGATCTGCCTCGGGGTGGTGGACGGTGCGGAGATCGTCGAGACCGTGGCGGGTGTCGCGGACTGGAGCGAGTGGTTCGAGCTGCCCGATGCGGCGCGAGGCCGCCTGTCCGAATCCCTGGCGGGAGCAAGGCGCCTGCCGCTTGCCGCTGTGCGGCTGCTGACCCCGCTGGCAAGGCCGGGCAAGATCATCTGCCTTGGCCTGAATTACTACGATCACGCCGCGGAAGGCGGGAATGCGAAACCGGAATACCCGGCCTTTTTCTTCCGCGGCGCCACGTCCCTGCTGGCGGCGGAAGCACCGATCCAGCGCCCGCGCTGCTCGGACAAACTCGACTATGAAGCGGAACTCGCGGTCGTCATCGGCAAGCGAGTGCGGCATGCCAGCCGCGCCGATGCGCTGAATTGCGTGGCCGGATTCGCCTGCTTCAACGATGCGTCGCTGCGCGACTACCAGCGCAGGACGGCGCAGTGGACGATCGGCAAGAATTTCGATGCCACGGGGGCGTTCGGGCCGTGGATCGTGACACCGGATGCATTGCCCGGGGGCGCCGCCGGCCTGCGCATCCAGTCCCGCCTGAACGGGCAGGTCATGCAAGATTCCAACACCAGGCACATGATCTGGGACGTGGCGGAAACCATTGCCCTGCTGACGGAATGCCTGACCCTTGAGCCGGGCGACGTGATCGCCATGGGCACGCCCGCCGGCGTGGGCTATCCGCGCACGCCGCCGGTGTTCATGAAGCCCGGCGACAAGATCGAGATTGAGATCGATGGCATTGGCGTGCTTTCCAACCCTGTGGTGGACGAGCCCTGACGCGCGCGCCGGCGACTCGCGTGCGGCGGCCTGCAGCGGGCCCCGCGCTGAAGGCCGCCCCCGCCATCGCCGGGCAGGGCTATCCGAACGTCGTGGCCTGGGCCCAGGGATCAAGGCCTGGTGCCATTCATTATTACAGGCGCCCCGCCAGTTCCGCCGCCGCTTCCTCGTCGGTGCGCTCGAAGCGCAGCGGCGTGACGGAGATGCCGCCCCGGCCGATCACGACGGCCTCGCTGTCGTCGGCATCCGAGCGCGGGCCGCGGGAGAACTGCAGCCAGTGATACGGGATCCCGCGCGGGTCGACATGCGCCCTGACGGCGAGATCCTTGACCAGGCCAACGCCCTGGCGCGTCACCGTCAGCGGGCCGGCCGACTCTGGTGCCACATCGGGGAAGTTGACGTTCAGGCAGGCCTGCTGGTTCCAGCCTGTCTCAAGCAGGCGGCGGATCACCCCAGGGGCCAGTTCGCCCGCCGTTTCCCAGCGCACCGCGTTGCGATCGGTAAAGGCCTGGCTCAGCGCGATCGCCGGGATGCCCAGCAATACGCCGGTCATGGCGGCGCCTACGGTGCCTGAGAACACGGTTTCGAGCCCAAGGTTGGCGCCGCGGTTGATGCCCGACAGGACCAGGCTCGGCGGGGCATCGGCCATCAGGTGCCGCGCGGCCATGACGACACAGTCGCCCGGCGTGCCGGACACGCCAAAGCGGCGTTCGCCCTGCTGGCTGATGCGCAACGGCGAGTGCAGGCTCAGCGAGTGCGAGGTCCCGCTCTGGTCGTGCTCGGGCGCGACCACCCAGACCTCGCGCGCCAGCTTGGTCGCCACGGCCTCGAGCACGGCCAGGCCGGGGGCGTCGATGCCGTCATCGTTCGTAAGGAGTACGCGTTCCAGCAAGAGTTCGGACATGGATAAAGGGGGCTGTAGATTGACGAATCCTGGGCTGCCTTGCGCGGGAAACAGCGCCAGGCGCAGCGCAAGGCGTTGCAACGGCCATGATGCGGCCGGCCGGGGCAAAGACCAACTATAAACCGAAGCCGAGGCCGGTCGGCCGCACGGCGGGCGCGCGTTGCCGGATTCGCCAAGACAGCACGCTATCCGGCTACTAACCTGCAGCCCATTGTTGTCCGCCCTGCCCGCGCCGCGCGCGCGCCCAATACCCCAATACGCCATGCCGTCAACCCGTCACACCGTTCCCCCCAGCGCCATATGGCTGTCCAGCCTCGCCTTCGTGCTGATCTGGTCGACCGGCTTCATCGTGGGCCGCGCGATCGTGCCGGTGGCCCAGCCCAGCCTCTTCCTGCTGGCCCGCTTCTCGCTGGCGGCCCTGCTGTTCGCCGGCGTAGCCCTGGCCGGCGGCGCGCGCTGGCCGGCACTGCGCGAGGTGCCGAAGCACTTGCTGGCCGGCGGCCTGTTGCACGGCAGCTACCTGGGTGGCGGCTACTGGGCCATTGCGCATGGCCTGGCGCCATCGGCCATGGCCTTGCTCGGCGCCTTGCAGCCACTGCTGACGGCGCTGCTGGCGATCCCGCTGCTGGGAGAATTCCCGTCCCGGCGGGGATGGGGCGGACTTGCGCTGGGCTCGCTGGGCGTAGTATTGGTGGTGGCCCCGGCCACCCTGGCCAGCGCGCCCAGCCCGGTTTCGCCGTGGGTGGTGCTGGTGGCGGTGCTTTCCATCCTCTCCATCACCATGGGCACGATCCTGCAAAAAACCTCGATTGCCGCCGCCGACCTGCGTGCCAGCTCGGCGTGGCAGAACGTGGGCGGCGCACTGGTGGCCGGCGCGCTGGCCTGGATGCTGGGCGAGACGCACTGGCAGCCGGGCCTGGCGCTGTGGTCTGCGCTGGCGTGGGCCACCCTGGTGCTGTCGGGCCTGGGCACCTACCTGTTGCTGCGCATCGTCAGGCGCGGCCAGGCCGCCAAGGCGGCCTCGCTGATGTTCCTCGCTCCGCCGCTGGCCGCATTGCAGGCCTGGGGGCTGTTTGGCGACCGGCTCGGGCCCCTGCAATTGCTGGGCCTGATCGTTGCCGGACTTGGGGTCTGGCTGTGCCAGACCGTCCAGGGCGGCAAGCGCGGCGACGCCATTGGGAAAACCGGCCATGCCGCCGCCCGATAAGCGCGCCTTGCCGGCAATACCGGCGAGCCTGCCGGCTCCGCTGGTGGAGACCCGCGTCTACCAGCCGGAGCCGGAGCGGCATCGCCATGACTATTACCAGGTACTGTTCGGCCTGGACGGTGCCTGCGAGCTGGAAATCGGCGGACACCTGCATCGGCTCGATCCCCGTAGCGGGCTGATCGTACCTGCCGGCGAGTGCCACGATTTCCTCGGGCTGGGGGACAACCGGCAACTGGTGCTGGACGTTCCGCCCGGCTCGCTCGCGTTGCCGGCGGCGCTGACGGAGCGTGTGAGGGCGTTTGCCGTCACCGACGCCTGGAGCGCCGGCGTGCGGCGCGTGGCCATGCTGCAGCAAGGCACGAGCCAGGCCGGCTCGCGCCGGCATCACTGGCAGCTGGCGGCCACGCTTGCCTCCGACCTCGCGCAAGCGCTCGGCGTGGATGGCCGTGCCCGGCCGGCGCGTTTCCCCCTGGCGGAAATCGACACCTACCTGCGCCAGCATCTGGAGGCACCTGTGCGCGCCAGCCAGCTTGCGGCACATTTCGGCTGGAGCGTAAGGCGCTTCCACACCCTGTTCTGCGACGCCTTCGGCGATACGCCGCATCGTTACCAGACACGCATGCGGCTGGACCAGGCCACGCGCCTGCTGGCCGACCGGAGCCAGGCGCTGGCGGATATTTCGCTGACGCTCGGCTTTCCCGACCAGACCACCTTTACCCGCAGCTTCACCCGGCGCTTTGGCATGCCGCCGGGCGCATGGCGCGCCGGCCTCGGGCCCGAGCGTATCGCCGCCCGCGCATCGCGCCACCGCTAGCCGCTCCGCCGCCGCGCGAACCCACACGGTATGTCCCGGCCGCGCCGCACATCCATCCCGCCGGAGCCATTGCAGCATTTTTTCCTGCCATTCATAGAAATTTCAAAAACAAATGCTGGTCGATTGTCTTTAATCTGCTCGCCACTTCCGTCCAATAGCACCGCATCGGACTGCTTGCTTTCCAGCCAACCTTTGTCTTACAAGGCAAACAATTGCGCCAGAAGGCCAGTTTTCAGTAGGACATGCCCACCAGGCATCCCCTATGAAGATGAGGCGCCGGCCTTGTCCGCATCATCTGCGCGACTTGTCCACGGAAGCCAGGAGGAGCACCCGGACCGCTCCCAAAAGGGGCGATTCCGGACAATTACCGATCGGAGACAAAAGATGAGTGAAAACGGAGAAGCGCTGCACCGCGGCCTTGGCGAACGCCAGATCCGGCTGATGGCGCTGGGCTCGGCCATTGGCGTGGGCCTGTTCCTGGGCTCGGCGAGCGCCATCAAGATGGCCGGGCCGGCCATCATGCTGGCCTATATCATCGGCGGCGCCATGATCTTCCTGATCATGCGCGCGCTCGGCGAAATGGCCGTGCACAACCCAGTGGCAGGGTCCTTCTGCCGCTACGCGCAGGACTATATGGGGCCGCTGGCCGGCTACCTGACGGGCTGGAACTACTGGTTCCTGTGGCTGGTGACCTGCATCGCCGAAATCACCGCTGTCGCCATCTACATGGGCATCTGGTTCCCCGACGTGCCCCGCTGGATCTGGGCGCTGGCGGCGCTGGCCGCAATGGGCTCGGTCAATCTGCTGGCGGTCAAGGCCTACGGCGAATTCGAGTTCTGGTTTGCCATGATCAAGATCGTCACCATCGTGCTGATGCTGATCGGCGGCACCGGCATGATCGTGGCTGGCTTCGGCAATGGCGGCGTGGCGATCGGCATTTCCAACCTGTGGACCCACGGTGGCTTCATGCCGAACGGCGCTTCCGGCGTGCTGATGTCGCTGCAGATGGTGATGTTCGCCTACCTCGGCGTGGAGATGATCGGCCTGACCGCCGGTGAGGCGAAAAACCCGCGGAAATCGATCCCTGGCGCCATCAACTCGGTGTTCTGGCGCATCCTGATCTTCTACGTGGGCGCGCTGTTCGTGATCCTCGCCATCTACCCCTGGAATGAAATCGGGACCCAGGGCAGCCCCTTCGTGATGACGTTCGAACGCCTCGGCATCAAGACCGCCGCCGGCATCATCAACTTCGTGGTACTGACCGCCGCGCTGTCCTCCTGCAACGGCGGCATCTTCAGCACGGGCCGCATGCTCTACAACCTGGCACAGCAAGGCCAGGCGCCGCGCACCTTTGCCGTGACGGACCGCAACGGCGTGCCGCGCCGCGCCCTGCTCGTTTCGATTGCCGCATTGCTGTGCGGCGTGCTGCTGAACTACCTGGTCCCTGAGAAGGTGTTCGTCTGGGTCACCTCGATCTCCACCTTCGGCGCCATCTGGACCTGGGCCGTGATCCTGGTCACGCAGATGAACTTCCGCCGCGGCCTGTCCACGGCGGAACGCAGCAAGCTCGCCTTCTGCATGCCGTTCTGGCCCTATGGCTCCTGGGTGGCGCTGGCCTTCCTGGGGCTGGTGGTCGCGCTGATGGCGTACTTCCCGGATACGCGCATCGCGCTGTATGTGGGCCCGGCCTGGCTGATCCTGCTGACCGTGCTGTATTACCGGCTGGGCATGCAGTCCCGTTCGCCGGTGCAGTACCAGGGCTAGGGCCTGCCCTGTCCCCGCCCGCCGCGCCGTGATGCTTGTCCGGCACGCGCGGGCGCGTCGGCCACGCTAGAATGACCCCCAAACCATTCACAGCCAGGGGGAGCAGGATGTCAGACGCACTTGCGGCGCCCAGCAGATCCGAAAAGCCGAGCGCCGAAGCGCGCGCAACCGCCGTCGCAGCGACCATCGCGAAGGCCGCGATCGACCAGGCCGACCATGCCATGCGCAACTGGACCGATCCCGAATCCGGGCCGGTCCGCATTGGCTCGCCCCAGCACTTGCGCATGTTCTGCAACATGCTGCTGCAAACCCACAACCCCTATAAACCGGCCGTCATCGACTGGCCGAGCCTCGCCCCCGACGCCTTGCACCGGGTGACGTCCCTGCCGATCTGGGATATCGCGGTGCAGACCGAAGGACGTGCGTCCGTCCGTGTGCAGTCGTTCGCCAATACCGTGGCCGAGCCGCTGCTGCGCAGCGCGCTTGAGATGGACGGCGCCGAGGAGGCGCGGCACAAGGTGGTGCTGTCGAAGCTGGTCGAGGCGTATGGCATCGCGCTGGCGCCTGAACCCGAGTACCCGCCCCCCGCCGACGCCGAATGGGGCTGGCTGGTGACAGGCTACAGCGAGTGTATCGACAGCTTTGCCGCGTTCGGGCTGTTCGCCGCGGCCAGGCGCTCGGGCTTCTTTCCCGCCGAACTGGTCGAAACCTTCGAACCCGTCATCCAGGAGGAAGGCCGGCACATCCTGTTTTTCGTCAACTGGGCCGCCTGGTACCGCCGCAACCTGCCCTGGTGGCGGCGCCCGCTGTACGCGCTCAAGGTGATGCGGGTGTGGGCCTTCCTGATCTGGGAGCGCGTTGGCATTGCGCGCGGCATCGATGCCGATGGCGTGGCCAAGGATGCCAATTTCCCGATGAACAGTACGGCAGCGATAGCCGAAACCTTGTCCGCGCGCGAGATGATCGATCTTTGCCTGGCCGAGAACGAACGCCGCATGGCGGGTTACGATCCGCGCCTGTTGCGGCCGGAAATCGTTCCCAAGCTGGCCCGGCTTGCCCGCCGCTTTCTGCGCTGAGCGCACCTTGACCCACGTGAAGCTGTTCTGGAGCCTTTTGAGATGTTCCTGTTGTCCCTGATCCCGCTCGCCATCTGGTGCGTGCTGCTGGCTGGCCGCGCCGGCTTCTGGCGGGTGCGCAAGCCCGGCCCCGCGCCCGCCCCGGCGCAATGGCCGGAAGTGGTGGCCATCATCCCGGCACGCAACGAGGCGGCCGTCATCGGCGGCGCGGTGACCAGCGTGCTGGGTCAGTCCTATCCCGCGCCCCTGCGGCTGGTGGTGGTGGACGACCATAGCACCGACGGTACCGCCGACATTGCACGCAGCGCCGCGGCTGCGCTGGGCAAGGCGGAATCGCTTGCGGTGATCACGGCGCGCGAGCTGCCACCCGGCTGGAGCGGCAAGGTATGGGCGCAGTCGGAAGGCCTGGAAGCCGCCGACAGGCTGGCCCCCGCGGCCACCTGGGTGTGGCTGACGGATGCCGACATCCATCACGGCAATGGTGTGCTGGCGCAGCAGGTGGCGCGCGCGGAATGCGAGCAGCGGGACCTGGTTTCGTTGATGGTGCGGCTGCGCTGCGCATCCTGGTGGGAACGCATGATCGTCCCGGCCTTTGTGTTCTTTTTTGCCAAGCTTTACCCGTTCGCGCGCGTCAACAACCCGCGCAGCGGCGTGGCCGCGGCTGCCGGCGGCTGCATGCTGGCGCGGCGCAGCGCGCTGGCCCGCATCGGCGGATTTGCCGCGATCCGCGGCGAACTGATCGACGACTGCAGCCTGGCAGCCTGTATCAAGCAAGGCGGCTCGATCCGCCTGGACCTCGCCGACGACAGCATCTCGGTGCGCCCCTACGATGACTGGCGCAGCCTGTGGGACATGATCGCGCGCAGCGCCTACACGCAGCTGCGCTACTCGCCGCTGTTGCTGGCCGGCGCGGTGGCTGGCATGGTGCTGACCTACCTGGCGCCGCCCCTGCTGGCGCTTGGCGGCGGCCTGCGGCTATGGCCGGCATGGGCGGCCTGGCTGGCCATGACGCTGGCCTACATGCCCATGCTGCGCGAATACCGCCAGCCCCTGTGGCTGGCGCCGCTGCTGCCGCTGACGGCCTTGTTCTACCTTGGCGCCACCATCGATTCCGCGCGCCGATACTGGCTGCGCAAGGGCGGGCAGTGGAAAGGCCGTGCGCAGGCGCCGCAGCGCGGCTGACGGCAGCGGGCCGGAGGCTGGCAGCGCGCCTGCGCCGCCAGCCAGTTTCAGCGCAGGTAGCCGGCGGTACGGAACCAGTCGAGCGCCTCGCCCAGGCCTTGCTGGTAGGGCCGTGCCCGGTAACCAAGCACCTGGCGGGCTTTTTCCGAACTGAAGAACATCCGGTATTTCGACATCGACAGACCATCGGCCGTCAGGAAGGGCTCTTTGCCCGTCATGCGCGCCACCGCCTCCGCCGCGAAAGCGAGCGGGTAAAGCGGCCAGCGCGGCAGGCTGATGGTGGGCGGGCGCCGCCCGGTCATGGCGGCAATGTCGGCCAGCATCTGCTGCAGGGAGACGTCCTGCCCGCCAAGAATGTACCGCTCGCCGGTCACGCCGCGCTCCAGCGCCAGCATATGCCCGGCCGCCACGTCGTCCACATGCACCAGATTCAGGCCTGTATCGACAAAGGCGGGGATCTTGCCGCTGGCGGCTTCGACAATGATGCGGCCGGTAGGCGTCGGCCGCACGTCGCGCGGGCCGATCGGCGTGGAGGGATTGACGATCACCGCCTCGAGGCCGTCGCGGGCCACCATGCGCTCCACCACGCGCTCGGCCAGTACCTTGCTGCGCTTGTAGGCACCGATCGCCTCATGGTCGCCCATGGCGGCGTCTTCTGCCACCGGCGCCATGGCGCCCGCCACCCGCAACGTCGCCACGCTGCTCGTATACACCACGCGTTCGACGCCGCAGGCGAGCGCCGCGCCCATCACGGTTTCGGTCCCGGCCACATTGGTGCGTACGATTTCCTCGGGATCCGGGGCCCACAGGCGGTAATCCGCCGCCACATGGAACAGATAACGCACGCCTTTCAGCGCACTTTCCATGGCGCGTGCATCGCGCATATCGCCCTCGGCGATCTCAACCGGCAGGTCCTCCAGGTTGCGGCGCGGGCTGCCCGCGCGTACCATCGCGCGCACCCGGAACCCGCGCTCCAGCGCCTGCCGCGCTACCGCCGAACCGAGAAAACCCGATGCGCCCGTTACCAGGACATAGTCTCCTGACGTCATGTTCCCCACAGGAATAACCCTCAAAGTGTTGCAGGCGTTTGCCAGGTGCCAGACAAAGGTTGCGGCACGGGTATATAGTAACCACCGTATGACGGGAAAGTGATTCCGGAATATCTACTAATGCTGAACCCGTTGACTGGGTCGGGGGGCCTATTTTTATGCAGGTGATTCTTGCTCAACCCCGCGGTTTTTGTGCCGGCGTGGTGCGCGCGATCGAGATTGTAGATCGTGCCCTACTCAAGCATGGGGCCCCGGTGTTCGTGCGACACGAAATCGTGCACAACAAGCACGTGGTGGAGGGACTGAGGCAAAAGGGTGCGCGCTTCGTGGAAGAACTGCATGAAGTGCCGACTGGCGCCGTCACGATTTTCAGCGCGCACGGCGTCTCCAAGGACGTCGAGAGCGATGCGCGGACCCGCCAGCTGCACTCGATCGACGCGACCTGCCCTCTCGTGATCAAGGTACATACGCAGGGCCGGCAATATGCCGCCAGCGGCCGCACGGTGATCCTGATCGGCCATGCCGGCCATCCGGAGGTCGAAGGCACCATGGGACAGATCCCGGGCAAGGTCATCCTGGTGCAAAGCGAGGCGGAGGTCGCGCAACTCGATCTGCCCGCGGATACCCCGGTGGCCTATGTCACGCAGACCACGCTGAGCGTGGACGATACACGTAATATAATTGCGGCCCTGAGCCGGCGCTTTGCCAACCTGGTGGGGCCGGATACGCGTGATATCTGCTACGCCACGCAAAACCGGCAAAGCGCAGTCCGCGAGCTGTCCAAGCAGGTGGAGGTGATCCTTGTGATCGGCGCCACCAATAGCTCCAACTCCAACCGCCTGCGCGAGATCGGTACGGAAAGTGGCGTGCCGAGCTATCTGATTGCCGACGGCAGCGAGCTGAACCCCGAATGGGTGCGCGGCGTCGAAGTCGTGGGTATCACGGCAGGTGCGTCCGCGCCCGAGGAAATGGTCAAGGACGTAATCGCCGCGCTGCGCAGGCTCGGACCGGTGGAGGTGTCCACCATGGATGGCCGCGAGGAGCACGCCGAATTCCGCTTGCCCGCCGAGCTGGCCGATCCGTCGCCGCGCAGGCAGGCAGCCGGCACGGCCGCAACCGAGGCCGCGCCGCAGCCGGACCCGCAAACCGCCGCTGGCTGACCCCGGCCGCCCCCATAACAAGGAAGTACATTTTGGCCATTCCCTTTTTGCAGGTTGCCCGCGTGGGCGCCTATGTCGTCAAGCAGCACCTCTCCGGCAACAAGCGCTATCCGCTGGCGCTGATGCTGGAGCCGCTGTTCCGCTGCAACCTGGCCTGTAACGGCTGCGGCAAGATCGACTATCCGGACCCCATCCTGAACCAGCGCCTGTCCGTCGAGCAGTGCCTGGGCGCGGTCGACGAATGCGGCGCCCCGGTGGTCTCCATCGCCGGCGGCGAACCGCTGCTGCACAAGGACATGCCCACCATCGTCAAGGGCATCATTGCGCGCCGCAAGTTCGTCTACCTGTGCACCAACGCACTGCTGATGGAAAAGAAGCTGGACCAGTACGAGCCCAGCCCTTACTTCGTCTGGTCGGTGCACCTGGATGGCGACCGCGAGATGCATGACCGCTCGGTGAGCCAGGAAGGCGTGTACGACCGTTGCGTCGAGGCGATCGCCGCGGCCAAGAAGCGCGGCTTCCGCGTCAACATCAACTGCACGCTGTTCAACGATGCAGAGCCGGAAAAAGTGGCCCGCTTCTTCGACTCCGTGAAGGCCATGGGCGTGGACGGCATCACCGTGTCGCCGGGCTACGCCTACGAGCGCGCGCCGGACCAGCAGCACTTCCTGAACCGCGGCAAGACCCGCCAGTTGTTCCGCGACATCCTGTCGCGCGGCCGTGCCGGCAAGAACTGGGCCTTCAGCCAGTCCACGCTGTTCCTGGACTTCCTGGCCGGCAACCAGACCTACAAGTGCACGCCCTGGGGCAATCCGGCGCGCACCGTGTTCGGCTGGCAGCGTCCGTGCTACCTGGTCGGCGAAGGCTATGTCGGCACCTTCAAGGAACTGATGGAAGGCACCGACTGGGACGCCTACGGCGTCGGCAACTACGAGAAGTGCGCCGACTGCATGGTCCACAGCGGCTTTGAAGCCACCGCGGTGGCGGACACCATCGCCCACCCGCTCAAGGCGCTGGGCGTTAGCCTGCGCGGCGTGCGCACCTCGGGCCCGATGGCGCCGGATATCGACCTGACCAAGCAACGCCCTGCCGACTACGTGTTCTCGAAGCACGTCGAGATCAAGCTTGAAGAGATCGGCCGCGCCAAGTCGTCCAAGGCAGCCAACGACACCGCCGCCGCACGGAAAGCCGCCACGCACTAAAGCACAGGCAATCCGGGATGGATAAAGGCTCGCCCCCCCTGAGTACCACGTGTACGGGGGGCGAGCCTTTTATTGTCAATGCCGGTGGTAACGCCGGGGTTCAGGCGTCGGCGTTCTGGCGCGCGTTGTGGTTGGCCAGGTACTTGAGCAAGCCGTCGATGCCGTTACGCGCGACGATATCGGCGAACTGCCGGCGGTAGACCTCGATCAGCCAGGCGCCCATCATGTTGATGTCGTAGATCTTCCAGCCATTGCCGACGCGCTGCAGGCGGTAGTCGATCTGCATCTCGTCGCCGTTGTTGAGCACACGCGTCTCGACCACCACGTCGGTGGCGCCGCTGGCGGCCAGCGCGGGCTTGTAGTGGAACTTGACGTTCTGCTCGCGCAGTTGCGACAGCGAAACCGCGTAGCTGCGCACCAGCAGGGTCTGGAATTGCTCGTAAAGCTGCTTTTGCTGCTCGGGGGTGGCATTGCGCCACGCGCTGCCGACCGCCAGCCGGGTGGTGCGCTCGAAATCGGTGTAGGGCAGGAACTGGCGTTGCACTACTGCGGTAATCTTGCCCAGATCGCCGCTGCGGGTGTCGGGGCTGGACTGGATGGTGCCGATCACGCCTTCGACGGCGGCCCGCACCATGCGGTCCGGCGAAGACCTGTCGACCGTTTGCGCCTGTGCGGCGGAAACCATCGCCACCACGGCGAGCGGGGCCAGAGCCTGGAAAGCAATACCGTATTTCTTCATGCGAATTTGGACCTGAATATGCCAGTCGGTTCGCCGCCGGAAATGCCCGGCAGACTTGCCAAGGGAAACATGCCGCGCCGCGGGCTGCGAGACCGCAGCCCGGCTCGCGCGCGTGTGCCGGGGCAGTATAGCGTACCGAAGCCGGCGCTCGCCGCGCCGGCGGCAACCACGCATTGCATGACGGCGCGGCCAAAGCGGCAGCGCTATGCCGCGTCCTGCCGTTATACTCGCGGCTGCCGCTTTGCGCGCTGCGCTGCGCTTTTTTTCGCGCCTCGTTGCGCGCCACACAGTTTCTGTCCCCCCTATCGCCCATGTTGACGTCGTTGGTCATCCGCATCGTCCAGTTTTCTACCCGCCGCGCGTGGCCCGTGATCGCGCTGACGCTGCTGCTGACCGCCGCCAGCGGCGTATATGTGGCCGGCCATTTCGCCATCAACACCGATATCAGCCGCCTGCTCCAGTCGGACCAGCCCTGGGCGCGCCGCGATGCCGCCGTGAGCGCCGCCTTTCCCCAGCGCGACCAGATGATCCTGGCCGTGGTGCAGGCGCCGGCTGCGGAACTGGCGGACGCTGCCGCCGACGAGCTGGCCAAGGCGCTGCGCCAGCAGGGCGAGCGCTTTCGCGCCGTCAGCCAGCCGGGCGGCGGGGAATTCTTCGAGCGTAACGGACTGCTCTTCGTCGAAACGGAAAAGCTGCGCGATACCACCACGCAACTGACCCAGGCACGTCCCCTGCTCAACGCCCTTGCGCATGACCCGACCCTGCGTGGCCTGTCCGATACGCTATCGACTACGCTGTCGTTGCCACTGCAACTCGGGCAGGTCAAGCTGGGCGACATGGCCAAGCTGCTCGGCAGCAGCGCACGCACGGTGGACCAGGTGCTGGCCGGCAAGCCCGGCGCGCTGTCCTGGACCGGATTGGTCGACAGCAGCCTGCAACCTGCG
Source organism: Burkholderiaceae bacterium 16 (assembly GCA_000955785.1). Classification (GTDB taxonomy): domain Bacteria; phylum Pseudomonadota; class Gammaproteobacteria; order Burkholderiales; family Burkholderiaceae; genus Cupriavidus. The sequence goes on from JYOD01000023.1 coordinate 79,113, forward strand.
CCCGGTGGCGTCGCCACGGCGTTCGTCGCGCTCAGCCCCGTGCTCGACTACGCCGGCCTGCAAGCCGGCGCGGATGCCGCCGGCGCTATTCGCGCCACGGCGGCCAAGCTCGGACTGGCCCAGCGGTACGGCGCCACGGTGCGCCTGACCGGCTCGCAAGCGCTGGCGGATGACGAATTCGCCTCGGTCAAGGAAGGGGCCGCCTTCAATGGCGTGCTGACGCTGCTGGTGGTGATCCTGATCCTGTGGCTGGCATTGCGCTCCAAGCGGCTGATCCTGGCGGTACTGGCCAGCATGCTGGTGGGCCTGGTCATTACCGCCGCGCTCGGGCTGGCCATGGTCGGCGCGCTCAATATGATCTCCGTGGCCTTCGCCGTGCTGTTTGTCGGGCTTGGCGTGGATTTCGGCATCCAGTTCGGCGTGCGCTACCGCGCCGAGCGCCATGTGCACCCCGAAATCCCGGTAGCCCTGGCGAGTGCCGCCAAGGCGGTCGGCGTGCCGCTGGCGCTGGCCGCCGCCGCTACCGCGGCTGCCTTCTTCTGCTTCCTGCCCACCGACTACCGCGGCGTGGCCGAGCTGGGCCAGATCGCAGGGGTGGGCATGCTGATCGCGTTCACCACCACCATCACGCTGCTGCCCGCGCTGATCACGGTATTCCGCCCGAAGGACGAAGCGGGACGGACCGAAGTGCCTGGCTTCAAGTGGCTGGCACCGGCCGATGTGTTCTTCGAGCGCTATCGCAAGCAAGTGCTGCTGGGCACCTGCGGCCTGATCCTGGCCGGCTCGCCCCTGCTGATGCACCTGCGTTTCGACTTCGATCCGCTGCACCTCAAGGATCCGCACTCGGAATCGATGGCAACCCTGCTCTCGCTCAAGGATGCGCCCCAGGCCGGCACCGACAACGTCAACGTGCTGGCGCCCTCTCTGGCCGCGGCCGTCGCCGCCGCCAACCGCCTGGCAGCGTTGCCCGAGGTGTCGCGCGTCGTCACGCTGCAGACCTTCATACCCGACGACCAGCCAGCGCGGCTGGCCTTGATCGCCAAAGCATCGGCGAGCCTGATGCCGGTGCTGACGCAGACCGTGGCCACGCCTGCGGACGATGCGCGGCTCGTCAATTCGCTCAAGAACGCGGCGCGCCAGCTCACCCTCGCGGCGGAGGATCATCCCGGCCCGGGCGCCACCGAAGCCGCCCACCTGGCTACGGGGCTGCGCAAGCTTGCCGGCGCGGACGCCGCCACCCGCGCGCGCGCCGAACAGGCCATCGCCCTGCCGCTGCGCCTCGCGCTGGCGCGCCTGCAGCGGACGCTGTCGCCGCAGCCGATCAGCCGGGAGACCTTGCCGCCCGCCCTGGTACGCGACTGGGTTGCCCCCGACGGACAGGCCCTGGTCAGCGTGAGCCCGAAGCTCCCCCCGGCGGCCAAGCCGGGCGATGCCTCCAGCAGCAACAGCGATGCGCGCGACGCCGCGCTGACGCGCTTTATCGATGCCGTGCAGCGCGTCGAGCCCGCCGCGGTCGGTGGCCCGATCTCGATCCGGGGCTCCGCCGACACCATCATGACCGCCTTCACGCAGGCCGGCATCTGGGCCGTGCTGTCGATCACGCTGCTGCTTTGGATCACGCTGCGCCGCGTGGGCGATGTACTGCGCACGCTGGTGCCGCTACTGGTGTCCGCGCTGGTCACGCTGGAACTGTGCGTGGTGTTCGGCATCCCGCTCAATTTCGCCAACGTGATCGCCCTGCCCCTGCTGTTTGGCATCGGCGTGGCCTTCAAGATCTACTACGTGCTCGCCTGGCGCGAGGGCAAGACACAATTGCTGCAGTCCCCGCTCACCCACGCCGTGCTCTTCAGCGCCGCCACCACGGCCGCCGCCTTCGGCAGCCTGTGGCTGTCCCAGCATCCAGGCACGGCCAGCATGGGCAAGCTGCTGGCGCTGGCGCTGGCATGCACGCTGGTCGGCGCCGTATTTTTCCAGCCGATCCTGATGGGACGTCCGCGCGAGCGGTCCGCGCCCGCTACCGGACCGGCCCATTGAAACGCCATCTCAACATGATGAACCGCCCCGTCCCTCGCTTCTCGCGCCTACTGTCGGCGCTTTCCCTGTCGCTACTGGCCACGGCATGCGCCACCGGCCCGCAAGCCAACCCGGATGACCCGCTGGAGCCGCTCAACCGCGTTGTCTTCAAGGTCAACGACAAGGCTGACGAGTACGTTGCAACGCCGCTGGCCAAGGGCTACCGCGCCGTCACGCCACAGCCGGTGCGCACCGCTGTCACCAATTTCTATTCGAACCTGGCCGACGTCGGCAACACGGTCAACAACCTGCTGCAAGGCAAAGGCGTGGACGCGGCGGAAAGCTTCATGCGGGTCGCCATGAATTCGGTACTCGGGATCGGCGGCCTGATTGATATCGCTACGCCAGCCGGCCTGAGCAAGCACTCCACCGACTTCGGGCTGACGATGGGCGTGTGGGGCGTGCCCGCCGGCCCGTACCTGGTGCTGCCGCTGTTCGGTCCCAGTTCGATCCGCGACGGGGCGGGCCTGTATGTGAACTTCCAGCTGTCGCCTACCACGTGGGTCGAAAAGGACGTGCAGTGGGCGCTGTGGGGCGTGGGTTTCCTCGATGCACGTACCAATGCACTGGCCGCGACCGATCTGTTGTCGCTGGCGGCACTGGATAAATACAGTTTCGTGCGGGATGGGTACCGGCAGCGCCGGCAGTACCTGATCCAGGGTGGTGGAGGGAAGCTGCCGGATTACGAGGATACGGATGCACCCGCCGAAGGAGCGGCGCCCGCGCCGGCTGGCGGGGCGACTCCCGCGCCGGCCGGCGGGGAAGAGAAAAAGCCTGAAGCGGAAGGGACGAAGCCTTAAGCTTTTGCTGCCCGGTCTTTGATCCGGCCGCCCGGGTCAAAGACCGGGCGGCCGCAAAAAGGGGCGGCGGTTCACCCTATACCAAACCCCACCCCCACCCGGCCCCGCGCCACCTCCAACGCCAACCTCGCCAGCCTGGCATCCCGACCCAGCCGGATCAGGTCCGGCACCTGCCCCGGCCCCGCCAGCAGCGCCTTGAGCAACGCCAGGATATCGGTGCCGCCATCGGGCCCCATCCCGGCCACCGCGGCGGGCGGCACATCCCGTTGCGCTGGATCGATCACTACCCGGCAGGCGGCAAACGGCACCCCGAATTCCTGGGCAATCCGCGCCGCGATATGAGACTCCATATCGACCGCCAGCGCCCCCGTGGCCGCGTGCAATGCCGTCTTGGCAACCACCGAGGTCACCGCCTGGTCTGAGCCCGCCAGCGTCCCGGCGATGGCTTCCGGCAAGGCAAGGGACAGTGCGCGAGACCAGCTTGCATCGACCGGCCGCAACGTATCGCCGTCGTGTACGGCAGTGGCGACGATCACCTTGCCAGGTGCAAGCGCGGGATCCAGCCCGCCCGCCACGCCAAAGCTGATCACGCCCGCGCAGGGATGCGCCAGGCGTTGCCGCAAGCCTTGCGCCAAGGCTTCGGCGCGTAAGCCGTGCAGGGTTTCAATGCCGGGGCCCGCGGCAATGCGGGCCTCGAAGCGCATGCCGGTCACCACCAGCGTGGGACCGGCGGCCTGCCGTTGCGGCAGTTGCGCGGACAAACCGGGCGAAGCTGGCGCGGTCACATCCCCCACGCCACTGCCCGCGTGCCGTCGCGGCGCAGGTTGCGGTAGCGCGCCACGGCCCAGAGCGGGAAGAAGCGGGCATAACCGTGGTAGCGCAGGTAGAACACGCGCGGGAAGCCCACTGCGGTGAAGCGTGCCTCGTTCCACAGGCCATCGGCTTGCTGCGTGCGCACCAGGTAATCGATCCCCCGCGCCACGGCGGGATGATCGACCTCGCCCGCCGCCATCAGGCCCAGCAAGGCCCATGCGGTTTGCGAAGGTACGCTGGGCGCGGGCTCATAGCCCTGGTAGTCGAGGCGGTAGCTACTGCCATCCTCGCCCCAGCCGCCGTCGGCGTTCTGGATCGACACCAGCCATGCGGCCGCGCGGCGCATCTCCGGGGCCTCCGGCGGCAGGCCGGCAGCGTTCAGCGCGCACAGCGCGCTCCAGGTGCCGTAGATGTAGTTCATGCCCCAGCGGCCGTACCAGCTGCCGTCGGCCATCTGCTCGTCGAGCAGGTAGCGCAGCGCGCGCTTGAACGCCGGACTGCTGGCCGAGTTTTCACCCAGTTGCGCGAGCATCGACAGGCAGCGCGCCGAGACGTCGGCGGTAGGCGGATCGAGCAAGGCGCCGTGGTCGGCGAACGGAATATTGTTCAGGAATTCATGCGTGTTCTCGGGCTCGAAAGCGCCCCAGCCGCCGTTGCCGCTCTGCATGCCGGCCACCCACTCGCGCGCGCGGCTGACCGCTTCGTCATAGCGCGCGCGATGGCTCGCCGGGGCGACGGCCGGCGCCGCCGCGCCGGCCGTCGCCGCGCGGTCCATGGCCATGGCCACCACGGCGGTATCGTCCACGTCCGGGTAATGCGGATTGGCATACTGGAAGGCCCAGCCGCCGGGACGCACGTCGGGACGCCGCACGATCCAGTCGCCGCGCACGTCCAGCACCTGCAGGGGGCGCAGCCATTGCAGGCCACGCTCGGCCGCCGCCTCGGCGCGCGGGCCGCCGACCTCCAGCAAGGCGTGGCTGGCCAGCGAGGTATCCCAGACAGGCGACAGGCACGGCTGGCAATAGGCTTCGTCGCCATGCACGACCAGCAGCTTTTCGATGGAAGCGCGCGCCACCGCCACGTCCGGATCGGTACGCGGTACGCCCAGCACGTCGAACATCATGACGGCGTTCGCCATGGCCGGGAAGATGGCGCCCAGGCCGTCCTCGCCGTTCAGGCGTTCGCGCACGAATTTCTCGGCACGGGCAATGGCACGCTTGCGCAGGCTGCGGGGGAACAACGGCTCCGCCACGCGCAGGCCGGCATCCAGCGCGCTGAACACGGTGAACCAGACCCGGTTCTGATGCGGCGCCCTCGGAGCCAGGCGGGCCGCCTGGCAAGGACGGATAAACAATTCGTCGATGCCCACGCCACGCGGGTTCCTGGCCTGGGGCCGCAGGCTGTTGAGCACCAGCAGCGGCACGATCACGGTGCGGGCCCAGTACGCGACCTTGGACAAATGGAACGGGAACCAGAGCGGCAGCAGCATGATCTCGACCGGCATCATCGGCACCGCTTGCCACGGCATCACACCGTAGAGCGCCAGCAGCGTGCGGGTGAAGACATTGCTGGCCTCGGCGCCGCCCTGGGCGTGGATGGACGCCCGGGCGCGGCGCATATGCTCGGATTCGGTATCGTCGCCAATCATCTTGAGGGCGAAATACGCCTTCACGCTGGCGCTGATGTCCGAGCGGCCCTGATGGAACAGCGGCCAGCCGCCGTCGGCATTCTGGATGCGGCGCAGGTAGCGCGCGATACGCGCTTCCAGCACGGTATCCGGGGTCTCGCCCAGATAGTGCACCAGCAGTACGTATTCCGCCGGGATCGTGGCGTCGGCCTCCAGCTCGAATACCCAGTGGCCATCCGGCCGCTGGGTCGCCAGCAAAGCGTCAAGCGCACGGTCGAGCGTGCCTTGCAGCTCGTTATGCTCCGGCGCACCCTGCACGGCCGTGGCCGGCTTGGGGGATAGTGCTACTTGGCTCATCGGTCTCGATGTCCTCTTTTCAACAACGCAATCAGCAATACCTCGCGGGATCGCCTCAGATGAGGCCATGCCGGAGCAGAATCCAGAACAGCCGCGCTCGCGGCACGCGAACGCGTGCGCGCGGATTGGCCCAGCCGCGGGCCAGCAAACGCTGCAGGACTACGTGGTAGACCTCGCCCATGATGCGCGGCGAGCGCACTATCCGGCGAGGACAACCCGCCATGATAGCGAAAGCCTGCGCATAGTACGCTTGGGCCTGCTGCGCCACTTCCGCGCAGGCACGGCCGATGGCCGGATGGCCGACGATCGCTTGCGGCGCGCCGAGCGGCACGCCGGCGGCCGCCAGCGCTTCGGCCGGCAGGTAGACGCGGCCGAGCCCGGCGTCTTCGTCGATATCGCGCAGGATATTGGTGAGCTGCAGCGCGCGGCCGAGGTGATGCGCCAGCGCCACGCCGGTGTCGCGCTCCATGCCGAACACGCGCACGGCAAGCCGTCCTACCGCGCTCGCCACGCGGTCGCAGTACAGGTCAAGGGTAGCGTTGTCCGGTGCGCGGATATCGGCCAGGACATCCATGGCCATGCCATCGACGACGGCCAGGAAATCTTCCTGAAGCAACCCGAAGCGCTGGATCTGGGTGGCCAGGCCACGCAACGCAGCCGGCGGCGTGCCCGCATAGCACGCGGCGAGATCCGCGCGCCAGGCATCCAGGCCGACGAGGCGCGCGGCGCGCGGGCCGTCGCCATCGGCGATATCGTCCACGGCGCGGCAAAAGCCATAGATCTCGAACATCGCCTCGCGTTGCGCGGGAGGCAGGATCTTGAGGGCGGTATGGAATGAGCTGCCGGACGAGACGGCATTGCCCGCTGGCGGGACGGTTTGCACTGCGATTTCTGTTCCGGCCACGTAACTCCTCGTCACGCGTTGAACCGCCGTGCTGCTGTGCTGCCTCGCCCTGGCTAGTCGCCGCGGCCAGGCACGCAGCACAAGGCGGCATGTGTTTGGGGTAATGGGCGATTATACCAAGTCCCGCCATGGGCGCGGCCGGCAGCCGAAGGTGGGTGTTGGCGGGGGCGCGAGCCGGCGCCCCGCGTCAAGAGCAGCAGCGGAACTGCGCGGGCGGCGCGCTTATCGGATGCGCCGGCCGGCGAGGCGAAGCTCCATCACAAAAATACCCCGCTCCGGGTCATAGCGGGCAATTTCCGCGCAATTGGCAGCATTTTTTTGATTTTTATCGAATTCCCCCGCGCCCACCCCGGGCTGCGGCGCGGGCTGCACCTGCGACGCCGGGTCACGCCCCGCCTCGACGGCGGCCTGCATGCGGCGCAGGTCGGCAAGCACCAGCGGCGAGACACGATCGAGCAGACGGCTGGACCTTAGCTTGTTCATGGCGGCCTTCCCCGGATGGATGGCGCCAGTGTAAGCCGGCGTCCCGGCCGTTGAATGTGCCCTGAGACACGCTCCGGAGCGGATTCCGCGCGATGGCACGCTCCGCGCGGCCGCGTCAAGACAAACCGGCGACGCCGTGTCGCCACAAGGCCACGGCATGTCACCGCGGCGTCACGTATGCTGATCAGGCTCGCCGGGGCCAGGCTGCCGCGCGCGCCTTCGATCTCGACGAAATGCTGCGGGAGAACCGACACCATGGGCCTTTTTGGCATCCTGCTCGCCCTTGGCCTGCTGATCTGGCTGGCGTACCGGGGCTGGAGCATCCTGCTGCTGGCACCCGCGGCATCGCTGCTGGCCGCGGCTACCGCCGGTGAGCCGCTGCTGGCGCACTGGACCCAGACCTTCATGGGCAGCGCCGCAGGCTTCCTCGCTCAGTTCTTCCCGCTGTTCCTGCTGGGCGCACTGTTCGGCAAGCTGATGGACGACAGCGGCTCGGTCAACGCCGTCGCGGCCTGGATGACGTTCAGGCTTGGGCCGCGGCGCGCCATCCTGGCCGTGGTGCTGGCCGGCGCGCTGGTCACCTACGGCGGGGTCAGCCTCTTTGTTGCCTTCTTCGTGCTGGCGCCGATGGCGCAGGCGCTGTTCGCCGCCGCGCAGATTCCGCGCCGCCTGATGCCGGCCGCGATCACGCTCGGCACCTCCACCTTCACCATGTCCGCGCTGCCAGGCACGCCCGCCATCCAGAACGCGATCCCCATGCCGCTCTTCGGCACCACGCCGTTCGCCGCGCCTGGCCTGGGCATGCTGGCCTCCGCCGTCATGCTGGTCTTCGGCTTGTGGTGGCTGTCCCGCATGGAGCGCGCTGCGCGCCGCGCGGGCGAGACCTTCGGCGATCATGCGCTCGAATCGGCGGACCTCGCCGCTGACGATGAACTGGTGCGCGAGCGCGCCACCGTAGCGCACGCGTTCGATCCCGCGGAAGCGCACCACGGCGCGCGCAGCGCCGAACTGCCCGCGGTATGGAGCGCGTTCCTGCCGCTGGTGATGGTGGTCGCCGTGAACCTGGCGATGACCTTGCTGGTGCTGCCGCGCTGGAATGCGGGATACCTGGCGGACGAGCGCTGGGGCGCTACCAGCCTTGCCGCGCTGGGCGGCGTGTGGTCGGTGCTGGTGGCGCTGGCCGCGGCCATCCTCAGCCTGCTGGTATTGCACCGCAAGCGCTTGCGCAAGCCGCGCGAGAGCATGGACGCCGGCGCCAATGCCGCGGTGCTGCCGGCGCTCAGCGTGGCCAGCCTGGTGGGCTTTGGCTCGGTGGTGGCGGCCCTGCCGGCCTTTGAACTGGTGCGCGAGTGGGTTCTGTCGATCGAGGGTGGTCCGCTGGTGTCGCTGGCGGTGGCCACCAATGTGCTCGCAGCGCTGACCGGCTCGGCGTCCGGCGGGCTCACCATCGCGCTGCAGGCGCTGGGCGGCACTTACCTGCAACTGTCGGCGGCGACCGGCATCGATCCGGCCCTGATGCACAGGGTCGCCGTGATCGGCGCGGGCACGCTCGACAGCCTGCCGCACAACGGCGCGGTGGTGACGCTGCTGGCGGTTTGCGGCACCACGCACCGCGAAAGCTATCGCGATATCGTGGTGGTTGGCATCGTTGGCCCGATCGCGGCGCTGGCCACCGTCATCGCGATCGGCAGCGCCTTCGGCTCTTTCTAGGCGGGTATCCGCGCCGGGTGCCGTTCAGGTTGTGGCCGCCCGTGCATAGCGCTGGCGCGGCACGGGCAGTAGCTTCAGCTGCTCGCAGCGAATCCTGATGGCTTCCTCCTCGCCACGCTTGATTGCGGCGCGCAGGTTCAGCACGGCCTTGCGGTACTTCTTCTTTTTTCTGACGCTGGTGGTAATGGCCATGGCGTTCCGTATCCTTGCTCCAGGAGGCTTCACAAGCGCGCCTGCCCATTGCCAGGCAGGCGCGCCGCTAAGGGCCGGTGCCTTGCGCGTCCGGCCGAAACGCTAGTGAAAGCCGAGTATCGCCATGCAGGTCCGGCGGTTTGCGTCCTTACGTGCTTACGCCCCGGACGCGACCGTCACGAACACCGGGTTCGAATAGAACCACAGGTCGTTGTAGTTGCGCGCGTTGATGGCATCGAAGCGTGCCGCATTCTCGACCAGGTCGGTCTTGGTGTCGGGCAGCGGGTTGCCGTTCGTGGTTTCTCCCGGCACGTTCAGCCCGAGATTGGTGCCCCGCAGGCGGAAGTACTGGCTCCTGGCCGCGGTGAACGTGTAGGTCACCGTGTTGTAGCCATCCTTGTCCAGCTTCCAGTCGGTCTTGGTGAAGGTTGCGATGACCTTGGTGGAATCATTGGTCTCCTTGCTGTATTCCGGCGTACCAGGCTTGGCGCGCGGGGTGACGTCGCCGGCGATCAGGTCGATATGGTCCACGGTCGGCCTGACGTTGACATTGACGCCGCTGTCCAGCGGATACTCGAACCGGTTCCGGTCCGGGCTCTTGAAACGAATCGTGACAGTGACCTTGTCACCCGCCTTGGCCATGAGTTCGCCGCCCATCTCGCGCTTGGTGCTGCCGGCCGCCACATTGAAATCCAGTGCATTGATCAGGTCGCCGAACACCGAGAAGGACTTGCCCGCGCGCAGGCTGTCCAGCAAGCCCTTGATGCCGGTGCCTTCCATCCACAGGTAGTTGCGTGCGTATTCGCCCGGGAAATAACCGCTGCTGAACTGGCCGCCCGCGGTCTTGAAATGGTGGTCCGAGTTGGCGAGGTTCCAGAAGCGGCGCCCGTCGCCCAGCAGGGCATCCCAGATACCACCGACTTGCGCCACCACATAGTCCACGCCGCCATAGGTGCGCGACTTCAGGTTGGCATCGATATAGGCGCTGTTGTAGCCGCCGCGATCCGGCTCCATCTGGTTGCCGACCATGCCTTCCACCGCGAACACGATATTCGGCGCGAGGTCGTTGAACTCACGATAGTTGGCGGCGGTGTACTTGCCCGGATTGCGCGACGGGTGGTTGATCAGCGCGTAGCTGCTGTCCGGGTAATTTGTCTTGAGCCAGTTGAAGGCCAGCAGCGCGTCGGCGTGCGTGGTAAAGGCGCGCGGGCCTTTGGCATTCCACGCTGCCACGTCCGCCGAATTGAACAGGGTGTCGGCGCGGTTGGTGAAGAAATACTCGAACTCGTTGGCGGCCTTGAGGGCCGGTGCGAGCGCGGGCGAGCCGGAGAAGATACCCACATTCATGTGGTCGTGGGTCGGCATGTCCCACTCGAAGGCGGAGAAGATCAGCTTGCCGGGATAGCGGCCGTCAGCCTGCATTTGCTTGACGGCAGGCACTTCGTAATCCGCCATGCCCTTCGAGAATGCCACCGAGCCGCCAGGGATGGCCGTGCCGGCCGGGTCGCGATCCGAGACGCGCAGGTGGTTCGACAAGGCCATCCAGTCGAGGTTGCTCGCGGTGAACGCCTGGTCGAGCACGGTGGCCAGGGGGCTCTGCGCATCGTTGGACTGGATCGTATGTACATGCAGGTCGCCGGTCGTCCACTTGCCGGTGACTTCCGCGACCGGCGGGGTGGCCGGTGCGGCCGGCGCGGCCGGTGTGCCGGGGGTGGCCGGAGTGGCGGGGCTGGACTGGTCGCCGTTGCCGTTGCAACCGTAGAAGCCGCCGGCGATGCATAGCGAGGCGGCCAGGCCGATGATGGATTTGGAGTGACGCATTGAATTTCCCTGGTGACTTTTTACGTATTGACCCGATCTGTCCGCGCGCCCTGGGCCGCCGGGGCGATGCGTGTCACTGTCATCGCCCCTTGCCCGGACGCACTGGCAAAGACTCTTGTGGGCGCCGATGTTGACGATCGTTCGTGACAGAAAGGTGACGTCGGAGAAACAAATCCTGTCTTTTGGTAAAACGATACACTTAACCGATCCAGTGTCGCTTCATTGAGACAAAATTCCAACCTACAGAACAAAAAATCAAATGCCTGAAACATCTCTTCATGCGCATGTCATCTCTGCTGGCTAGCTTTGCCGCTTCTTGTTCCACATGGAAAGTCATGACAAAGAAGCACGAAGCCGATGCGCGGCAACAGGTACAGAAGACAACAACCAGCGTGCCGGACGAACGCCGCAGGAGCTTGCTCAGGGCCGGACTGGGTGCGACGCTGCTGCCGGCAGGCGGCAGTGCATTGCTGGCTGCGTGCGGGGGTGGGGGTAGCGACGACGCGCCCGCCGCACCGAACACCGGCAGCCCGGCACCGCAGCCACCGGCCGGCCCGCAGCTGGCATCCAATTTCGCGCTGGCGGTGCTGCCCGATACGCAGTTCTACTCGCGCTATGCAACGCTGGCGGAGAACGACCAGTTCGGCCGCAAATTCAACAGCGAGCCGTTCCAGGCGCAGACCAACTGGGTCGCGGACAATGCCAAGGCGCTCAACATCCCCTTCCTGATCCATCTCGGCGACGTCGTGGACCAGCAAGGCAAGCCCGAGCAGTGGGTGGTGGCCGACCAGGCCATGAAGGTGCTTGAGAGCGCCAAGATGCCGTATTCGATCCTGGCCGGGAATCACGATGTCATTCTCGACCTCGACTACAGCGGTGGCCCGAACAACACCGGCACCGACACGGAGCGCACGCTGGCCAACGAGCCCTACCTGAAGACATTCGGCACGGCCCGGGCCAGCAAGCCACCTTCGGCGGCCGCGACCCGAACGGCTTCCACGAGTACCACGTGTTCGAAGCCGAAGGGCAGAAGTTCCTGGTGCTCTCGCTGTCGTGGCGCGTCTCCGACAACGGCATCGCGTGGGCACGCCAGGTACTGCGCAACAACCCGACGCTGCCAGCCATTCTCGCCAACCACCAGTTGATCAATATCGACAAGGACGGGGTCACGCCGCTCGAGGTGCCCTACGGCCTGCTGCTGTGGGAAAAACTGATCAAGGACAACGACCAGATCTTCATGACGCTGAACGGCCACTACCACGGCGCCGCGCGGCTTACCAAGACCAATGTCTACGGCAACGCGGTCGAGGAAATGGTGGTCGACTACCAGATGGCCTACCAGGGCGGCAACGGCCTGATGCGGCTGTACGAATTCGACCTCACCGCCAACCAAATCAAGGTGCTGTCATTCTCGCCGTGGGTGCCGCAAAAGCCCAAGCACACGCTCAATGGCTTCGACCAGGCCGTGCTGGACGCGCCCAACGAGAGCTTCACCATCCAGATGGATTTCGCCAAGCGCTTTGCGCGCTTCAATCCGGGCTTCAAGGCCGCCACGGCAACGCGCACATCGCTGGCGGACCAGGCCAAGGCGATGATTCTCGCGGGCTTCAAGGAGCCTGTGAAGGCCGAACAGAAGCCTGCCAGCAATTCGGAGGACTATCCGCACGTGGCGCAAACCGTGGCGCACTGGCGCTTCTTCGGGGGCGCCGCGGGCAGCGCGGTGCCGGTGGGCCAGGTCGTGGCCGACCAGTCCGGCGCCAACCCGCTGAGCCGCGCCGCGCTCAATGTGGACGGCGTGGCTGCCGCCCAGCTGGGCGATGTGGTGTGGTCCGACGACCACCACTACCTGTCGGCTGCGCCGGGCAGCGTGCGCTTCCTGAACACCAACAAGAACGCGCCGCTGCGCATGAGCTATTTCGTCACGGGAAGCGCGGCACCCATCAATGCCGCCACCCTGGAAAGCGGCTACACCGTCGAAGCTTTCATCAAGATCGACAAGAACTGGAGCGCCGGCAACAACGCGTGGATGAATATCATGACGCGCGACGGCAAACGCGGGAGCCTGGCCGGCTTTACCGGGGGCGACCCCGAGTCGCCGCCGCTGCTGTTCGCCATCTCCAGCCTGCGCGAAGTGCAATGGGAAGTCGTGCCGGTGCAGAGCGGCAGCCGCGACGGCAAGACCAACTGGTCCGGCGAGATCATTGCCGACAAGTGGCTGCACGTGGCCATCGTCAACGACGATGTCAGCCATGAAACCATTCTCTACGTGGAAGGCGCGTCGGTGCTGCGCAATGCCAGCAACGCCCCAGGCCTGGCCACGCTCGCGGCGAACATGCCCTGGGTAATCGGCGGCGGTTCCTGGGACGGTGCGCGCGCCGACGGCTTCTTTAGCAGAATTGGCGAGATCCGCATCGTGGGCAAGGCCCTGCAACCCGCCGAGTGGCTGACGGCACGCAAGGCCTGAGGCCGGATAGGGGATGCAGCCGCGGCGTCTCGCGGCGCAGCGTGGCATCGGGGCGGACGATGGCGGATTGCGCCCCGATTGCAACCGGATTGCACCCGGATTGCGTGCAATGGCAATCCGGGCACGCACTATAGTGGAAGCTGGTTTCCACCAAGCCGGGAGGATCGCCGCATGAACGCCAGAATCTATCGCAACACAGTCGTGAAGATCCTGATCGCCACGCTGATACCGGTGGCGGCAGCGCACGCGCAGCTCGGGGACATGCTCAAAGGCGCGACGCAGGGCAGCGAGGGCACCATCGGCGGACTCGGCAGCCTGGGCGGGATGGGTAGCATGCCTTCGCTGCAATCCCTGACGTCCGGCAGCACCGGCAATATCGCCGGCATACTGGAATTCTGCGTCAAGAACAACTATCTCGGCGGCGCCAGCGGCGCCGCTTCCGTCAAGGACAAGCTGCTGGGCAAGGTTGAAGGTGGCTCGCCCAGCGCCGATAGCGGCTATACCGACGGTGCCAAGGGCATCCTGCACAACAGCGACGGCAAGCAGTTCGACCTGAGCGGCGGCGGCCTCAAGGATCAGGTCACCAGGCAGGTCTGCGACAAGGTCCTCGCCCAGGGCAAGTCGCTGCTGTAAGCTGCGGCTTTCCGCCCCTGCCGGGGCGGATACTCAGGCAGCCAGGCGGAACGTCGACACCGCGTGATGCAGCGCGTCGGCCTGGTCTTCCAGCGATGCGGCGGCGGCGCTCGCCTGCTCCACCAGCGCCGCGTTCTGCTGCGTCATCTGGTCCATCTGCGCGACCGCGCGATTGACCTCTTCGATGCCGGTGCGCTGCTCCGCGGTGGCCGATGCGATGCCATCCATGATGGACGTCACGCGGCTGACCGCGTTGACGATCTCGGCCATGGTCTGGCCGGCCTGCTCGACCAGGGCAGAGCCGCTGTCGACCTGGCCCACCGACTCGACGATCAGCGTCTTGATCTCCTTGGCCGCGCCCGCGCTGCGTTGCGCGAGATTGCGCACTTCCCCCGCCACCACGGCGAAGCCGCGCCCCTGCTCGCCGGCGCGAGCGGCTTCCACCGCGGCGTTCAGCGCCAGGATATTGGTCTGGAAGGCGATGCCGTCGATCACGCCGATGATGTCGTTGATCTTGCGCGAGCTGGCGGTGATGCCGCGCATCTTGTCCACCACCTGGCTCACCACGCTGCCGCCCTGCTGCGCAATCTGCGAGGCGTCGGCCACGTACTGGCTGGCCTCGGTGGCGTTGTCGGCATTCTGGCGCACCGTCGCCGTGATCTGCTCCATGCTGGCCGCGGTCTGCTGCAGCGAGGCGGCCTGCTGCTCGGTACGGCTCGACAGGTCGGTATTGCCGGAGGCAATCTCCTGCGCGGCCGAGGTAATGGATTCGGCCGACTGCTGGATCCCCGAGACCGTGCGCGCGAGCTGGTCGCGCATATGGCCGATCGCGTACATCAGGCTGGCGCGGTCATCCGGGGCGACCGTGACCTGGGCGGTGAGGTCGCCGCCAGCCATGCGCAACGCAAGCGCCGCCGCGGTGGCGGGCTCGCCACCGACCGAGCGCTGGATGCTGCGGATCAGCAGCGTCGCCACCACGGAAATCACGATGCCGAGCAACACCAGCAGCCCGAGCGACTGATACAGCGAGGTGCGGAATTGCGCCTCCACGTCATCCATATAGGTGCCCGCGACCAGGTCCCAGTTCCACGGCTTGTAGCGTGCCACGTAGCCGACCTTCGGGCTTGGCTGGTCGCTGCCAGGCCTGGGCCACCAGTAGTCCAGATGACCCGAGCCTTCCGCCGAAGCGCCGCGCGCCGCGATATCGACGTACAAGGCGTTGCCCTTGGCGTCCTTGAAATCGCGCAGGTTCTTGCCATTGAGCTTGGCGTTGATGGGATGCATCAGCATCACGGAATCCGCGCTGACGATGGTGATGTAGCCGTCCTTGCCATAGCGCTGCGCGGCGATGCGGGCAGTGGCCTGGGCCTTGGCCTCATCCTCGGTCATCTTGCCCTGGCGTGCCTGCTCGGCATAGTCGCGCACCAGGGACAGCGACATATCGACCACGTTGGCCAGTTCGCCGCGGCGGTCCGCCATCTGCAACTGGCGGGTCTGGAAGGCGTGCATCACGGTCAGCAGGAGCAGACCGAGCCAGGCCAGCACGAGAGGGATCCACAGCTTTTTTCGCAAGGTCAGTTGATTCATGGAGTTCGCTTTTTCTAGACAAGTACCAGCGATGCGGGAGACACGCGGCATCTCCGGGATATCGGAACGGCTTGCGCCTTCTTTAGCGCCAACTGGGGAAAGCCCGCAAGAAAAAAGCAAGAAGCGGCATCTATATCGTACAAAGCACCACAGTGAAGAGAGATCCCGTCGTGACGAGGACGCCGGCACTCTCATGGTGCATCGCCGGCCACCCGAATATGCCTGCCAAAAACCACTGGAATGCGGCTACAATCCGCCTCGCATTTCGATTCACTGTTGCAAGTGAATTGCAATTGGAATGCAATTGGTTCGAAGGTGCCCTCGCCCGCGTCAAGCGGCGGGGGTTAAACGGGAAACAGGTGCGCTGCGGCCAGGCCGCGGCAAATCCTGTGCTGCCCCCGCAACGGTCAGCAGGTACAAAGGTGTCACGCCGCGCCGGCAGGCAGCGGCAGCCACTGCGCATCGATGCGTGGGAAGGCGGCACCCCGGACGCGCCCCAGCGGCAGGCGTCCCCCTGCGAGCCCGGATACCGGCCTTCGACCGATCACCGAGGCTGCGGACGGGCGGTCAGGCGTGAGGCGGCTGGCCATAGGCCCGCCGCCACTGCGCGCTCGTCCGTGGCTTGTTCGTTTATTGCCGCCGGGCGGGGTCGCCTGCGGCCAACGATGGAAAGTCCATGTCCGCGCGCCCTCGCATTGCCCGCACCACCCTGCCGGGCTCCTCCAGGCACCGTTTCACTCCTGCCCCACGCAAGCTGGCGCACCACTGCGCGCTCGCGCTCTCGCTCGGGGCCTTCGCCACGCTGGGCACGGATGCGGCCTGGGCCGCGGACGAAGCGCCAGCCTCGGAACGCCCCCAATCCTCCCGGAAAGACGGTACGGTGTTGCCGGCGGTGATGGTCAGCAGCGACTCGCAGCTGCCCGGGCTGGCACTGTCGGAACCCACGGGCACGGGCAGCCGGCTAGGCCTGACCCAGCTGGAAACGCCCGCCAGCGTCGAGGTGCTGTCCGGCGAGACGATACGCGAGCGCGGCGACCAGTCGGTGCGCGAAGCCGTTACGCGCACCACCGGCATAACCTCCAACGGCGCCCCCGGCAACGGCGGCACGTCGCTCACGGCGCGCGGCTTCTCCGGACAAGGCTCGGTGATGCAGCTGTACGACGGCACACGGCTCTACGTAGCCTCCGGCACCGTGACCTTCCCCTTCGACACCTGGTCGGCGGACCGCATCGAAGTCCTGCGCGGCGCGGCCTCGGTCATGTACGGCGAGGGCGCGATCGGCGGCGTGGTCAACGTGATCCCCAAGAAGCCGCTGCGTGCGCCGATCGCCAACGAGCTGCAGCTCACGGGTGGCACCCAGCGCACCGCGCGCGCCGCCTTCGACAGCGGCGGCGCGGTCAACGAGAATCTCTCGTACCGCTTCAACGCCAACTACGCGCGTTCCGGCGGCTGGGTGGACCGGGGCGATTCGCGCAGCCTGGCGGTGTCGGCCGCGGTGCGGCTCGACGTATCGCCGGAGTTCAATATGACGCTGTCCTATGACGACGGCGACCAGCACCCGATGCAATACCTGGGCACGCCGCTGGTCGGCGGCAGCCTGGACACTTCCCTGCGCAAGAAGAACTACAACGTCGGCGATGCCGAGATCACCTACCGCGACCGCTGGACCCGGCTCGCCGCGCAATGGCAGCCCAATGAGCGCGTCACGGTGCGTAACCAGTTCTACTACCTCACCAGCCAGCGCCACTGGCGCGATGCCGAGTCCTATACCTTCCTGCCGGCAACCGGCCAGGTGCGCCGCACCGACTACCTGGAAATCCTGCACAACCAGGAGCAGGTGGGCGACCGCGCCGACCTGAAGATCGACGGGCAGCTGTTCGGCATGGCCAATACCGCCCTGGTGGGATTCGACGTCAACCGGATCAACTTCACCCACAGCAACAACTCGCCCTACGGCGGCACCTCCACCGTGAATGCCTACCAGTTCGATCCGGGCCAGTTCTTCAGCCCGCCGGGCATCGTCACGTCGCCGCGCTTCCGTACCCACACCACGCAGTACGCGCTGTTTGGCGAAGACCGCCTCAAGCTGACCCGGCAATGGTCGGTGATCGGCGGCGTGCGGCTCGACCATGCCGAACTGGAGCGCGGCAACCTGGTCTCCGGCGACGACTGGACCCGCAGCTTCAACAACGTCACCTGGCGCGCGGGCACGGTCTACGAATTCACACCCGCCTTTTCCGTCTATGCGCAGTACGCCACGGCCACCGACCCCCTTGGCGCACTGATCACCACCTCGGATGCGCAAAAGGACTTCAAGCTCGCTACCGGCAGGCAGATCGAAGCCGGGGTCAAGCAGTCGTTCTGGAACCAGCGCGGCGAGTGGACCTTTGCCGCCTACCAGATTGTCAAGAAGAACCTCCTCACGCGCGATGCCGGCAACCCGGCGCTGTCGGTGCAGGTAGGCGAGCAGTCCTCGCGCGGGCTGGAAGCCTCGGCCAGCGTGGAACTGATGCGCGGCCTGCGCGTGGATGCCAACGGCACCGTGCTGCGCGCCCGCTACGACGACTTCGCCGAAAGCGTGAACGGCGCCCTGGTTTCGCGCAACGGCAACGTGCCGACGAACGTGCCGCAGCAGGCGGCCAACCTGTGGCTGACCTGGGCCTTCGCGCCGCAGTGGCAGGTCGGCAGCGGCTTGCGCTACGTGGGCAAACGTTATACCAACAATGCCAATACGACGGCCATGCCGTCGTACACGGTGGTCGATGCCTCGCTGCAATGGCGCGTATCGCGCAAGACGGCGCTGACGCTGCGGGTCTACAACCTGTTCAACCGCGACTACGCCGAATCGTCCGGCAACAGCGGCGCCCAGTGGCTGCTGGGACGGCCGCGCGCGGCTGAGCTGTCGGCCAATTTCTACTTCTAGGCCAGGCCATGGCGAGCACGCCCCTGTCCTGGCGCGCGTCCTGCTGGCGCTTCACGCGCCGCTGGCTCTATCTGGCGCACCGCTGGGCCGGCATCGCCGGCTGCCTGCTGATCGCCATGTGGTTCCTGTCGGGACTGGTCATGATGTATGTGGCCTTTCCCGCGCTGACCGACGCCGAGCGCCTCGCGGGGCTGCCGCCGCTGGACGTGGCCACGGTGCGGGTCTCGCCCGATGCGGCGATGGCCGGCGCAGGCCTCTCCCGCTTTCCGCGCAGCCTGCGCCTGGAAATGATGGGCGCGCACCCCGTCTATCGCATGGTCGACTGGAACGGGAAGCCACACACCGTGTCCGCGCGCGACGCGGCCCGCATCGAACAGGTGGATGCCCCCGCCGCGCAAGAGATTGCCCGGCGCTTCTCCGGCGCCGCCGGCGCGCGCTGGATCGAGACCGCCGAGCGGGACCAGTGGACCGTGCCCAACGGACTGAATCCCTGGCGGCCGCTGCACCGCATCGCACTGGACGACGCCGCCGGCACCGAGCTGTATGTCTCCGCGCGCACCGGCGAAGTCATGCGCGACACGAACCGCAACGAGCGATTCTGGAACTGGCTTGGCGCGGTCCCGCACTGGCTTTACTTCACGCCGGTACGGGCAGATCCGCCGCTGTGGCGGCAGGTAGTGCTGTGGACTTCCGGCTTCTGCATCGTCGTGGCGATCAGCGGCATCTGGATCGGCTGGCTGCGCCTGCGCGTGCGCCGCCGCTTCGCGCATGGCAGCGCCGGCGGCACCTCGCCCTATCACGGCTGGATGGCCTGGCACCATATCGCCGGCCTGGCAGGTTCGCTGTTCCTGCTGGCCTGGCTGGCAAGCGGCTGGCTGTCGGTCAATCCCAACCAGTGGTTTCCGGGGCGCGCGTTTGCGCAGCCCGCGCTGGAGCGCTATGCGGGCGAAGTCCAGCCGCGCTTCCCCGCCGGGGACGGCACCGCGCTTGCGGGGATGCTGCCCGGCGCCGGCGCGGCCCCGCGGGAAATCAAGATGGCCTGGCAGGCCGGATTGCCGGTCTTGCTGGTGGCGCGGGCCGCTGCCGGCGCCGCGGTCACGACGCAGGCTTACCGTGCCGACACCGGGGCGCCGCTTGCGCTCTCCGCCGGGGCGCTCGCGCAGGCTGCGGCCCGGCTGGTGCCGGATGCGGCTGTCGCTGGCAGCGACCTGCTGCAACAAGACGACGCCTACTGGTACAGCCACCACCAGCCGCGCAAGCTGCCGGTGCTGCGCGTGCGCTTCCACGATGCCGCCGAAACCTGGGCATATATCGATCCCGACAACGGCAACCTGCTCGGCCGCAGCGACAGCAGCCGGCGCGCCTACCGGTGGCTGTTCAATGCCGCGCATACCTGGGATCTCGGCTGGCTGCTGCGGCATCGCCCCGCCTGGGACCTGGCGGTCTGGCTGCTTTCGATCGTCGGGCTGGCAGGCGCTGTCAGCGGCGTGGTGATCGGCTGGCGCAGGTTGTTTCGCAGGCGCCGCCACCGGGCATGAATCCCGGCGTTCGCCCATTTACCCAACATTCCGGACCGTTCACGGAGCCCCCATGTTTCGCTTCCTCGCCAGCATCTTCAACGACCAGGACGCCGACGTGCGCCGCAAGGTCATTGCGCTCTATGTCTTCCTGATCGCCGCCAACGCCGGGGCGTGGGTGTGGGCGCTGGTGGCGTTCCGCGAGCACCCCATGCTGCTGGCCTCGGCGGTCCTGGCCTACACGCTCGGCCTGCGCCACGCCGTCGATGCCGACCATATCGCGGCCATCGACAACGTCACGCGCAAGCTGATGCAGGAAGGCAAGCGCCCGGTGACGGTCGGCTTCTTCTTCTCGCTCGGCCATTCCACCGTGGTCACGCTGATGTCGATCGGCATCGCCGTTGCCGCCGCCGCGCTGCAAACGCGCTTTGCGGACATGAAGGCCGTCGGCGGCATGATCAGCACCAGCGTGTCCGCGCTGTTCCTGTTCCTGCTGGCCTTCTTCAACCTGCTGATCCTGATCTCCGTGTGGCGCACCTTTCGCGCGGTCAGGCGCGGCGAGGCGCTCAAGGAGCAGGACCTGGACCTGCTGCTGAACAATCGCGGCGTGCTGTCGCGGCTGTTCCGCCCGCTGTTCCGGCTGGCCAGCCGCAGCTGGCACCTGTTCCCGATGGGGCTGCTGTTCGGCCTCGGCTTCGATACTGCCACCGAGGTGGCGCTGTTCGGGCTATCGGCGGCGGAGGCGGCAAAAGGCGTGCCGTTCTGGACCATCATGGTGTTCCCCGCGCTGTTCACCGCCGGCATGTCGCTGGTGGACACCACCGACGGCATCCTGATGCTGGGCGCCTACGGCTGGGCCTTTACCAAGCCGATCCGCAAGCTCTACTACAACATTACCATCACGCTGGTATCGGTGATCGTCGCGGTGGTGATCGGTGGCATCGAAGCGCTCGGACTGATCGCCGACAAGCTCGGGCTGGAAGGCTGCCTGTGGGACGTGATCGGGGAACTGAACGAACATTTCGGCATGCTCGGCTATGTGATCATCGGCGTGTTCGTGCTGAGCTGGCTGATCTCGATGGTGGTGTACCGGGTCCGGCGCTACGATGAGATCGAGGTGAGGATGGGGTGAGCTCTGGCGAGGCGGGCCGGCACCGCTCGCTGAAATAGGAGCCACCTCGGCGCGCTTGCTCAAGCCATTGAGCGAGTGTGGCCGGAGCAGAATCTATACGGGCTGCCCGCCGGTGCCCTATGCGCAGGACGGCTCCGCTTCGTCCATGACCGGACGAGCAATCGGCTTGATGTGTTTCCGGGGTTTCTGCGCGGCCATCCAGAGGTCGTAGACGGTCTGCATACCGCACCACATCTCGCGGCTGGCACCCATCGCTTCTTCCAGGCGAATGGCAATATCGGGCGTAATTGCCGCATGGCCGTTCACGATACGGGAGAGCGTGGCACGCGGAACCTCGATGTGCCCGGCGCAAGCCGTGATCGTCATATCGTCCAGGCCAGCCAGCCATTCGGTCAGGACCGCGCCGGGATGCGGAGGCTTGTGCATCCTAGTCATGATGGTCTCCTTGATCAGTCATTGCGATGGTGCGCGAATGATAGCCCCGATCATCGACGGGCAACGCATCTCTACCCTCAAACCTGAAATGTCGCAAAGGAAGTCCGGAGCCAAGGTCCGGGCTTCCTCAAGCAGCATCACCCAATCAACGCATCCGCCACCAGATACTCTCCCTCCCACCTCTGCGCCAAATGCCGGCAACGCCCCAACGCCACCGCCTGCCGCTCGAAATCCACCACCATCACCGCATCTGCCCCATGCGGACGCGGTGGCTGCTCCATGCTGCGGCCATCGCTTAGCAGCCACAACCAGCGCTGCTGCGCCGGACTGCGGTGCGCAGCCTGCGCCAGCAGCTGGCCGGCACGCTCCATGCCAAGCGCCAGCGGCGTACCGCCGCCACCGGCAATCGGGCGGATCCAGGCTTCGCTCCACGGACGGGCCCGCGCTGGCTGCAGGCGCACCTCCGCGCGGCCTCCGGCGAAGCACACCAGCGCCACCTCGGCGCGCTCCTGGTAGGCGCGCTGCAGCAAGCGCAGGAGCACACCCTTGGCCAGCGCCAATTGGCGGCCGTGCAGCATCGATGCCGAGCAGTCGAGCACGAAACAGTGCAACACGCCGGCATGCGCCTGCCGGGTTCGCATGCGGAGGTAGCCGGCGGCCAGCGGTTCGGTGCGCTTGGCCGCGAGCGTGCGCGGCCAGTGAATGCGCAGGCCTGCCGGGCGGCCTCGGGGAGAGGCGAAACGGGGTGCCTGCCACCGGTTGCCGCCTTGCCCGGAATCGGCGGCGGCCTGCCGGTGGCTCAGGCTTTTTTTGCGGGCAGCGGCCTCACGGATTTGACGGCGGCGATGCCCGTCGCGCTGGCCGCCGACGGCGGTGGAAGCGCTCCCCAGGGGTTGTCGGTGCCCGCGTCGGTGTCTGCCCTATCACCCCCGCCATCGCTGGCACGGCTGGATTCCCCGGCATCGCTGGCATCGCCATGCCTGTCGGCATCGGGCGCCGCCTGGCGCCGATGGTGCAGCACCAGTTCCGCGACGGCATCCACATGCGCCGGCACCACCGCCGCATCGCATTGCAGGGCCGCCAGCGCGCGCGCCGCGCGCAGCATCACCAGGTCGGCGCGCACACCGTCGACGGCAGCGGCCAGGCACAGCGCGCTGACATGCTCGTGCACGGCATCGCTGAACGATAGCGACGGCAGCGCCGCGCGCGCCAGCCGCACCTGCCGCGTCAGCGTTTCCTGCTCGGAGGCAAAGCGCGCGCGCAGCGCCGCGGGATCGCTGTCGAACGCCAGCCGCGCCTTGACGATGGCCTGGCGCTGCGCGGGATCGGTGTAGTTCTCCAGCGCCAGCGCCAGGCCGAAGCGGTCCAGCAGCTGCGGGCGCAACTCGCCCTCCTCCGGGTTCATGGTGCCGACCAGCACGAAGCGCGCCTCGTGCTGGTGCGACACGCCGTCGCGCTCCACCATGTTGACGCCGCTGGCGGCCACGTCGAGCAACTGGTCGACCAGGTGATCCGGCAGCAGGTTCACCTCGTCCACGTACAGCACCCCTTGGTGCGCTCGCGCCAGCAGGCCGGGCGCGAAGCGTACCTCGTTCTGCTGCAGCACATGGCCAAGGTCGAGCGTCCCGGTCAGTTGCTCTTCGCTGGCGCCCAGCGGCAGCGTGACGAACTGGCCCTCTGGCAGCAGTTCGGCCAGCGCGCGCGCGGCGGTCGACTTGGCCGTGCCGCGCGGGCCGCTGACCAGTACGCCGCCGATGCCGGGGTCCACCGCGGCGAGCAGCAGCGCTTGCCGCAGACGCTGCTGCCCCACCAGGGCACTGAAGGGAAACGGCACGCGCAGGAGCCGGGCGGTCGCATTCATGAGGGCATTCCTTCAAGCGCCTGCTCGCTGTCGAGCAGGTGTTGTTCCAGTTGGGCACGGCGTGCGCCCGGCTCCTGCCACAGGCCACGTTGCACCGCTTCGAGCAAGCGCTCGCAGATGGCGTGCAGCGCGCGCGGATTGTGCTGCCGCAGGAAGGCGCGGGTGTCCGCGTCGTTCACATAGGCATCGGTCACCAGGGCGTACTGGTGATCGGCCACCACGCGCGTGGTGGCATCGAATCCGAACAGGTAGTCCACGGTGGCGGCCATCTCGAAAGCGCCCTTGTAGCCATGCCGCTTGACGCCGTCGATCCACTTGGGATTGACCACGCGCGCGCGGATCACGCGGCTGATTTCTTCCTGCAGGGTACGGATGCGCGGCGCCGCCGGATTGCTGTGATCGCCATGGTAGATGGCTGGCTGGGCACCGCCGAACTCGCGCGCGGCGGCCACCATGCCGCCCTGGAACTGGTAGTAATCGTTGGCGTCGAGCAGGTCGTGCTCGCGGTTGTCCTGGTTCTGCACCACCGCATCCAGGCTGGCCAGCCGCTCGGCAAAGCTGGCGCGCGCTTCGACGCCGTCCGTGCCCTGTCCGTAGGCGTAGCCGCCGGCATGCAGGTAAGCCTGGGCGAGATCGTGGTCGTCCTGCCAGTTGCGGCTGTCGATCAGATCCTGCAGGCCCGTGCCGTATCCGCCCGGCCGCGCGCCGAACACGCGCCAGCCCGCGCGGCGGCGCGCCTCGGCGGCCGGCACGCCCTGCGCTTCCAGCCGCGCGCGTTCGCTTTGCACGCGGGCGCGCACCGGGTTGAGTTCGGCCGGCTCGTCCAGTCCGGCCACCGCCTGCACGGCGGCATCGAACAGGCGCATGACGTTGGCGAAGGCATCGCGGAAAAAGCCCGACACGCGCAAGGTCACGTCAACGCGCGGGCGGTCGAAAATCGCCATCGGCAGGATCTCGAAATCGGTCACGCGGTAGCTGCCGGGCGCCCACTTCGGCCGCACGCCCAGCAGGGCGAACGCTTGCGCGATGTCGTCTCCGCCGCTGCGCATGGTGGCGGTGCCCCAGACGGAGAGCCCGATCGACTGCGGATATTCGCCGTGCTCCTGCAAGTGGCGCTCGATCAGCTGGCTGGCGGACTTCAGGCCCAGCGTCCAGGCCGTGCGGGTGGGCACCGCGCGCGTATCGACCGAGTAGAAATTGCGCCCGGTAGGCAGTACATCGGGCCGTCCGCGCGAGGGCGCGCCGCTGGGGCCGGGTGGGACGAAGCGCCCAGCCAGCCCGCGCGACAGTTGCAGCATTTCCTGCGGGCCGCAGGCATCCAGGCGTGGCATCACGTCCCGCTGCAGGCGTGCGAGCACCGCAGCGGTCTGCGGCAAGGAACGCGCCATGTCGTCACCGGCGTCCGCCGCATCAAGCAATTCCGTGGCCAGCATCTCCAGCCGCTCGCGCGTATCGCCATGATGGCGCCACGGCCCCGCATCGAGCGCCGCCATTCGCGCCGGACGCGGCCCTTCCCATGGCGCGGACCAGTCGGCATCGAGCGGATCGAAACCGCCGCCCAGCGCCAGGTCGGCAGCCAGCGCCGTCAGCAAGCTGGCCTGCGCGCCCTTGCCATCGCCCACCGGAAAGCGCCCGAGCGCGAGCAGCGTGTCGCGCCGCTGGCGGCCCGCCGGCGACACGCCGAAAACATGCAGGCCATCGCGGATCTGCGATTCCTTCAGCTCGCACAGGTAGGCGTCGGTGCGATTGAGCAGGGCGTCCTCGCCATCGCTGTCGGCGGGGGCATCCAGCCCAAGCTCGCGATGCAGTTGCTGGTCGACGATCAGCTTCAGGATGGCCTTGCGCAGCAGCCGCGCGCGGCGCGGGTCCACCGCCAGCGCCTCGTAGTATTCGTCGACCTGGCGCTCCAGGTCTTGCAGCGGGCCGTAGTTCTCGGCGCGCGTGAGCGGCGGCATCAGGTGGTCGATGATGACGGCCTGCGCGCGCCGCTTGGCCTGCGCGCCCTCGCCCGGGTCGTTGACGATAAAGGGATAGAGATGCGGCAGCGGCCCGAGGATGGCATCCGGCCAGCAGCTGTCGGCCAGCGCCACGCTCTTGCCGGGCAGCCACTCCAGGTTGCCATGCTTGCCCACATGGACGATGGCATCGGCGCCGAAACTGTGACGCAGCCAGAAATAGAAGGCCAGGTAGCCGTGCGGCGGCACCAGATCGGCGTCGTGGTAGCTGGCATAGCCCTGGGTGCCCTCTTCGCCGGGCAGCGCGTACGCGCGGGCCGGCTGCAGCCCCACGAACAAATGGCCGCTGCGCACGCCAGCGATCATGAAACGTCCTTCGCGCACCATCGGATCCTGTTCCGGGCGGCCCCAGCGTTCGGCGATGGCGCGCCGGTTCTCTTCCGGCAGGGCGGCCAGTTGCCGCTGGTAGTCCGCCATCGGCAGGCTCTGGAAAGCCGGCCGCAGGTCGCGTTGCGCCAGGTCGTTGGTGATGCCCCGGGTCAGCCCGCGCATCAGGTCGTCGCCGTCCGCCGGCAAGCTTTCGCAGTGGTACCCCTGTTCGCGCAGCATGGCGAGAATACCCACGACCGAGGCGGGCGTATCCAGGCCCACGCCGTTGCCGATGCGCCCTTCGTTGGCCGGATAGTTGGCCAGCACCAGCGCTACGCGCTTGTCCGCATTGCCCAGCTGCCGCAGGCGGCACCAGCGGCGGGCCAGTTCGGCCACGAAGGCGATGCGCTCCGCGTCAGGCTGGTAGCGCACCACGTCGACCTCGGTGTAAGGACAGCGATAGGCCAGTCCCTTGAAGCTGACCGCGCGCGTGATGATGCGGCCATCGACCTCGGGCATGGCGATATGCATGGCGACATCGCGCGCCCCGAGTCCCTGGCTGTCGCGCAGCCAGTCCTCGCGGTTGCCGCCGCTCAGGATGACCTGCAGCACGGGCGCATCGCCGGCAAGTTGCGGCGATTCGGGCGCATCGAGCGAGGAAACCGCGAACGCCGTCGTGTTGAGCACCAGCGCCGCGCCGTGCTCCGCGCACAAGTGCTGCATGACGTCGCGGCACAGCGTGTCCTTGAGCGAACTGACCGCCAGCGGCAGCGGGCGCATGCCCTCGGCGCGCAAGGCCGCGATCAGGGCATCGAACACGGCCGTGTTGCCGGCCTGCAGGTGCGAGCGGTAAAAGACCAGCGCCACCACCGGCCCGTCCGGGTGGCCGTCACGCTCCCATTCGCGCTGCCAGTCCGCCACCGTGGCCACGCCATGCGCCGGATGATAGATCGCTGCCTGCGGCAGCACGCGCGGCTGCAATGCCGGCTCGCCCCAGCCAAAGGCATGGTGCGCGAGGCAGCGGAAGAACTGTTCCGCGTTGTCCGCCCCGCCTTCGCGCAGGTAGCGCCACAAGTTGCTGGCCAGCGCTTGCGGCGCATTGCCGCGCGCAAGCAGGTTGGCATCTTCGGCCAGGTCGCCGGAGAACATCACCAGCAGCTGGCCGCGCGCGCGCGCCAGTTCGGTCAGCCGCTCCAGTCCGTAAGCCCAGTCGCTATCGCCGCCGAGATGATCGACCACCACCACCCGCGCGTGCCGCAGCACATCGTCGACGTACATGTCGAGCGAGGCCGGCTGGCGCAGGTACATCTGGTTGGCCAGCCGCACCGTGGGAAAGCCCGCGCCCAGGCGCGGAAAGACGCCGGCCAGCAGTGACAGCGTGGTATCCGCCGCGCTCAGCACCACGATCTCGGCCGGGCTCTGCTCGATGCGCACCACGCCGGCGTTATCGTCGACGAAGCCGCCCGGGCGGGTGGAAAGCAGATGCATCGGGTGCCTGGGGTCGGGTCTGCCTCAAGCCGCGCGCATGGCGCCCGCCAGCGCGGTTTGCAAGGCGGCCTGCAGGGCGGGCTGGTCAAGATCCTGCCCGATCAGCACGATGCGGGTGGACTGCGTTTCGCCCGCTTGCCAGCGGCGGTCGAAGTAGCTGTCGAAGCGGCGGCCCACGCCATGCAGCACCAGGCGCATGGCCTTGCCCGGCAGCGCGGCAAAGCCCTTGATGCGGTAGATCGTATGGCTTTCCACCAGCTGGCGCAGGCCATCGATCAGTGGATCGCGGTCCACCTCGCCGAGCTCCACCACCACCGAATCGAACTCGTCGTGATGGTGGTCGGCGTGATCGGGATCGTCCGCCGAGCCGTGGTGGTCGGGCCGCAGGTGAATGCTCTCCTCCGAGGCACGGTTCAGCCCCAGCAGCAGCCCGATATCCAGCTTGCCGCCCTGCGCGCCCACGATCTTCACTTCGGCGGGGATTTCCGGACGGATCAGCGCTTCCACTTCGGCGCGCTGCGCCGCGTCGATCAGGTCGGTCTTGTTGAGGATGACGAGGTCGGCGGCGCCGAGCTGGTCTTCGAACAGTTCATGCAGCGGGGATTCGTGGTCGAGATTGGGGTCGGCCTTGCGCTGCGCGTCCACGGCGTCCGGATCGGCGGCGAACTGGCCGGCCGCGGCCGCGGCGCCGTCCACCACGGTGACCACCGCGTCCACCGTGAAGGCGTTCTTGATGCTGGGCCAGTTGAAGGCCTGCACCAGCGGCTTGGGCAGCGCCAGGCCAGACGTCTCGATCAGCACATGGTCGATGTCGGCGCGCCGCTCCAGCAATTGCTCCATCACCGGGAAAAATTCCTCCTGCACCGTGCAGCACAGGCAGCCGTTGGCCAGTTCGTAGAGCTGGCCATTGCTCTCGCCGGATTCGTCGCAGCCGATGCCGCAGCCCTTGAGGATCTCGCCGTCGATACCCAGTTCGCCGAACTCGTTGACGATCACCGCGATGCGGCGGCCGCCGGCGTTTTCAAGGATATGGCGCAGCAAGGTGGTCTTGCCGCTGCCAAGGAAGCCGGTGACGATGGTGGCGGGGATTTTACGAGTCTGCATGGGCGGATTTGGGAATTCAGCGTTGGGGTTGAACCGGGGCGTGCGATGCGCGGCGGGCGTTCGGCAAGTTATGCACCGTGCAGCCGGTAAGCGACGGCGGGCCTGGCCGCGGCGAGGGAACCAGCATAAAGAGATACGGCGGTGCTGTCCACCGGTGCCGCGTCAGCTTTGCGCCGGTCCGCGCCGCCGGCCGCGCCACCACTCGGCGCCCGCGCCGGCGCCAACCAGCAGCAGCATCAGCACGGCGGCCCGGAGTGCCTCGCGGGGCGCAAGGCCCGTCAGGGACGCGGGCGGCGCGAGCTTGAGCACGCGGCTTTCCAGCAAATGGCCGGTGACAGGCTTGGTGACTGGCTCGGCGACAGGCTCGGTGGAGGGACGCGGCGCCGGTGGCTGCGGCGCGGCCTGGCGCGCAGGCCGTGCCGCAAGCGTCTCGGCCAATCCCGCGCGTGCGCCCTGCGCGGCCGGCTCCCGCCCCGGCATGGCGCGCGCCAGCCGCTCGGCGAATGCGCGCAGCGTATCCGACGGCAGCCGGGCTTGCTGCCCCAGCCCGGCGATGTATTGCATCAGCACCGGATTGCCGCAGCTATTGGCCGAGCACGACAGTCCGTCGCGGTTGACCGATTCCACATAGCGCCGCGCCATGTCGGCGCGCTCTTGCGCCGTGAAGCGATAGCTGCCCTGCCGGTCCACCTCAAGCAACCTTGCCAGGATGCCCTGCTGCGCGTGCGGGTTGCTTTGCGAAAAGAAGCGGTCCATGTCCAGCCCGTGCTTGTCGGCCACGTAGATTTCATACGTGTTCTGCCAGAAGCTGCCGCTCATCTGCTCCGGGCTGGTGGCCTGGAAGCCATAGAGATGCTCGATCTCCTTGAACATCTCGCGCGCGCCGGCATAGCCGGAGCGCTGCATGTTTTCGATCCAGCGCGGGTTCCAGTTGCGCGCGTTGAGCTCGGTCGCCAGCCAGGTGCGGGCATCGACAGTCTGCTCCTCGCCGGCGCGGCGCAGGTTGTGCAGCCAGAAGCGCGGCGCTTGCCCGCTGACCGCGCGCGTGGCCATGTTCAGGCCGCCGGCGTACTGGTAGGTATCGTCGTTGTCGAGCGCGCCGTAGAGCGTGCTGGCGCGCGAGAACAGCACGGCCTGGTTGGACTTGAGATGGCTGGCCAGCGCCTGCGGTGCGGTTTCTCCCCACCCTTCGCTTGAAAACGCAAAGTTCATATAGCGCAGGTATTGCCGCGCCAGCGCGCCCGGCTGTTCCCCGGCCTGCGGCACATCCTTGCTCTGCTCCACCATTTGCTGCACGCCGATGCTGTAGTTGCCGGGCTTGGCGGCAAACACGCGGGCGCGGGCCAGGCGCCCGGCCAGTTGCGGCTCCACGCCGGCCGCCAGCAGCGTTGCCCGCGCCTCGCGGTCGTGGCGGCTGATGGCGTTGTCGCCGGCGGCGGCGGCCAGGCGCGCGGCCTTGTCCAGCAGCGCCACCTTGTCGCCGAAACCGTCGCGGTAAATGCCGGAAATGGTGAACAGCACGTTCACGCGCGAGCGGCCGAGTTCGGCATCGGGAATCAGGCGCACATCCTCAACCACGCCGCGGGCGTTCCAGACCGGCTCCACGCCCATCAGGTAAAGCGCCTCGCTCTCCATCGCGCCCTGGTGGCGTTCGGTCTCGCCGTACCACAGCACCATCGACACCTGTTCCGGCGCGGCGCCGGTCTCCTCGCGATAGCGCGCCAGTGTCTGCGCCGCCAGTTGCTTGCCGAGTGCCCAGGCGGCCGGCGTGGGGATCAGCGCGCCGTCGAAGGCATGCAGGTTGCGCCCGGTGGGCAGGCCCTGCGGGGTGCGAACCGGATCGCCCAGCGGCGCGGTCGGCAAGTAGCGGCCCGCCAGCACGGTGATCAGGCCGTCGAGTTCGCGGCGCGGCGATTCGCGCAATTGCGCCAGCCACTCCCGCGCCATCGACAACGCGGCCTTCGCCTTGTCCGCCAGCGGCTGCCCATCGCCGACGCCGGCGGTGTCGGGCTCGCGACCCTCCACCAGCGCGCCCGCCCAGCGGGACAAGGTGTCCTGGCCGATGCGGCGCGTCTCGCCTGCGTCAAAGGCGCTCCCCAGCACGGTGGCCAACGCCTGCTGCTGCATATCCGGCGGTGGCAGTTCGCCCAGCGCATGGATGCCCAGCGGCACCGGCTCGGCCTCGACCTTGTGCAGGAAGCGGTGGATCACCGGATCGACCTGCGCCCAGGGCGCGCCAAGGTCCAGCCCAAGCTGGCGGTCCAGGCCCATCGCGCGGATCTGCGCCAGTGCCTGCAAACGGTACTGCTCGGCAAGCGCCGGGGAGCTGTCGGCGGCGGCTTCCTGTTGCTCGATCACTTCGTCCAGCTTCGCCAGCGCGTCCGGCCAGCCCGCGCGGGCGATCAGCGGCGTCAGGTGGCTGACCAGCACGGCAGCGCTGCGGCGCTTGGCCTGGATCGCCTCGCCGCCGCCGTCCTGGATGTAGTAGTAGGCGTTGGGCAGGTCGCCCAGCAGCACCTCGGCACTGTCGTCGCCGCTCTGCCCCACCTGCTTGCCCGGCAGCCATTCCAGCGTGCCGTGGCGGCCAACGTGGACCATCGCGTCCGCGCCGAAGGCGTGGCGGTACCAGAGGTAGGCCGCGATATAGGAGTGCGGCGGCGGGGTCACCGTATCGTGCGAGCTGTCCATCGCACGCGCGAACGTGGAGCGCAGCGGCTGGGGGCCGACGAACAAGTTGCCGAAGCGCAGGCCCGGAATAACGAAATCCTGCCCGCCGTGGCCATCGCCAACCAGCATCAGCGGATTGCGCTCCGGCGGCCCCCAGGCCGCCAGCACCGACTGGCGGAACGGCGCCGGCAAGGCGTCGAACCAGCGCTTGTACTGCGCCATCGGCAGCAGGCTGACCCTGCCGCGCGACACCATCTCTGCCAGTTCGCCGGGCGACCATTCTTCCATATTGCGGCCGTTGCGCTCCAGCAGCGCGGTGAGTTCGGCCGTGTCCGGCAACGCGGTGCCGGTGCGGTACCCCGCTTCCCGCAGGCGCGCCATGATTTGCACCAGCGACGGCAGCGTGGCCAGGTAACTGGCGCCAATATTGCCGCGGCCCGGCGGGTTGTTGTAGTAGAGGATGGCGATGCGTTTGTCGGCCGCGGGCTTGTCCTGCAGCGCGATCCAGCGCCGCACGCGGGCCGCCGCCGCGTCCGCGCGCTCCGGCACGGCCCGGCTGGTCTTGGCGCCGTCCTCGTCCTCCAGCGTGGCGAACAGGATCGGTTCCGTGGCGCCGGCACGCTCGGGCGTGTTGAGCAGCAGCGGCAGCCGCTCGCCGCCGATGCCGCGCACGTCCGCGCGCCACGCTTCCTGGCTGTCGCGCGTGGCGATCAGGTTGATGGCATGCAGGCCCCGGCGTTCCAGCCAGGTCTTGTCTTCGGCCCGGCTGATGGTGAGGTTCAGCGTCAGCAACGCGCGCAAAGGGCTGTGGCCGTCGGCCGTCAGCATCGGTTCCAGCCCGGACAGCGGCCAGCCGAACACCGGCACCGCCCCGATGCCCTGGCGCTCCAGCGCCGCGATCAGGGCATCGATATGCGCAAGGTCCTGCTGGCGATAGTTGCTAGCGTAGAAGGCGATGCCGACCAGCGGCGCCTGTGCAGGCAGGCCGCTGGCTCCGCCGCCGCGATACCAGGCGAGGTAGTCCTTGAGCGTGGCGAACGGCTGCGCGGCGCGCGGATGATAGATGCCGGCCGTGGGCAGCGCGCGCGGCGGCGGCACGGCGATAACCTGCTCCCCGCGCACCGCGGCCACCAGCCAGGCCAGCCAGCCGGCCAGGTTGTCGGCGCCGCCGGCGCTCCAGTAAGCCTCGGAGGCCTGGTTGCGCGCGGCGTCCATGCCGATGCCCCAGGCTGCCTCGGCGGAGGCGGCCGGCGCCGCCAGCACCAGCGCGCCGCGCTGCCGCGCCTGGCGCACAGCCGGTGCCACCTGCCGGAGCACGGCAGTTGGCGCGAAGTAGGCGTAGACGACATCGGCGGCGGCCACCTGCGCGGGATCGGGCGCCGTGGTGACGGCGTCGAGCCGCACCCTGCCCGGCCCCGCCAGTTCGCGCAGGCGCGCCTCGGCGGCGGGCAGCAGATGGGTATTGGTAGTGATCAGCAACACGCGGACAGGGGCACGGCTGCCATCGGTTGCAGGTTGCACCAACGCCGCCGCGTGGGCTCGCCCGTACAGCAGGACAAGCGCGAGCAACAGCCAATGCAACGGGCGGGACCGGAACAGCGCATCCGCCAGCATCACCATCGGCGCGAAGGACACCGTGAATGGCGTGCGCGGCATCGCACCCATCAACGCGCTGCCGGCGCCGATGCCGCCGGGACAGGCCGGGTGCCCGGCGCCGCGCCTTCCGGCACATACACCACGCTGCCGTCCGGCAACTGGTAAGCCACGCCCAGCCGCGTGCCCTCGCCGGTCTTTTGCTGCGCGGACATTTTGCTGACCTTGACCTCCTTGCGGTTCTTCTCCAGCAACTGCAGCTCGCCGGTCCGCGGGTCGCGCTGGACCATGGTGAATTGCGAATCGGGATTGAGCAGCTGGGTCAGGCTGAAGGCTTGCGTGAGCGCCACCATCAGGCCCACGGCAAAGACGATGGAGGCGTCGAACAGGTTGGCGACGCCGGCCAGCGGGTCTTCCCGGTGCACCGAGGCCAGCTCGCCCTGCGCGCGGCGCCGCCGCACAAAGCGCCGGCGCCTGAACTGGTGTCCTTGACCCGCGTCCATCAGGCGTGCGCTCCGGCGAACTGCGCTGCGCCGCGAACATGCGCTGCCTCGGGCAAGGCCCGCAGCACCAGCTCGCACAGGTTTTCCATTTCCTTGAGGTCGACCCGCGCCCAACGCTCGCGCGTCAGCGTCAGCACGTAGGCGATGCCGCCCAGCACCAGTCCGCAGACCACTGCGCCGAAGCCGATCACCAGGTGGTTGACCATGCCGGCCATATCGCCGGCCAGCAGCGATTGCAGCGCCGGCCCGAGCGGGATGATGGTGCCGGCCAGGCCCAGCATCGGCGCGATGCGAACCAGCGTGCGGGTCAGGTCGAGCCGGTTGGCCACGCGCATTTCCTCGCGTTGCAGCGTTTCATCCAGCCAAAGGTCGAGGTGTTCGTGCGAATCGAGCCGGGCCAGCCGTGCTTCCAGCATGCCCCAGAAACGGGCGAGCGAAGGCGACAACGATGCCGCGCCCAGATGCGGCCGTGTGCCGTTGCGCAGGCTGGCGGCCAGCGCATTGGCCAGCGCGGGCAGATCGCTGGCCGGCGCATTGGCGCGGCGGCGCGACTGCACCAGCAGGCTGCCGAGATCGGCCAGCGAAAGGACAAACAACACCAGCAGCGCCAGCGCGACTGGCCAGAAAAACGCCGTGGAAAGGCGGTAGAAAATCTCGGTGACGGCGCTTTCCATCGTGATTGGCGGCTAGGAGTTGATGCGGATTGGCGAACCGGGTGAGGGCCCTGGCGAGCCCCGGCGCAGCATTGTACGTCGGCGCCGGCGCGGCGCCATCTCGCACGCCGGGGTAAGTGCCGGTCCCAGGCAAGAAAACCAGGCCACATTGCATGGCCTGGCTGGCAAAACGGCAGCAGAGGGCACTGCTGCCGGCGGGTATGAAATGCCGCAAGGGACACCTCGGCGAACAGGTTAGCGCCTTGCGATCGTGGCAACGCAAACAATTGTGTCGTTACGTTCACCCACCCGGGTATCCGGCCGCATCAACTGCGCGCCGTGCGCCCATGTTTTGCATGGCCAGTCCCGGCAGGGGGCTGACGCGGCTTGCCCGGCCCCGCCACAATGTTGCCCTCCAGGGAACGGCGCGTGCTTCGGTGGGAAACAATGAGAGCCAGGCCGAACGCATCCGGCGGACCGTGGAGGTGGCTGGCTTTAACTGCGCGAGCTACGGTCGGCGAATGGGAAAGACGACGGCAATGCGCAACGCTCGCAAATGTCAACAAATGTGAACGCGAGCGACATTCGCGCTGCGGCCGCGTTTGCAAGCGCGAGGCCGCGGCGGCTCAGTAGGTTTCGTCGGCGGGATCGATCATCAGGTGCAGGCGGCTGGCGAGTTCGGCCAGCGCGGCCTCGTCGCGGCTGCGGATCATCCAGCCTGCGTAGGCATCTGCCTGTGTGTCCCAGCACCACAACGTAAAGCCCGCCGCGCGCAATGAGGCCTGCGCGATCGCCATCAATTGCGGCACATCGTGCCGCGCGAGAAAGGCACGAGAAAGCGGATCGGTCACGCCCCAGCCGACGCGCACGCCGACGCGGTCGCACAGAGTCTGCACGCTGCGGACCAGGGCGGCAGTGTCCTTCCATTCCACGTAGAAGCCCGCCGCATGGCCGATCGCCTCATTCAGGGGCCACAGCAACATTTGGCCCTCGCAGCCTGCTTCAGCGCGCGCAAGCGCCCGCTGAAACGATGCCCAGTATTCTTCCGCGGCATCCTGATCGTGCAAGGAAATCAGCAGGATCAACTCACGCAAGGCAGCCTGCGTTTCACTTGAGAGCACTATGGTCATAGACTTCTTGCTGGTTGGGAACACAGGAAACCGAAGGGGTCCGGTGCGTGCAGGGCGCAACGCGATGCCGCGCAGATCGCAGCCCCCTATTCTGACAAAGGTTGGGGCGAGGCGCCATATGAAAGCGCAACGAGAACGCACCCGTGGACACGCCGGCGTAGCTGCGCACGGTCCGAACGACATGAACTTTAGGGCTCGTCTTAGCGAGCGACAATGCCGGAAGAAAAGGGTTGCCAAGCGCGCATCGCCTTTGCTACGCTTCGCCCCGTTATCGCTACGGAGTCATCTCCATGGACAGTTGTTCTAGTTGGCCTCCGGCCAAACTCTGAACGGCTAGGCAAGTCCAGGCGTCTTATCGCCACTGCCTAGCCGATACCGGCGGGTAGTGGTCCGTTGCACGGGTCCTCCGTGCGACTCCCTCCCAGTTCATTGCAAAAGCCTGCGGCTATCCAGCTGCGGAGCGCGCTCGTCCGCGCCCCGCGATGTGGTGCCCGCCCCTGCCAGCGCGCGCCTTCGGGCAATCGCGCAAGGAGGCCTCATGCCGTCTCTCTTCATCGCACAACACGCCTTGCTGGCGCTGCAGATGCTGCGCTGGCACGCCGGCCGCCCCGGCCGCGCCGCCGTGCTGCTGCTCGCACTGGCGCTGCCGCCGGTCTGTCATGCCGCAGCGCGTCATGACGACGCGCACCGCCCCCCGCCGGGCTGACGCTCGCGCCCTGCCTGGCGCCGCATTGCCGGCACGCCGGCTCGCACCTGCGTACGAGCCCTGGCGAGGCTGGCCTCCCACGCTGCCCTCCATTTTCTTGCACTTGCAGTATCCGTCCATGGCGGCGCCTCGCCCTAGCCGCCCCGATCACGCATCGCCGCCCGGCTCGCCGGGAATCACTGGGAAACCGCACCGATGAACCTGATGAAAACGCTCTTCGTCGCCTTCCTGCGCACGCGCCGGGCGACCCACCACTTCCGCCGGCTGGCGATGTTTGAGTCGCTGGGCAAACCGGGCCCCTCACGCACGGTGCCGGAGCAACTGGCGCAATCCCTGAAGCGCGCCGCCAAAGAAGACGTGCCTGACGTGCTGGTACGGATGCGCTCGCACGAGGACGGCCTGACCGGCGCCGAGATGGAGGAACGGCTCAAGCAGTTCGGCCCCAACGAAGTCGACCATGAGAAGCCGCTGCCCGCATGGCTGCACCTGTGGCATTCCTACAGCAACCCGTTCAATCTGCTGCTAACGCTGCTGGCGGTGATTTCCTATTTCACCGAGGACATGAAGGCAACGCTGGTCATCGGCACCATGGTGACGTTGTCGACCATCCTGCGCTTCGTCCAGGAACGGCGCTCCAGCCAGGCTGCGGAAAGCCTCAAGGCCATGGTCAGCACCACCGCCACGGTGATCCGCCGCGACCTGGCCGCCGGCGTTGCAGCCGTCAGCGCGGAATACTTCAACGTGCACGTGCACTCCCGCCCGCCGGCCAGGTTCGAAGTGCCGATCCGCAAACTGGTGCCGGGCGACCTGGTAGCGCTTTCCGCCGGCGACATGATTCCCGCCGACTGCCGCATCATCGCCGCCAAGGACCTCTTCATCAGCCAGGCGGCAATGACGGGGGAATCGCTGCCCGTGGAAAAATTCGCGGAACTGCGCAACCGGCAGGACAGCCCGCTCGAACTCTCCAACATCGTCTTCATGGGCACCAATGTGGTCTCGGGCGCGGCCACCGCCGTGGTGCTTGCCACCGGCAACCAGACCTACTTCGGCACGCTCGCCGCGCGCGTCACCAGCACCGACCGCTCGGCCACCGCGTTCCAGGCCGGCGTCAACCAGGTGAGCTGGCTGCTGATCCGTTTCGCGCTGGTGATGGCGCCGCTGGTGCTGCTGGTCAACGGCTTCACCAAGGGCGACTGGATGCAGGCCTTCCTGTTCGCGCTATCGGTGGCGGTGGGCCTGACGCCTGAGATGCTGCCGATGATCGTCACCTCCACGCTGGCCAAGGGCGCGGTGATGCTGTCGCGGCGCAAGGTGATCGTGAAGCGGCTCGACGCCATCCAGAATTTCGGCGCGATGGACGTGTTGTGCACCGACAAGACCGGCACGCTGACGCAGGACAAGATCGTGCTGGAGCGGCATACCGATGTGCTCGGCCGCATCAGCACCGACGTACTCAAGCACGCCTACCTGAACAGCTACTACCAGACCGGGCTGAAGAACCTGCTCGACCGCGCGGTGCTCGATCATGTGGAGTTGCAAAGCGAGTTGAAGCTGACGCAGCATTACCGCAAGGTCGATGAGATCCCCTTCGATTTCGAGCGGCGGCGCATGTCGGTGGTGGTGGCCGAGCGCGAGGACCACAACGAGCTGATCTGCAAGGGCGCGGTGGAGGAAATGCTGGGCATCTGCTCGCGCGTGCAGATCGATGGCACGGCGCAGGCGCTGGACGCCGGTATGCTGGCACGCGTGCGCCAGGTGACGCACGACCTCAACGAGGAAGGCTTGCGCGTGGTGGCGGTGGCGATGAAGGAAACGCCCACCACGCAGACGCAGTACGGCGTGGCCGACGAATGCGAGCTGACCCTGGTGGGCTACATTGCCTTTCTCGATCCGCCCAAGGACTCCACCCGCCCCGCGCTGCAAGCGCTGGCGGAACACGACGTCACGGTCAAAGTGCTGACCGGCGACAACGAGCTGGTCACCGCCAAGATCTGCCGCGAAGTGGGGCTGCCCGTCACGCGCGTGCTGCTGGGGCCGGACATCGAGAAGATGGACGCGCCCACGCTGGCGCGCGCGGTGGAAGAGCACAATGTGTTCGCCAAACTGTCGCCGCTGCACAAGGAGCAACTGGTGCTGGCGCTGCGCGCCAACGGCCACGTGGTTGGCTTCATGGGCGACGGCATCAACGACGCGCCCGCGCTGCGCGCTGCCGACATCGGCATCTCGGTGGACAGCGCGGTGGATATCGCCAAGGAAGCCGCCGACCTCATCCTGCTGGAAAAGAGCCTGATGGTGCTGGAGGAAGGCGTGATCGAAGGCCGCCGCACCTTCTGCAATATGCTGAAGTACATCCGTATGACGGCCAGCTCCAATTTCGGCAACGTCTTCTCCGTGCTGGTGGCCAGCGCCTTCCTGCCATTCCTGCCGATGCTGCCGCTGCAACTGCTGGTGCAGAACCTGCTGTACGACGTCTCGCAGATCGCCATCCCGTTCGATCGCGTGGACAAGGAATTGGTATCGCGCCCGCTGCGCTGGAACCCGGGCGATATCGGCCGCTTCATGGTGGTGTTCGGCCCGATCAGCTCGATCTTCGATATCACGACCTATGTGGTGATGTGGTACGTGTTCGCCGCCAACAGCGTGGAGGCGCAGGCGCTGTTCCAGTCCGGCTGGTTCGTGGTCGGGCTGCTCACGCAAACGCTGATCGTGCATATGATCCGCACGCCCAGGCTGCCCTTTATCCAGAGCCGCGCGGCCTGGCCGCTGACCATTGCCACCGTGGCGATCATGGCGGTGGGCATCTGGCTGCCGATGGGACCGCTAGCGGCGTACTTCAGGCTGGAGGCATTGCCGCCGGGCTATTTTCCCTGGATGATCGGCATCGTGCTGGGCTACGCCTTGCTGGTGACGGCGGTCAAGCGCTTCTATATCCGGCGGTTCGGGTGGCAGTAAGCGCCCGGCGGCTCCCCCGCCGGCCTTGCGGGGGAGCCGCCAATGACATCGTGATGACACCTGGCGGGCGTAAAAACAGGCACGACAGAATGACAGGTACCCAAAACAATAACTTTCAGGACCGGGGAAAACCATCATGTCCCTCCAAGCTTTCCAGAACATCAACCTGGACTCGCTGCTCGACACCACCGTCAGCCTGACCACCGCCTTTGTGCTGGGCGCGGTGATCGGCTACGAGCGGCAGATCCGCCAACGCACCGCCGGCCTGCGCACCAATGTCCTGGTGGCGGTGGGCGCCGCCATCTTCGTCGACATGGCCAACCGCATGGCCGGGCACGACGGCGCGGTGCGGGTGGTGGCCTATGTGGTGTCGGGGATCGGCTTCCTCGGCGCCGGGGTGATCATGCGCGAGGAAGGGAATGTGCGCGGGCTGAATACCGCCGCCACGCTATGGGGCTCGGCGGCGATCGGCGCCAGCGCCGGTGCTGACCTGATACTGGAGGCCGGGCTGGGGTGCCTGTTCGTGCTGGCCGCCAATACATTGCTCAGGCCGGTGGTTAACCGGATCAACCAGCAGCCAATGGATACGCCTGCGGTGGAAGTCACCAATACGGTCTATGTGATCGCGCCGCGTGCTTCGCAGAAACAGGCCTTGCGGTTGCTGGAGCAGACGCTGGAGGCGGGGAATTATCCTACGCGGGATCTTGAGGTGCATGCGTTTGGGGATAGCGATGTGGAGATTGAGGCGGTGTTGACTTCGACTTCCGTTGATGGGGATGTGTTGGATGGGCTGATGGCGCGGTTGGCGGAGGCGGAGTTTATTCATCAGGCGTTTTGGAGTCCTAGTACTACGGATTGAGGGGGGGTTTCTGGGGTTCTCTGGGGTTCTCGCTGTTTGGTGTTCGGTGTTGGTTTTTGGACCCAACAGCGTACGACATCCCCCTGCGGGGGACGCCGGTCACTCTTCTTTGCTTCGGTAAAGTTGGGCGGCGTTGGTTATTTAACCCAAAGGAATACGACATCCCCCTGCGGGGGCTGCCGGTCACTCTTCTTTGCCTCGGCAAAGAGGGTGATGACAAATTCA
>JYOD01000229.1 GCA_000955785.1 Burkholderiaceae bacterium 16
CTCATTGATCAGCACTTCCCTAAAAAGGGCGGAGGCAAAGGCTTGGGCCTTGGTATTCGTATTCCGCGCATCGCGTTTGTTTTGAAATGCACTACCGGTGCCACATCGGTATTACGACCGCGGTCAAGGTTTCTGAAACTTTGCAGGTAGTGGACTGGATAGAGGAGCCGCGTCATCGGTGAGATCCGCGGCTTCTGCCATGTGAAAATGTTCGCGTGCCGACAATCCTGAGTTCGGCATGCCGAACAAGACCGGCATTGGGGTGGCAGTTGTTTCTCTTACAGCGGTGCAGGCTGTGTCGAGGAGGGTTGCGTTGGCGCGGCCGGCTTCTTGTTGCTCGTGCCGCTGTAAGCGAAGTACTTGGCCTTGGCGCCCTTGGCCCAGTACGCCAGGGTGAACTGCTTGCTGTCGCGCGCGAAAAGCATCTCGAGGCTGCCGTTGGCTGCTTCCCACTCGGCGTAGCCATTCCCGGCATTGGGGTCGGTCTTGCGCCTGGACTCGTAGCGGGTGTCGAGCGTCTTGCTGACCTCATCCATCGCGGACCGGTCGAATGTCAGGGTAATGAGCGCCACGGTGTCCTGGGCGTCGCAGTTCACGGTCGCGCGGGTCAGACCCGGCAGATTGAAGCGTTCCAGGTGCTTGATCTCCACCGTGTCCCCGCCGGCCCACGGCGCCATGCCAGTCTTGACGCGATTCGGACCGGGTGTCATCCGCGCGCACTTGGTCTTGCCAAGTTCAAGGCCGAGTGGCGCGGCGTCCTTGCCGGGCGGTTGTGCGTGGGCGCTGATCGATGCCCACAGGAGGGCGGAGAGGAGGGTGGCCTTCTTCATCATGGTTTTGGCGAGATTCGAGATCTCGAAACGAACATGAGGGAGATTTTACGGCCTGGGGCACCTCTCCCAGCACGCGCAGGCGTGTTTCTGATCTGGTTCGGCAAGCCCGCAACAATACCGCGCTGCGGTGGCACGCGCCAAACAGGCTGTGTCCCATGGGAATTTGGCCGCTGTTACCAGGTTCAGGGCGCTGGCCCGGTAACGCGGCGCCTCCGTGGAACCGGCAGGGGTTTCCACGGAGCCTGGCGCATTTCGTTCAAACCTTGGCGTGGGTGGCGGCCC
>JYOD01000230.1 GCA_000955785.1 Burkholderiaceae bacterium 16
CTATGCAGCGGAACTGCTCACTGCCGGTTGGCTCATTGTGGTCCGGCTATTGATCACGAACACCATGGCCAGAACACCCACCAGGTCGATCGTTGCGCCAAGCGCAAATGCACTGCTGTATCCGCCGAAGTACTCAACCGCGAAGCCAGTGACGGTGGGGCCGACGATGCCGGAAATATTGCCCAGAAGGTGTACAAATCCACTGACGCCGCCCAGATGTTTTCCCGGAACGAGTTCGTGCATCAGTGCCCAGCAAGCCTGCGAGGAGGCAGTCAGGAATAGCACTGCAGCCGCCACCAGAGCCACTGCCGTGGCGGTCTCCGTAGCGAAACTCACGACAAGCATGGCGAGTGCCGACAAGGCGAGTGGCAAGACTGCTGAGAGCTTGCGCGCATTCAGCGGATTCTTCATGCGCTTGTAGATGAAATCGGACAGGATGCCGCCGCCGAAATAGCCGATTGCGCCGCAAGCCCAAGGAATTGTGCTCAGGATGCTCATCTGTTTCAGGTCGAGGTGCAACGCATTGGTGAAATAGCTCGGCAGCCAGGATACGAAAATGAACAGGGTGTAGTTAACCGCAAACAAGCCGGTGCCCAGCGCCAATATACTGGGCTTGAACAGATACTCGCGCAGCGTCGTTCCGCGTTCGCCCTCATCGGCTGGGTGCGCGGCACTGCGGCTCTGTTCGATCAGCCGCACTTCGTCGGCGGCCACACGGCGGTTCTGCGCCGGGTTATCGGTAACGAAATAGCGCCAGAATCCGATCCAGATGAATCCAATCAGCGCAATCACGACAAAGGAAATGCGCCACCCGAAGGCGATTGCCACCAGTCCGACAATCGGGCCGGCGATTGCACTGCCGAGCGTTTGCCCCGAGAAGGAGAAGCCGATCATCCTGCCGGTTTCACTACGCGGAAACCAATTGGTAATGGTCCGGTTGGTTGTCGAATTCATCGGCCCTTCCCCGAAACCGAATAACGCACGCGCCAGAAGAAGAGTAGTGAAGCCTGTCACGCCGGCGGTGAGTCCACACAGCAGTGACCAACCTCCCATCGCCCAGGAGAAGACACGCCGAGGCCCATAGCGGTCAGCAAGTTGTCCGCCGACAAACGCAAAGATGGAGTATCCAAAAAAGAAGCTGCTAAAGACAATTCCGAGCTGCGACGGGGAAATGTTCAGCTCTTTGCTAATAATCGGGGCAACGACGCCCAGCGCTGCGCGATCCATGTAGTTGATCATCCCGGC
>JYOD01000231.1 GCA_000955785.1 Burkholderiaceae bacterium 16
GGGACTGCGTGGCGTGGTCCGGGGGTCAGGGCCGCAGAAACCAGCCGCATCCGGAATCTATGTGAATATTGTATACTATCTACAGTTTTGCGAAAGGGATTTTGAGCCAAACTTGCCAAGGCGAGCATTCGTGCACCCGGCCTTGCGCTCACGCGGCTCTGGCATCACCCGCCGCGGCGATCTGCCTGTAGGCGAAGCCCGCCAGCGCCACGTCTTCCAGCCCGACCCCCACCGACTTGTAGATCAGGATGTCGGCGTTGCTGTCGCGCGGCTGTACGCGGCCGGTGACCACATCGGCTAGTTCGACGACCTTGTCGGCAGGTAGCGCGGCCGGGTCGGCCAGCACGATATCGCCGGCTTCGCGCATCGATTGCGGGCGCCATTCCACCACTAGCTTGCTGGCGCGCGAGAGCGCCACATCGTCCAGTTCGCGGGTGTGCGGCAGGCTCGATCCGATCGCCGCGACAAAGGCGCCGGGTTTGAGCGCCTGGCCGGAGAACAGCGGCGTGGTGGAGCGCGACGCGGTGACCACGATGTCGGCTTGCGCCACAGCCTGGTCCGGTTCGGCGAAGGCGACGGGGATGCCGCACCACTGCGCCAGGCGTTCGGGCGTGGCGGCGTCCGCATACGGGTCGGACAGCAGGATGCGCTTGAGCGGCAGGGTGGCGGCCAGTTGGCGGGCATGTTGCACGCCTTGCGTGCCGGCGCCGAACAGTGCGAGCACTTCCGCGTCCGGCCGGGCCAAGTGGCGGGCAGCCAGCACCGAGCAGGCCGCGGTGCGCAGCCGGGTAATGGCGCCCGCATCGAAGGAGGCCAGCGGCCGGCCGTCCTCCGTCGAGAAAATCAGGATGACAAAGGAAAACTGCCCCTTGATGGTGGTGTAGATCTTGGCGCCCGCCACCTGCTGCTCGGGAATCACCGCCCCGAGCGTGGACAGCTTGACGCCGCCCGCCTCGGTGCGGATGCGCTCTTGCATGGCGGCCTTGCCTTCGCCAAAGCTGCGGAAGGCGTCCAGCATCACTTGCTGGGCGTCGGCGGCGCTGACGTGGCGGTCGATCATCTCGTCGGTGATATGCAACATGGTGTGTTTCCTGGATTAGCGGGAACGGATGGGAGATTCCGGGTGCGGGGTTTCAGGCGGGCAGGGCAAGCTTGACCAGCACGCCGATCGCGCCGGCGGTGCACAGTGCCAGCAGCAGCTTGCGCACGG
The DNA here is from genome assembly GCA_000955785.1 of Burkholderiaceae bacterium 16. Taxonomy (GTDB): domain Bacteria; phylum Pseudomonadota; class Gammaproteobacteria; order Burkholderiales; family Burkholderiaceae; genus Cupriavidus. The sequence goes on from JYOD01000231.1 coordinate 1,211, forward strand.
CCTTGGCCGAGAAGCGGTTCTTGAGACGGTTCGAGACGGCAAAGCCGATCAGCAGCATGGGCGACAGGCTCAGGCTGAGCCAGAGGTCGCTCAGCCCAAAGCGGCCGGCGGCGGACAGCATGGCCAGCGAGAAGGCCGCACCGGCGCAAAGGATGCAGCCAATGGTGGCGCGCAGCTGCGGCGGCGGCAGATGCTGCATGACGATGGCAAAGGGCGGGGCGCCAGCCGAGGTGACCGTGCCCATGAAGCCGGAGGCCGCGCCGGCGAAGGCCATATTCAGCCCGGAAGCCTGCACCCGCCAGCCCAGCAGGCTGAGCGCCACCGCGGCCAGGATCGACAGCGCGAACACCAGCGCCAGCAGTTCCGCCGGCAATTGCGTCATCGCAGCCACTGCCACCACGGTGCCGGCGGCGCGGCCCAGAAGGGCATTGCCCGCCGTGCGCCAGGCAATGGCACGGAACTCGCGTAGCGCACCAAGCAAGGAGACGAGGCCACCCATGGCGAGCAGGGGGCCGGGTGCCAGTTGCGGAAAGAACAGCACCGCGACCGGCGCCGACACCATGGAGAAGCCGATCCCGCCTACGCCCTGCAGGCAGGCGCCCACCAGGATCAGGGCGCCCATCATGCCGAATTGCCAGGCCGTTACGCCGGCGGGAAGGAGGATGGAAATCGTCATGTATGTCTTGTGTGGCGCCTGCGGAATGGATCGGTGGGAAGCGTCTGCACGCCGCTGCCCGCGGATTTATTGGTATACAGTCTACATAAATTAAGGCCAAAAGGCATCCATTCCGAATTTCCTGTCAACACCGGCTCCCAAAAGGTGCCTGAAATCCCGCTTATGGCGCTGAAATATAAGGGTTTGCACCGGTTTGGGGGGATTCCCTACCCCAAGAAGATTCTGCTTGTTTTGATCTAAGTTAAGAATATAGTATACGTTAGTGGGGCAGCCATAGCTCCAGACACGATGGTCTCTACAGATAAGGATCCAAGGGGAATTCATGCAACAGGAAGTGGTGATTGGCGCGGCACACTGGATCTACCTATTGGGCGTGGCGGTGATCGTCCTGACCATGATCCTGCGGGCCAACGTGGTCGTACCGTCGATTCTTGGTACGTTCCTGGTGGTGTTCGCACTGACCGGCAGCCCGGTCTCTGCACTGGGAGGGATTTTTTCGGCAAGCCTGGTGGCGGCCAAGGAGTTGTTCAACATCTTCCTGGTCATCGCCTTCATGACAGCGCTGCTCAATTCACTGAAGACGCTGCGCTCGGATATCCGGATGGTCGAACCGTTCCGGCTGGTGATGAAGAACGGCCATTCCGCCTTCTTTATCCTGGCCGGCATTACCTATGTGATTTCGCTGTTTTTCTGGCCCACGCCGGCGGTGCCGCTGGTTTCCGCCATCCTGCTGCCGGCCGCGATCGCCGCCGGACTGCCGCCGCTGGCGGGCGCCATGGCCATTGCCATAGCCGGGCAGGGCATGGCGCTGTCGTCGGATTATGTGATCGGCGTGGCGCCGGGCATCAGCGCCAAAGCCGCCGGCGCGGCGGTCAGTGCGGTGGTGGTGGCCGACCGTGCGCTGGTGCTGTCGATCATTACCGGCGTCATCGCGCTGACGCTGGCATACCTGTCGATGCGCAAGCACATCGTGCCGGCCAGCGGCAGCCTGCTGACCAACTGGCAAGCCCGCGCAAGCGGCGCCGACGAGCGCTTCGAGCAGTCCGGCACCTTCGACAAGGCCGAGATCGCGCGCGGCACCGAGCACGACGAGCCGTTGGCCACCGATTCCAATATCGAGCGAAGCCTGGCCATGGTGGCGTTGCGCCGGGTCAAGTGGTCGAAGTGCTTTGCCGTGGTGACGCCGCTCGCGTTCCTGGCGGTGGTAGCGGTGATGGTGGTGCCCAAGATGGGCAGCGGCCTGCCCGAACTCAAGGGCGGCGATGCTGCCGCGCTGGTTGGCGGGGTCGCGGCGGTGCTGATGATGCTGGCCACGCTGGCCGCCGAGGGCCCCCGCAAGATGCTCGACGTATGCCCGGAGCACATCACGGACGGCTTCGTCTTCGCCTTCAAGGCGATGGGCTCGGTGTTGCCGATTGCCGGCTTCTTCTTCGTCGGCGCCGGCGAGACCGCGGCGCAGATCCTGGGTGTCGGCGCCGGCAAGGCGCCCAGCCTGCTGTTCGAGCTGATCCAGGCGTACCAGCACATGATCCCGGACAACCACGTGCTGGTCGCCTTCGGTGTGCTGCTGGTGGGCATGATCACCGGCATCGACGGCTCCGGCTTCGCCGGCCTGCCGCTGACCGGCACGCTGGCCGGCGCGCTGGGTCCGGTGGTGGGCTTCGATTCCGCCACCCTGGCGGCAATCGGGCAGATGGGCGCGGTGTGGACGGGCGGCGGCACGCTGATCGCCTGGTCCTCGCTGATCGCGGTGGCCGGCTTTGCCCGTGTGCCGGTGCTCGACGCGGTGCGCGCCTTGCTGGTGCCGGTGCTGATCGGGCTAGGCGTATCCACCGTTTGCGCCATGTTCCTCTGGCGGTAGCGCCACCGCGCGCGACGAAAAACGAGGCCTCCCAAAGCCTCGTTTTTTTATTCCCGAAAGAGTTGTATACCGTCTTCACAAAAACGGTAGATAGTATACAATCAGATTCAAGGTATCGGACTTACCGGGTTGGGCTGTCTAGCCCGCTCACCTCTCCGGACCACGCCACGCAGTCCC
>JYOD01000232.1 GCA_000955785.1 Burkholderiaceae bacterium 16
AGCAACCAAACGCGTTCGATCTCGAACTCATGTTCAAAGCCCAATGCATCGCGTACTACCACCTTCAGTCGGATATCGAGTCGGTGACCGTCGAACTCCACGACCTGATAGGGGCGCATGGCCGGCCTACTGTCCGACTTATCGTAGTGCGGCAGCCCCTTCAGGTGCGTGGCGCCTGCTGCCCGTGCCGCCGTGCGGAAATCGCGCAGCAACTCGACTTTAAGCCGCGCGGATAGCGACCGAATGGCACGACCATCCGTATTGAAGGGGTAGTCCACCGCCGTCAGACCGAGGGACCGGCATTGCCACAGAAACTCCGCGTGCAGTGCATGCAGGCCAATCAAGCGTGTCTGCAGTCTTCCATCGGTATGAACCTGTTCGAGCGACACGCAGCGCCGTTTTACTTTTAGGAGCAGCCATCCCGAGAGCGTTGGAAAGCGCTCTAAGAAAAGCGCGAACGCGCCCGCTTTACCACTTCCGTCTTCGCTGGGTCGGCCATTGACCGGACTTACGCGGACGTACTCATTGACGCGCACGTGCGCCAACAAGGCGCGGAATCCAAATATG
>JYOD01000233.1 GCA_000955785.1 Burkholderiaceae bacterium 16
ATCTCGATCGGCGCCGAGACTTCCGAATTGCTGTCGCCCAGCCAGCTGATGCTCGAGTTCCAGTTACCCAGGTAGAAGCCGCTCGAATGCGTGTAGTCGAACCCGCCCTGGATGGCCGGACGGCGGTTGGTCTGCATCAGGCCGCGGTAGCGATACTCGCTGGCCAGCGTCACGTTGGCGGTGATGGTGTGCGGCGAGGCTTCGGCGGCCGCCGCATCCGGCGCGCTCTGGGCAAATGCGGGGGCAGCCAGCATGAGCGCGGCGCCGGAAAGGGAAACAGCGCAGGCGCATGAAGCGCCAAGGCGAAAGGCAGTCATGGATAACTTGTCTGAAAGGTAAGACATGGATCGGTGGAAATCAGCGAACGCTCGCGCCAGCGATGGCCGCGCGACGACCGGAACAGTACGGGGTCGCGTCTCAAATCGGTGTCAAGAAAGCAGCAGTGCGCCAAGGGATGACGTAAAAATCCACGCGAGGCCGCCGGCGCGCGCGGACCTGGGGACACCGGTCATGCACCGCCCCGATAGCCGCCATGCGTTGGCCGTGCTGTTGTGCAAAAGCCAACCGGCCAGTCACCACGAAGCGTCAGATTCCTGTAAGCTGCGAAAAAATTGTGCGCTGCGTTCGGCCCTGGCCGTCCGCATGACAGGACACAAGGGCCGAGGACGTCAGCCCGCTAAAGCAGATCAGCGGCATTGTCAGAATGAAATGAATCGGTTCTGGTCAGGCGCGTTGCCTTGCCGTACACCTCGTACGACAAGTCTCGCCGCATCGCCAGAATCATTTTGACAGCGCCTCAAAGACGCCAGCAAAAGGAGAAATTGACGATGCACATCGGCATCCCGCAGGAGACGCGGGCAGGTGAGACTCGTGTCGCCGCCACCCCGGAGACGGTCAAGAAATACGTGACCCAGGGCCATCAGGTCATTGTCCAGTCGGGCGCCGGCGTGCGTGCCAGCCAGCCGGACTCGGCCTATGAGGCGGTCGGCGCCACCATTGGCACCGCGGCCCAGGCACTCGGCGCGCAACTGGTGCTCAAGGTCCGTGCCCCCGACGATGCCGAGCTCGCGCTGATGAAGCCGGGCGCCGCGCTGATCGGCATGCTCAATCCCTTCGACGCAGAGAACAATGTACGCATGGCGCGCGCCTCGCTGACGGCCTTCGCGCTGGAAGCCGCGCCGCGCACGACGCGCGCGCAGAGCATGGACGTGCTCTCCTCCCAGGCCAATATTGCCGGCTACAAGGCCGTGCTGGTCGCCGCCCACCACTACCAGCGCTTCA
>JYOD01000234.1 GCA_000955785.1 Burkholderiaceae bacterium 16
TGAACTCGGCATGGCCGCCTGATCCCGCCCCTGGACGGAAAAGCAGCATCGCATTGGCATTGGACGGCCCCGCCCGGGGCCCGACCGGATAAAGGCTTGGACATCATGGCAGTGGCAAAGACAGACGAATTCACCAACTACATCAACGGCGAGTGGTCGAAGAGCGCCAGCGGCCGCACCTTCGACAACGTCAACCCGGCCGATACCGGCGACATCGTGGGCCGCTTCCAGGCCTCGACGGCGCGAGACGCGCAGGCCGCCGTGGTCGCCGCCGCGGCCGCGTTCGACGCGTGGAAGAAGACGCCGATCACCAGGCGCGCCAGGATCCTCAATAGCGCCGCCGATTACCTCGAAGCACACGCCGACCAGATTGCCGAGGAACTCACGCGCGAAGAGGGCAAGGCGCTCAACCTGAGCAAGGACGAAGTCCTGCGCTCGGCGCAGACCATCCGCTTCTACGCGGTGGAGGGGCAGTCGTTCTCGGGTGAGACCTATCCCCAGGACGATCCCGACATGATCGTCTACAGCCAGCGCGAGCCGCTGGGCGTGGTGACCGTGATCTCGCCGTGGAATTTCCCGGTCTCGATTCCGGCGCGCAAGATTGCCCCGGCGCTGATCGCCGGCAACACAGTGGTGTTCAAGCCTTCGTCGGATGCGCCGCTGAGCGGCTACCGGCTGGCGCAGGCTTTTGTCGAAGCCGGCATTCCCAAGGGGGTGCTCAACTTCATCACTGGCCGTGCCGGCGACGTGGGGGCGGCGATCACCGAAGCACCGGCGGTGCGGGCGATTTCCTTTACAGGCTCCACCGCGGCCGGCCAGCACATCCATCGCTCGGTGTCGCTGAGCACACGCACGCAGATGGAGCTCGGCGGCAAGAACCCGCTGATCGTGATGGAAGACGCCGACCTGGACCGCGCCGTGGATCTCACCATCAAGGGCGGCCTGTCGCTGAGCGGACAAGCCTGCACCGGCACCAGCCGCGTGCTGGTGATGGCATCGGTCAAGGCCGCCTTTACCGAGAAGCTGCTGGCCAAGGTCAGGACGCTGAAGATCGGCAGCGGCATGACGCCGGGCATGGACGTCGGCCCGCTCGCCACGCGCAAGCAGCTCGAGACCGTGCTCGGCTTTGTCGAGGCCGGCAAGGCCGAAGCCACGCACCTGTGCGGCGGCGACCGTCTGAGCGGTGAGCAATACGACAAGGGCTTCTATGTCTCGCCAGCGATCTTCACCGATGTCACGCAGGAGATGCGCATTGCCCGCGAGGAAATCTTCGGGCCGGTGATCGCCATCATCGAAGCCAGCAGCTACGCCGACGCCATTGCCAAGGCAAACGACACCGAATACGGTTTGTCGGCCGCCATCGTGACCAGCAACCCGCGTTATGCGCATGACTTCGCGCATGACATCCAGTCGGGCACGGTCAAGATCAACCGCACCACTACCGGCAACCTGATCAACGCGCCGTTCGGCGGGCTCAAGCAATCCAGCACCTCCACCTTCCGCGAGTCGGGCCGGGCAGGGCTGGAGTTCTACACGCAAATCAAGACCGTCTACCGCGGCTGCTGAACCAGCGCGCCCGCAAACCAACCGGCATTCACGCAGCATTCACGCATCAAGCAGGAGCAGGACATGAGAAAAGCCATCAAGCTGGAACTGAAGGAAGCCCGTCACATGGTGGCGGCAGCCATCCGCAAGTCCGAGGAAATCGGCGTGCTGGAATCAATCTGCGTGGTCGACGACGGCGGCTACCCGCTGGTGCTGGAGCGTATGGACGGCGCACGCATCACCGGCCCGCAGATTGCCTGGAACAAGGCCTTCACGGCCGCCGGCCACAAGCGCTCGACCCACCTGTTCAACCAGGCGCCGAACGGCCCCGCGCTGCCGGGCAATGAAGCCTTCGGCATCCAGTGGAGCTTCGAGGGCAAGTTCGCGGTGTTCGTGGGTGGCTTCCCGATCGTGGTCAACGGCGAAGTGATCGGCGGCATCGGCCTGAGCGGCGGCAATGGCGAGCAGGATACCGCCGCTGGCGTGGCAGCGCTGCAGGCCCTGCAGGAACTGCTTGCCGGCGACGACCTGAAGGTGCTGGCCGAAGCCGATATCAAGAAGTAGAGATCAAGAAATAAAGTCAGAACCTGGCGACAGCCTGCAAACCGCGCCAATCACGCGATGCGAAGCGAGCCGT
>JYOD01000235.1 GCA_000955785.1 Burkholderiaceae bacterium 16
CGCGTCAGCGGTTTAGTACAACGGCCAATAAGCAGCTTACTGGCCATAGTCCAGCATGGATTATGTGGGGCTGTGGCTCGCCCCGCCTTTCAGGGCCTCCGGCCATCCCGGGTCGGGGGCTTTTTCCCCTGCGGCTAAACCGCAGGAGGGGAGATAGACCCGGAATCGTCATTGTGCTTGATGATCTCGGCAATCTCTGGCCGCGAAATCTCGACAATATCGTCAATCTCCAGGCCCTCCGCCCAAGCAATGGATTGCTCACCTCGGCAAATGTGGAAAATCGTGCCTCGCCACAACTCCGGGCCGTCTCCGCGGGCATTTAGACGGATTCCGAACGTCACGTCTTGGTCGAGCAGCCGGACCGTAACTAGATCCCCGAGCTCAATCTGTGTATCGCCAACGACATATTCCCTGGCGACAACCATCAGGGGTTGCCGTGTGTAATCCCTGGCAAATATTGCTCGCATGGCAATGCTCCAGTTGAAAAAGCGCGCCCCGTCGGCGAATATCCCGGTTAGATTTTACAAAATCAACTACAAATGGCCAGTGAGGACGGGCGCTACTGGCACGCGGCCACCGCCGCCTCCAGCCGGATCTCGTAGGCCACGCGCTGCTTCACCTCCGCCAACGCCCGCCCGCCCCTTCGTGAACACATCCGTCGCTGGGTCAACCTGATCCAGTGCCCAGTCCGGCCGTGCGACCTCCCGCACCTTGCAAGGCACGGCCACCGGCACCTCCACCGTCCGCGTCTGCGTAATCACCTGCGGCGGGGACGCGGCGCAGCCGGCCAGCACCGCCAGTGACGCTGCCGCCGCAAACTTGCGGTGTTTCGCAATTTCGAAAATTCGCCTCATCGCCTCGCCCTCCGTTCCTTGATTGCCTCGGTCAGCAGCTCATCCAGCGAGCCGCACAGGTCGGGGGGCCAGGCCGGCGGCCTGCGCGCGAGGTCGGCGGCCCGGCCCTCGGCCTTGGCTAGCGCCGCAGCAGCCTTGCTGGCGCGCTCAGTCGCTTCCGCCTTCAGCGCGCTCACGGCGTCGGTCGCCTTGCCCACGTCGCTGGCGCACTGCTTGTTGGCCCGCACGGCGCTATCCCGCTGCTCCCTAGCTTCCTTCAGCTCATGCCCGGCCAGTTCCAGCCGCGGCGAGTACCAGGAGGCAGCGCCACCGGTGCCCAGCAGCAGGCCGGCCACCAGCGCGCCGGCGGCGCCATAGAGAGCGGGCGTCATGACAGCCTCCCCTCGCATATCACTCTCTCCGTGATGCGGCGCCCGGTTAGGCCGGGCATCACCTGGCCAGCGGCCGTGTTCCAGCCTTCCGTCAGCGCTCGGCAACCACCCGCATAGTCACCGCGGTTGAACCGCAGGCGGATCTGCGGCTGATTGCCGTTCTTCAGCGTGCACAAACCATCCTTCACGCCAGCGCGGCCGGGCCCGACGTTGTAGGCAAACGAGGCCAGTGCCGCCCGCTGTCCAAGTGTCAGCGGCACGGTGATGCAACGCGCGACTACCCCGGCTGCGTCCACCAGGTCTTCCGTGAGCAGCCGCTCGCATTCCTCACGGGTGTACGGCCGGCCGAGCACCGCCGTCTTCGTGTGACCTGCGCAGGCAGTCACGATGCCGATGGGGTCCTTGTACCCCCGCAGAATTACGCCCTCGAACTTCGGGACATAGGTGAGCAGCAGCGCGGTCGCCGGCGCGCCGACCAGCGCAATCAGTTTCTGTTTGCCGTTCATTTGATGTGCCCCCCACCTTTGAGCGCCGTCCAGAGGCCAACCACCCCTGCAGCACAAGCAGCGATATAGCCGATCGGCCGTGCCGCTTTGCCGATCCAGACCAGCACCTTGAAGCCCCCGGACAGCGCGTTGAACATCTCGACCAGGCCCTCGGTGTTCACCTCGACGCGCTTGGTTATCTCCGTGTTCTCCGTCATCGACTCTTCGAGCGCGCTGACCCGCCCGACCAAGGCGTCGAATGCCTCCCGGCTGATGTGGTTATCGTCTTCCGGCATGTGTCTATCCCGTAAAAGAAGAAACCCGCGCGCGGCGGGCATGAAAAAAAGGCCACTCGAAGCGGCTATGGACACGGCCTATCGGTAGAGATGGCCTAGACTAAAAGCATTCGGCAACCCAACTCCTCCCCGGGCTTAGCCAACTGCCGGGCGCTCCCTCCTCGACGCTCGGCAGTTTTTCTCCGATGAGGCAGCTCATGGCGAAGCGGGCATAGAAAAACCGCCTGAAGGCGGTTGTGCTTGCTGTCACAGATAAATCGGCTCTGGTGGCTTAGATTGAAAGTACTCGGGCCCCCTAATCCCTCATTGATTATCCCGAGCGCCAGGCCTACCTCCCAGGCGCCTGGCATTTTTCGTGGCCAGCCGCTCTACACAGGCCAGTCCTGCTCGATCTCCCCGACCAACGCCTGGACCTCCTGCACGCTCTCGCACGCTCGCACGGCATCTTGCTTCCTGCCGCAGGTGCCGGCGATACCGGCCACGTACAGCTCGCCGGTAGCCGGGACGCTCGTGAAGGCCAGGTTCGTGATGTTGGCCGTCAGGTCGACCGCGAAGCAGTTGCCTGAATTGCAGTCGATCGTGAGCGTGCCTCCACTGATCGCTGGCGTACTGGCCGTCTCCCGCAGCTTGGTGATCCTCTTCGTGCCCAGGGCGTCCGGCAGCCGCGCATCGGCCACCGTGCCGCTGGTCAGGTTGCCAGCGTTCTGGCTGTCGACGTTCGGGACGTTCTGCAGATCCCGGTTGGTCTTCGCATTCGTCTTCTGGGCCGCGTTGAGGCCTTGCGCAGCCGTATCGACGCGCAGGCGGTTACCAAGTGCCGTCGACATCGTGGCCGCAAAGTTCGGGTCATCGCCAAGAGCTGCGGCCAGCTCGTTCAGCGTATCCAGCGCGGCCGGCGAAGAGTCGACGAGTTGCGCAATGCGTGTTGCGATCTCCGCAACCACGAACGCCGTCGACGCGGCCTGAGTCGTGTTTGTTCCGGCGCCGGCCGTCGGCACTTTCGGCGTGCCACCGAACTCCGGGCTGTTTAGCGATGCCTTCGCATCGAGCGCGCCCTGCAGGCCGGTCACGGTGCCGATCGCCTGGGCACCAGTATGCGTCGCGCGATCGCGCAACTGCGCATCGGTGGCGTTGGCCGTCGCGCCAGCGGCAATGCCATCGAGCTTGCCCTTGTCGGCCGCCGGCATCAGCCCGGCCGCGCCACCAGTAGCCGCCGGGATCTCGACATTCCCGGCGCCGTCCGGCGCGAAGCCGTTGCCGATTCCACGGCGATGCGCCCTCTGCCTTCCTGCGTGTGGGCATGAAAAAGCCGCCAGAGCGAACCGTGGCGGCCAGAAAAGAGAAGCCCGCGCTAGGGCGGGCTTCGGTGTTGTTGATCAGTTGACCGATCGGGAGACACTAGGGCGAGATCAGCTCGCCCCTTGTTCAGGCGTCGGCAAGTCGTGCCGCAAAGCTACGATTGATCGTCTCAACGCCAAGATCTCGCAGCAAATTCTCGTCGCCATCATCACCGATGTTCGCTACGCTGATCAGGCGGAAATCGAGAGCGGTCATGGTGTACTTCTGTTTGTAGACGTCAGAATAGGCCTTGATCTGCTGCAACGCGTCGTTAAGCGGCAGTAGCGTGGCAAAAGCGACCATGCGCTCGCGGGAACTCACGAAGGTTGTCGCGTTCGGCGCGCTCCGTGTTGCCAGTACTTCCTCAACGGTCAGCAGCAGCATCGTACCCTCCTCGTTTGTCCACCTATTTGATGGGCTTCAGTTCCGGCAGCATCGGGCTGAAAATCCCACGTTTCCAGCACTCAGCGCACTTGTAGCGAGCCAGCACGGTGCCGCCCTGCACCCGCCCGTTCTTGACTGCCGCCCCTGTGACCACCGTCACAGTTGTCCGACTGCCACAGCGATTGCACAGCAGCGTACCGTCGGGCCGAGCCATCCGGCGCACGCGCTGGCGCACCTGCTCAGCGGCAGATGGTTCGGTCGGCGGGACAAGTCGCAAACGGGACATGCGCTGATCATAACCCAGCACGCTCGAATGCTGCTGCATCTCGTCGGCGCAATTCGTCCAAACTGAGATATCGCCCGCGGCTGTCATACAACTCGTCGAACTTCATCCCGCCCGAGCGCATCAGCGCACCGCGCGTTGGGCCAACGACCTCGTCTTGCCTCGCTGCCGACTGCTTCATCAGCCACTGGCTGTAGGTCATGTCCGCCGGCACCTGGCCGTCCATCGTGGCGCGCGTGCTCGGTGACATCTCCTCGACGTCGATGCCCAGTTCGCGGAAGCTCTTCGTGACTGCGATTGATGTCGATCGACAGCACCAGTGCAGCCTGCCCGGCCCCGCAGCCCATGGCACTTTGTGACCTATCGGCTCGTGCGTCACAGGTCGGTACTGCAAGCCGTCCCGCACCCGGCAGCCTGAGCTCGTCCTCGAATCGAGCGTACTGACCCACTTGTCGGCTTTGATGATGTCGGCATTCCGCTCGTAAAACCCTTGCCGCGCCGCCGCTGCGGTGTGCGATACAGCCGTACGTACCACCGACGCGGCGTGCCGGCGATCAATCTCGATGATGCCGTCCGAATACCAATCCACCCAAGATAAGCCGCCAGATAAAATCGCATTTTGCGCCGA
>JYOD01000236.1 GCA_000955785.1 Burkholderiaceae bacterium 16
CGACCAACGGTACCTATGACGCTGTGCAAAAGGTAGCCAAGCAAGTTGCAGAAGCAGCCAAGACCAACTTTGATGGCGCGAACAAGGTTACGTCGGTTACCGCCAAGCGCGCTGCCGCGTAAATACCGCGGCAGACCAAGTCATTAGGCAGAACTTGTGCATCGGTCACCACGGCGCTGTCGTGGTGCGCCGCTTGGGCAAGTCGGCTAGGTTTGCCGACGATTTGCGCAAGACAGGCAGTCCTCGTTGGGCCTTGGTCTTCCGGTTCCGTATGCCAGCTGTCGAAGGCTCCGGTACCGGGCCTCCCTCTAGTTCAGTTCACGGCGCCACAAGTCCCGCCAGGTTTGTAGGGGGGTGCTCGCTATGTCCTTCGGAGCTTTCCGGCCAGAGGGAGTAGAGCGCTTACAGTCAGTGTGCCAATAAGACAGAAGCAGAACTCGAAGCGCCGACGAGCTGGTCAGGCGGGACGGAGTACGTTCACTTTGTCGCGTGCAGACTGGCTCGGTCGAAGGCCAAAGGAATTTTGTCGGGACCTCAAAGGGTGCCTGGAGTCAATCAACTTCACGATGAACGAAAGACAGTATGACGAAACGAATTGCAGTTGTGACAGGCGGCATGGGCGGCCTGGGAGAGGCTATCAGCATTAGGCTGCACGACGCGGGCTACACCGTAGTCGTAACCCATTCGCCGGGGAACACGAACGTGCCGAGCTGGCTTGCTGCCATGGCCGCCGGCGGCCGGGAACTGCGCGCATACCCGGTGGATG
>JYOD01000237.1 GCA_000955785.1 Burkholderiaceae bacterium 16
GCTTATAAGGCCTGTTGATGCCTAATTGTTGATGCTTAACTTGGGTGGATTGGTCCGAATACCCCTTCGCCCGCGTGCCGCGAACGCGCCGGATGATCTGCTCGGTCGTCTGCCCCTCAACGAAACCAATGCGGATCGCGTCCCGGATTCGCACCATGCGATCGGCCTCGATGCTGCTGGCCCACTCCCTCAAAAGCCGGCCCTGGAATGGGCGGGACAGCGTTGCGGCGACCACCTGATCGATACTGACCGCGTGCACTCCGACCGCAGCAACGACCTGCGGCGGCAGCACCGCCTGAAACAGCTGCAACTGGTAGCCGCCCTCGTAGGCCGCAAACTCCCGCAGCTGTGCAGTCAATTCGCGCTCGATCTCGCGGTAGGCCTGGAGGTTCAGTTGCCGGACCGAGCCAAGTAGACCCTCCAGCCGCTCCACCGTAAAGCTGGTCGCCGTCATGCCATCAAGGGCAACGGTCAGTTGCGCCACCAGGTCCGAATCCACCTTGTTCAGCAGGCCGATAACCCGCTGGACCAGCCACGTCGAATACTGCTGCAGGTCCACCTGGTGCCCGATAGCTTTCCCGCAGTGATGAGATGTAGTCGTCCGGCAGGTTCAGCTCGTTTTCGTACGTGCTGGCCTGGATCAGACCGTACATCTCGGCCAGCGCCGGCTTCTCCGTGATCGCCTTCACAAACTGCTGGTAGACGAACTTGAACCCCTCGGGGGTCGTCGTTACGTCGATGCCGTTCTTGAGCCCTGAGACGTTGTAGCGCATCCGCGCGATGATCTTCCGCCAAGCCGTCTGGGCTTTGAGCAGATTCATCACGTCCAGCTCATCGATCAGCCCGTGGCCGATCTTGAAACCCACGATGGTCTCGGGCTTCTCCATCGAGCGGCAAATCACCGTACCACGGTACTTGCGCCCCTCATAGATATGCACCTCGTAGTTGCTCTGGTTCACGTTCACCCGCAGGCCCATTGTGGCGGCCACCTCCTCCATCGTCGGATAGAAGATGTCGCGGATCTGCGGGTAGGTCGGCGCGAAGTAGCCCTGGTTGATCTTCGGCCATTGCCAGAAGTGCTGGCAGATGCTGGTGCAACCCACCCATGTCTTGCCGGATCCGAAGCCGGCCACGTAGGCCCGGAACTTGTGCGGCATCTGCAGGAACGCCGCCTGTGGCACGGGGTCGGCTCATGCGCCATCGGTTTCGTCGTCGGCCCGCCGCGCGTCCTTCACCACAAAGGTGAACGTCTTTGAGGCTGGCGGGTTGTCGTCTTCCAAGCCGGCACCATCGCCCCGCCAGCCCATCCTGGACTTCGTCCACCAGATGGCTGCGGTCACCGCACCCTTCCCGGTACCAGTGGCCGCTTTGAAGAGCGAATTCGCGACCAACATGTTCGCTTTCGTAGCACCGGTGTCCAGTTCCGTGCGGAAATGCAGCCGCAGAGACTTCGGCGCCAGCGGCTTGCCCGTCTGCGGGTTGATGATCAGTCGGGCAATATCCTCTTGCGGGATGCCGAACCCGGCGGCACTTTCCACCAATTTGCGCTGCTCAGCCGTCGGCTCGAATGATTTGCGTCCTGCCATAAGCCTCCGCGCAGCGCGCATCCTCGATTATTCCTCCGCCTCCGGGAACAGATTGTCCGATATCGCCACCTCGCCGCACGCGGCCACGGCCCGCTTCCAGTCGCCCTTCACGAACACCAGCACGTGCTGGTGGGCGGTGCCTAGCTTGCGGCTCGCGCTGAACTGCTTGCCGACACGGATGGGCAGGCTGCCCAAGGCGGTCAGCAGCACGGCATGGTTGTACATCTGCGTGCCTGCATCGAGGAACGCCTCGATGGTGTCGGCTACGAAATTCCGATAGCAGCCGGTGCCGCGGTGGCTGCGCACGTCGCCCACCACAAAGCAGGCGAAGCGGTCCGGCTTTAGCTGGCCCACCGCGCCCGAGATCACCTCCCGGTAGGCCGCCAGGAAGGCCGGATAGTCCATCGTGGACAGATCGGCTGGATTGTCCGAGTACCGTTCCAGGTCCGCGTACGGCGGGCACGAGAACAGGAAGTCGGCATCGACGTCCGCCAGGTGATGACCGATCTTCCGGCTGTCGCCCACGTGCCAGGCGGGAGCTGGGTCATCGGCACGCAGCAGATCCAGCTGCGCGCGGTTGGCCTGAACCTGCTCGGCGCGTAGATCCATGCCGATGTACTGGCGCCCCAGGCGCGCCGCGACGATGCCGCGCACGCTGCCGCCGGCGAACGGGTCCAGCACCAGGCCATCGGCTGGGCAGAACCAGCGGTACACCAATTCGCACAGCACCGGGTCAAAGATGCTGGTTCGGTGCTGCGCTGGCACGCCGCGTTCTGCCTTTTGCTGGTCGGATGCCGACGAGTACGCCGGCGCGTCGCGGCCCAGCTCCGACTGTATGCCCAGCGCCAGCCAGTCCCTCTTCCGGTCCTGCCATGCCGTGTCCCGCGCGTTGAGCGTGCTGAACGGCGGGACCATGAAGCGCTCGGCCAGCGAGCCTGCACCGCCGCCACCGGGCGGCCCCGGCTCTCCAGGGTCCAGCAGCTCGGAAAGCTCGCCCGAGTCAAAGCCGATCACCGACAGATCGAAATTGTTGTCGCGCAGGCCCGCCAACTCGCAGGCAAGCAGATCCATGTCCCAGCCGGCATTCTCGGCCAAATTGTTGTCCGCCAGGATGTAAGCGCGCCGCTCGTCCGCCGACAGGTGGGACAGGTCGACCGTGGGCACCTGGCCCGCCACCGGGCAGTTGGCGATGGTCTCGCCAGCCGCCCACATCTGCGTTGCTGCCTCGATCCGACCGTGACCGGCCAGCAGGTCGTCGCCGGCCACCAGCGCCGGGTTCGTCCAGCCGAACTTGCGCAGCGACGCCTTGATCTGCTCGATCTGGGTGGCACTGTGCGTCCGCGCATTCCGCTCGTACCTGCGCAGGTCGGTCGCTGCGCGGTAGACGATGGCGAGCTGTCCTGACGTTTTCATAGGCGGTAAAAATGCGCGGGAAGGGAAAAAAACGCCCGTTTGAAACCGGGCAAATCCACCAAGGGGTGGGTGGAGGAGACAAGGTTGAACATGGGCAAGCGTCACGTAGTGTGATCGCCATCACTTCCTTTGCTCTTTTCCGTGCCACATAATCGGTCAAGCGCTGGCGCCGGCGAGCCCTGGCGAAGTGATTACCTCGGGACGCTAAGGGTCATCATGAAGACATCCGAACACTTGCGAAACATCGCAGACGAACTGGGATCCGTGATTATCGACAACCGCCCGCCCGGACCGGCCCCCGACGTGATCATCGAGTTCGAGCATATTGCTGGTCGCCTCAATGTTCCAAACGCCAAATTGTTGCTTTACAGGCTGCGGCGAGACGCCAAGTCATACTACGGCACCAATGCACCTCAGGCCGAAACGAACGAGGCCGATGCCCTGTATGTCGATCTGCTCGGTTCGATTGAGCGGTTGAGGCAGGAGGCGTCAGCTTGGGAGCGCATCGGCGACTAGCTGCTGATCAGCACCAATCGGGTGATCAAACGCCATGAAAACCTCAGAGCACCTCCGAGCCGTCGCGGCTGAGCTAACGGCCATCATCGAACGCAATCGCACACCAGGCACCAACCCATCCGCGCGCTACAACATAGTGCGCATATGCGTTTTACTCCAACCGGCCAGCGCCAGAGAGTGTGTCCTCCCGTTGCTTCTGGCTGCAGATAGGTACTACAGCCACAGGAAGCACCAATACGCGCCGGGACCTGAGCAGCTCTACGCGGATATGTGCTCCGGAATCGCGCTGCTATCCGCGGAGGCTTCGCTCGCCGAGCGCAATGGCGATTAGAACTTCACGACACTGCGCCTCCCGCAGATTGCATTAGCAGTATGAGATGCCCGGATCGTCACTGCCTTCTGCGAATTGGCTCGGCGGCACCAGGACGTTGAGAGGCAGCGACACCGGCAGGATCGCCACCTCGACGCGGATCTGCGCGTGCGGGCTCTGAGTCAGGCGGAACAAGGTCTCGCCTCCGTGCTGGCCCACCACTTCATAGTGCACGGACAACAGGTCACCGTGACCATTCTCTCCATACACATGGTGCAACCTACCTGGCGCGGCGTAGAGGTGCATCGCCTCGTTGATGGCCACGGGCTTGGTGATATGGCGCGGTCGGTCTTCCAGGCGACCTTCGCCATAGCTACAACCCAGGTCCGCGCGCAGAGCTTCCGCCAGGCGGCCGAATCCCACATGATCCCCACGGCTGATCATCCGTATTTTCTCCATCACGATCTCCCATTCGCGGCCTCAGCCATCGCTTTTCGGCCAGCAAGCGCCACGCCCCACCACTCGGCCACCATAATCGTGGCGACCGTCCAGGTCAGCATCACGGCATACATACCTACCTCCCCGCTGCCCCAGCTGGCTCTTTCCCATGGGCTGTGGCGCGCAGGTGCAGCACCAGCATGAACGTCAGCAAAAGCGCACCGGCCAGCCATTGGTGTTCGGTCCAGGCCAGATACGCCACAACGCCGAGCGACCAGATCCAGCGAAAGATGGGGTAACGCGGCCAGTCCTCTTTCTTCGCGCGAATGGCCGCGCGCCCGGACTCGGTGAAGCACGAGAGCACCAAGAACACGGCCAATGGCAGCCCGATTGCCGTCATGACGCTGAAGTACACGACCGCAACGCGGCCGGCGCCTTCGTTGCCGTTCAAGTGCAGCCAAGCGAGCACTGTCACGGCGATGCGCAGAATCCAACAAAGAGCATTCATCGATGCTCACCTCCGGAAAGAAAAAACCCCGCCGGCATGACCCGGGCGGGGCGAATCGGGCGGGATGCCTGAGGAGACAACTGGAGCGGACTGCCGGAATCGAACCGATGTGGACCGCTTGGAAGCCTGCCGCCTGATCACTTGGCCAAGCCTGCGTCACCCCATGAATACACTAGGTCACGCCCTCCCTTGACCGTGGAAGAATTGAGAGGTCTCATCCTTTCAACTGTCCACGAATGGGGTCCATATGAAACTCACGATCACCCTGGAATTCACGCCCGCAGCGCAAGCCGCGGCAAGAGACATCGACTTGGATCTGACACCCCATACCGGCGCGATAACGCCGGTAGTCGGAGACCTAATCCAGTTCCCAGGACAACCGATCATCTTTGTGGTCATCGGTCGCATTTGGCAGCCGCGCGATCCGGATAATGTCGAGCTCCGAATCAGGCTCGATCTGTCGCCTGCGCCGCTGTCTGTTGTCTGAGGCGAGGCGACTCGCGAATGGCGTTTGCGACAACCTCTGCCCGACGCCTGGAAGAATGGGTTCGCTGGGCTTTCACCAGCACCGAGCCAGGCGCCAACCTGGCACTGTGCGCGCATCCAACTACACCAGCTGGGCCGGCGCTACTCACATTGCGGTCATCAGATGGCCCGCGACCCATTCCGCGACTTGAGGAACGACGGCGTTTCCGGCAGCTTGAGCCTCTGCAAGGTTGGCCGCATCCAGTCCTTTGCAAATCCCATCACGCTCAATCGCTCCGGCCCGCTCAACCATCTGGCCCCAGCCATGCTCGGCAAACACAAGGCCCGAGCCACTGATTGCGATCTGTGCTGGTGCATTTCCAGCACAAAGGGTAGGATAGGCCCACCCATCGAGGCCGCCCTCGGCTTGTTCCTCTTCAGCCTGGCGATGAACAGCGTCCACTGGTCCGGCGTCAGCCAGCAGCTCGAAGGGGGGATTTCGTCCCAGACCTGCGACCATGAAAACGCGACGGCGCTTCGTGGTGACTCCGAAAAAACGAGCATCGAGCACCCGCCAGAATCCCACATACCCGCATTCGGCAAGGCTAGAGATGACTGCCTGGAAGTCCTCGCCATCGCGGCAAGAGAGGAGCCCAGTGACATTCTCAAGCACCACCCACTTGGGCCGTAGCTCCGTGAGGATGCGAGCGACTTCGTAGAACAAGCCGCTTCGCGCACCGTCAAGCCCTCGCTGCCGCCCCATGGTGCTGAGATCTTGGCAGGGGAATCCGCCGACGATGACGTCGACGGGCACAAGGTTGTGGGCTCCGCAGGCACGGACGTCTTCATAGCGCTGCGCGTGGGGGAATCGGTCTTCGAGGACCGCGCGGCACAGTGGATTGATCTCGACTTGCCACGCTGTGACAAAACCGGCTCGCTCGAATCCGAGGTCAAAGCCGCCGATGCCCGCGAAGAGGCTACCGATCGTCGGTTTGGTTTGCAGGCCATACATGCGCACCCTCTATATCTGGCGCTCGATGGCCCGCTGATTGGAGGCGCTCGGCCTTCATGACGTTCATGCACCCGCACCGCGGGCATTTGATGGTGAGGCGAGTGTATTCGCCCACACCAAGCTTTCTGTTGCAACTACCGCAACGGATCTCCTGCATTTTCTTGGGTTTCCCGCGTTGTGCTAGGATTTCCCGGCCTGTCGACAGGTGGCGCGGCCCTAGCCAAACTTGCAGGCATGCACTGCAGGTGCGGGGCGTGGCGGGTGTTCCAGCACCTGTCACGTCGCCGCGTCTTTTCTCCGACTTGTTTCAGCCAACCCAAACGAAAAAGCCCGCGCGGCGCTAACCGGGCAGGGCTTTGGTCACTCTGACTGCGAGTCTGGCTAAATTCTAGCTGCTAGCGGCCAGTTCCGCAAGATCATCCCTTTGAGGGGTTCTTCTTGCGGGAGCCAACTTTCCTCAATGCTTCCGTAAAACCTTGGGTGCGAACCCTGTCATCAATTGTTCCACCTGATACTTCTTCCACAAGGGCTACAGCGTCTTTAAAGGCTCGCTGCATTTTTCGAGCATCGGTC
Organism: Burkholderiaceae bacterium 16; assembly: GCA_000955785.1. GTDB lineage: Bacteria > Pseudomonadota > Gammaproteobacteria > Burkholderiales > Burkholderiaceae > Cupriavidus. The sequence continues at coordinate 6,822 of JYOD01000237.1, forward strand.
AGCAACTCCATGAGAGGCTCGCAAAGCGCTCCATTTCCCTAGAGTTCCGCCGCGGTAACTTTGCCCCTGCCTTGAGGAGCCTCAAAGCAAAAAGGATTTGGAATCGAGCCGGTTTATATGCCGCATCGATCGACCCACTACGAAAAAGATACTCTAGCCGATATGCTGCGTACGCTGCGGCATAGTACGGCTCCAGCTTGTCGTCCGGCACGAAGATCGTCTTTCCAACACGCCCCACCAACCGCTTATAGTCCTTGGTGGTCCTATGAGGCATCTCCTTATACAGAAGT
>JYOD01000238.1 GCA_000955785.1 Burkholderiaceae bacterium 16
TCAGGCGCTGGTGCGCTCCGCCTCATTGCGCGCTTCGGCAAGCCGCAGGTCGCGCAGGTAGCGCGGCCTGGCGATGAAGAACACGGCCGCTGCGACCAGGGAGATCAGCGGAACCATCTGCAGGGCCCCGAGCAATCCGATCCTGTCGGCCAGCAGGCCCGTCAGGTAAGGCGCCGGCGCGGCGCCAAGGATGTTGTTGGCCAGCGTCAGCATCGCCAGCGCGGTGGCATGGGTCGAGGGGCGGGAGAGATTGACCACTATGGCGCCGGCGGGGCCCCAGGTACCCATTGCCAGCAGCATGCCGAAACCGATCAGCAGCAACTGCGCGGTACCCGGCGGCAGCCGGAAGCCCGCCAGCAACAGCACGCACGACACGAGACAGAACAGGATCGCGAGCGTCAGCTTGCGGGCCGGCGCGTTGCGGCTAACCCGGTCCGTCAGCATCCCGCACAAGGTCATGCCGACGCCGCCGACGATCAGCAGCGCCGCGGCGAGCAGCGCAGCCTTGTCGGGCGGCATGCCGTAGTACCGGTTCAGGTAGCTCGGCATCCAGGCCATGATCGCGTAGGCGATGAAAAGCTGCAGGCCGCTGCCGACATAGGCGCAGACCAGGGACGGTGCCCAGAAGAGCCCGCGCAGCAGCGCCGGCAAGGGGGTGCGGGCTCGGGCTGGCGCCGCGCCAGTGTGGGTGGCGCGTGCCCCCGCAGTGCGCCGCGCCAGCCTGGCTTCGGTCACGGTGACGCAATAGATCAGCACCACGATCAGTCCGAATACCGCCATGGCCATGAAGGCCGCGCGCCAGCCGAAGCGGGCCGCCACGACACCGCCCAGCCCCATGCCCAGCACCGCGCCGAACATGCCGCCGGAGGTGAAGGCGCCGGTCAGGGTGGCACGCAGGGAAGGCGGGAAGATGCTCAGGATCACGGCCAGCCCGACGCTGCCATAGGCCGCCTCGCCAATGCCGACGAAGAAGCGGGCCGCCAGCATATGCCCGTAGCTGGCGGAGAGCGCGCACGCCAGCGTGCCGCAGCTCCACAGCAGCGCCATCAGGGCCAGGCTCTTGACGCGGCCCCAGCGATCGGCGACGAGCGAGAACGGCACCGTGAACAGACCGACCATCAGCGCGACGATGCCGCTGAGCGAGCCGAGCTTGGCGTCGGACAGGCCCCACTCAAGCCGCAGTTGGGGAAAGACGGCGTTCAGCACCTGCCGTGACATGTAGTCGGAAAGCAGGAGCGCAAAAATGAGGGCGAATACCAGCCACGCGTAGGCATGCGAGCGTGCCGGCTTGGCGGTGAGATCCGTGTCCGCGCGAGCGGTCCCGGAGAGGGACTGTCCCATGAAAGTCTCCTGCGGTCTGGTGCCGCTGTTGCGCCGCGAATTCGGCGCGGATTGTGCGATCTGTGGCAAGGGGACGGGCATCGTTGCCCGTCCCCTTGCCCGGGCTGGCGTCAGGCTGCGCGCAAGGGCAGGTTTGCCTGCCGCGGCTTGCGGTTGGGCGCCATGCCATGCATTGCCAGGGTTTCCTCGGCATCCTTGTACTGCACGCCGATCTTGTAGATCTTGCGCGCTTCCTTGCCGCTGGCCACTTCACGGCCGAGTTCGCGGGCGACGCGCACGCACTGCTCGATCTGCTGCACCGAGGTCATGCGGTTGCCGTGCTGGTCGATGATGGTGTCCTCGATGCCGCAGCGGGGGTGCAGGCCCATCGACATGGCCATCATGTTGAACGGCAGGACGTTCTTCAACAACGATTCGGCGGTCAGCGTGCAGCCATCCGGCGCGCGATGGATGAAGTTGAAGAAGTTGAACGGATTCGGACCATCGAAGCCACCGCCGATGCCGATCCAGGTCAGGTTCAGCGGTCCGGTGTACACGCCCTTGCGCACCAGGCGATCGAGCGTTTCCAGCGCATGGATGCCGGTCAGCTGGAAATGCGGCTGGATGCCGGAGGCCTGCAGGCGCCTCAGGTGCTCCTCGACCCAGGCGGGGCCGGCGGGCACGGTCATTTCGCTGTAGGCAGCCTGGAACGCCGGGTTGGCCAGCGAGGTGCCCTCCAGGTATTCCGGGTAGAGCAGCTCCATGATGTTCATCTGCGTCGTATTGATGGCTACCGTCACCTGATCCGGCTTGGGGTCCAGGTCGGCCAGCATGTGGCGGGGATCGTCCGACAGCCACTTGGCGGCCTGGCCGTCGTCTTCCGGGGCAAACGAGATCGAGCCGCCGACCTGGATGATCATGTCGGGCACCGCGGCGCGCACGCCGGCGATCAGTTCGTTGAACTTGGACAGGCGCTTGGAGCCCTTGCCATCGAGTTCGCGCACGTGGAGGTGCAGCACCGTGGCACCGGCGTTGTAGCAGTCAACGGCCTTTTGCACCTGTTCATCCATCGTCACCGGAATGTCTTCGGGGAAATCCGCCGGCATCCA
>JYOD01000024.1 GCA_000955785.1 Burkholderiaceae bacterium 16
CGCAGGGCGGCAACTGCCCGCTCACGGTGGCCGACGAGGTGGTGGAACGGCACGGCGTCACGCTGATCGGGCACACCAACCTGGCCGGCATGGTTGCGGCGGACGCTTCCGCGCTCTACGCGCGCAACGTGCTCGACTTCCTCAAGCTGATCACCGACAAGGATGGCAAGCTCGCCATCGATATGAAAGACGACATCGTAGCGGCTTGCCTGATGACCAAGAGCCGTGAACTGGAACTGACAAGCTGAGGAGAAGTCGATGGAAATGGTGAACCACACGGTGATCAACCTGATCATCTTCGTACTGGCGATCTACGTGGGCTACCACGTGGTCTGGACGGTCACACCCGCCCTGCACACCCCGCTGATGGCGGTGACCAATGCAATCTCGGCCATCATCATCGTCGGCGCCATGCTGGCGGCCGGCCTGACCGAGGGGCCCGTGGGCCGCACCATGGGCGCGCTGGCGGTGGCGCTCGCCGCGGTCAACGTGTTCGGCGGCTTCCTGGTGACGCAGCGCATGCTGGAGATGTTCAAGAAGAAGGAACCCAAGGCCAAGCCGGCGGGTGCCCATGGCAAGGAGGCCGCGGCATGAGCAATCTCGTGAGCATGAACCTCGTCACCCTGCTCTACCTGCTTGCCTCGGTGTGTTTCATCCAGGCGCTCAAGGGCCTCTCGCATCCCAGTTCCGCACGACGCGGCAACGCCTTCGGCATGACCGGCATGGCCATCGCGGCGGCAACCACGCTGGTGCTGATCGCCAAACTGAAGAACGACTTCGCGGCGGCAAGCACGGACCCGTCGTCGGTCGCCGAAGGCCTGGCGTTGATCTTCGGCGCGCTGGTGGTCGGCGGCGGCATCGGTGCCTACGTGGCGAAGAAGGTCGAGATGACCAAGATGCCCGAACTGGTGGCCGCCATGCATTCGCTGATCGGCCTGGCCGCCGTCTTCATCGCGGTGGCGGCGGTGGCTGAGCCAGCCGCCTTCGGCATTGCGCCAGCGGGCTCGCATGACATCCCCCTGGGCAACCGGATCGAGCTGTTCATCGGCTGCTTCGTCGGCGCCATTACCTTCTCGGGTTCGGTGATCGCCTTCGGCAAGCTGGCCGGGCGCTACAAGTTCCGGCTGTTCCAGGGCGCGCCGGTGTCCTTCGCCGGCCAGCACATGCTCAACCTGCTGCTGGCGGTGGCGATGATCGGCTTCGGCGTGGCCTTCTTCCTGTCGCAGGCCTGGATGCCCTTCCTGCTGATGCTGGCGATCGCCTTCGTGCTAGGCGTGCTGATCATCATCCCGATCGGGGGCGCCGACATGCCCGTGGTGGTGTCGATGCTGAACTCATACTCGGGCTGGGCGGCCGCCGGCATTGGCTTCTCGCTCAACAACCCGATGCTGATCATCGCCGGCTCGCTGGTTGGCTCCTCCGGTGCCATCCTCTCGTACATCATGTGCCGCGCGATGAACCGCTCGTTCTTCAACGTGCTGCTCGGCGGCTTTGGCAACACCGCGGCGGCAGCTACGGCCGGCGGTGCGGAACAGCGCAATGTCAAGGCCGGCTCGGCCGACGACGCTGCCTTCCTGATGAGCAATGCCGAGACCGTGATCATCGTCCCTGGCTACGGCCTGGCGGTGGCGCGCGCACAGCATGCGCTCAAGGAACTCACCGAGAAGCTGGTCGAGAAGGGGGTGACGGTGAAGTACGCCATCCACCCGGTGGCAGGCCGCATGCCGGGCCATATGAACGTGCTGCTGGCCGAGGCCGAGGTCCCCTACGACCAGGTCTTCGAGATGGAGGACATCAACAGCGAGTTCGGCCAGGCCGACGTGGTGCTGGTGCTGGGCGCCAACGACGTGGTGAACCCGGCCGCCAAGACCGATCCCGGCTCGCCGATTGCCGGCATGCCGATCCTCGAAGCCTACAAGGCCAAGACCATCATCGTGAACAAGCGTTCGATGGCGGCGGGCTACGCGGGCCTGGACAACGAACTGTTCTACATGGACAAGACCATGATGGTGTTCGGAGACGCCAAGAAGGTCGTCGAAGACATGGGCAAGGCGGCCTGAGGCAGCTTTGGCTGGCCGCCATAGCCTGTAGGCGACGGGTGGCCGGGCAACACCGGCATCCATTCTGGCAATCAAAGGAGATTTTGCATGAAAGCGCATCCCGCCCCTAACCCGTTTGCCGACCTGGAGGGCAAGGTCGCGCTGGTGACTGGCGCATTCGGCGGCCTGGGCCGGCACTTCGCCCTGACCCTGGCGCGTGCCGGATGCCGGGTTGCACTGGCCGGACGGCGCGTCGGCGAAGGCGAGGCATTGCTTGCCGCGCTCCGCGAGGAAGGCGCTGAAGGCTGCGTGGTTTCGCTCGACGTCAGGGACCCCGCCTCGGTGGCGTCGGCCTTCTCGGCTGCGGCCAGCGCGTTGGGCACGGTCGACATCGTGGTCAACAGCGCAGGCATTGCTGTCACGCGTCCCGCCATCGAGGTGGCGGAGGACGAATGGCAGAGCGTGATCGACACCAATCTGAGCGGCGCGTGGCGGGTGGCACAGCATGCGGCGCAGATGATGCGCGATGGCGGCAAGGGCGGCAGCATCGTCAACATCGCCTCGATCCTTGGTATGCGCGTTGCCCAGCAAGTGCCCGCCTATACCGCGGCCAAGGCTGGACTGATTCACCTGACACGATCGCTCGCGCTGGAATGGGCGCGGTATGGTATCCGCGTCAATGCGCTGGCACCGGGGTATTTCGAAACCGACATCAACCGGAGCTTTTTCGAGACCGATAGCGGCCAGGCACTGGTCAAACGGATCCCGCAACGCCGGCTTGGGCAGCCGGAGCAACTCGACGGCGCGCTGCTCCTGCTGGCATCGAGCGCTTCGGATTACATCACTGGTGCCGTATTGCCGGTGGATGGCGGGCACATGGTCAGCACGCTTTAGCCCGAAGCGAACGACACAACCAATCGAAGAGACCCCGTAGTGGATCGGGGCACAGGGAGACAGACACGATGACGCATGCCAGCGCGCAACGCGAGACCGCCCCGGCGGATAAACACCCGCCGGATCTGGATTGCACCAGGCTGGCAGCCTTGCTGCACGGACAGGGCCTGATCGATCGGCCCTCGCTCATGGCGGAACGGCTGGCCGGCGGCCAGTCCAATCCCACCTATCGGATCTGGTGCGAAGGGCAGCAATATGTACTGCGCACCAAACCGCCCGGCAAGCTGTTGTCGTCCGCCCATGCCATTGACCGCGAATATCGCGTGATGCATGCACTGCGGGAAAGCGAAGTGCCCGTCCCGCGACTGTTCCTCTACAGCGAGGATACGTCGATCCTGGGCAGCCCCTTCTACATCATGGAGTTCCTGCAAGGCAGGGTCATGTTCGACCAGTCGCTGCCAGGCCTGTCGCCTGGGGAACGCACGGCAATCTACCGGGAAATGAACCGGGTGATAGCGGCATTGCATCGGGTGGACTATCAAAAGGCAGGTCTCGCCGACTATGGCAAAAGCGGAAACTACATCGCACGCCAGGTGAGCCGCTGGGCACGCCAGTGCCAGGACACCGGCACGGACGGCAATACCGCGCTGGCGGCCCTGGCGGACTGGCTTCCACGCCATCTTCCGCCGGAACACCAGACCAGCCTTGTCCACGGCGACTTCCGCATGGACAACCTGCTCTTTCATCCAACCGAGCCGCGCGTACTCGGTGTCCTGGATTGGGAACTATCGACGCTAGGCCACCCGGTGGCCGACCTTGCCTACCAGTGCATGGGCTGGCATATCCCGGCATCGCTCTGGCGCGGCATTGGCGGGTTGGACCTGCACGGCCTGGGCATTCCGGACGAGGCCACCTACATTCGATGGTATGGCAATGCCAACGGCATGCAGGAGATGGAACATTGGGACTTCTACCTCGCCTATAACTTCTTCAGGCTGGCCGCCATCATGAACGGTATTGCGCGGCGTGCGGAAGGTGGCAATGCGGCAGCCGCCGATGCGCTGGAAACCGGCCGCAAGGCAAGGCCGCTTGCAGAACTGGGTTGGGAATATGCGACCCGCTACGGGGCGACGCGGTTAGTCAGCGGCAAGTGAGCCTGAAGCGTCGCCTTCCCAGCGCATGAAGCGGCCTGATCGTGCCAGTCCGCTTGCAGGCCAGCGGGTAGCCGGGCGCTTCGCCCGGCCATCCCCGGCTGGCCTCCCCCTCACGCCACCTTCGGGAAATCCACCACCGTATCGTTGACGCGATTGACCATATTGGTGAACAGGATCGCACTGACCGCCTGGATGGCCTCGATGATCTGGCGGTCGGTATAGCCGGCTTCGCGGACATTGGCGACAGCGTTGGCGGGCAACGTGCCGGCGGTCTTCACCAGGGCCAGCGCAAAGCGGACCAGGGCGTCGATCTTGCTGTCTTCCGGGTAGCTGCCGGCGCGCAGTTCGCGTGTCTGCTCCGCGCTGTAGCCCGCCATCTTGCCGGTCATGGTGTGCGCGGCGACACAGTAGTCACAAGCCGAGGCTTCGCTGACAGAGAGATTGATGGCCTCCAGTTCGCGGGCGCTGAGGGTGGAATTCTTCAGCAACGCCCCGGTTTGCAGCACGTTGGCAAGCACCTCGGGGGCATTGCTGCCGATGACCAGATAGGCGTTGGGCACCTTGCCGACGGCGCTCTTGATCGCGCCGAACAGTTGGGCTGTCTGGCCGGTGGCTTCGGTGGCGTTGATGGTGTGAAGACGGGACATGATGGACTCCGGTTAGTTTGGTCGATGGATCGCGCCGTGTTTGTTGCGCTGCTTCCATGGACTGAAGTCTAGGCTTCCGTTGTGTCATTTACCGCATACAATAGTCGCAATATCTTGCCCCATCGTCTCAACATCCCGTCATGGACGCCTTGACCGAACTGGTGCGCATGCTGGCTCCCGCCGGCACCGTGGACCTGCACTGCCACTTTGCCGGCAACTGGCGCGTGGACAACGCGGCGGCGGCGCCCGGGCACCTCCCCTATCACATCATCCTGGGCGGGCAGGCGCGCGCGCTGGTGGAGCAGGATGCGATCGCACTTGGCGCGGGCGATGTGCTGCTGTTTCCCCATGGCACCGCGCACACGCTGCGCAGCCTGCCGGACAACGCTGCGCCCGGCGGCGCGGACATGCCGGCCCACCGGACGCGCTTCAATGGCTTGCTGACGGAGGTGACGGTGCCCGGCGACGAGCGTCCGCTGGATATGCTGTGCGGCACCTTTGTGCTGGGCTTGCCGGGCACCATGCTGTTGCGCAACCTGCCCCCCGTGCTGCGCATCGCCACCGCCGAACGCGCCGATTGCGCCTGGCTGGATGCCTTGATCGACATGATGCGCAACGAAGCCCAAGCGCCCGAGCCAGGCGGCATGGCGGTCATCGCGCAGCTTTCCACCGCCTTGCTGACCTTGCTGCTGCGCGCCCTGATCGCCCAGGGCGGGGTCACGCACAGCCTGCTGGCGCTGATGGCCGATGCGCGCATGTCCAGGGCGATCGATGCCGTGCTGCGCGCACCCGCCGAGCCGTGGTCGGTGGCGTCGCTGGCCGAGGTGTGCAATGTGTCGCGCGCGACCTTTGCCCGGCGCTTTACGCAGCTCAGCGGCGAGACGCCGCTGCAACTGGTCACCACCTTGCGCATGGAAATGGCCGCCCGCCTGCTGACGCAAGACCGCGATTCCGCGGCCAGCATCGGCGAGCATTGCGGCTACGCCTCCGAGGCGGCATTCGGGCGGGCCTTCAAGGCGTATTTCGGCATGGGGCCAGGCGCGTTCCGACGCCAGGCGCGGGAACGCCGCGCCGCCGCCGCCGTGGCGGCGGACGCCAGGGGCTAGGCCGCGGCGCGCCGGGCTTCGTAGACCTGCAGGTGGGCATAGGCGATGCGCGCCAGCGGCGCGTCATGCCCAAGGCGCTCAGCGCGCTGCGCCATGTCGCCGACAATGTCGAGCGCCTCCAGGCGGGGCGCGCCCTGCGCGATGTCGCGCATCATCGAGGCGGCCCATGTCGAGGTCTCGTCCAGCAACCGCGCGGCCATCGCATCGGCCACCGGCTCGGGCAACGCATGGCCGGACAAGCGCGCCACCGCCGCGCACTCGTCCATGGCCTGCCGCATCAGCGCCCGTCCGTCGGCCGTCTTGACGATCTCGCCGACGGTGCCGCGCATCAGGCACGTCATCAGCGCACCGGCCGAGATCATCACCCACTTGTTCCACAGCGCCTGGTCGATCGCCAGCGACAGTTCGCGCGTGCCAGGCGTGCTCGCGGCGAGTGCATGAAATGCGCCAGCCAGGGCTTGCGCCGGTTCGGCACGGGCGCCCACGACGAGCCTATCGACCGCGCCCTGGTGCGCCACCGCGCCCGAAGCGTCCAGCGTGGTCGCGATGTACGAGACACCACCGAGCACCCTTTCCCGGCCGTAGCGCGCATCCAGCGTCTCATACGCGCGCAGGCCATTGACCAGCGGCAGGATCGCCGCGCCCTTGCCGTGGGTGCCGTCCAGCGCCGGGTCCAGCGCTTGCATCGCACTGGCCAGGTCGTAGGTCTTGCAGGCCAGCAGGACGAGATCGTAGCCCGCCCCGACGTCACCGGAAAGCACGGTCTTTACGGTGGTATGGATGTCGCCAAGCTCGCTGCGCACGACCAGGCCGTCCCTGGCCAGCACCTCGGCGCGCCGTGGCCGCACCAGGAACGTGACATCGGCCCCCGCCTGCATCAGCCGTCCGCCGTAGTAACCGCCCATGGCGCCGGCGCCCAGGACCAGAATCTTCATGACGTTCCCCGCTTCGATGGATGGGATGAATAAAAAAAACTGCCTATGAGGCGCCGCTCCCGGCAAGCTCGTCGCCTGCCTCCGCCGCGTCCTCGCCGCCCGACAAGTAGCCGGCAGCGGATTCGAGCCGCCGGCGCATGCCGTCTCCGGCGGCAGGACCGGGCACCAGCGCGTGCCGCGCGAAACTCAGGCGCTCACCCGTGCCGGCGTCCACCAGCACCGGTTCGACGACCTTGCCGGTTTCCTTGTCGAGCAACTCCACGCTGGGACCTTCCGGCGCAAAGTGCTTATTGCCCCAGGCCAGCATGGCCAGCAGCACGGGCAGGAAGTCGCGCCCGCACTGGGTCAGGACATACTCATAGCGCGGCGGCTTCTCGGAGTACTGGCGGCGCTCCAGCAAGCCCTCCTCCACCAGCGCGGTCAGGCGGCGCGTGAGCATATTGGGCGCGATATCCAGGTTTTTCTGGAAGTCGTCGAAACGCCGTGCGCCATAGAACGCCTCGCGCATCAGCAGCATGCTCCACCACTCGCCAACCCGTTCCAGGCCACGGGCGATGGGGCATTGCATGTTCCTGAAGGTCTTTCTTTGCATGGTCGAGGGCTCCAATCCGGCATCTTGATACTTTCAACATGATAGCTGGTTTGAAACGCCTCCATGCCGGAAAACCCGCCCTGCCGGTGCCGCTTAATCCAGGATTTCAAGCGCCAGCGCAATGCCCTGCCCACCCCCGATGCACAGCGTCACGATGCCCCGGCGTACCCCATCCGCGCGCATCGAATAGAGCAGGCGCGTGGTCAGCACCGCCCCGGTCGCGCCGATCGGGTGACCATGCGCGATGGCGCCCCCTTCCACGTTGATGATGTCGAGCGGCAGCCCGAGTTCGCCCGCGACCGCCAGCGGCACGGCCGCGAAGGCCTCATTGATCTCGATCCGCCCGATATCGCCCAGCGTCCATTGCGCACGCTGCAGCGCCTGGCGCACGGCGGGCACGGGGCCAAGGCCGAACAGACCCGGCTCGACCGCGCCGACGCCGTAGGCCACCAGCCGCGCCATCGGTGCCATGCCCTGGCTCTCCGCCAGGGAGCGTTCGGCGACGAGCATGGCAGCCGCGCCGCTATTGAGCCCCGGCGCATTGCCCGCGGTGATGGTGCCATCCTTGCGGAACGCGGGGCGAAGCTTGCTGAGAATGTCGAATGTGGTGTCCGGCCGGTTTGCCTCGTCCACGCTGAACATCGCCGTCCCGCCCTTCGCCTTCACCGGAACGTCAACGATCTGCTCCACGAAACGGCCTTGTTCCTGCGCGCGGGCAAAGCGGCTCTGCGAGCGCTCCGCCCAGCGGTCCTGTTCATCGCGGCCAATCTTGTTGCGGGTCACCAGATCCTCGGTATGCCAGCCCGAGTGCTCGCCCGAGAAGGCATCCACCAGCCCGTCGCGCAGCATGCTGTCCTGCAGCACCGCGTCGCCCATGCGGCTGCCCCAGCGGCCGGCGGGCATCAGGTAGGGGGCCTGGTCCATGTTCTCCATGCCGCCGGCAACCGCTACGTCGACATAGCCAAGCCAGATTTCATCGGCGGCGCTGGCGATGGCCTGCGCGCCGGACCCGCACACGCGGTTGACGGTCATCGCGGGCAACGACACCGGCAGGCCCGCGCCGATGGCGGCCTGCCGCGCCGGATTCATCCGGTTACCCGCCTGGATCACGTTGCCGAACACCACGCTGCCGATCCGTTCCGGGTCCAGCCTGGAGCGGCGGACCGTCTCGCGGATGACCGCCGCGCCGAGTTCGGTCGCAGGTGTTGCCTTCAGCGAACCGTTATAGGACCCGATCGCCGTACGGACGGGCTGGCATAACACGACTTCTCTTGCTTTCATCACATCATCCTTTGTTTGTGAACATCAGCTATTGCCCCGCCTGCTGTTGGGCGGCCAGCAATGCCGCATGCTCGATCACCTTCTGGAGCTTGCTGTCAAGCGCGCGCGCCACTGCCAGGACGTCGGCGTCGCCAAACTGCCCGAACAGCGTCGACGGCTGGTCGAACTCCACCCTCACGGCGCCCGGCCTCGCTTCGTAGACCAGCACAGACAGCGGAGCGTAGAGTCCGGCGCGGATGTCGTGGCGCGTCATCTGGAACGCTATCCTCGGGTTGCCCACGTGATAGCGTCTGGCCTTGCGCTGCGCTCCGGCGAGAGCGAACAGGGCGCCGTGGTTTTGCACGGCAAAGATCATCAAGCCCTGCTCGCCTTCCATCTGCCTGATTCGCGCCTCCGCCGCGACGGGGTCGCTGGCAAGCGCGGCAGAAACCGTGGGATCGAACCTGCCGAGGATGGCTTCGAAGTTGCGGGTAAAGTGTTCATAGCCGACGCTGATCTCCAGATCCTCGTGCGTGACGCTCACCTGCCGGGACGAGGCGAACTTGATCAGGGCGGCCGGGGTCATCGCGGTGGGGTTCATCGAGGTCGGTTCTCCACAGTTTGCGGCCCCGCTAGCCAGCACGAGCGTCAGCGCCGAAGCAGGGCCCAGGGTTTTCAGGTTTCGGAACATGTCATGCCTTCCCGGTTGCCTGCGCAAGCATCCGCCAGCGCCCGCTTCAGCATGACGCGACCGAGTTGAAGCCGGTACCCCGCATCGGCAAAGCTGTCCTCCAGGGGAGCCACGCCGTCGAACGCCGCGGTGGCGATACGCTCAATTCCATCCTGGCCGCCCCCCAAGCCTTCGCCCAGCAAAGTCTCGGCGGCATAGGCGCGAAACGGTGTGTCGGCTACGCCAGTGATCCCGATCGTCCCGCCCACGCACTTGTCGCCGGTGAAGCGTAGCGCGACCGCTGCGGCAGCCACGGCGTAGCCCGACGACGGATGGCGGAATTTCCGGTAGCCAACCCGGACCGCGGCCGGCAACGGAATATGGATGCGGGTGAGTATCTCGTCCGACTGTACTGCCGAGGCCATGAAGCCCACAAAGAACTCCCGCGCCGGAACCCGCCTCGTTCCTTTAGCGCCAACCACCTCCATGACCGCCTCGAGCGCCAGCACCGCGGCCGGCCAATCCGCCGACGGATCGGCATTCACCAGGGATCCGCCGATCGTTCCGCGATTCCGTACCGCCGGGTCCGCGATGACATGGGCAACCAGGGCAAACAGCGGAGCCAGCGCCGTGAGCTGGCTGTCGGCCGCCAGTTCGGCATGCGTGGTGGCGCTGCCGATCGAGATGTAATCAGGGTGGACCTCGACGCCCCTCAACTCGGGAAGACGGCCGATATCGACCAGGAACGAAGGCCTGGCCAACCGCAGCTTCATCATGGGCACCAGCGAATGGCCTCCGGCCAGGATCTTCGCATCGGCATCGCCGGACAATAGCGAGAGCGCATCCTGCACGCTGCTGGCTCGGACATATTCGACTTCGTAAGGAATCATGCCGCGCTCCTGCTGGCCTCATGGATCGCGCGCCAGATCTTGGGCGGCGTCAGGGGCATATCGAGATGGGAAATGCCGAATGGCTTCAAGGCATCGCATACCGCCGCCACCACCGCCGGCGGCGCGCCGACGCAACCCGCTTCGCCAATGCCCTTGACCCCCAGCGGGTTCGTGGGCGAAGGCGAGACATGAAAGCTGGTGCGCATGCGGGGAACCTGCTCGATCCGCGGGAAGCCATAGTCGAGCAGCGAGCCTGACAGCAACTGGCCCGCCTCGTCATACTTCGCCTCTTCGAAGAGCGCCTGCCCGATACCTTGCGCGATCCCGCCATGCATCTGGCCATGGCAGAGCATGGGATTGATCAGCACGCCGACGTCGTCGACCGCGACGTAATCGAGGATCTTCACCAGCCCGGTTTCGGCATCCACTTCCACAACGACCGCATGGCAGCCATTGGGTGCGCCCATCGAGGTGGGCTCGTAGAACACGCGCTCTTCCAGTCCGGGCTCGACGTCCCTGGGCAATTTGCTGGCGACATAAGCCATGCGCGCAACCTGCGAGAATGCAACGGTGTTGCCCCCCTCGGTGGCCCTGAACTCGCCGTCGGCGTAGCGCACGTTCTCTTCGGCGGTTTCCAGCATGACTGCCGCGATCGTGCGCGCCTTGGCGAGGATCTTTCCGGCCGCAACGTAGGCAGCGGAACCGCCTACGGGCATGGAACGGGAGTTGAACGTGCCATGGCCGGCAAGCACGCGATCGGTGTCTCCCTGCACCACATCGACATCATCCATCGGCAACTGCAGGACTTCCGCCACGATCTGGGCATAGCTGGTGGCGTGGCCATGCCCCTGGGGCATCGATCCGCTGAACAACGTCACCTTACCATCGGAATGCACGCGGATGTGGGCGCTCTCCCAGCCGCCGCGATCGAAGCCGACCTTCTGCAGCATGGCGGAGATGCCCATGCCAACGAGTTCCAGATAGCAGGTCACGCCGATGCCGATGTACTTGCCCTGCAGGCGCATCGCGGCCTGCCGTTGCCGCCAGCCCGCGTAGTCGATCAGCTCGGTGGCACTATCCAGGCAAGCCTGGTAGTCGCCGCTGTCCCACTTGCCGCGCGCACTGCTATGCGGCTGATAGGGAAACTGGTCGGCCCGCACCAGGTTGCGGCGACGCAGATCGACCGGATCGATGTCCAGCGCCCCTGCCACCGCGTCCATCATCCGTTCGACGATATAGGCCGCCTCGGGCCGCCCCGCTCCGCGATAGGCATCGACCGGCGTGGTATTGGTCGTGACCAGGTTGACTTCGACGTCGACCGAGGTGATCTGGTAATTGCCCGTGACATAGCTGGCCGTGTTGACCGTCGGAATACCGGTGGCCATATTGGACAGATAGGCCCCAAGGTTGGCGAACGACCGCACCTTGATGCCCAGCACCTTGCCGGAATCCTTGACCGCTGCTTCGACATACTCCACATGCGCGCGGCCGTGCGTGGTGGCCACGTGATTCTCGCTGCGCGACTCGGTCCAACTCACCGGACGGCCGAAATGCCTGGACGCAAAGGCCACCAGCACCTCTTCCGCATAGAAATGCATCTTTGCCCCGAACCCGCCGCCGATGTCGGGCGCGACGATGCGAATGCGATGCTCGGGCCAGCCCAGCGCTTCAGAGAGCCAGCGCTTCGACATATGCGGCACCTGGGTCGGTACGATGAACGTCAGCCGCTCGTCGGCCCGATCGTAACTGGCGCACAGCGCGCGCGGCTCCAGCGGACTGGGAATCAGGCGCTGGTTGACCAGCCGGATGGAGACCACGCGGTCAGCTTCCTTGACCGCGTCCTCATAGCTGCCGCCTTTGACGCGGTAGACACCGATCAGGTTGCCCGCCACATTGGCGTGGAGTTGGGGCGCCTGCGGCAGCAGCGCCGCCTCCGCATCGACCACCACCGGCAACTCGTCGTAGTCAACCGTCACCAGTTCCGCTGCGTCAGCCGCCAGTTCGCGCGTTGCGGCCAGCACCATCGCCACGGCCTCGCCGGCGTAGCGCACCCGATCGGCGGCCAATGGCGGATGGGCTGGCACCTTCGAATCGCCCACCACCCAGTTCGGCCGGATATCGCCAACTTTTCCCTGGATATCCGCATGGGTCAAGACACCCACCACCCCGGGCAACGCCAGCGCGCCGGCCGTGTCGATGCGGAGAACGTTCGCATGGGCAAACGGTGACCTCACGAAAGCGGCGAATACCATGCCCGGGAACTGGAAATCATCGGTGTACTTCCCGCGGCCGCCCATCAGCCGATGGTCTTCCCTGCGCTTGATGGACTTGCCGATATAGGTCCGCGTGGCGTCATGCAAGCCTTCACTCATGGCAGGCCTCCTCAATGGCAACCGCCTCGCCTTCCCGCAGCGTTGCCGCAGCAAGCAACACGGCATCGACAATATTCTGGTAGCCGGTACAGCGGCACAGATTGCCGTGCAGGGCCTCCCTTACCGCGTCCTCCGATGGATCGCGCACGCGCAGCAGCAGCGCCCGCGCGGCAAGCAGCATGCCCGGCGTACAGAATCCGCACTGGAGACCGTGCAGTTCGTTGAATGCTTGCTTTAGCGCTGTGACGGTCGGGTCGCATTCCATGCCTTCGATGGTATGGATCGATACCCCCTCCGTCTGCACGGCAAGCACCGTGCAAGACCTGACGGTCTCCTGATCGAGCAGCACCGTGCATGCGCCGCACTGGGAGGTATCGCAACCGATATGCACCCCGGTCAGGCGCATCGAGTCCCGAAGCATGTGGACCAGAAGTTGCCTCGGCTCCACCTCACGCGTCTCGCTCGCATCATTGATGGTGTTGTGTAGCTGCACTTTTTCCACCTTATCTCCTTTGGCCCCTTCACCATTCCCTGAGGCGGCGACCTATAGAATTATGATCATCATACTAAAGAACGAAGAAAGCCGATGGGGCCACGCTTCGTCACAACATCGCACGGCCCCCGTCACCGCCTTCCATCACCAGCCGCTCGAACCGCGCAAAGAAATCCGCAAGGAACTTGTTGGCTACCGCGCCCACCAGCCGCGAACCGATCTGGGCCAATTTGCCGCCCATTTGGGCGACAGCGGCATAGTGGAGAGAGGTGCCTCCATCAGTGTCCTCCAGGTGGACATCGGCGCCAAGCTTGCCGAAGCCCGCTATCCCGCCCGTGCCGCTGCCTTCGATACGATAGCCAATGCCCTCCCGCAGATCGGAGAATCGCGCGGTCCCCTTGAAGCGGGCCTTGATTGGGCCGATCGCAGCCACGATTACCGCGTCGTAGCTGTCGTCATCCGCCTTTTCGTACTGCTCGCATCCGGGCAAGCACTTTTGTAGCGTGAGCGGATCGTTCAAACGCCGCCACACTTCCGCCCGGGGCGCCTTGATTACCTGTGTGCCAGTCAGCTCCAATTTCATCTCCTCCGCACCAATGTATCCTGTGTCTACATCGTAGGCATGCGATCCGGCATCGTCAAGAAACGCGAAGGATTTCGACCTCAGTGCTAACCCTAGGGAAAAGGACCACGCGACGCCGCATGCTCCTTCCCCTCCGCTGTCTCCATTACCACTATGCAATGATGATCGTCATACTATAGACTACAGAGGGGCGTTCAATGAACGCAGAGTCCGATTTCCTCATGCGTCGCGATGAGGTCGGTAGCCGAGCCAATTTTTTATGTGACGGAGTCCAATCGTGCGTTACCCGCCGGATCACAAAGCCGAAACCCGAAAGCAGATCGTAGAAACGGCCTCCACCGAGTTTCGCGCACACGGTGTCAATGGTGTCGGCGTTGCGCAGCTGATGAAGAGTGCCGGCCTAACCCATGGCGGCTTTTATGCGCACTTCGACTCCAAGGACGACCTGGTCGCCGATGCGATCGACGCTGCGTTCGACCAGACCATGGCCTTTCTCGGAGAGGCGGCGTCCGAGGCACCACAGAGGCAGCGCAAGCGTGCCATCCTTCACGCCTATATGAGCAAGAAGCATCGCGACCATACCGAACGAGGTTGCGCGATCGCCGCCCTGGGCACTGACGTTGCAAGACTCGATGCCAGGACGCGCCGGCGATTCGAGGCCCGGGTCGACTCGCTGATCCGGTTGATCGCTGGAAACGAGAGCCAGTCCGCGCGCGAGGATGCAATTGTCATGCTCGCCACGATGGTAGGCGGCCTGGTGCTCGCGCGTGCCGTACGCTCGGAA
Organism: Burkholderiaceae bacterium 16; assembly: GCA_000955785.1. Lineage (GTDB taxonomy): Bacteria > Pseudomonadota > Gammaproteobacteria > Burkholderiales > Burkholderiaceae > Cupriavidus. The sequence goes on from JYOD01000024.1 coordinate 14,420, forward strand.
GCGTTGTCCACGGAAATCGTGGAGGCCGTACAGGCATCTCGATAAGAACGGAACGCGCCCCCTTCGCTTTCCACATCACGGCGGCTTCGTCGTCGTGCATTTCCCTGCATGCGTCGACGCGATCGCGTCGATCGCGGGCACCCCGCCCCTCTCACTAGCACACCGCCTGATCGAGGTTAACCCGCGTCCCGGCGTTGATGCCTTGACCTCGCGATATTCGATCACTAGCATGTAGACAGTGGATACACCGATGAAGTCAATCGGTCGTCGCGGAGAAGGAAATAACTTGCCTCATGCCATTCTCCGCTCGATTCGCCCACATGTATCCACTGTCTATATTTGCCGTGCGCCCAAATTGGAAATGCGCATGCGGCTGTCAATACCAAAGGAGAACTTATGTCTCGCGCAGTCATCGTTTCGTACGCCCGCACTCCTATCGGCAAAGCCGGACGCGGAGCCTTCAACCAGACGCATGGGGCCACCATGGCAGGACACGCGATCGAGCACGCGGTCAGCCGGGCGCGGCTCGAAGGCGCCGAAGTCGAGGACATCATCTTTGGCTGCGGCCAGCCAATTGCCGTCACGGGCGGCAACATCGCCCGCGCGGCCGGCATTCGCGCTGGCCTGCCGGTTTCGGTGAGCGGGACGACGCTCACGCGCTTCTGCGCTTCCGGTCTGCAAGCGGTGGCCTTCGCCGCCCAGCGGGTGTTGATCGACAAGGTCCCGGTCATGGTGGCGGGCGGCGTCGAATCGATCAGCCAGTCGCAGCCGGTCACCCTCAAGACGGCCCGGCAGGAAGCCTGGCTGGCCGAGCACCGGCCGGATGTGTACCTGCACATGATCGATACCGCCGAGATCCTGGCCAAGCGTTATGGCATGTCGCGGGAACGCTCCGACGCCTTTTCGCTGCGCAGCCAGCAGCTTACCGACAAGGCCCAGCAGGCCGGGCTGTTCAAGGATGAGATCGTGCCGCTTGCCACGATTAAGGGCGTAACGGACAAGGCGACCGGTCAAACGGTCACCGAGGCGTGCCTGCTCGAAGTGGACGAAGGGAACCGGCCGGACACCACACTGGAAAAGCTCAGCGCCTTGCCCCCGGTGAAAGGCGAGGGATACCAGGTGACCGCCGGCAATGCCAGCCAGTTGTCGGACGGCGCAGCGGCACTCGTGGTGATGTCGGAGAAGGAAGCGGAGCGGCGCGGCCTGGAGCCCCTAGGCTACTTCATCGGCCTGGCCACCGCGGGCGTGGAACCGGACGAGATGGGCATTGGCCCGGTGCGCGCGGTGCCGCGTCTGCTGGAACGCAATGAACTCACCATCGACGATATCGACCTGTGGGAACTCAACGAAGCGTTCGGCTGCCAGGCCTTGTATTGCATCGACCAGCTCGGGCTGCCGGAAGAGCGCGTCAACGTCAATGGCGGCGCCATTGCGATCGGCCACCCCTATGGCATGACCGGCGCGCGCCAGGTAGGCCACATCCTGCTGGAGGGCCGGCGCCGCAAGGCGAAGTATGGCGTGGTGACCATGTGCGCCGCCGGCGGAATGGGTGCGGCCGGCCTGTTCGAGTTCATCCACTAAGCGGCACGTCAGTACATCAGGAGACAAACCAATGACAAGCAATCCGACCGCCAGTATCACCGAGTACGACACCGTGTTCGTCGACCGGGACGGCAGCTGCGGCATCGTGACGATGAACCGCCTCGAGAAGTACAACGCGCTCAACGGCGCGCTGCGCAATGACATCTACGCGGCGATGGCCTCGCTGATGGCGGACAAGACCATCCGCGGCATCGTCCTCTGGGGCGGCACCAAGGCCTTCGTCTCCGGGGGCGATCTCGTCGAAATGCTCAAGCGTCGCCCGATCGAGTCGTTTAGCCCGACCAGCGGCGCACCCGACCTGTGGGCGCTGATTCATCACAGCACCGTGCCGGTGGTCGCGGCCATTGCCGGGCCCTGCTTCGGCGGCGGCCTGGAGCTCGCCATGGCTTGCGATCTCCGCGTGGCCGCCGACAACGCCCTGATGGGGCAGACAGAAACCAATGTCGGCCTGATCCCGGGACGCGGGGGTACCCAGCGCCTCGTTCGCCTGGTGGGCGCAACCCGCGCCAAGGAAATGATCTTTACCGGCGAGATCATCAAGCCGGACGAGGCCTACCGTATCGGGCTGATCAACAAGGTTGTACCCGCGGCAGATTTGCTGGATGAGGCCAAGGCCTATGTGCATCGCATCGCCGAGAAATCGCCGCACTCCATCGCCATGGCCAAGCTGATGATCAACAATGGCCAGGACGCGAGCCTGGAAACGGCGCTGATGATGGAACAGCTCGCCTTCGCCACACTCTTCAGCACCGACGACATGCATGAGGGTGGCGATGCCTTCCTCAACAAGCGCCGTCCGGTCTACCGGGGAACCTGATCATGAGACACGCAACCATGGAAGCCGAGGTTAACACCGTGCACGCGGCGAGCACCGGCCACCCTGATCTCTATGAGCCGCGACTGCAGGTCAGGTCGATCGCCGATATCGAGCGTTTTGAGCAAACGCCACTCGCCGGGCGCAACCTGCCCGCCAGCACTTATGAGCTGCTGCGCATGGCGCGCGATCGTGCGCCGGACGCACCCGCGCTGTACCATTTCGCATCCGGTGATGAGCTCGACCGCACCGCCACGGTCACCCACGGGCAGCTGTTCGGTCGCATCACCCAGACCGCCAACCTGCTGGGCGCGCTCGGCCTCGGTCCGACCGACGTGATCGGCATTCTCATGCCGGTTGCGCTGGAATCGCAGTACGCGATCTGGGGCAGCGAGGCGACAGGTATTGCCTGCCCCGTCAACTGGATGCTGGAGCCGGAGATCATCCGTACCCTGTTGAGCAATGCCGGGGCAAAGGCGGTCATCGTCTACGGCCCCGATCCGGATATCGAGGCATGGAACAAGGCCATGCTGATCCGGCAGGACTTGCCCGGCGTGCGGCACTGGATCAAGGCGGGCGGAGGCCAGGCCAGCGAAAGCGCGATTGTCGACCTTGATGCCGAACTGCCGCGTTTCAATGCGGAGACGCTTGACAGCGGACGCCGTTTTTCACCGGACGACACCGCCTCGATGTTCCATACCGGTGGCACCACAGGCACGCCCAAGCTCGCCCTGCACACGCATGGCAACGAGGTCTTCATGGCCTGGGTCAGCGGTATGCAGTATGACGTGCAGCCGAGTGATGTGCGCGTCTGCGGCGTCCCGATGTTCCACGTCACGGGCGTCCTGACCAATTGCCTGATGCCGCTAGCCCGGGGCGCTTCGGTGGTCATGCTGACCTCCGGCGGCTGGCGCGATCCTTCGGTGATCCGCAACATCTGGCGCATTATCGAGCGATTCCGCGTCACCGCGCTCGGCATGGTGCCAAGCGTCGTCAATATGCTCCTGAACATACCGATCGAAGACGCCGACATCAGTTCCCTGCAGGCAGCGAGTTGCGGCACCGCTCCGCTTTCCACGGCGATCGCCGAGGCCTTCGAGAAGAAGACCGGATCGGTGATCATCGAAGGCTATGGCCTGACCGAAGGCACCGCGCTGAGCGCTTGCAACCCGCGCTATGGCGAGGCCCGCACGGGTTCGATCGGTTTTCGAAAGGCCTATCAGCAGATGAAAGCGGTCAAGGTGGCCGATCATCGCATCGTGCGCGATTGCGCGCCGGGCGAGCCCGGCGTGGTGGTAGTACGCGGGCCCAATATCTTCAACGGCTACCTGGAACCGAAGCACAACCAGAACATCTGGTTCGAAGGCGGCTGGTTCAACACCGGCGACCTCGGCTATATGGATCCGGAGGGCTACTTCTGGCTGACCGGCAGAGCCAAGGACCTGATCATCCGCGGCGGCAACAATATCGACCCGCGCATGATCGAGGAAGCGCTCTATCGTCACCCAGCCGTGTTCGATGCCGCCGCGATCGGCATCCCGGACGCGCACGCGGGCGAATTGCCGGTGGCATACATTGCGCTCAAAGCGGGAAGCAACTACCCGCTCGGGCGCCTGAAACACTATGCCTACGAGGTGATTCCCGAGCGCGCCGCGGTGCCGAAACAGTTCTACCTGGTCGATGTCATCCCCAAGACGGCGGTCGGAAAGATCCAGAAGAATGTCCTGCGCGGCGACGCCATCCGGCGCGCCCAGTATCAGATGCTGTCGGATGCCGCCACGGGCGTTGCGGTACCCGTGCATGACATCCGCGTCGAGGATCGGGGCGACCAGGGCCTGACTTCAACGCTGGTGCTGCCCGCCACGCTGGGCGTAGCCGAGCGGGAGGCAGCGATGGCTACTATCAATGCCGCATTCGCCACGCTGACAATCAAGTACTCGGTGGTGTACGAGTAGACACAGAGAACGAAGGAGACAGCCATGCCCCTAACCGACACGGCCGCGCGCGTTGCGGCCGGTGTCGCCAGCACCCTGCTGCTGGCGGCCAATCCCGCGCTAGCCGAGAAGCCGGGGGACTACCCCGCGCATCCGATCCGGATCATCGTTCCCTATGCCGCTGGCGGGGGCACCGACATCATCGCCCGCACCCTCGGCGCCGCGTTGTCGCGGCAACTGGGCCAGCCGGTCATCGTGGACAACCGGCCGGGCGGTCAGACGGTGGTGGGCTACTCGATCGCGGCGAAAGCCGCGCCGGATGGCTATACCCTGCTGATGAACAATTCCGCGCACAGCATCCAGCCGGCCCTGTTCAAGGATCTCCCGTACAACGCGATCAAGAGCTTCAGGGGCGTGGCGGAGATTACCGCGTCGCCGGTCGTATTCGTCGTGGACCGCAAGCTGCCGGTGACGGACCTGAAAAGCTATCTCGCATATGGCAAGACATCGGTCACCAAGCTCAATTTCGGCTCGTTCGGCACCGGCACCGGCTCCCATCTCTGGGGTGAGCTGCTCGCCTCGGCAACCGGGCTCGACATGCTGCACGTTCCTTACAAGGGATCGGCCCCAGCGATCCAGGATCTGATCGGCGGACAGATCAACGGCCTGTTCGTGGATCCCCTCTCGATCAAGCCGCATGTCCAGGCGGGCACTGTCCGCGCTATCGGCGTGACAGGCCCACGGCGCTGGAAGGGCCTGGAGAGCGTCCCGACCTTCGTCGAGCAAGGCTATCCGCAGTTTGCCGATGTCGGCTGGTTCGGCCTGTTTGCCCCGGCGGGCACACCCGACGCCATCGTCAATCGGCTCAGTGCGGAGGTGTCGAAGGCGGTCGCCCTGCCCGAGGTCAGGTCCAAACTGCTCGAGCTGGGAACCGAACCAAGCGGTACCACGGCCGCCGCGTTCGACGCCCAGATCCGAAAGGACGCGGACCGCTGGGCCAAGGTCGTCGCCGAGAAACACATCACTCTGCAGTAGGGGCCGGCCGGGCCTGCGAGGGTCCGGTGTTCATTAGCGCTAACATGGAGGCCTGACGATTCCGCGAACGGCAACACATGACAAACGCTACCACGCCCCCGGCCCGCCAAAGCTATCACCATGGCAACCTGCGGGAAGAAATGATCCGCTGCGGCAGGGAGATCCTGGCCGCCGAAGGCGTCCATGGGCTGACGCTGCGTTCGGCGGCCAGGCTCGCCGGCGTTTCGCACGGCGCGCCGCGCAACCAGTTCGCCGACAAGGAAGGCCTGCTCGCCGCGATTGCCGCCGACGGCTTCCGCGAGCTGGTGGCAACGCGCCTGGCCCGGCTGTCTGACGAGATGACAGCCGAAGCCAGGCTGCTCACCGTCATGGACGGCTATATCGAGTTCGCCGTCAAGCACCCTGCCCTGTTCTACCTGATGTTCGGTCCGCAGATCGTGGGCAAGGAGAACTATCCCGAGCTGCTGGAAGCGGGCAGCGCGTCTTACCAGCTCCTGTTTGGCGCAGTACAGGACTACTTCACTGAAAACGGCCTGGCGGAACAATTCGACGACATGATGGTGCGCTGCGCCTGGTCGGCCATGCACGGCGTCAGCATGTTCTTCAGCGCCAAGCCCACCGGACCCAGCACACGCCCGAAGGTGACACTCCCGCAGTGGCGACAGGCCGTGCAACAGTTCGTCCTGACAGGCCTGCTAGCTGCCGGTAAGGCAAAGGCCACTGCTTGCGCCGCGCCGGAGCCGGCAGTCGCGAAAGTCGCGAAGCCCAAGCCACGGCGAGCCGCCCCGCGTTCGTAGCGGGCTCGCCGCGGCCACGGATCAGCGCCCGGCCGCCGACGGGGATGCCTGCGGTTCCGCGCGCGTATCGCCGGCGGCAAAATCATGCGGGGCCTTGCAGTAGCGATTGTCGGTGCGGGCGCATCCTACGCCGCTGTCGCGCGGCTGCTCCGTGCTTGCGTGCGCCGGACTGCATGCCATGGCGGCAAACAGCGCCGCGCAGGCCAGCGCGTTGTGAAGACTGGGTTTCATCTTGAATCTCCGGTTAGGGGTTGGCGAGCCGGCGTCGCTGCAATGCCCGACGCCCGGCCCGGTGTCATCGAGCTGCCAAGGGCGGTACAGGCACCACCCTCGCCCGCCTGGTTCAATGCGCGTCGGCCGACGGCGCTTTCGGCGCCGCCACCTTGCGCATCAGCGGCACCATCGCGGTGGTGATCACAAAGCAGACCATGATGACCAGGAAGGCATCGCCAAAGGTCTGCGTCTGCGCCTCGCGCCACGCCAGCGCCCACAGTTGCCTGAGCGCCGCGCTCTGCGCGTCGACAATGTCGTTGCCCCACGCGGCCATATTGCTGCCGACGGCCTGCAGCAGCGCGCCCATCGCCTCGTTGCGGTAGTTCAGGTGCTCGGCGATGCGCTGGAAATGCAGGTTGGTGCGGTCGTTCAGGATCGTCGCGCAACCAGCGATGCCGATCGCGCCGCCCAGGTTGCGCATCAGGTTGAACAGGCCGGACGCCAGCTTGAGCCGCTCTGGCGACAGCGCCCCGAGCGTGAGCGTGACCGCCGGCGCCACCGCGAACTGCTGCGCCATGCCGCGAAATGCCTGCGGCAGCAGCAATTCCTGCGCGCCCCAGTCATGCGTGATGGGCGCGAACTGCCACATCGAGAACGCAAAGCAGCCCAACCCGAACATCATCAGCCAGCGCAGGTCCACACGGTTGGCGAAGAAGGCGTAGACGGGGATCGACATGACCTGGAACACGCCGGTGGAAAACACCGCCAGCCCGATCTGCAACGCGCTGAAGCCGCGCACGCGGCCAAGGAACAGCGGCGTGAGATAGATGGTGGCGAAAATGCCCACGCCGGCCATGAAGGAAAAGAAGCAGCCCAGCGCGAAATTGCGGTCCTTGAGTGCGCGCAAATCCACCACCGGCTGCGCATAGGTCAGGCTGCGCCAGACAAAGCCGACGCCCGCGATGCCCGAGATCCAAGCCGTGGCGCGGATCACGTCGTCGCCGAACCAGTCCCAGCGCGGGCCTTCCTCCAGCGTGTATTGCAGGCAGCCGAGGAACAGCGCCATCAAGGTCATGCCGAGGTAGTCGGCGCCACGTATTAGGGACCAGTTTGGCCGGTCCACGCGCACCAGCATGGGCACGGCTACGGTGACGAAGATGCCGGGAACCAGATTGATGAAGAACAGCCAGTGCCAGGAAAAGTTGTCAGTGATCCAGCCGCCCACGGTGGGTCCGAGTGTAGGCGCCAGCGAAGCCAGCGCGCCGATGGTGGCGGCGGCGATGACGCGCTGCTTGCCGCTGAAGAACGCGAAGGCGGTGGTGAACACCAGCGGGATCATCGAGCCGCCCAGGAAGCCCTGCATGGCGCGAAAGGCGATCATGCTCTGGATGTTCCAGGCAATGCCGCACAGCAGGCTGGTCAGCGTGAACCCGGCCGCCGACGCGGCAAACAGCCAGCGCGTGGACATCACCCGCGACAGCCAGCCCGACAACGGGATGACGATGATCTCGGCGATCAGGTAGCTGGTCTGCACCCACACGGTTTCATCGGTGCCGGCCGAGAGCCCGCCGCCGATATCGCGCAGCGAGGCCGAGACGATCTGGATATCCAGCAAGGCGATGAACATGCCCACGCACATGGTGGCAAAGGCGAACACCTTGGCGGCCGTGGTCATGGAGGCCGCGGAAAATGCCGGGGGTGAAGGCTTGGTCTCGGCCGGCTGCGCGCCCTGCCCGGGCGCGGCGAGGACGCCGCTGCTCATGGCTGCACCTGCGCATCCGCGCGGGAATCGACTTCGGCAACCACGGACAGGCCGGGCCGGAGCATGGCCAGCGTGGCCTCGTTTTCCTCCAGCATGATGCGCACCGGCACGCGCTGGACGATCTTGGTGAAGTTGCCGGTGGCGTTCTCCGGCGGCAGCACGCTGAACTGCGCGCCGGTGGCCGGCGCCAGGCTGGTCACGCGGCCGTGGAAAACACGCCCCGGCAGCACATCGGCCTCCACGGTGGCGCGCATGCCCGGCCGCAGATGCGCAAGCTGCCCTTCCTTGAAGTTGGCATCGACCCACAGGCCGCGCGCCGGCACGATCGAGAGCAATTGCGTGCCGCCGGCGGCGTAGGCGCCCACGCGGGCGCGGCGGTTGCCGACAGTGCCGTCGATGGGCGCTCGCAACTCCGTGTAGCCAAGGTTCAGTTTGGCGATATCGCGCTCCGCGGTGGCCTGCGCGAGCGCTGCCTGGGCCTGCAGCTTCTGCGTGGCGATCACGTCGACCTGGCGCTGCGCGGCGAGCAGGCTGGCCTGCGCCTTCTGCGTGTTGGCCAGCGACTGCTTGTAATCGGAGTCTGCCTTTTGCGAACTCTGGATCGATACGGCCGACTTGGCCGCCAGGCTCTGGTAACGGGCCTGGTCATCGCGGGCTCGCGCGGTGTCGGCATCCACCGCCGTCACCGCCGCCCGAGCCTGGCTGATCACGGCCTCCTGCAGGGACCGGGTGGCGTCGAGATTGGCCAGCAGCGCCTGCTGGGCCGCCACCGCGCCTTCCGCCTTGGCCAGCGCGGCGCGGTAGTCGCGATCGTCGATGCGGGCCAGCAAGTCGCCTGCGTGCACCTGCTGGTTGTCGGTCACCGTGACTTCGGCCAGGTAGCCCGGCACCTTCGGCGCGATCACCGTCACCTCCCCGCCCACATAGGCATCGTCGGTGCTTTGCAGGAAACGGCCGTGCGACCACCAGTGCTGGCCGTAAGCCGCGGCGCCCAGGCCGGCGGCGACAAGCGCGCCAGTCATCAGCAGGCGCCTGGGGCTGAGCCGGGGTTTAGAGACGGGAACGGGCTCCGAGCCAGCACGCTCGGCGGCGATATCGCTTGTCATGACGCTTCCTCTTGCTTTCGTTTTGACGCTTTCAGATGTGGCCCGCTGCGTGCGGGACGTTCGGGGTGGCGGCCGCGCACGCGGCTGCCGATTTGTGAAGCTTGGCGCGCAAGCGCTCGCTGGCAGCCGGCCCTGGCATGACCATGTGATCCGCTTCGGTAATGGGATGCCCGGTCGCCGCATCCACCAGGACCGGAGTGACGGTGGCGCCGGTATGCCGGTCCACCAGTTGCACGCTCTCGCCCTCGGGCGAGAAGTGGCGGTTGCCCCAGGCCAGCAGCACCAGCATCACCGGCCGGAATTCACGTCCCCGCGCGGTCAGCAGGTATTCGAAGCGCGGCGGCCGCTCGCAATACTGGCGCCGCTCCAGCAGGTCCTCGCGCACCAGCGTCTCCAGGCGGCGGGCCAGCATATTGGGCGCGATGCCCAGTTGCTTCTGGAAGTCGTCGAAGCGGCTCGCGCCATAGAACGCCTCCCGCAGGATCAGGATGCTCCACGGCTCGCCCACCCGCGCCAGGCTGCGAGCGATGGGACAAGGCGCATTGTCGAGCGGCTTTTTCTGCATGTTCGCGACCTCCGGAAATCAGGTTGCTATCAATATGAAAGTTAGTATAGAGTTGCGGATAGCATCATGCAAGTAACTTGTTAAACAAAGTCTTTGCGGCGGCGGACACGCCGCTTCCGGAATAACCGAAGGAGATGGAAATGAGTCGTACCCTGCCCCGCACCGAAACAGCCCCGGCGCATCCGCACCTCCGCACGCTTGCGACCCGGGCCACGGCGCTCGCAGCGGCAACGCTGGCAGCGGTGGGCCTGGCCGCCTGCGCGGCGGTAGGCCCGGATTACCGGGTGCCCGCCACCGACACGGCGCCAAGCTACCCGCATGCCGATACGCTGGCCGCGCGCGAGGCGCAACGGCCCGCCCCCGCGCTGGATAACTGGTGGACGGGCTTCGACGATCCCGCGCTGACGCGCATCGTCCAGCGCGCGCTGGACCAGAACCTGGACCTGGCCGCCGCGTTGGCCCGCGTGCAGCAGGCGCGCGCCGTTGCCGCCGAGGCCGGCGCACAGTTGCTGCCGCAGGGCAGCCTGTCGGCGCAGGCAGTCAAGGAACGGCAATCGCTGGAAAGCCCGCTGGGCAAGATCGGCAGCCAGTTCCCGGGCTACAACCGCAATTTCGCGCTCTACGATGTAGGCGCCGGCGCAAGCTGGGAGATCGATTTGTTCGGCGGCCTGCGGCGTGGCGCGGAAGCGGCCGACGCCGAAGCGCAGGCCGCGCAGGCTGATCAGCTCGGGGTGCGCATCTCGGTCGCGGCCGAAGCCGCCGATGCCTATTTCCGGGTACGCGGCGCGCAGCAGCGCATCGCCATTGCGCAGGACCAGGTCGCGACCAACGCCAGGCTGTTGGAGCTGGTGCGCCTGCGCTTGCGCGACGGCCTGTCGTCCAGCCGCGAGGTGGCCCAGGCGGAAGCGCTGGTGGCACAGGCGCGCGTAACCATCCCGCCGCTGCGCATCGAGCTGCAAACCCAGTTGAACCGGCTCGATGTGCTGATGGGCGCCCAGCCCGGCACCTACGCCGCGGAGCTTGGCCCGCTGCCGGACGGCATGACGGTGCCTGCCATCTCCGTGGCCCAGGGGCCCGCCGACCTGCTGCGCCGCCGCCCGGACGTGATCGCCGCGGAACGCAGGCTGGCGGCCAGCAGCGCCCGCATCGGCGCGGCCACCGCCGAGTACTATCCCAAGCTGTCGTTGTCGGCCCTGCTCGGTTTCGAGAGCCTCAGCGCCGGCAAGCTGTTTTCCGCTGCAGCGTTCCAGCCGGTGGCGGCGGCCGGTTTGCGCTGGCGCCTGTTCGATTTCGGCCGCGTCGATGCCGAGGTGGCGCAGGCCAAGGGCGCCAATGCCGAAGCGCTGGTCAATTACCGCAAGGCCATGTTGCGCGCCACGGAAGACGTGGAGAACGCCATCGTCACCCTTACCGAACTGGAGTCGCAGGGCAAGGAACTGTCCACCGAGATCGACGCCCACGTGCGGGCACGGGGCGCGTCCGAGGACGCCTACAAGGGTGGTGCCGTCAGCCTGTTCGAGGTGCTGGACGAGGAACGCCAGTTGCTGGCCGCGCGCGACCAGCAGGCCCGCGTGCATGCCGACAACGCGCGCGCGGCGGTGGCGACGTTCCGGGCGCTTGGCGGCGGCTGGTGACAAGCGTGGCTGGTGGGTGGCGCCCCTGGCGCCGCGCCACCACAGACTTCCACGCACCATTCCCGTGCCGCCGCACTCACCCGGCACAAAGCCGCGCACAACTGGTGCGTACGCCTGGCCGTTGACCGGCCTATTGCGTACAAAACATGCGCACCACGCTTGTATATCAGGCTGGCATACCTCTTGCCTCATAGCCTGCCATGACCTTCGCCATCCCATCCTTTACCGATGCCCCCGGCCACGTGCGCGGCAGCACATCCGCCGGGATTGCCGAGCGCATCACACAATCGGTCCTGGCCCAGCGGCTAGCCCCCGGCACCCGGCTGGGCGAGCAGGCGCTGGCAGGGCTGTTCGGCGTTAGCCGGACCCTGGTGCGCGAAGCGCTGACTCGACTGGCGGCACGCGGCATCGTCACGGTGTCGGCCCGGCGTGGCTGGTTCGTGATCGAGCCGTCCCGGCAGGAGGCCAGCCAGGCTTTTGCCGCGCGGCGCGCGATCGAACTGGGCTTGCTGCGCTATGCGGCACCGGTCTCGGCGGCTGCCATTGACCGGCTGCAAGCGCATGTGGCGCAGGAGCAGCGCGCGCTGCGCGGCGACGACACGGCCCTGCGCAGCTACCTCCTGGGCAACTTCCATGTGTGCCTGGGCGAGTGCGTGGGCAATGTGCTGCTGGCCGACACGCTGCGCGACCTGACCGCGCGCACCACGCTGATCGCCATGCGCTACCAGTCCAGCCACCAGGCCAACGAATCCTGCGCCGAGCATGTGCAGATCGTGGCGGCGCTGGCCCAGGGCGACACCGAACGCGCCATTGCATTGATGGATGCGCATCTGCGCCACGTGGAGGCTGGCCTCAGCGCCGCCACGCCGGAAGTCCCGCCCGATCCGCTTCGCCAGGCGCTGCGCCCGCTGGGGCCGCGTGCCTGAAGCACCGACTCTCATTCGTACCTCACCAACCTCATCACCTCAACGGCAAGCCTGCAAGGACCCTTTATGAAACTGTCGAAACTCCTCCTCGGCCTCGGTGCCGCCGCCCTCGCCCTCTCGATGCAGACTGCCGGCGCCGAAGCGCTCGATGACGTGATCAAGGCCGGCGTGCTCAAGGTCGCGGTACCGCAGGACTTCCCGCCCTTCGGCTCGGTTAACGCCGAGATGAAGCCGCAAGGGCTCGACATTGACGTGGCGGCGCTGATCGCCAAAAAGATGGGGGTGAAACTGGAACTGGTGCCAGTGACCAGCACCAACCGCGTGCCCTACCTGCAGACGAAGAAGGTGGACCTGGTGATCTCCAGCATGGGCAAGAACCCCGAGCGCGAGAAGGCCATCGACTTCAGCGAAGCCTATGCGCCGTTCTATAACGGCGTGTTCGGCCCTGCCGACCAGAAAGTGGCCGGCGCCGCCGACCTGGCCGGCAAGACCGTCGGCGTGACGCGCGGGGCGGTCGAGGACCTGGAGCTGAGCAAGATCGCCCCGCCCACCGCCACCATCAAGCGCTACGAAGACAACAACGGCACCATCAGTGCCTTCCTGTCCGGCCAGGTGCAACTGGTGGCGACGGGCAACGTGGTCGCGGCCGCCATCCTCGCCAAGAACCCGCCCAAGAAGCCGGAGCCCAAGTTCCTGATCAAGAACTCGCCTTGCTTCATCGGCCTGAACAAGGGCGAACCCAAGCTGCAGGCCAAGGTCAACGCGATCCTGGCGGACGTAAAGAAGGACGGGGAACTCAATGCGCTGACGGTGAAGTGGCTGGGCATGCCGCTGCCGGCCACGCTTTGATACCGATGCCCTGAAACGGAAAGCCGCGCCGGACGGACCACCACTCCGGCACGGTGTACAGCGCCAGCCTCGCGCGCATGAGCGCACCCGCGGCGCGCCCCCAACGAACGCATTCGCATGTCCTATCAATTCGATTTCCGCTCAGCCTTCGACTATGCCGGCGTGTTCGCGCACGGCATCGCCGTCACGGCTGAACTCACCGTCGTGGGCGGCGTGCTGGGGGTAGCCCTTGGCATTGCCTGCGCCTGGGCGCGCACCCAGGGCCCGGCCTGGCTGGCGGCCATCGCGGGTGGCTATGTGGAGCTGATCCGCAATACGCCTTTCCTGGTCCAGCTGTTCTTTATCTTCTTCGGCCTGCCGAGCGCGGGCGTGCAACTAGGCGAGATGCAGGCCGCCATCCTGGCCATGGTGATCAACCTTGGCGCCTACAGCGCGGAGATTGTCCGCGCCGGCATCGCGGCCGTGCCGCGCGGCCAGCTGGAGGCAGGCGCGAGCCTGGCGATGGCGCCCTTCCAGGTGTTCCGCCATGTGGTGCTGCGCCCGGCCCTGAAGAAGATCTGGCCTGCGCTCTCCAGCCAGGTGGTGATCGTCATGCTGGGCTCGGCGGTGTGCTCGCAGATCGCCGCCGAGGACCTGACCTTTGCCGCCAACTTCGTCCAGGGGCGGAATTTCCGGGCCTTCGAAGTCTACCTGCTGACCACCGCCATCTACCTGCTGCTCGCCATCGGCCTGCGCCAGGTACTGCGCGGCATCGGCGGCATGCTGTTCCGGAGGGCGCCATGACCGAATTCTCAAGCTGGGACATCCTGCGCAACCTGCTGCTGGCGGCCCGCTGGACCGTGGTGCTATCGCTGGTGGCCTTCGCCGGCGGCGCCGTGACCGGGCTGCTGGTACTGCTGATGCGCATCAGCCGCCGCGCGCCGCTGCGCCGCGCGGCCTGGGGCTTTATCGAGGTCTTCCAGGGCACGCCGCTGCTGATGCAGCTGTTCCTCGCCTTCTTCGGGCTGGCGCTGTTCGGCGTGGAGATCCCGGCCTGGCTGGCCGCCGGGCTGGCGCTGTCGCTCTGGTCCGGCGCATACCTGGCGGAGATCTGGCGCGGCTGCGTGGAAGCCATCCCCAAGGGCCAGTGGGAAGCCGCCGGCTGCCTCTCGCTGGGGCATCTGCAGCAGATGCGCTACGTCATCCTGCCGCAGGCAATGCGCATCGCCGTCGCGCCCACCGTGGGCTTTGTGGTGCAGATCATCAAGGGCACGGCGCTGGCATCCGTCATCGGTTTTGTCGAACTGTCCAAGGCCGGCACGGTGATCACCAACGCCACTTTCAGCCCCTTTACCGTCTATGCGCTGGTCGCGCTGATCTACTTCGCGCTGTGCTGGCCGCTATCCCGCTACAGCCGTTATCTGGAGAGGAAGCTCAATGTCGCTCATCGCCATTGAAAACGTAAAGAAGCGCTTTGGCGCCAACGAAGTGCTCAAGGGCATCGACCTGAAGGTGGAGCCGGGCGAGGTGATCGCCATCATCGGCAAGAGCGGCTCTGGAAAGAGCACGCTGCTCCGCTGCATCAACGGCCTGGAGAGCATTGACGAAGGCAATATCACCGTGGCCGGCGCCAAGCTGGGCAGCAGCGAGCTTGAGCTGCGCGCGCTGCGGCGCAAGGTGGGCATGATCTTCCAGCAGTTCAACCTGTTCCCGCATCTGAGCGCGGGACGCAACGTGATGCTGGCGCCGACCGTGGCGGGCGGCGTCAGCGAGTCCGAGGCGCTGGCTCGCGCTCGCGAGTGCCTGGCCAAGGTGGCGCTGGGGGAAAAGTTCGATAGCTATCCGGACCAGCTTTCCGGCGGGCAGCAGCAGCGTGTGGCGATCGCGCGGGCGCTGGCCATGCAGCCGCGCGCGCTGTTGTGCGATGAGATTACCTCAGCGCTGGACCCGGAACTGGTGATGGAGGTGTTGAACGTGGTACGTCAGCTGGCGAGCGAAGGAATGACGCTGTTGATGGTGACGCATGAAATGCGGTTTGCGCGAGAGGTGTGCAACCGCGTGGTGTTCATGCACCAGGGGCGCGTACATGAAATCGGGCCACCGGAAGAGATCTTCGCCAATCCGGCTACGCCCGAGCTGCAGCAATTCCTGGGCATGGCGGCCTGACATCCGCCAGCCAGGAACCGCGCCGGCAGGCTACCTGCGCGGTTTCCATCCTGGCGGTGGATCTTCGGCGGGAATTGCCGCGCGCCATCCTGCTCTCAGGCAAACGCGATGCGAGAGGATGGCAGCACGGTGCCGACCGATTGGGCAAAGCGCCCGACGATGCGATCGATATCCTCTTCCGTGCAGATGAACGGCGGCGCAAACAGCACGTGGTCGCCGTGTACGCCATCGACCGTGCCACCCATCGGATAGATAAGAAGGCCGTTCTGCATCGCGGCCGATTTTAGCTTCGCGTGGACCTTCAGCGCCGGGTCCAGGGTCGCCTTGGATGCGCGGTCCTCCACGAACTCGACGCCAACGAACAAACCGCGCCCCCGAATGTCGCCAACGTTCGGATGATCCCCCAGCACTTCACGCAGCCTGGCGCGCAGTTGCTCGCCGCGCGCCAGCACATTGGCAAGCAGCCCCTCCTCGGCAATCGTGCGTTGCACGGCCAGCGCCGCGGCACAAGCCGTGGCATGCCCGATGTAGGTGTGGCCATGCTGGAAGAACCCGCTGCCGCCCACGATGGCGTCGTAGATGCGGCCGGTCGCGAGCATGGCGCCGATCGGCTGGTAGCCTGCGCCCAGGCCCTTGGCAATGGTCACGATGTCCGGCACGACGCCGTCTTCCTCGCAGGCAAAAAGATAGCCGGTCCGTCCCATGCCGGACATGACCTCGTCGAGGATCAGCAGTACGCCGTACTTGTCGCATACGGCACGGATGCGCTTGAGATAGTCAGCAACCGGCGCAACCGCGCCGGCGGTAGCGCCAACCACGGTCTCGGCCACGAACGCCGCCACGCTTTCCGGGCCAAGCTCCAGGAGCTTTGCCTCGAGTTCGTCGGCGAGGCGCTGCGCGTACTGCGCGTCGGTCTCGCCGGCCGCCTGATCGCGGTAGGCATAGCAGGGCGACACATGATGCGCCGGCACCAGCAACGGCAGGAAAGGCTCGCGCCGCCAGGCATTGCCGCCAATGGCCAGCGCTCCGAGCGTATTGCCGTGGTAGCTCTGGCGGCGGGCGATGAAATGCCGGCGTTCGGTCTGCCCGATTTCCACGAAGTATTGGCGAGCCAGCTTCAGCGCGGCCTCGACGGCCTCGGAACCGCCCGACACGAAGTAGACGTGGTCAAGGTCGCCTGGCGCGGCCTGTACCAGGGTATCGGCCAGCGTTTCGGACACTTCGGTGGTGAAGAACGAGGTATGCGCGTAGGCGATCGTGTCGACCTGCGCCTTGATTGCCTCGATCACGCGGGGATGGCCATGACCAAGGCAGGATACTGCCGCTCCGCCCGAAGCATCGATGTAATGCTTGCCGTTGCTGTCGATGAGTTCGATGCCCTTGCCCCCGACGGCTACGGCGAGGGTCTGGCGAGGATTGCGGTGGAATACTTTGGTCATGATGTGTGCTCACTTTACTGCGACTCGATGCCGGCCTGCGCAAAGGCGGCCCACTTCGCGGCGAACTTTACCTTCAAGGCTGCATCATCCCGGTCACACCGCATGCGCATTGACCTGAAGTATAAGAAGGCCACCCCCATATTGCAACACTTGTTTCTTTTATTATTTTCTGATTTATATGATTCACATTTGAAGGCGACCCACCTGCGGACGGTAGCCGTGCATCCGGCGCTTGCCTGTGCAACAATCGTTACAGACACCCCGACCGCGACTGACCATGCCAATCGAATCCTCCGCGCCGCCGCAGCACCTGGACGAATTGCTCGCCGTGCTCCGGGAAAACTTCGCGGCGCTTAGCCCGCAATTCCAGGGGGGCGCCCGCTACCTGCTCGACCATCCCCAGGAGATACCCATCCTGTCCATGCGCAAGATTGCCGTGAACGCCGGAGTCCAGCCCGCAACGCTGGTACGCCTAGCGCAGTTTCTCGGGTTCGAGGGTTGGCAAGGACTGCGCGAGCTCTTCGTGGAGGCATTCCGCGGCGGCCCCCAGCCCTATGCAAAACGGGCCAAAAAGCTGGTCCGGGAAAGCGGCTCGAGCCGGATGCTCGCGGAGATGCTCGATACGCAGCACCGGAACCTCGACCTCACAGGCGCCAACAACGCGGAATCGATGCCACGTGCCGCAGAACTGCTCAGCGCCGCACCCAATGTCTACATTGCGGGTTTTCGCTCCTGCTATCCGATCGCCTTTACGTTTCACTACATCTATCGGCTGTTCCGCTCGTCGGCGCACCTGATCCACGGAGATGCCGGCACACTGGAAATGGAACTGCGGGCCCTGGCGCCCAAGGATGCCGTCGTGGTTGTGAGTTTCGCTCCGTATTCGCAGGAGATCATTCGCGTCGCCGGCGCCGCGAAGCAAGCCGGCTGCCGCGTCATCGCGCTGACCGACAGCACGGTAGCGCCGATTGCACTGGAGGCCGACTGCACGTTGCTGTTCTCGGTCGACAGCCCTTCGTTCTTCCCCTCGATTACCGCCGGCGTGGCGGTCGTCGAAGCACTGGTCGAACAGCTTCTCGCCAAGAAGGGCAAGGGTGCAATCAAGGCGCTCGAACTTGCCGAAGGGCAATTGCACAAGACTGGCGCGTATGTGCGGGCGAAGCACGGCTAGCCAACGCGCCATGGTGCCAGGCGCGGGCAACCTGAACGGCAGAGGACTTACTCGAATGCCTCATCGCCCGGCTGCTCGTAGGCCTTCCTGACCTCTGCGCTCATCGGGAATTCGAAGTTGATGTTCTTTGGCGGGACGGGCTTGTTGAACCACTTGGCGTAGATGGCCTTGATCTCGCCGCTCTTCATCAGGCCAACGATCACGCCGTCGACGAGTTTCTTGAACTCGGGATCATCCTTGCGCATCATGAAGCCATAGGCTTCAAAGGACTGTGGCGTGCCGACCACCGTCCATTCGGTGGGGTTCGGCGACATGGTCCGCACGCCGGAAAGCAGGACGTCATCCATCATGAAGGCGGCCACCCGGCCAGACTGCAGGATCAGGAACGATTCGCCATAGTCCTTGGCGCTCTGAATCGTGATGTTCGCCTTCTTCTCGTCATTGAGCTTGCGCAGGATCCGTTCGGACGTGGTGCCTGCGTTCGTCACCACTGCCTTTCCGGAAAGATCATGGAAGTCCTGGACCGGACTCCCCTTCTTGACCAGCAGGCGCGTGCCCGCAACAAAAAAGGTGGTAGAGAAGGCTACCTGCTGTTGCCGCGACTTCAGGTTCGTGGTGACGCCGCACTCCAGGTCGACCGTCCCGTTCTGCACCAGCGAGATCCGGTTTTGCGAGGTCACCGGGATCATGCGCACCTGCAGGTTTGCTACCGCCGTCTGCTTGCCGACCTCCGCAATGACCTTTTCGCAGAGGTCCTGCGAATACCCAATCACCTTCTGGTTGCCGTCGTAGTAGGAAAACGGGATCGACGAGGTCCGGTGTCCGATCGCCATGGTCCCCGACGCTTTGATCCGCCCCAGGGTCGGGCTCGCGGCTGCGTCAATAGCCTGGGCGGCGCCTGCGCCAAGAATGGATCCAACCAGCGCCACTCCCAGGCAGGTGACTTTAACGGCTTTCATCTATCGCTCCTTGTTTAGCAAACACGCGATGGGCCATCGCGCTTGAATGCTAATCTTTGAGCAACATCTGTTCCATACTTGTTAACCATGAAACATTCGTATTTTCAAAGCCGGATGTGACGAAACAAGCACCACAAGGAGCAAAACAACGAAACATTTGGTGCACTCGCGCATCAAGTTGAGGCGCGCGGCCGGCTCCGCACCGCATGCGAGCGCCATCGCATGGCGCGCCCGAGCGAGTCACGGATGGATAGCACCGTCATAGGGGTGTACGCCTGCGGCTGTCGGAGAGCAGATCCGCCTGGCGGCGGACGCAAGCCAATGCCACGCATCGTCCGGCGCCTGGATGTGCCGACGATAGCGATGGGGCGAATGCAGGGGGAGGTGACTACGGCAAGCGGCGCCCCAACCGGCACGGTGGGGCCCGACTTCAGTGATGAATGCAACAGAGACCGGCGGACGTCTGCGTACAGCGTCTCACCGGCAATACATGCCGGGCGATTTCCGCAATGGCCTACGGTGGAGGACTGCCGGCGGCCGTCCTCCGGTCCATCTCAACGCGCCAGCACGCCCCGGATCGTATCCGCGAGGTCCTTGGCCAGGAACTTCGACACATAGGCGTCGGCCCCGACCTTGCGCACATGATCTTCGCTGGCAGTCCCCGACAGCGAGGAATGAATCACCACCGGGATCGACTTGAACCGCGCATCAGCCTTGATCTTGCGGGTCAGCGTGAAGCCGTCCATCTCCGGCATTTCCAGGTCGGTCAGCACCAGCGCGATCTCGTCCTGCACGGTCCGGCCGTTGGCGGCGGCGTGGTCGGCGATCTCGCCCAGTTGCTGCCAGGCTTCCTGGCCGGTCTTGGTCATCAGCACCGGCACGCCCATGGCCTTGAGGCCTTGCTCGATCAGGCTGCGGGCAAAGGCGGAGTCGTCGGCGGCCAGGATCTTGGTGCCGGGGCGCAGCTTGACCTGCGGTCCGACGGTCTTGGGATCGACTTCCGGCTGGCGCGTCGGCAGCACGTCGCGCAGGATCTGCTCGACGTCGAGCACCTGCACCAGGCGCGGGTTCTCGGTATCGGTATCGAGCTTGGCGATGCTGGTCACCATGTCGCCCTTGACGCTGGTCTCGGCCGAGACCACCTGGTTCCACTCCAGGCGCACGATCTCTTCCACCGCTTCCACGGCGAAGCCCTGGGTGGAGCGCGCGTACTCCGTCACCAGCAGGATGTTGAGGCCGCTACGCGGCGTGCACCCGACCATCTTGGGCAGGTCGATCACCGGGATCACCTGGCCACGGATATCCGCCATGCCCAGCATGGCCGGGCCGCCTCCCACCACGGTAGTGACCTGGGGCATCACCAGGATTTCCCGGACCTTGAAGACGTTGATGCCGAACAGTTCGCTGTTCGCGGACTGGTCCGACTCGCCCAGGCGGAACAACAGCAACTCGAACTGGTTGTTGTTGGTCAGGTTGGTCCGTTCGTCGATGTCTCTCATCGAGCTGCTCATACGCTTCCTTTGTCCCCGCAAGGCGCGGGCTCGCCGCGCGGTGTTGATCGTTTCGCCGGGCCCGCCTGCCCTGCAAGGCGCCCGGGGCACTTGCCCCCAGGCGGGGGCGCTGCAATGACGGGCCACTGCTCCGGCTAACGGCCAATCTTTGGGGAAATTTAGCGGCAAAGCGGCGACGGGCATGCGAATTGGCGCCGCACACCGCCAAAGTGCGGAATGAGACAGGCCTGACGGGTGTGCGACGACATGGCTGACACTTCCCTGCAATGAGGAACATGCCGCAGGAAGCACCTGAAAGAGAATGCCGGCCCAGCCGCTGGCGTGCATGCAACAGTAAATTCCGCGACCGATTTACACGAACTAAACGGCCGCTTAAAATTGCACGGCCAGCGCCGGCGACTATCGCATACGACCGCGCAGCCTTGATTTCACCGGCAGCTTCTGGGGACACACGCCGGCCAACCGCCTCCCTCGCCATGTCCCTGCCCATGCTGCCAGTCCATCGCCCACGCGCCACGGTTCCGGTCCGGCGCCTCGAGTAGCGCCCGCGTCATGCCGGGTTCCCCGGCTTCCCGCCTTGCATTCGCCCCAGGACGACAATTCCCACTGCGCGCCCGCGACGCGCCATGGTCCGTTGCCTGGGCCGCCGCTTTGACCGCCAAGATATTCCGCCCCACTCCACCATGACCTCGAACAGCACGACGCTCGCCGCCCCGGATTCCGGGGAGCATCGGCAAGGCAGCATCAGCCGGCGCATCGTCGCCATCGTCTTCTTTAACTTCATTGCCTATCTCGCCGTCGGCCTGCCGCTGGCGGTGGTGCCCGGCTTCGTGCATGGCGACCTCGGCTATGGCACGGTCGTGGCCGGGCTGGCGGTCAGCATCCAGTACCTGGCGACGCTGCTCAGCCGGGCTTACGCGGGGACCCTGTGCGACCTGCAAGGCCCCAAGAAATCCGTCACCCTCGGGCTCATGCTATGCGCCGGCAGCGGCCTGCTGGCGGTGTTGTCCGCCCTGTTCGTGCAAACCGGCTGGCTCAGCCTGGCCTGGCTGTTCGCTGGCCGGCTGGTGCTCGGCGCGGGCGAGAGCCTGGTCACCACCGGCACCATTGCCTGGGGCATCGGCGACGTGGGATCCCGCCACACCGGCAAGGTGATCTCGTGGAACGGCATGACGACCTACGGCGCGCTGGCACTGGGCGCACCGGTTGGCGTGCTGCTCGACGCCCGCTGGGGCCTTGCCTCGCTGGGCATCGTCACCACCATCATGGCCGCCGGCGCGTTCGCGCTGGCGCGCCGCAAGGCAGCCGTGCCTACGGTGAAAGGCGCGCGCATGCCGTTTCGCACCGTGTTCCGCCACATGACGCCCTTCGGCCTGTGCCTGGCGCTGGGCTCGGTGGGCTTCGGCGCCATCACGGCCTTTGTCACGCTGTACTACGCCAGCCACGGCTGGGACCATGCCGCGCTGGCACTGACCAGCCTGGGTGTGAGCTTCATCCTGGCGCGCCTGCTGCTGGCCGACAGCATCGGCCGCTTTGGCGGCTATCCGGTGGCGCTGTGCTCCTTTGCGGTGGAAGCCGCCGGGCTGGCGCTGATCTGGCTGGCGCAGGGGCCTGCCCAGGCGCTGGCGGGCGCGGCGGTCACCGGTTTTGGCTTTGCCCTGGTGTTCCCTTCGCTGGGCATGGAGGCGGTCAAGCTGGTGCCCCCGAGCAACCGCGGCTCGGCGCTCGGCGCCTATGCGCTCTTTCTTGATCTTTCGCTGGGGCTGACCGGCCCGGTGGCGGGGGTGATTGTTAGCCATGCGGGCTATGGCTCGGTGTTCCTGTGCTCGGCCGTGGCGGCACTGGCCGGGCTGGGCTTGAGCCAGGTGCTGGCGGCACGGGCACGGCTGACGGCCTGAGGTGCGGGCGCGGATATGCCGGCCGAGTATGCCCCAGGCAGACGAACAGGCGTCGACGCGCGACAACTCCGCCTCGATCGCCTGGGTTCGTCCCACCGATATTTTTTAAAGTACGTTCCAATGTTTTTTCGTACTTGTCCGATTGAAATTCGGACATTTAACATTCTTTCACCCATCAACCTCCGTCAATCGCGTGTAATGGGCGATTTTCGCTTGACCCGTTCAATTCGCGCCGCTACAGTACGCGGGTTATTAATTCCAGGGCTTACCCAGTGAGCACTTGTTCCGACGACAGTAGTCGATCCAGGATCGGCACCTCCGCCTGACCGGAGCACGGTACCCTCAGCGACCGTGCCCCGCTTGCGGCACGGTGCTATCGAGGCCGGACGTCCTGTCCCGCCTCTCTCCTTGAATACGGCTTCACTCTTCTGACCGCGCATGCGTTGCAGCTTGCCGCTGCCCGCGTTTGCCCGTGTCATTGACAAGACTCACCGGATCTTCCTGATTGTTACGGGAGTTCTTATGGTGTGGCACGAATTCGCCCTGCGCTTGCTTGAAGCGCTCGCGCTGGGCGCCTGTATCGGTACCGAACGGCAGTTGCGCCAGCGCATGGCGGGGCTGCGCACCAACGCGCTGGTAGCCGCCGGCGCGGCCTTGTTCGTATCGGTTTCCGCCTTTACCTTCGATCCGCAAGGCCATGCGCGCATTGCCGCGCAGGTCGTTTCCGGCATCGGCTTTCTCGGTGCCGGCGTGATCATGCGCGACGGCCTGAACGTGCGTGGCCTGAATACCGCCGCCACGCTGTGGTGCTCCGCCGCCGTGGGCGTGCTCGCCGGCCTTGGCCACGCCGCGGAAGCCGCAATCGGCACCGCCTGCATCCTGTGCGCCAATTTCGGCCTGCGCATGCTTGGCCAGCGCATCAACCGCGGCGGCACGTCCATCACCCCCGAAGTGGAGATGGTCTACCGCATCACCACGGTCTGCACCGCGCAGGAAGAAATCCGTGTGCGCGGCTTACTGCTGCATACGCTGACGGAAATGCCCGCGCTGTGCCGTCAGCGACTGCGGCCAGTACCCGCTCAACGAGCGGCAATTCCCGCTCGGCCTGCCACCGTGCAAGTCCATGCTGAGCTTCGAGGTACGCATGCCGCAGCAGCGGGCCGCGCAACTCCTGGTTGCGCTGGAACGCGCGTTGGCACCGGTTCCCATCGTGCTGCTGCGCCTGGAGGTGATGGGCGGCCATGCCAAGGCGGCCCACACGGGACGCTTCCGGCGCGGGGCCGGGCTGGTTGCCGGAGCGGCGGCTTTGCCAGCCGCGGCCACGCCGGCGGCGGAACGCCAGAAAGCGGAGCCCGTGGCGGGATGAAACCCGGCCCGTCCCGCGCGTGGCTGCGCGCGATGGGTCATCTCCATAAGCGCCTTTTGCATCATAAAACTAGCTTGACACGCCTAGACGCGGCTCCTACCATGTACATACCATGTGCATGTACATTGGAGTCCGGAATGGCCACTGCAACTGAACGGATTGTCGTACAGGTTACGGCGAGCCAGAAGCGCGCAATCGCAAATACCGCCAAGCGGCTCGGCCTCAACGTGAGTGAGCTGATGCGGCAAGCCGCACAAGGCTTTACGCCCGCGAACGATGAGGAAGACATCAACGCCCTGCTTGAGCGCGTCAACATTTCCACCAAGGAGGCGAATGAAGCGCTGGACGATGCATTGTCATTCGTCGCTGAGTCCAACAAGCGTATCGCCGCGATGTCGAAAGGGAAGGCGTAATGGGTGTGACAGACAAAGTGTGGGACGCGCTCACGACCGTCATCAAGATGAACGACAAGGTTGTCTCGCTGGCCGGCACGGTGAAGGAGCAGCAGGCAAGGATCGAGGGGCTGACAGAGCGCGTCATCAGGCTCGAAGCGACGCTTGACCTTCTGCTGCGCGCCAATGATGTGAAGAAGATCAAGGGCTAGAAAATATCCGGTGCGCGAACGCGTGGCGATTGCCACCGCCCTTGGCCTGACCCTGCTTGTCTCGGTACTGGACCTGCCCCATGTCTGGTGGATCGGCGACTACTACTGGGACTCCTCGCTCACCCGCTACGTGTCGCTGATATTCAGCCTGACGATGGGTTGGCTGCTGGTCGACCGCTACGATGCCCGCCAGCACGCGCTGGTCATCGAGATCCACGACAATGGGCGCGGCTTCGCGCCGGAGGCGGCCACGCCTGGGAAGGGGCTGGGCAATATGCGCCGGCGTGCCGAAACCATCGGGGCGATGCTGGATCTGCGCTCAGCGCCGGATGGCACTACCGTACGCCTGGTGTTCGCGCTGGCGCCGGCTGCCGAAAGCGGTAACGGCGAACCCTCCGTCGGACGGGGCCACGCGGCCGATCGCGCCGGGAACGGCGCAGGCGGCGCGACGGACCGCGCCTGATCAGTGCCGACCGGGGCGCGGACACCTCATATCACACCTTGATGTCGATATTCTGGCCAAGGTGAGGAGGATTGCTGGCGGGGACGCCGACTTGCGGCACCGATTGCAGCAGGGCTGCCGCGCTCTGCCCTTGCATGTCGAGCGACTTGCGCAGCATCAGCAAGGCCACCGGATCGGTACCCACGCTGCTCGCAGAGCTAATGATAGAAGTGTCCATGAACGGGTCTTCCTGATTGTGGTTAAGGTTTGGTTGAAGCTGAAAATGGCGTTGAAACCAGCAGGAAGGCAAACCTTCCTGCATCTTGTGTTGTCGGCCTCCAGCCTGAAACCTTTAGCGCGGCAGCCGGCCCGCTTGTCATCCGGAGCGTTTTTGATGAGCGGCCCGTCCGCCGTGGACGGAAACAACCGGAGAGCCCGCGCAGCGGCTGATTCCGGCGAAACCAGCCACCAGAACAAACATCATGGGTCGGGCGGTAAGCATTGCGGGAAACATCGCTATTTCGTGTTT
Source organism: Burkholderiaceae bacterium 16 (assembly GCA_000955785.1). Lineage (GTDB taxonomy): Bacteria > Pseudomonadota > Gammaproteobacteria > Burkholderiales > Burkholderiaceae > Cupriavidus. The sequence continues at coordinate 39,721 of JYOD01000024.1, forward strand.
GGCTTTTGGCGCGCTTGGCATCTCCCTGGATTGCCTGGCGCTGGATTCAGCCGGACTTTATGAACGGGAATCGCCAAGCATCTGGGTGGTTTCCGTCTACGACGCGCAAGGCGCGCGCTTCGGCATGGGCAGCTCGGTCGTGATCGGGCCCGAGGAACTGGTCACCAACTGCCATGTGCTCAAGGGCGGCAGGTCCGTCAGCATACGGCGCGAGAAGATCACGCATGCCGCCAGCCTGTTGCATGCCGATGCCGAGCGGGATCTCTGTATCCTGCGTGCCAAGGGCCTGACCGCCCCGGCCGTGAAGATCGCGCCGTTGTCCGCGCTCAAGGTCGGGCAGAAGGTCTATGCCATCGGCGCGCCGCGCGGCTATGAACTGACGCTCAGCGATGGCCTGCTCTCCTCCCTGAACAAGGATGAACGAGACCGCATCGTCCGCCTCCAGACCACCGCGCCGATCTCGCCCGGCTCCAGCGGCGGCGGGCTGTTCAATGCGGACGGCCAACTCGTCGGCATCACCTACCTGATGCGGACCGACGCGCAAAATCTCAACTTCGCCATTCCCGCGCAGTGGATCGCCGAGGTGCCGGCGCGTTCCGCACAGGCGCAGCAGTCCTACCGGAATGAGATGGTTGCGATGGCTGTCCCAGCGACCACGGCGGCGTCCCCGCCGCGCCCCGCCGCCGGCCCGCAGGGCAAGCAACTGACCGGAGCCGAGCTGGCGAGCCACTTTACGCACCTTGGCCGGGTCGACGTCATCGCGCCCTCCGGCGTGACGCTCCGGATGCAAGTCCGGGAAAGCGGCAGCCTCGATGTCACCAATGCCGTCAGCCGAAGCTCGTCGCCGGGCCGTTATCGCGTCGACACGCAGGCAAACCAGGTCTGCCTGGACCTGGCCAACCCGAAGTTCAGCGCAATGCAGGCGTGCTATGGCGTGACCGAGGCCAGCGGGCGCTTCGTCATGCGCTCCGCTTCAAGCCCCTTTTACTTCTCATACACGAAGTAGCAAGCGGGCGTGCGCCACGCCGGCTGCCGCCGGATTTGCCATTGGCGGCAATGTGGGTGTTCGGCTGGCTTGCGCTGCCTGCGTTACCATGTCGGCGTACGTTTCGCATTGCGCATGCCTGCGCGTGGCCCCTTGCGCAGGTTTTCCACCCGGAGCCGCCGCGGCACGGGCTTGCGCATCACCGCACCCTCGCTGCACCCACGCCGCGCCATCGCCGTCATCACCCAATCGCCATGACCTCCGCACTACTGCTTGAAAACATCCATGACACCGCCGTCGAGCGCTTCAAGGAAGCACAAGTCACCGTGGAACGCCGCACCGGCGCGCTCGCCGGCGACGAACTCCATCGCGCACCCGAAGGCCACCAGATCCTGGGCATCCGCTCGGCCACGCACCTGGGCGCCGCTGAAATCGAGGCCGCCAGGCACCTCATCGCGATCGGCTGCTTCTGCATCGGCACCTCGCAGGTAGACCTGGACGCCGCGGCCCGCGCCGGCATGCCGGTGTTCAACGCACCGTTCTCGAATACGCGCTCGGTGGCCGAACTGGTGATCGCCGAAGCAATCCTGCTGCTGCGCCGCGTTCCGGAGAAGAACACCCTGGCGCATGCCGGCAAGTGGGCAAAGGGCGCCACCGGATCGTTCGAGGCACGCGGCAAGACCATCGCCATCATCGGCTACGGCAATATCGGCTCGCAGGTGGGCGTGCTGGCCGAAGCCATGGGCATGCGCGTGGTGTACTACGATGTGCAGGCCAGGCTGTCGCTCGGTTCGGCGCGCGCGGCGCGCTCGCTGGCGGATGCGGTGTCGCATGCCGACATCGTGACGCTGCATGTGCCGGCCACCGCGCAGACCAGAAAGATGATCGATGCGGAGGTGCTCGGCCAGTTCCGGCGTGGCGCCATCCTGATCAATGCCTCGCGCGGCACGGTGGTGGACATCGACGCGCTGCGCGCGGCGTGCGACGCGAACCACATCGCCGGCCTCGCGATCGACGTGTTCCCCGAGGAGCCCAAGACCAACGCGGACCGCTTCACCAGCCCGCTGCAAGGCGTGCCCAACGCGATCCTGACGCCGCATATCGGCGGCAGCACCGAAGAGGCGCAGGAAAATATCGGCACCGAAGTCGCCACCAAGCTGATCGCCTTCCTGCGGACCGGCGACACCATCGGCGCGGTGAATTTCCCCGAGGTCAGCCCCGGCCCGCTGACGTCGCCGGCACGGCTGCTCAACGTGCACGGCAATGCGCCGGGCGCGCTCGCCGCGCTCAACACGCTGCTGGCGCGCGACGGGGTCAACATCGTGGCGCAGCATCTGCAAACCAGTGGGCAGATGGGCTATGTAGTGACCGATCTGGACAAGGCCCCGTCGCCGGAACTGATTGCCGCGCTGGACGCGGAACCGGCGTTTATCCGCTGCCGCACCCTGCTCAACCCACAGGCCTGAACAACGGCAGCGGCAACCCGCCGCTGCCGTCAACTCACCCGGAAGTGCTCCACCGACTGGCCCGCGTTCACCGCGCGCAGCAGCCAGGCCGGCATGGGGCCTTCGCCATCCCAGACCTGTCCCTCGGCATTGCGATAGCGGCGTGCAGGAGCGGCCGCAGGCGTCTGTGAGGCTGCCATGGAGGCTGCCATGGCCGGTGCCGGTGCCGGCACTGCGCGTGCCGATGCTGCCGGAGCAGATGCCGGAGCCGGCCCCGCAACTGGCGCCCGTTTCACGATTGCCCCCGCTTTCGACGCGGGCACGGACATCGTCACCCGCGCCGGCAACGGCAACGGCAGCGGCAACGGCAGCGGCAACGGCAACTGCACCGCTGCCGGGGCAGGCGCCGGCTCCGAAGCGGATACAGGCGGCGTCACAGAATCTGCCGCCGGCATCGCCACCGAAGTTGAATCGGGCGCGGGCACGGGCGTTGCGGCTGCGATAGCCGCCGGCGCGGCGGCCGCCTGCGTTTGTACTGGCGCGGTATCCCGGGCCGGCCCGCGTTTGTGGGCTGCCACTCTGCGCGATGGCTTCGGCGCTACCGCCGGCGGCGCCGTCACGGGGCCGGCAGGCAAGAGCGCCGGCGGCAACACCGGTTCCGCCAGCACCGTGGCCAGCACGGGCGCGGCGGCCGGGGCCGGGGCCACCACCCTGTCGAAACAACCTGCCGCCTCAAGTTCGTCCATGGAGATGCCGAGCCGCTCTATCTGGACGCGAATCCAGACAATGGCAGCGACTTTCCTGACGTCGGCGGGAACTGAAGAAGGCATGGCGGAAGACACAATAAATGCGGGTAATAGGGGCGGGAAAATGGTCGAGGATGCGATGCTGGCCGCACACCGGTCATCCTGAAGCTCGCACATGATAGCCGAGCGCGGACTCCGGCCCCGCAACCCTCCAGATCAGCATACTTCCAACAGGCCAAAAGCCCCACTCCTGCCGCCCTCCCAGGCGCTGCAAACCGGCCTCCGGAGCGCCTCCGCCCGGTATCGCATCCAACCCGGGCAATCCGTCGTCATATTGCAAAATCCACACAATTTAAATGCGAACGATTATCATATGCGTCTTTCGCAAGGCGCTTTCCGGGTATCCGGCCGGGCACCATGCGCAACTCGGCGCCGCCACGCACCGCCTCACCTTGAAAGGACGCATCAATGCATCGCCTCATTACCTCCACCCTCCTTTGCGGCGCCGCGCTTGCCGGCACCGCCCAGGCCCATCAGGTCTGGCTGGAACAGACGCCAGCGACGGCCCAGCTGTATTTCGGCGAGTTCAACGAGAACCTGCGCGAGGTTTCGCCGGGATTGCTTGACCGCTTCGTGCAGCCCAGCGCCACCCTGGTGACGGCCAGCGGCGAGCAGCCGCTCAAGGCCGACAAGGCGGCCAACGGCTTCGTCCTATCGGCGCGTGCCGGCGCTGGCGAGTCCATCGTCGCGCAGGATGCCGGCTATCCCGTGCGCGAACGCAAGGACGGCGACAAGGTGATCCGCACCGCCTGGACGCCGGCAGCCCGCTTGCTTGGCGCCGGCAGCACTGCCGCGCTGGCCCCCAAGCTTGCGCTGGACATCGTGCCGACCGGCCGCGCCGGCGAGTACCAGGTGGTCTACGCCGGCCGACCGCTGCCGAAGGCCAAGGTGGGCGTAGCGGTACAGTCGGGCTGGGGCCGGGAGCTGCGCACCGACGACCAGGGGATCGTGCGCCTGGCGCAGCCGTGGCAGGGCACCTACGTGCTGGAAGTGCACCACGTCGACAAGACGCCCGGCGAGCGCAACGGCAAGCCGTATGACATCGCCAGCTACGTCACCACCCTGTCGCTGACGCAGACGGATGGCCTGGCCGCGCTGCCCGCGGCACCGGCCGCCGCGCCGAACAAGTAAGGAAGGGGCCGACATGGGGCTGAACCAGACCGGCCGCTATCGCCTGAGCGTTGTCTCGCGCGTGGTGGCCGCCATCGGGGGCGGTTACGTACTGGCGTCCATAGCCACCGGCCTGCTGGCCGTGCTGCTGCCGCTGCCCCCCGCCGAGGCGGTGATGACCGCCACGCTGCTGTCGTTCTCGCAGTACGCGTGTGCGGTGCTATGGGTGTTCGCCGCCGGCAGCCCGTTGCGTGCATGGACCGGCGTGGCCGTGCCCGCGATCGTGTTTGGCGCGCTGCTGGCTGCCTTGCGGAGCGCATCGTGAAGGCCGGTTTGCGTCAGTCGATGGCATGGCTGCACAGCTGGTCCGGGCTGCTGGTGTGCTGGGTCCTGCTGCTGGTGTTCTGCGCCGGCACAGCGAGCTATTTCAAGGACGAGATCACGCTGTGGATGAAGCCTGAGCTGCATCGCCCGGCGGCCACGCCAGTGTCCAGCGCCGAAGCAGCGAGCCGCGCGGTGGCATTCCTGCAGCACAACGCAGCCGATTCGCCGCGCTGGCTCATCGACCTGCCGGACGAGCGCAACCCCGCGGTGCAGGTGCGCTGGATGCGTCCGCCCGGCGCCGCGGCCTCCGGCATCGGGGGCGGCCGCGGACGCTTCGAGAGCCGCACGCTGGACCCCGCCACCGGCGCCTTCCTGCAACAGGTGCGCGACACGCGCGGCGGCGAGTTCCTTTATCGCCTGCACTTCGACCTGTATTTCATGCAGGCGATCTGGGCGCGCTGGATCGTCGGCTTCTGCGCCATGTTCATGCTGGTCGCCATCCTCAGCGGCGTCATCACGCACCGGCGCATCTTCCAGGACTTCTTCACCTTCCGGCCGCGCAAGGGCCAGCGCTCCTGGCTCGACGCGCACAATGCCACGGCCGTGCTGGCCCTGCCCTTTCACCTGATGATCACCTACACCGGCCTGGTGACGCTGATGTTCATGTACATGCCGTGGGGCATCCAGACGGCATACCAGGGCAGCCAGCAGGCCTTCTTCAACGATGCCTTCGGTCGCGCGCCCCAGGCAAAGCCAAGCGGACAGGCAGCCCCGCTGGCACCGGTCGCGCCGCTGGTCGAGCGAGCCGCGCGCCACTGGGATGGCGCGCAGCCCGGCAGGATCGATATCACGCTGCCCGGCGACACCAACGCCACCATCAGGGTGTCGCGCGGCGCGGGCAAATCACTGTCCTCCGACGAACCGTCGATGCGCTTCGATGGCGTCACGGGCGCCCTTGTCGCAACCGTGGGCGATACGCCCGCGGCCGCCAGCCAGACCCGCGGCGTGATGGTGGGCCTGCACGAGGCGCACTTCGCCGGCCCCCTGCTACGCGCGCTGTTCTTCCTGAGCGGCCTGGCGGGTTGCGCCATGGTCGCCACGGGCGCGCTGCTATGGGGCGTGAAGACGCGCCAGGGCCAGGCCAGGGCGCTCGCCACGGGCGCGCGCCCAAGCTTCGGCCTGCGGCTGGTGGACGCACTCAACATCGGTGCCATTGCCGGCCTTCCGATCGCATTCGCCGCCTATTTCTGGGCCAACCGGCTGCTGCCGGTGTCGATGGCGCAGCGCCCCGACGCTGAGATCCATGCCTTCTTCATCGCCTGGGCCACAGCCGCCGTGCTGGCACAGTTACGGCCAACGCGCGGAATGTGGCGTGCGCAACTGTGGGGCGGCGCGCTGATGCTCGCCGCCATACCGGTGCTCAACGCCGTCACCACCGATACCCACCTGGGCGTGACGCTGCTGCAGGGCCAGGGGCCCGCGGCCGTGGCGGGCTTCGACCTGACGATACTTGCACTGGGCATCGCACTGGGCGCGGCAGCGTATATGCTGGGCCGCCGCTCGAAGGCACGCACGCCCGCGCGGCGCGCGGCGCGAGCCGGCGATGCGGGTCTGCAGGGCGGCGACGCGAAGGGGGCGGCATGAACGCCAGCCTTGGCTTTTTCACCGCGCTAGCCTTGACCTATAGCGGCTTCACGGCGCTCAGCCAGACGCTTGACCGCCACTATGCCGATCGCCATGGCCGCGGCAGTTCCCCTTGCGCATCGGAGCGGCTGCGGCTGCATGGGCTGGGCTGGGCCGCGCTGGCCCTCGCCCTGGCGGCTTGCGTGCGGCACGAAGGCTGGCCGATGGGCACCGTCTCCTGGCTCGGCACGCTGACGCTCGGCGCGCTGCTGCTGGTGTTGCTGCTTTCCTACGCGCCTGCGATCGCCGTACGCGCGTCCCTGTGGACGGGGGCGCTGGGCGGATGCGGGCTATTGGTCATGAGCGTGGCGCCCTGAGCCATGGCTACCGGCATTTCTTGTACGGCGCATACTCCTTGCCGTTCCAGCGCCAGACCGGAAAGCAGGTGCCCGGACCGCCCACCGCGATGTCGGGAAAGCCGAGGTTCTTCGACTTCAACGCCTCCGGCTGCCCTGGAAAGCCGAACTGCGGCTTCCACTGTCCGCTGGCATCCTTGATGTACAACTGCATGAAGACCCCGGCCATGCCGCCCACGCAAGTGCCGTAGAGGTTGGTGAACACCTCCGGCTGGCCGTCGCCGTTCAGGTCGATCACGGTCGCGTCGTAGTCCACGGATTCATTGCAGGCCTTGTCGAAGACCTTGCCCTTGAGCGCCTTGAGCTGGCCATTGGTGGCCTCGACGACGATCCTGGCATCGGTGGTGGGCGCAGCCAGCGCCACGGCGGCCGGGCCAAGCGTCCCGGCAACGGCAAGCGCCACGCTCAGCACGGTGGCCAGGGACTGTGGATGCCTGCGCATCGCGGTCTCCTTAGGGGTGAGGGTATGCAACGCCGTTTCTACTTCCCCTTCACTCCGGAGCAGCGAACCTAGCCTTTCGATGATACGAAGAACCCGTGAAGGATGCCAGCCACGAATGCGGGGCTATCATTACGGCCATTCCAACTCATCACCACCGGCCCGGTAGCCATGCCTGACAACACCCCCGCAAGCCAGCCCTACGCGCTGGAAAATCCCTTTCTCGAATCCCTGGATGTCGTCATCGAAGAGTGGCAACCGGACCTGGTACGGATGTCGCTGGTGCCGCAGGCCGCGCACGTCAACAATACGGGCGTGGTGCAAGGCGGCATCCTGGCCACGCTGCTGGACGCGGCGGGGGGCTACGCCGGCTTGTTCCCGGAGAACGGCGTGCGCCGCGCCGCCACGACCATCTCGCTGAACGTCAACTATGTCTCCTCCGCGCACGTGGAACCGCTGCAAGTGGTGGGCCGGCGCGTGGGCGGCGGGCGGCGGGTGTTCTTCTCCAACGCCGAGATCACGGATAACCAGGGCCGGCTGATCGCCACCGCGCAGGCAGCATTCCGCCGGAAGGATCCGGTCTCGGCTTCCTAGACAACTGAAACGCTCCCGCGAAAGGGACAGCAAGGCGAGCGCGACCACCGCGCCCGCGGATGCGGCGTTCGCGCTGGCGGCATTCACTATTTGCGCGCCGACAGCGGTGGCGCGATCTCCTCCAGTGGCCGTTTTTCCGCGCTGACGGCATAGCGCAAGGCGAACAGGCCCGCGCCAATCACCAGCGCCGCACCAATGCCATAGCCGCCGGCCACCGCTGCACGACTGCCGGTTTCGATCAGTGCGCCGAACAGCAAAGGCCCGATAAACCCCCCGCTACCCGTCCCCACTGCGTAAAAGATGGAAATGGCCAGCGCGCGCGTCTCTAGCGGAAAGACCTCGCTAACCGTCAGGTAGGCAGAACTGGCCGCGGCGGACGCCAGGAAAAAAACGGCCGACCAGCACAGCGCCTGGCTGCGCGCATCGAGCCAGCCCTGCACGAAGGCCCATCCGGTCAACCCCAGGCCCACGCCTGACAGCACATAGGTAAGCCCGATCATGCGGCGCCGTCCCACGTGATCGAACAGCGGCCCCAGCAGCAGCGGACCGAGCACGTTGCCCAGCGCGAAGGGGAAGATGTACAACCCTACGCGGTTGTCAGGCACGCCGTGAAACCGCGTCAGTACCAATGCATAGGTGAAGAAGATGGCGTTATAGAAAAACGCCTGCGAAATCATCAGCGCCAGGGCCACAGCGCTGCGCAGCCGGTAGCGCTTTAACAGCACATGCGCAACCTCGCCCAGGGTGGCCGCGCCGCACCGGGAAAACGTAACCGTGCCGGTTGCCAGTGGCAGCGTCCCGTACTGCGCGGTCACCTGCGCCTCGATCGCGGTGACGATATGGCTGGCTTCCTCGCCACGCCCGTGCGAAAGCAGCCAGCGCGGGCTTTCCGGCACATCCCGGCGCACCATCAGGATGGCCACCGCCAGCACCGCGCCGAGCAGGAACGCGGCGCGCCAGCCCAGCGCCGGGCCCAGCACGCGCGGATCCAGCAAGATCAGGCTCAGCCCCGCACCGAGCGCCGCGCCAACCCAGAAGCTGCCGTTGATGGCGAGATTGACTCGTCCGCGCAGGCGGGCCGGGATCAGTTCGTCGATCGCCGAGTTGATGGCCGCGTACTCTCCGCCTATGCCAACGCCCGTCAGGAAACGGCACACCGCGAAGAACACAAAACCGGTAGAGAAAGCGGTGGCCAGGGTCGCGGCCATGTACACGGCAAGCGTCACCAGGAACAACGTCTTGCGGCCCAGGCGATCGGCGAGCCGGCCGAACACCAGCGCGCCCAGAACCGCCCCGCCCACATACAGAGATCCAAGCCATCCCACCTGCGACGCATCCAGGCCCAGCCCGTCCGGGCGCTCCAGCACGCCGCCCAGCGAGCCCACCAGCGTGACTTCCAGCCCGTCCAGCACCCAGGCCACCCCTAGCGCGATCGCCACCCGCCAGTGCCAGCGCGACCACGGCAGGCGGTCGAGGCGGGCTGGGATATCGCTTTCGATGAGTGGCATAGGCTGTTTCCGGCCCCTGGAGCCGTGAGTGAGCGAGGATGGCAGGCACGCCGCCGAAGAAACCGCTGCGGCGTGCGACATGGATGCCGGAGACGCCACAGGCGCAGCCGCGCACGCTGGCGAGAACGCACCAGCACGGCCATGCGGGCGCGGCTCTCTCATATTCCCTCTGGCCCGGCCCTTGCGTGCATCCGGATCACCCGAGCGCGCTTCAGGCTCGAAGCCCGCCTCCATCATAGGCAGATCCCGTGCAGAGTCGCGTACATACCATTCTCGTAGTTGACGACGAACCTGGCGTAGCGGACGCCCTGGCCTGCGCGCTTGAGCAAGACGGCTATGCCGTGGAAAGGGCGTCCGACGGGCTCAGCGCCTTTGCCCTCGCGCAGCGCGTGCATCCCAGCGTGGTGGTGACCGACTGGGTCATGCCGCACGCCGATGGCGCGCTGTTGTGCAATCTGCTGCTGGGCGAGCAAGCGCTCAGTGCTACGCCTGTCGTGATCTCGACCGGCGCAAGGCCGGAACCCGCGATTGCCAATGCCACGGTGCGCTACTGCCCCAAGCCCTGCCACCCCGACGAAGTGGTGCGGCTCGTGCATGCCCTGACCGGCGACGCCGACACCCTTCGTGTGTACGACGCACCGCCTGCTTGAAATTCTTACCGCTTGCTTGCGCGCCGGCGGCCCGCGGCCGCAGGGCGCACACCGGGTCGGCCATTGGCGCTTTCGCCGCCATTCGTCAAACCCGACAGGCCTACAATGAATCATGGCCACCTCAAAGGAGCCGCCATGGCAACCTATATGCTCTTCCTCGGGGCAATCGTCCTGCTCTACGCTTTCATTATTCGCGCCGGCTTTTTCCACAAATCCGTGCTCTATCCGGAACACGCCCATCCCTTCCACTACTGGTGGGACCGCATCGTCCATCACCAGAAGAAGACCGGCTAGCGCCCTCGCAACACGGAAGGCTCGCAAAGGCCTCCCCGCCCGCCACCCGGCGGGTTTTTTCATGCGTGGACAGGGCGCGAAGTCCGGCACCGACGGCGGAAGGCGGGTCCAAGCGCCCCTTGCTGCTCATGCCAGTAACCCAGGTGCTAAACTCGCGGCCTTCTCAATCAAGGCCCTCTCCCCCTGTTCATGCGCCTCTCCCTATTCGCGTCGCTGTCGCTCTCCCTGGCATGCGCTAGCGCGCTGGCAACCCCGGCGGCCCCCACGCCGGCCCAGGTCACCGCCGCCATCCAGCAGTTCGAAGCCGAGCGCATCAAGCAACTGGAACTGACCGATCCGACCGCCGCCGAACGTGCCCGCTCGCCGGTTGTGGCCTCGCTGGTCGCCTCGATCAAGGCCCATGCGGTCAAGGGCTGCCTGCCGGCCAGCGCCGGCGAGATCGTTTGCATCGTAGGCGTCCAGGCCGGCCTGCGCGACGGCTATCGCGCACTGGCTTTTCGCGACAATCCCGAGCCGTGGGTCCTGGTGCGGCGTGAAACGCCCGACGTGAACGGGCCCGATGCCGCCCAGGCCACCGCCGCGATGCGCGAATTCGCCCGCGCGGAACTGAAGAAGAATCCGTCCGGCGAGCATGCCGCGGAACTGACTTCGATGGCCGAGTCGCTGGTGGTCAAGCAACTGAACCACTGCGGCCTGAGCCGCGACAGCGGCAATCTTGGCTGCGACGCCATGATTTCGGTTGGCGGCGCACCGGAAAAGCGCGTCACCGGATTCGCTTTCACACTGGAACCTGCGGGTTGGCGCTTTCTGCCCCGCTCCACGGACTGAGCGCACCGAGCCGCCAATAGCGAGGCCTTGCGAGGGCACAAAAAGTGCCCCTTAGCACACTAAGGCCAAATCGATAGTCTTTCGCGATTACCCCGACACGGGGGATCGATCGCGCGTCGCGCGGGTGCACAATGCGGCCAGCCCGCTACATGCGGATCTGCCTATACCGCAATACCGTAATACCCGCCTTTGACCCTGACGCTTATGTTCCAGAATCCGAACGCAGATATCGATGCGGCCCGACGCGCAAATATCTCGAACGAGGTGGGCACCGGCACGCTGCCGGCGTTGTCGGCACAGCCCGCGCAGGCGGGAGAAGCCACCGCGCAACAACTGGCGGAACGCCGGACGCGCGCGCTGGCCGATACGCTTGAAGAAGCCATCCGCAGCCGGCCGTCACGCGCCAGGGCTTCGCGCTGACGTTGCGCTTCGTGCGGTGGCGGACGCCATCGGATGACGGCCCGCCGAGCGGCGGGCTTGTCGGTTTGCGCAGGCCTGGTGCGCGGTAATCAGACTTCCTGCATTGCGCCGCGCCTACCTGCCCCAGCGCGACACGCGTCGGCAAGCGCTGGTCCCGGGGCCTGCACATCTGCTTGATCGCCGCCATCGCCGCCGGCTGCCGGAATCGCTGGATTTCGCCTCTTCCGGCATCTAGAGTTACCAGCATCCTACCCCACGCCCAGGCGCCCGGATGTCAGCCGGTGGCGGTGATGAGGTGACTTATGCAGAACGGAAAAGATGCCGCCCGCGACGCAACTGCCGCCAGCCCCTGGCAGGTGCCGGACCTGACGCCGGACCGGCTGTTGCAGCTCGGCATGGGCTTCTGGGCCGCCAAGACCCTCCTGAGCGCGGTGGAGCTTGGTGTGTTCACGCAACTGGCAAAGGCACCGCAGGACGCGGCGGCACTGAGCGCCGTGCTTGGCCTGCATCCGCGTGGCGCGGTGGATTTTCTCGACGCGCTGGTGGCGTTGCACGCACTCGAACGCGAAGACGGCAAGCCCGGCAATCTCTACCGCAACACGCCCGACGCCGAGCTGTTCCTGGACAAGGCCAAGCCCACCTACGTGGGCGGCTTGCTGGAAATGGCCAATGCGCGGCTGTATCCGAGCTGGGCGTCGCTCACGGACTCGCTGCGCACCGGCCGCCCGCAAAGCGAGGCCGCCGAAGAGGGAGACCTCTTCGCGGCGATCTATCGCGACGAGCAGAGCCTGCGCGGATTCCTGCAAGCCATGACCGGCGTCAGCCTGGCCGCCGCCCAGTCCATGGCGCGCAAATTCCCGTGGGCGGAATGCCAGACCTTTATCGACATCGGCGCCGCGCAAGGCGCGCTTCCGGTGCAGATCGCACTGGCCCACCCGCACCTGCGCGGCGGCGGCTTCGACCTGCCGGCGGTTGGCCCGGTGTTCCAGGAATATGTCGCCGCGCATGGCCTGCAGGACCGCCTGCGCTTTTACCCCGGCGATTTCTTCGCAGACCCTTGCCCGCACGCGGATGTACTGATCATGGGCCACATCCTCCACGACTGGGATATCGATCAGAAGCTTTACCTGCTGGAGAAGTGCTACTCGGCACTGCCGGCCGGTGGGCGCCTGATTGTCTACGACGCCATGATCGACGATGCGCGCCGGCAAAACGCCTTCGGTTTGCTGATGAGCCTGAACATGCTGATCGAAACGCCGGGCGGCTTCGATTACACCGGCGCGCAGTGCTGCGCATGGGCCCGGCAGGTGGGTTTTGCGCAGGCGCGCGTGGAGCCGCTCAGCGGGCCGGATTCCATGATGATCGCAACCCGGCAATAGCAGCACAGCATCGCAATGCCGACACGACGGGAAGGAGCTGCCATGGCCGAAATTGAAAAAGACAAGGTGGTAAGCGTGCTCAACCGGATCCTCGAAGCCGAGCTTGCCGGGGTGGTCCGCTACACCCATTACTCGCTGCTGGTCTTCGGCTTTGGCCGCATCCCGATCGTTTCCTGGCTGCGCGAGCAGGCTAACGAATCGCTGCTGCATGCGCAGCAGGCCGGGGAATGGATCACCACACTCGGCGCCTATCCGTCGCTGGCCATCGGCAAGCTGCTCGACAGCCATACCTTCGATACCGCAGCCATGCTGCGCGAATCGCTGGAGGCGGAGAACGCCGCCCTCAAGCTGTATCGCGAGTTGCTGGCGCTGGTAGAAGACCGCTCGGTGGCGCTGGAGGAGTTCGCGCGCCAGATGATCCAGATCGAAGAACTGCACGCGGGCGAGGTAGACAAGATGCTGCGCAAGCCAGGGCAATCCGCGGCCTTCGCGCCGCCACCGGCCTGACGCCATCCGTCGGCCAGCCGCGAGTCGCGGGCGGGCCCAGAAGTCCTGGTCGGCTTGCCCGACACGGTCTACCGTATTTTTCATATACCCGGAGGCTGCCTTGCGCGCGCTCCGGGTCGCGCCTGGATGGCGGCGCACATGGCTTCGTGCTCCCGGCGGATCCGCGGCATCTCGGCTTCGATGCCGCGGCGCAACTCGATGATGCGCACTACGCCCCGCGCCGGATTGTCGTCGCCGGGCTCGAGCCGCAAAACCTCAGTGGCCTTGGGATCGAGCACCAAGGTGCCGCTGCCCTGCCTCGTCTCCACCAGGCCTTCTGACTTCAGCCGCGAAATAGCCTCGCGCACCACCGTACGGCTCTCGCCGTATTGCCCGGTCATGAACTTCCCGGTAAGCAGGCGCGCATCGACGGGGTAGGTGCCCCTGCGGATCTGGCTTGCGAGCAACTCGGTGATACGATCTGCCAGGGTCATCGCACTTGCCGGCTTCCCGGGCGCTGTGGAGCGCCGGGACTACCTGGAAATCAAAGGCATCTGCGCCGGCGGCCCCGGCAAGCGCGCCGCAATAGCCAGCACAAGAACGGAGACAGCATGAAGACAATCGGCATGATCGGCATCGGCATGATGGGCCATGGCATCGCCACCAATATCGCAAAGCACGGCCACCCGATGGTGCTGCTGGACCATCCCGGGAACCAGCCGCTGGACAACCTGCTGGCTGCCGGCGCCGCCACCGTCGCCAGCCCGGCCGCGCTGGCGCGCGCGGTGGATGTCGTGATCCTGTGCGTCACCGGCACGCCGGAAGTGGAAGACGTGCTGTTCCGCCCGGATGGCGTGATCGCCGGCCTGCGCCCGGGCGCCGTGGTGATCGACTGCTCCACCGCCATCCCCTCCTCCACCGAGCGCATTGCCGCCGCGGTGGCTGAGGCCGGCGGGCGCTTCCTCGACGCTCCCATGACGCGCACGCCAAAGGAAGCCGCCGAAGGCCGCCTCAACCTAATCGTCGGCGGCGACCGCGCGCTGTTCGACGAATGCCGGCCACTGCTGGCCTGCTTCGCCGAGAACATCGTCTACGCCGGGCCGGCCGGCTCAGGCCACCGGCTCAAGCTGTTGCACAACTATGTATCGCTGGGCTTTTCCGCGGTGCTGGCCGAAGCCGCTGCCTGTGCCCAGCGCTCCGGCGTGGACCCGGCCGTGCTGGTGGAAGTGCTCGCCAAGGGCGGCGGCGACGGCGTCATCCTGAACCGCCTGCGCCCCTACATCGAGTCGCAGGACAACTCGGGCTTCCGCTTCTCGATCGCCAATGCGCTCAAGGACATGGGCTACTACACCACCATGGCGCAGGAACTCGGCGCGGCAAGCGCGACGGCGGAGGCAGTCCGGGATACTTACGAGCGCGCCAGCCACAGCGAGCGGGCGCTGCCCACGGTGCCGGAGCTGATAACCATCCTGGGCGATCCGGCAGGGAAAACGCACTGAACGGAGTCCTGTCCCGGGGCCGGAGCGCCAATAAAAAAACGCTGCAGGGCGGCATCGATGCCACTCTGCAGCATTCGGTTTCAGGCGTACGGCACGCCCGGTCAGATGCCAAGGATCGTCTTGGCCTCGCCAAGCGACTTCATCGCCTCGTCATGCTTGCCGGCCTTGTGATAGGCCTCGCCGTCGGCGCGCAGCTTGGCCACCTTGGCGGCGTCTTCCGGCGATAACGCCGGCTTGGTGGCCAGCTTGGCGTCGATCGCCTTCATCTCGTTCGGGCAATTGTGGGCCAGCGCGAGGCTGCTTGTGCCTAGCAGGACAAGCGCGGCGAGAATGGAAAGGAACTTGCGCACGGCGGTCTCCTTCACGATGCAGGGCGGATATTCAGCATAGTTCATCGGGAGCGGCAAAGCGGCGCCCGCCGGACTGGTGCGTCGGGCGGCAGCGCTTGTACGCCCAACGGGTCAGCGTCTTGCGTTTTTCGGTGCCTCGGGGAGATACCTGGCCCGGTTCCCGGGGGCAGGCTGGATGTGACCGGTAGACAACGTGCGCGCACCCTTTCCAGCGCGCCGCGCTCCGGAAGTCCGTAAAACCAATGCGGACTGCCGCCGGGCATGGAAAATGCGGCCTTGCACGGGTGCTATCATCCAGCGGCTCTACCCTCCGCAATCGTGCCGATGACGCCCGACCCCACGCCAGAAAAACCCAGACCAATCACTGCGCTCCCCGATATCCACCGATTGCGCGCCCGTTTCGTCGCCATTTCCTGGCGCGACCTGGCTGTGTCCTTTGGTCCCGCGCTTGTATTCAGCCTCGCGGCGCTGTGGCTGGCGGTCTGGCTGGTGCAGCCGGCGCCGCCGAACACCATCTCCATCAGCGCAGGCCCCAAGGGCAGCTCCTTCCATGACGCGGCCGAGAAGTACGCACAGATCCTCGCGCGCAATGGCATCAAGCTGAATGTGCTGGTCTCCGAGGGCTCGCTGGACAATGTGCGGCGGCTGGCCGACGGCAAGCAGGCAGTCGACCTGGCATTGGTGCAGAGCGGCATCTCCAGTGAGGTGGACAAGGACGGACTGGTCTCGCTGGGCGGCGTGTTCTATGCTCCGATCTCCGTGCTGTACCGCGGCAAGGAAATGCACAAGCTGTCCGACTTCCGCAAGTCGCGCATCGCCATCGGCCGCGAAGGCAGCGGTGCCCGCGTGCTGGCCCTGGCCTTGCTCAAGGCAAACGGCATCGAGCCTGGCGGCAGCGCCAGCCTCATCGCATACGATGGCGACGACGCCGCGCAAGCGCTGGTCGACGGCGAGATCGACGTAGCCATGCTCACCGGCGATTCCGCCACGGGCCCGACCATGCGCAAGCTGTTCCGCACGCCAGGCATCCGCCTGCTGGATTTCGCCCAGGCCGATGCGTATACCCGGCGCTTCCTTTACCTGCAGAAACTGGTGCTGCCCACCGGCGTATTCGACCTCGGCAAGAACCTGCCGTCGCATCCCATCCGCCTGATCAGCCCGACGGTGGAACTGGTGGCGCGCGACACCCTGCACCCCGCGCTGTCCGACCTGCTGATCGAAGCCGCGCGCGAGGTCCACGGCAAAGCCAGCCTGATGCAGAATGCCGGGCAGTTTCCCTCCGCGACCGCACACGAGTTTCCGCTGAGCGACGATGCCACCCGCTACTACGCATCGGGCAAGGGCTTCCTCTACCGGCATCTCCCGTTCTGGCTGGCGAGCCTGCTCGACCGCGCACTGGTGGTGCTGGTGCCTATTATCGTGATCCTGATTCCGGCCTTCCGGCTGGTGCCTTCGCTGTACAGCTGGCGCGTCAAATCCCGCATCTATCGCTGGTACGGCGCCTTGATAGAAATCGAGCGCGTCGCGCTGGTGAACCCCACCGACGAGGAAAAGACCGAGCTGGCTGCGCGCCTCGACCAGATCGAGGAGGCGGTGAACAGGATGAAGATGCCGCTCGCCTACGCCGACCAGTTCTATGTACTGCGCGAGCATATTGTCTTCGTCCGGCGCAGGCTGACCGGATCGTAGCAAGCGCATCAAGGCAGGGGCAACCGGCCTGCCCGGCGCAAGGATGAGGTGCATGGCCGGGTTCGGCTGCGGATTCAACTGGGTGATCCGGGCGCTTGCTGCGCACAATTGATGGGGTCAGACAACGAGCTTGGCAACTTCAATCAGAAAACTGCACAAAAACTCACCCTTTGGCCGCTACCAGACAGCTGTGACCTGACGGCCAGCCCCAAACCGCGCCCGTTACCTTCGCGAATTCTTGCGTCCATAGGACACCTTCAGTTTTGCCTCAACATGCATTGGCAGCCTTAACGCCGGCCGGTGACAGGAATCGTCAGCACCGGCGCTGCGGAGCTGACCCCCGCCGGTGCGCCTGCCAGCAGTTGCAGGACTGTGAACCATTGCTTGCTTAACTGGTCGTCGCCGTCTATGTAGTACCACCTGCCTCGATATTGCGTTGCTACCCGCGCATCAGCTGGCGGAGCGCTTCCCGAACGAATTCGCAAGTCACCGGCTGCCGGGCCAGGAGCAGGTTGACGGGCCACGCCCGACGTGTCAGAGGCCAAGTCGATAGTGGCGCCTGCGATTCGAATCATGTCGAACAGCGATCGCGTCTCGATGGCAATGCTGCCCGGATCCGGCGAGCCGACGGAGAGCTGGACGGGAATCGTGATGTCGTCGCCGGCAAGCACCGGAGACTTCACGCCGAGCAACGAAAGCAGCTTCGCGACCTCACGAGTGTTATCTGGCGAATAACTGTGTATCACCAAACCATAGCCACTCTGACTGCCCGCGAGTTGCACCCAGTAGAGCACCCCGCGCCGCTGCAGGAGGCTTGCGGTGGCTACGACCTGCTCGAACCGAGGGTCGACGATGAGTAGCGGTGGATCTGGAAAATCAGGGTTGCGCAAGTTGTTAATGCGCCTGACGATCATATTCCAGACCTGCTCCGGCGTGGCCGCGCTGTTCAGCATCAAGAAAGTGCGCTCCATCGTCGTTTCCGCGCCGAGATGCCGTAGGAGTTCGTCGCCCGCGAGAGGTGCGTAGGAGATGGTGGGATTCTGCTCCGTCGTGAGCATGCCGGCAAACGGAACGAGGTTGCCAGCGTAGTTGCTCGCCGGCCCGAAGCCCGCCTGCACTGTTGCCGAAGCCGTGACTGAAACGTTTGCGGTCACTGAAGCCACCGTAAGAAAGCCTACACTGTCATAAAATCGCGTTCTCACGATGTTCTGCAGGAGTTGCTCGTCCCCGGTGGCGAGTATCGCGCTATTGTAGGCCGGTCGGCCGGCGCGGATCATGTCTGGCCCGACCCAATTCGTGCATCCAGAAACGAGTGCCGCGCCGGCGCAGGCAAGAGCGAGTCTTGCATTGCGACGAGACTTGCCAATGCTGAACATGTCTCCTCCGCATAGCGTGGCGAACCGCGCCAAATTATTCTTCGTAGTTTATATCCAACGATACCGAATTCGGCTTGACCGCCGGCATCTGCTCGTCGTCGCTCAAGCACGTGCGGCACTTCAAGCGGCGCGCCCAGGCTGGCACGGCCACGGTAAATGTGCCCACGGCGGGTGTCGACAACCACGTGCCTTTCGTCGGTCGCAGGAGTTCCCGCCTGGGCGCGCGCGAGCAAGGCAGCTACGCTGCCTGTTTCCACGACCGCGTATATCGCTGGCCGACCTTTCTGCTGGCAGATCCCTGCCTGAAGACCAGGGAGAGGCCATCCATGCAGGACAACTCCGGCAAGCTTGACGGTCGTGTACCCGAAATCGCGATCTCGAGTGTCGTGCGGCACTGCAGCATACCGTTCGCCTCGGGCTTACCAGATAATCCCTCGTGAATGGCTTATCCTGAAGGATGCATGTTCTTCACAGACAAGTACAAGAAGTGATAGCGAGCTGTCGTAAGTACTGGCAGCCCCATTCAGGTCTTCGCATCAGCTCAGAGATTTTTCGGTCGATTGAAGTGCTTACAAAGTGCGCCACGAGGCGCTCGACACGACGAATGAATGACGATGAATCTTCGTGTGTCCTTCGCAGAAAACTGCAGGTAAAACGGCGAGCAACGTAATGCAGACCCGCAGACCCCTTTGATCATTTCCTTAACAGTTTAGGGGGTAAATGATGTGGCTATATCGGGTCGATGAACCTCACCTTGGCGCGTTGCGAATACGCGAATGGCGCCGTCGTGTGCGCCATACGATCGGCTTGCTGATCCTGTTGCTCGTTGGCGCCGTCGTGGGGCTGGTGCTGCTTGATCGATCGAACGCACCGACCGGCACCAAACTGTTTGCAGCCTTGTGGGACGGCATGAACCTTGTCACCACGCTCGGCGACTTCTCCGAATTCGATGAGCAAAGAAAGGTGTTCATGCTGGTGGCCATGGTTGCGACAATGCTGGGCGGCGGCTACGCAGTGACAAGGCTTACAGGCATGCTGTCAGGCGACGACGTGATGGCCTATCGCGAGAACAGGGCGATGGAACGCAAGCTGGAAAAGCTCGCCAACCATGTCGTCGTGGTTGGCTTCGATTCGCTCGGTGAGTTGGTGGCGGGACAACTACGCGAGGCAGGCGAGACAGTACTGGTCTTAGTCGCGGATCGGGGCACGGCCGAACGAGCGTGTGCTCATGAGTATATGGCCCTACTTGGCCCACCTGGTGTGTTCGACGACGTGCTCAGGCTCGCGCGGCTTGATTGTGCCAAAGCGCTTGTCGTAACTACCCACGACGCCGACAATAAGCTGACTGTCACATTGATGGCTCACACACTCAATCCTGCGCTCGCTATCGCCGCGGCCGGCGAGAATGACTTACGAAAAGCCCTACTTGAGAGCGCTGGCGCGTCGGACGTCGTGATCGGGGACGAGCTCATCGCGAATGCGCTTGTGAGCAAGCTCTTTACCCGTGTGGACGCGAGGATTTGAATCCGGCAAGGGCTCGGCTGCACGGGCAGCGCAATCGGACCAGTGCTCCGGTTTCTCTACATCATTTGTTGGCGGCTATCCGCAGCGCGTGCCGTTCACGCGTGATGCCGATCCATTTGGCGTTGCCATATCGTTGGCCACCTGTGCACGGCTGCCCACGCGCAGATTACCCAAATTCTGCTGCGTGGACTGTTGCCAGGCGACCATCGGCCAGCCGCACGTTGACACGTTAGACGGTCTGGGTGCCGGTGCGCCTTTCGATCTGGTTGCACGCCACAGCGCCGATGACCGTGCCCAGCAAGCCTGGAACTTCCTGTTGCTTATTCACCGGCTCGATTGATTCGACGCGACCATAAAGCACCGAATTTGGCTGAGCCTGGCAGATCGATTTCTGGAACGCACAATTGGTTTTAGACATAACATTGTCTTGTTGTCTGGCGCCTGTTGCAATTCTTCCTTGCGTCAGCCGGACATTAA
Organism: Burkholderiaceae bacterium 16; assembly: GCA_000955785.1. Classification (GTDB taxonomy): domain Bacteria; phylum Pseudomonadota; class Gammaproteobacteria; order Burkholderiales; family Burkholderiaceae; genus Cupriavidus. Next base: position 59,943 of record JYOD01000024.1, read on the forward strand.
CAAAGTTTTACAACGAGACTGAGCGATCCAAACTATGCTCGCCAAGCCAACGATTTCCGAGGGGGACATATCATGAACACCACAACAATCATCTCATTGCCATTGCGACTTCTTGCATTGAGCAGTGCACTCGCTCTTGCTGCCTGCGGCGGCGGAGGCGACGGCTCATCGAACAGCAACACCACCAGCAGCAGTACCGGCACCTTGAGTGTGTCGATGACCGATGCACCCGCCTGTGGCTTTGATCATGTCTTTGTCACGGTCGACAAAGTTCGCGTCCACACTGATCCCAACGCAGACACCAACGGCACCGGCTGGGTCGACGTCACTGTGAGCCCGGCACGGCGAATTGATCTGCTGTCGCTTACAAATGGCGTACTCACCACTCTCGGTCAGACTCCGCTTCCGGCAGGCACCTACCAGCAGATCCGCCTGGTGCTCGTGGCCAATGGTGCCGGCGCGCTTGCCAATTCGGTGGTACCCACTGGCGCTGCCGAGCAAGCGCTCGACACACCCAGCGCCGTCCAGTCCGGCATCAAGATCAACCGCCCCTTCACCGTGGCCCCTGATACGTTGACCGATCTGGTGCTGGACTTCGATGCTTGCAAGTCGATCGTCACACGCGGCAACAAGACCTATGGGCTCAAGCCGGTGGTTACCGCTTTGCCAACGGTGGTGAGCGGCGCTGTCACTGGTGTGGTGGCCTCTGCGCCAGGCGCCCAGGTATTTGCTGAACGCAATGGCGTCGTGGTCAAGGCGACCGTGGCTGACGCCAGCGGCAACTTCACGCTGTCGCCGATCGAGCAGAGCAGTACCGCCGGCAATGTGGACGTTGTGGTTGTGCCAACCTCGGCCACCGGGCGCGGCACCGGCATCGTGCGCGGCGTGCCGGTCGTGGCGCGCGGCAGCACTGCCGTCGCGACGGCTGCTGCACCGCTCAGCCTGCCGGCCTCAACGTTCGGCCGGGTCTCCGGGACGATCACTCCCACCACTGCAGCGGGCACGGTCCGTGCCTTGCAGCAGACTGGCGGCGCTACCTTCGAGATTGCCGCCACCGTGGCGGCGTCGGATTCGGGGGCTTACAGCTTGTTCCTGACGCAGCCGGCGTTGCCCCTGGCTGGACCTGCGGTTGGCACATACCAGACCCCCCTGCCGGCTGGGGGGATCCCGCTCACGCAGGATGGCACTGTGGCCGGCAAGTACAGTATCCAGGCTACGAGTGCCAGCGGGTCGGTCATCACTCAGCCGGTCACCGTGACCACAACGGGCGTGTCCCAGAACTTCGCATTCTGACGCTCGGGTGCCACGGCCGCACCGACACTCAAACCCGATAAGAGAGTAGCAATAGTTGACGTCCTCCCCTGCCTAAA
>JYOD01000239.1:0-392 GCA_000955785.1 Burkholderiaceae bacterium 16
GCCGCACCGTTGAACAGCTGGCGCGGACGGCCGATCTTGTATTCCGGATCGGTGATCATTTCTTCCCACTGCGAGATCCAGCCCGGCGTGCGTGCCAGGGCGAAGATGCAGGTGAACAGCGACGTCGGGATGCCCAGCGCGCGCTGCACGATGCCCGAGTAGAAGTCCACGTTCGGGTACAGCTTGCGGCTGACGAAGTACTCGTCTTCCAGCGCGATCTTTTCCAGTTCCATGGCGAGCTTGAACAGCGGGTCGTTGTGCAGCCCCAGTTCGTTCAGCACTTCATAGCAGGTTTCGCGCATCAGCTTGGCACGCGGGTCGTAGTTCTTGTACACGCGGTGGCCAAAGCCCATCAGGCGCACGCCCGAGTTCTTGTCCTTGACCTGCTTGAT
>JYOD01000239.1:403-1182 GCA_000955785.1 Burkholderiaceae bacterium 16
CCCCACAGGCAAGCCACGCCGGCGGCGATGGCGGCAAACGGGTTGGTACCCGAGGAGCCGGCCAGGCGCACCGTGGAGGTGGATGCGTTCTGCTCGTGGTCGGCGTGCAGGATGAAGATGCGGTCGAGCGCGCGCTCGAGCACCGGGTTCACCTTGTACGGGGCGCACGGCGTGGAGAACATCATCCGCATGAAGTTGCCCGAGTAGGACAGGTCGTTCTGCGGATAGATGTACGGCTGGCCGATGTTGTACTTGTAGGCCATGGCGACCAGGGTCGGCATCTTGGCGATCAGGCGGATCGCGGAGATTTCGCGCTGGTGCGGATCATCGATGTCCATGGCGTCGTGGTAGAACGCGCTCATGGCACCCACCAGGCCCGTCAGGACGGCCATCGGGTGGGCATCGCGGCGGAAGCCGCGCAGGAAAAACTGCATCTGCTCGTGAACCATGGTGTGGTTCATCACGGCACCGACGAATTCTTCCTTCTGCTTGGCGTTGGGCAGTTCGCCCTTGAGCAGCAGGTAGCAGGTTTCCAGGTGGTCGCATTTGGTCGCCAGCTGCTCGATCGGGTAGCCGCGGTACAGCAACTCGCCCTTGTCGCCGTCGATATAGGTGATCTTCGAATTGCACGAAGCCGTCGACATGAAACCGGGGTCATAGGTGAACTTGCCGGTTTGTCCGTACAGCTTGCGAATATCGATTACGTCGGGGCCAACGGTACCCGTATAAATCGGCAGCTCAACGCTGGGGGAACCATCGGAAAACGATAGCGTGGCTTT
>JYOD01000240.1 GCA_000955785.1 Burkholderiaceae bacterium 16
GCGGCCGACCACTTCGCCGCCCTTGACGGCTGTCTCCGATGCGTTCGCCGCCAGGCCGCTGGCCTGCCGCGCGTTGTCCGCGTTCTGGCGTACCGTGCTGGTCAGCTCTTCCATGCTCGATGCGGTTTCTTCCAGCGACGCGGCCTGCTGCTCGGTACGCTGCGACAGGTCGCTGTTGCCCGCGGCGATCTCGCGCGAAGCGGAGGCGATCGACTCTGCCGAGTCCTTGAAATCGCGCACCATGGTGGACAGTTGCTGCTGCATCTGTTTCATGGCGTGCAGCAGGCTGTCCTTGTCGCCGCTGCGCAGTTTCACTTCCGCGGAGAAATCGCCTTCGGCGATACGCGAGGCGATGGCCACGGCATAGGCCGGTTCGCCACCCAGCTGGCGCGACAGCGTGCGGGCGAGGAATGCGCCAAGCAGCACGGAGACGGCCAGGCCGCCCAGCACCAGGCCCAGCATCCACAGGCGCGTACCCTCGTAGACGCCGCGCGCTTCTTCCATATTGGTCAGCGCGCGATCGTCGCGGCGCTTGACCATCTTGGCCATCAAGTCCTCAAGCGCGCGGCTCTCCTTGATCAGGTCGGCGCTCTCGCTAAAGACCTGGCTCTCGAACTGCGAGGTATCGAGCGGCTGTTTGCCCACCAGCGCCACATACTTGCCCAACCGCTCGCGGTAGGCCGGCAGCAAGGCATCGTATTGCTTTACCAGGGCCAGGCCTTCCGGCTGGGCGAATGCCTGGCGCGCCCGCTTCATGCTCTCGTCCAGCATGCCCAGCGATTTCTCGATCTGGTCTTTCTCGGCGGCACGCTCGCCCATGGTCGATGCGGACAGCAGGGCGATCTGCGCGCGGCTGCCATAGAGCAGGCTGATATTGCCGGACTGCACTGCCTTGAGCGCCTGCAAGTCATCGTTATAGATCTTGCCGGTCCAGTCGGCCATGCGCCCCATATTGACGACGCCCAGCAGACCCATCACCACGCCGATAAGCGACACGACCAGAAAGCCAACGACCAGCTTGGTCGTGACGCGCATCTGATTGAACCATTGCATGCAGACCACCTCTCTTTTCTGAATGACTTGACCGGGTGCCCCATCTGCCCGTGCCGGCGGATTGCCGGCAATGCGAGCGACAGGTGCCACTTCTTTTTTTCTGGAACAGTGCTTTAGACTGACTGCTTCAACTTGTTGCCTTGGCCGGATACCTGGCCGCGTCAGGCTTGCGCAAGCCGCTGGGCGCTGCCCTGGCCCGCCCGCACCGGCCGCGCTTCCGGCCGCATGGTGACGCGGAAGGTGGCCACCGCGTCGCGCAGGCGCGTGGCCTGGTCTTC
>JYOD01000241.1 GCA_000955785.1 Burkholderiaceae bacterium 16
TCAGGCGGCCATGCCGAGTTCAGGCAGGGAGATCTCCTGGGCGACATAGTCGTGGTAGAGCGCGGTGGTGTAGAGCAGACGCATCTGTGCGCCGATCTCGCAGATTTTCAGGCAGCGCTGCTGCAGCTCGGGCGTGTCGGCGTGTTCCAGCACGATCTGGTAGCCGCGTTCGCCGTGGATCTCGTCGGAGACGATGTGCAGGTCGAAGAATTCGACTTCCTCGTCGGTGAAGCCGTATTTGTCGCGCAGGGTCGGGGTCTGCTTGCGGTAGATCGACGGCACCTGGGACTCCAGGCCGACCACCAGGCCGGCGACGGCGACGATCGGGTCTTCGCGCATGGCCACGGCGTAGCACCAGCTTTGCAGGCCACGGGTGGTGGCGGACATATTGTCGGGGTCGATCACACGCTCGCGGGTGGTGCCGCAGGCTTCGGCAAAGCGGATCAGCAGGTCGGTATGGCGATCGCCGCCGATTTCTTCCTCATACATATTGGCCAGCAGGAAGTCCTTGGCTTCGGTGAAGCGGTCGGGGGTGCGGGCGTAGATGTAGGCGAGGTAGTCGGCGAAGGGGCCGACGTAGTGGTAATGGTTCTCGGCCCAGCGCGCGAGGTGGTCGCGGGAGAGCTTGCCGCTGGCCCAGGCCACGCTGAAGGGGGCCTTGTTGGCGCTCTTGCCCTTGATGGCGTTTTCAAGGGCGGCACGGAAATCATCACGGTTCATCAGTTCGGCCATTTGGGGGGCTCCTGTGGGCAACGAGTTCAAGGTTTGGGGACTGCGTGGCGTGGTCCGG
>JYOD01000242.1 GCA_000955785.1 Burkholderiaceae bacterium 16
CGACCAACGGTACCTATGACGCGGTGCAAAAGGTAGCCAAGCAAGTTGCAGAAGCCGCCAAGACCAACTTTGATGGCGCGAACAAGGTTACGTCGGTTACTGCCAAGCGCGCTGCCGCGTAAATACTGCGGCAGACCAAGTCATTAGGCGAAACCCTTGTGCATCGGTCACCACGGCGCTGTCGTGGTGCGCCGCTTGCGCAAGTCGGCTAGGTTTGCCGACGATTTGCGCAAGACAGGCAGTCCTCGTTGGGCCTTGGTCTTCCGGTTCCGTATGCCAGCTGTCGAAGGCTCCGTTATCGGGCCTCCCTCTAGTTCAGTTCACGGCGCCACAAGTCCCGCCAGGTTAGTAGGGGCGGTGCTCGCTATGTCCTTCGGTGCTTTCCGGCCAGAGGGAGTAGAGCGCTTACAGTCCGTGTGCCAACAAGAGAGAAGCAGAACTCGAAACGCCGACGAACTGGTCAGGCGGGACGGAGTACGTTCACTTTGTCGCGTGCAGACTGGCTCGGTCGAAGGCCAAAGGAATTTAGTCGGGACCACAAAGGGTGCCTGGAGTCAATCAACGTCACGATGAACGAAAGACAGTATGACGAAACGAATTGCAGTTGTGACAGGCGGCATGGGCGGCCTGGGAGAGGCTATCAGCATCAGGCTGCACGACGCGGGCTACACCGTAGTCGTAACCCATTCGCCGGGGAACACGAACGTGCCGAGCTGGCTTGCTGCCATGGCCGCCAGCGGCCGGGAGCTGCGCGCATACCCGGTGGATG
>JYOD01000243.1 GCA_000955785.1 Burkholderiaceae bacterium 16
CCACACGGCTACACCGAGTCGTGATCTGGCGATGGCGCTTTTCCTTGCCGCCGGTTGGCTATGCTGTTCTCGGTCCGTATGCCAAGCCAGTGACAACCGCGCGGCGCCGGGACTTCGATGTCAGGCAAACATCCTGAACCTGACTACGCCGTCGGCCCCGACTTCCCGGCTGACTTCCCCCGCGTGCCACAACAGGTGCAAGTGGGCCAGCGCTTCGCCCATCGCGAACGTCATCTGGTGAATATCAAATTGCCGCTTGAACATGACGCCGACGATGTCGTGCGCATTGCACGGCTTTTCCGCGCAGGCCGCGCGCGTCTCGGCCAGGCGGTCTACATGGTGCTCGCGCAGTTGCCGGATTCGCGTATGCAGATTCCGGAAGGGCTTGCCATGCGACGGCAGGATCAGCACATCCTCGGGCAGCGGCTCGTACTTGCCGAGGGAATCCAGGTATAGCTTGAGCGGATTGGCTTCCGGTTCCATGTCGAACACGCTGACATTGGTGGAGATGCGCGGCAGCACCATGTCGCCGGAAATCAGCACATTGATGCCGGCGTTGTACAGCGCGACGTGTTCGGGCGCGTGGCCAAAGCCGGTGATCATGCGCCAGCCGGACCTGGCGGGGTCGGTGCCGATATTGACGATATCGCCGCCCATCATGCGCCGGTACTGGGTGGGCAGGTCGGGCACCAGCGACGGGTAGTAGCTCTTGCGCGCGCGCAGCTTTTCCAGGCTGTCCGGGTCGGTCAGGCCGTGGCGGGCGAAGTGGCTGGCGGCGAAGTCGCCGCCGGCGTTGGAGCCAACGCCGCCCCCGCCACCCATCACGCGGGCGTTCATATAGTCGCCCAGGCTCATCCATAGCCGTGCGTCCCAGCGCTTGCACAGCCAGTGCGCCAGGCCGATGTGGTCGGGGTGGCAGTGCGTGGCCAGCACGCGCAGCACCGGCAGGCCTTCGAGTTCATTGGCGAATACGGTTTCCCAGTGCGCCTTGATGGTGTCGTTGGTGACGCCGCAGTCGATGATGGTCCAGCCGTCGTGGCCGTCAATGCGGTCGCGCAACAGCCACAGGTTGATGTGGTCCAGCGCGAAGGGCAGGGGCATGCGGAGCCAGTAGACGCCAGGCGCGACTTCCTGCCGCGCGCCGCCTGCCGGCATGGTGTCGCCAAACGGATATTGGAGTTGGTGTTCGAGTGCGTTCATGGGGGAGTCTCTCTCTCGTCCGAAGCCCTGTGCATGCGCTGCCGCATGCAGGCGGACTTTCTCGTTGTCACGGTAGCTGTCGCAAAATTGCGATGCACGCCACGGTTGCCAGCCGCTTTGCTTGACGCTAACGTTAACGTTAACTGGAGCGGGCTTTTTCAATATTAAGCGAAAACTTCATTCTGTACCGAACGACCGTTCACTTTTTTACTGGGCCACCATGCCAGATTTGCCAGCCACGCCGACGTACACCATCACCGATCTCGCCCGCGAGTTCGATGTCACGCCCCGCGCTATCCGTTTTTATGAGGACCAGGGCTTGCTGGCGCCCGAGCGCGAAGGCCCGAGCGGGCGCAAGCGTGTCTATAACGGGCGCGAGCGCACCCGCCTGAAGCTCACGGTGCGGGGCAAGCGCCTGGGCCTGACGCTGAACGAAATCCGCGAGATCCTGGATCTCTACGAATCGCCGCGCGACACGGCGCCGCAACTCGAGCGCTTCCTTCACTCGCTGGCGCACCATCGCGGCACGCTGGAGCGCCAGCTTGAGGACCTGCAGGCACAGCTTGCGGAAATCGATCAGCATGAACGGCAGTGCCGGGCACTGCTGGCGGCCCATACAGGTGCGGAAGGCCCTGCGGACGAGGCAAAAAGCGCCTGATGCGGCATTATCATCCGGTCTTTGGTGGATTTGATTGACGTTTACGTAAACGTAAATAGAATAGCTTCTCAGCCCATCGTCCGCGCCGGGCCTCTGCGTTGCCGGCCGGCGAACAAAAGGAAAGCCCATGCCTCTCGCCGTCGAATCCACCTCCTTGCCGGCCGCGCGCGCGGACGCGATCGCCACCAGCTTCGCCCGCCAGGGCCTGATGACCACCTTCGGCGCGGCGCTGACGCGGGTGACGCGCGGCGAGGTCGAGATCGCCATGCCGTGGTCCGAGGGCGTGACCCAGCAGCACGGTTTCTTCCACGGTGGCGCCGTGGGGGCGCTGGCCGACAGTGCCTGCGGCTACGCGGCGCTGTCGATGGTGGGCGAGGGTGAGGCGGGGCTGACCGCGGAGTACAAGATCAACCTGCTGTCGCCGGCCAAGGGCGAGCGGCTGGTGGCGGTGGGCCGCGTGCTCAAGCCCGGCCGCACGCTGATCGTGGCGCAGGGCGATGTATTCACCGAGACCGCGGGCGTGCGCAAGGCGGTGGCCACCATGCTGATGACCTTGTGCGTGGTGCGCACGCTTGACCACGTCTGACACCTATCACCCATCACCCATCACCTGTCACCTATCGCGGCGCAAGATCGCGAAACCCGTAAGACACAAGTAACTGAACCGGATCAGGAGACCGCCATGACCGACCTGCCAGGCCTCAAGTTCGACTTGGGCGAAGACATCGAGATGCTGCGCGAGTCCG
>JYOD01000244.1 GCA_000955785.1 Burkholderiaceae bacterium 16
AGGATCGAATAAGCTGGTTCGGAAGCGCTTCGATCCAACATGACCAGCCTCTGGGAAAGATGGTCCTTCCGCGAGAAGCCCCAGCGGGGCTGCCCCGGGTTATTGAGAAGTTACCATGTGATTGCTAGCGGATATAGCGGTCACCGCTAGCGGAATTAACGATCCTCAACAGCAACCGGGCCCGCGGCGGCATCCCGCAGATCTCGGCCGCTGACGATCTGGCCGCCGTCACCGCCTGGCTGGCGCGCTATACCGACACGCCGGCCACCCTGCAGACCTATCGGCGCGAGGTCGAGCGCTTGCTGCTGTGGGCCGTCCTGCAGCAGGGCAAGCCGCTGTCGTCGCTCACCCATGAGGACCTGCTGCTGTACGAGCGTTTCCTCGCCGATCCCCAGCCCGCCTGGCGCTGGGTCATGGCGTCGCGCAAGAAGCTCGCGCGCGGCGCGCCCGACTGGCGGCCGTTCGCCGGCCCGCTCTCCCCGGCCAGCACGCGGCACGCGATGGTGATCCTCAATACGCTGTTCGCCTGGCTGGTGGACGCCGGCTACCTCGCCGGCAATCCGCTCTCCCTGGCACGCAGCCAACGCGGCCAGTCCAAGCCCCGCATCACGCGCTACCTCAGCCACGCCATGTGGCAGGCGGTCAAGGACACCATCGAGGCGATGCCGGGCACGAGCGACAGTGCGACCGAGCGCGAGCGCCTGCACGCGGCGCGCTGCCGCTGGCTCTTCACGGTGCTGTATCTCGGCGGCCTGCGCGCGGCGGAAGTGGCCGAGACCCGCATGGGCGCCTTCTTCTGCCGGCGTGGCCGCGACGGCGTGGAGCGCTGG
>JYOD01000245.1 GCA_000955785.1 Burkholderiaceae bacterium 16
CTGCGCGCGCAGTTCCCCGAGACCCGCGCGCTCTACCGCGAGGTCTGCGCCTTGCTGTTCTTCCGGTATGGCATCACGCCCACCGCCAACAAGCTCTACGGCCTGGTGCGCAAGGGCAGCATGGGCACGCCCACCGAGGTGCTGGCGCAGTTCTGGGCGGACCTGCGCGGCAAGATGCGCGTGACCATCGACCATCCCGAGTTGCCGGACGCGCTCAAGGCGATCGCCGCCAATGCCGTGCAATCGATCTGGCAGGCCGCCAATGAGGCGGCCACCGGCGAGCTGGCCGCCTTGCGGGCCGAAGCGCGGCTGCAGGCGAGCGAGGCGGAAGCGCAGCGCGACCAGGCGCGGGCCGCGGTGGTGGTGGCCGAGCAGGAGACAGCCGCCGTACAGGCCGACTTCGACGCCGCCCAGCAGGCGCGCGCGGCGCTGCAGGGGGAACTGGACGCCGAACGCCAGGCCCACGCGGCCGCGCAGGCGCGTCACGAGGCAGGAACCCGCCAGGTCGAGGCGCTCGAGCGGCAACTGGTTGAGTTGCGTACCCAATTCTCGACGGAGCTGGAGCGCACCCGCGCGCAGGTCGCGGTGACGCAGGAACGCGCCGAGGCCACCGAGCGCCGCGCGCTGCGCGAGATCGACCAGGA
>JYOD01000246.1 GCA_000955785.1 Burkholderiaceae bacterium 16
GTCATGATCGTGAGTTGTCGCAGTGTCTGTACCAATACTCTGGTGGAGCTATATAAGCCGCTGTTGCGTAAATCAACGGCATGATCCCTATGACCGCGTCATGCTAACTGATACACGCTGCTCGAACAGTGATACGCACACTGATAACTATGCGCAGACGCTTGAAACGATGTGACATCGCTTCTAGAGTATGAGCCGCAATGCACGACTGATACTCGATATGAGCAGCAGTCGGCTATGATTTGCAATGCTTGCAGTATGTATCCTGATCGTGCGTGCGATGTCTGATAATACGCTCGCATGATATGTATTGCGCTCAGATGCTGGAGATATGCCATGCGTGCTGTCAGTATGCCATGTATGCTGATATGTCGCGATCTATGTGGTGACTATGAGATCCATGTGATGACGTTGCAGTCTCTGTGACCTTATCGACGCGCATGTGAGCCTATAGACAGCGATGCGAGCACTCTCATCTGCGGATCAGTCTATCCTCGCTGATGCTCAGTGATACACGCTGATGCACGTAGTGAGCATCCTGTGCTCGCATATACCGCTGCTGCACTGATATGAGCCAGTGCTGCTGCTCTCTACGGAGTGTGCTCGGCTATAACAGCGAGTGCTACGCCTAAACTGGCTGTCTAGCACTGTAGCTGGTGCATGTACTCGACTGCCGCTGCATCTACTATAAGACTCTGACATTAGCGTATAGGCTGATACATTAGCTCGGATGCTATCAGCTTGCGCCTATTATATGCCTGACGCGGGATCTATCAGAACGACTCGGTAGCTCATATACTGGATCACGGTGCCACAACATGCTACACGAGGTCTCAGACTCTATCCCGTGGACTCAACGTGCATCTGCTATGCTGAGCGCGTATCTGTGTACCTGTCCGATGCTCTGATCTACACTGCCGTGATCGTTATATGACGAGACTGTGCGCTCATAGCCGACACTGTGCTCGATAAGAC
>JYOD01000247.1 GCA_000955785.1 Burkholderiaceae bacterium 16
TCCTCGTCTATGGCCAAGGGCCGTCCAATTTTCCCCATGACTGCATCCCCGCGTTCAGTTGATGAATCATAGGTCTTTCTTTGTTTTGTCTCCACCCTCAAAGAAGACTAACGAGAAGAAAGCCGACCCTGCCGGGGGCAGAGCAATCGCGGGTGGGCAGGGCGCTGGTTTCGTCGTATGGCCAGCGGTTCTGCTGGTATCTGCCGTTACCGGCTTGCAGGGCAGCGCAATGGCCTGCCCCATGGGTTTCGTGGTGGTGCCCCTGATCGCTTTGCTCGGTGAGCGTTCGGCCATCTGCCGTTCGCGGCGCGAAGGACCGCGATCCTGCCTGCATTGGTGGTTTCGTGGTTTTGTCTCTAGCGGTGGCCGCCCAGCCATTTGATGCCCTGCCTACCGGCGCGAACGGCACCTTGCTACCAACGCCCTTGGTTTCGCGGTGGGCACCATGGCCCGGTCCGCGAGGGTCACGCTCGAACATCACCGCGCCTGCTCCCCGAGCCAAAACCACGAAACCAGCCACACCCGAAACGGCGCAGCCACCCGCGCCGCGTACGGCAGATGTGGGAAGGGGCACCGCATACGAGGTCAGGGGCCCCACCACGAAACCCATGGGGCAGGCCATTGCGCTGCCCTGCAAGCCGGTTGGACACGATAGCCAACACTCAGGGCCGTACGACGCAATCACCGAGGCCTACAAGCCCGATTGCTCTGCTCCCGGCAGGGTCGGCTTTCTTC
>JYOD01000248.1 GCA_000955785.1 Burkholderiaceae bacterium 16
CAGCGTCACACAAAAACGGAAGGGGAATTCGAGCTCGCATTTTGAAAATTCTATGGAAGAGCTAGCATCTCTGACGAAAACAGCAGACGGAAAAGTACTGACCAGCGTCACACAAAAACGGAACAGGGCTGACGCCGCTACATATATAGGAAAAGGGAAGGTAGAAGAGCTGAAGGCACTCGTGGAAGAGCTTGAAGCTGATCTCCTCATCTTTAATGATGAACTGTCGCCAAGTCAGCTGAAGTCATTGGCAACAGCAATTGAAGTGAAGATGATTGACCGCACGCAATTGATATTAGATATTTTTGCAAAGCGGGCGAGAACGAGAGAAGGCAAACTTCAAATTGAGCTGGCTCAGCTGCAATATGCACTGCCGCGTCTGACGGGACAAGGGATCAACCTTTCCCGGCAAGGCGGAGGAATTGGGGCAAGAGGTCCCGGGGAAACGAAACTGGAAACCGACCGCCGCCATATCAGAAATCGCATTCATGAAATCAACACACAGCTTTCCACTGTCATTCGCCATAGAAGCCGATACCGTGAAAGAAGAAAGAAAAACGGTGTGCTTCAAATTGCGCTTGTCGGCTATACAAACGCAGGGAAATCAACATGGTTCAACCGCCTGACGAGTGCTGACAGCTATGAAGAAGACCTCCTGTTTGCCACGCTGGACCCGATGACCAGAAAAATGGTCCTGCCAAGCGGCTACAGTGTTCTTCTTTCAGATACAGTAGGATTTATTCAGGATCTTCCGACGACATTGATTGCTGCATTCCGCTCAACGCTTGAGGAAGTAAAAGAAGCGGATTTAATTCTGCATTTAATTGATTCTTCAAATGAGGATTATGCGGGACATGAAAAAACAGTGCTTCGGCTGCTTGAGGAGCTTGAAGCAGATGATATCCCGATGCTGACGGCTTACAATAAACGTGATCAAAAACTGCCTGATTTTATACCGACCGCCGGAAGGGATCACATTATGGTCAGTGCGAAATTTGAGGACGACGCTGCAGCCTTTAAAGAAGCGATTCAGCGCTATTTGCGCCAAGAACTGTTAACGTCTTGAATTCTGGAAAAAAAAAAAAAAAAAAAAAGGATCCCGG
>JYOD01000025.1 GCA_000955785.1 Burkholderiaceae bacterium 16
ACATTTGTGTATAACCGGATGCGTTCACCGGGCCATTTATTCATTTCAAAATAGATTCTCACTCATATGTGTTGTTTTTAGCATATTCAGCGCTTCATTGCATAGCGCGCGCTGCGGCAATCTGCGCTCCAGCGTACGCCGCGCCGATAGGATTCTTCGTCGCGGAAAGCCGGCGCTAGCCGGCCTCTGACCCGCGCGGGCGGGGCGCCGCCGAAACCAAAATAATCTTTTGGTTAATCGGTCTGGGGATCGCTTCTTTTTGGCTTCCGTCTTCGTCAAACTCCGTGCATGACGCATTCCTGGCTAGGGGTGCGCTGACAATAACAAACCGGAGACGACATGGATTCCCCCATCACCAATGCAACTCGTCGCGCCCTGCTGCGGGCAGGACTGTTGGCCCTCACCGCCATGACCGCTTTCACCATTGCCCCGGCCGCGTTCGCGGCCTATCCGGACAAGCCGATCCGGCTGGTCGTGCCTTATCCGCCGGGGGGCGCCACGGACGTGATCGGTCGCATCGTTGCCACTCGCCTGGGCGAAGTGCTGGGCCAGCAAGTGGTCGTTGACAACCGGGGAGGCGCGGGCGGAAATATTGGCGCGGAAGTGGTCGCCCGGAGCGCACCAGACGGCTACACGTTGCTGATGGGCGCACTGACGTCCCATGCAACCATGGCCACCCTGGAAAAGGGGCACTTGCGTTACGACATCATCAAGGACTTCGCCCCGGTGATGGTCGTCGGCTCGGTGCCACTGGTGGTGGTGGTCAATCCAAAGTTGCCGGTCAATACGCTGCAGGAACTGGTCAAGTACGGCAAGGCCAATCCCGGCAAGCTTAACTACGCCTCGTCTGGTGCCGGCGCCCCGCAACGCATGGCGGCTGAGATCTTCAAGAAAGTAACAGCTATCGACATGACCCATGTGCCGTACAAAGGAAGCGGCCCCGCCATGACAGACTTGGTGGCCGGGCAGGTCAACATGATGGTGGAGACGGTGCCAGCCGCGCAGCCGTTCATCAAGGCCGGCCAGTTGCGCGCGCTTGCGGTGGCGGCACCCAAGCGCATCTCGATGCTGCCGGACGTGCCCGCTGCCGCCGAGAGCGGCATGCCCTCACTAGACGTCAGTTCCACCTTCGGCGTGTTGGCCCCGGCGGGCACGCCCGCGCCTGTGGTCGAGCGCCTGAATGCGGCGCTGACAAAGATCCTGGCAATGCCCGACGTCAAGGCACAGTTCCTGAAACAGGGGGTCTATGCATTGCCGCCAACGACCCCCGAAAAAGCGGCCGAGCGCTTGCGCACCGAGGTCACACGCTGGGAAGAGGTAATCACCGACGCCCATATCAATTCCGATAGCTGAACCGACTTCTCCCCACGATCATGACCACTACTAAACCTAAAGGACCTGACGCTTCTTCCAAGGAAAAAGGCCTTCGCAAAGGACTGACCAACTATGGCGACCTTGGGTTCTCGCTGTTCCTGCGCAAGGCGTTCATCAAGGGATCAGGCTATACCGATTCGGCGCTCGACCGCCCGGTGATTGGCATCGCTGATACCGGCAGCGCATTCAACCCGTGCCACGGCAACGTGCCGCAGTTGATCGATGCGGTGAAGCGCGGCATCATGCTCGCCGGCGGGCTGCCGATGGAATTTCCGACCATCTCCATTCACGAGAGCTTTGCCGCGCCGACGAGCATGTATCTGCGCAACCTGATGTCGATGGATACGGAGGAAATGATCCGCGCCCAGCCGATGGATGCCGTGGTGCTGATCGGCGGCTGCGACAAGACCGTACCAGCGCAGCTGATGGGCGCGGCCTCTGCCGGCGTCCCCGCGATCCAACTGGTCACTGGTGCGATGCTGACGGGTTCGCACCGCAGCGAACGGGTGGGTGCCTGCACCGACTGCCGCCGCTACTGGGGAAAGTTCCGCGCGGGGGAGATCGACGCCGAGGAGGCCTCGCAGGTCAACAGCCAGCTGGTGGCCAGCGTCGGCACCTGCTCGGTGATGGGCACCGCAAGCACCATGGCCTGCCTGGCCGAAGCGATGGGCATGAGCCTTCCAGGAAGCGCCACGCCGCCGGCCGTGACTGCCGACCGCATCCGCATTGCCGAGGAGACCGGCGCGCGCGCCGTGGCGATGGCGCGCGAGCGTCTGACCATCGACAGCATCCTGACGCCGGCTGCGTTCGAGAATGCCATGCGCGTGCTGCTGGCCATCGGTGGCTCGACCAACGGCATCGTGCACCTGGCGGCCATCGCGGGCCGCATGGGCCTGGATATTGATATGCAGGCGCTTGACCGCATGGGCCGCGAAACCCCGGTACTGCTCGACCTGAAGCCGAACGGTCAGCATTATATGGAGGACTTCCACAAAGCCGGGGGGATGGCCACCTTGCTGCGCGAGCTGCGCCCGCTGCTGCGCCTGGATGCGCTGACCGTCACCGGTCGCACGCTAGGCGAGGAGTTGGACAATGCCGGCCCGGGCTTCGCACAAGATGTGGTGCGCAGCTTCGACAACCCGATCTACCCGCAAGGTGGCATCGCCGTGCTCGGCGGCAACCTGGCGCCTGGCGGCGCAATCATCAAGCAGTCCGCGGCGAACGCGGAGCTGATGGAGCACGAGGGCCGCGTGGTGGTTTTCGAGAGCGCGCAGGACCTGATCGAGCGCATCGACCTGGACGACCTGGACGTTGACGCCAACGACATCCTGGTGCTGAAGAACATCGGCCCCAAGGGCGCGCCAGGCATGCCCGAGGCCGGCTATATCCCGATCCCGCGCAAGCTGGCGCAGGCCGGCGTCAAGGACATGGTGCGGATCTCCGATGGACGCATGAGCGGCACCGCGTTCGGTACGGTGGTGTTGCATGTGACCCCCGAAGCTGCCGTGGGCGGTCCGCTGGCGCTGGTGCAAACTGGCGACCGCATCCGCCTGAGCGTGAGCCGCCGCGAACTGGCCCTGCTGGTGTCAGACGAGGAACTGGAGCGCCGCCGCGCGGCCTGCCCCGTGGTCGAGCCGAGTGCGCCGCGTGGCTATCTGAAGTTGTTCCTGCAGACCGTGACGCAGGCCGACCTGGGCGTCGACTTCGACTTCCTGCGCGCGCCCGAAACGCGCGGCAAGGCGCCTGAGTGAGGAGGGAAGGGCATGATAAGCGATAAACGTGAGCCCGTGCTGCGCATCGGCGTCTTCGAAGCAGCGCAGCAAGACGCGATCGATGCGGATTTTCGCTGCGTCTCCGAGGCCGAGATTGCGGCTGACGGCGCCTTGCGCGGCGCGGTGCGCGCCATCGTCACGCGCAGCAATTACCAGGTGCCCGTGGAGGTGATCGACCGCCTGCCTGCGCTGCGGGTGATTGCGACCTCCGGCGTGGGCTACGACGGCATCCCCGTCGACCATGCCGCCAAGCGCGGCATCGTGGTTACCAACACGCCCGGTGTGCTGGACGCGGCCGTCTGTGAACTCGGCATCGGCCTGTTGCTGGCGCTGCTGCGCAGAATTCCCGCCGCCGACCGCCATGTGCGCGGCGGCGGTTGGCGCGAGGACGACTTCCCGCTCACCACCAGCCTGGCCGGCAAGCGCGTCGGCATCGTCGGGCTCGGCCGCATCGGCATGGGCATTGCGCAGCGGCTGGCGCCCTTCGGCGTGGATCTGGCCTACACCGGCACGCAGCGCGAATGCCTGCCATACCGCTATTGCGAGAGCCCCCTCGCGCTCGCCGCGTCGGTGGACATCCTGATCCTCACCTGCCGCGCGACCGAGCAGAATCGCCACCTGGTCGACGCCGCGTTACTGGCTGAGCTAGGGCCGGACGGCTACCTGCTCAATATGGCGCGCGGCAGCGTGGTCGACGAGGCGGCACTCTGCGAGGCCCTGCACGCCGGCACTATCCGGGGCGCGGCGCTCGATGTGTTCGAGTCCGAGCCGCTTGCCGATTCGCCGCTGATCGCGACGCGGAACGTATTGCTGTCTCCGCACGCGGGTACGGCCACGCAGGAAACGCGCGCAGTGATGCTGCGGCTGATGCTGGATAACGTGCGAGCCGTGCTGGGTGGGCGAGCGGCGTTGACGCCGGTGGTCCGTGGCGTGAGCGCCGGTCTGCTCCCGGCGCGGCCGGTCCACCGCTGACTGGAACCGCGCGCGCGGCGAACGTAATTGTCCTTCCAATCATTTCAATTCATTCAAGTGAGGTATTCATGCAATTAGGAATCGAGGGCAAGGTAGCTCTGGTGCTGGGCGGCGGCGGCGGCCTGGGCACCGCCATTGCGCTGGCACTGGCGGCGGAGGGTGCGAAGGTCGTGGTCGCAGACGTCAATGAGGAAGCGGCAAGCCGCACCGCAGCCACGATCGCCGCCAAGGGGGGCGCGGCGCTTGCGCGCACCTGGGATCTGGCGGACCTGGCGTCGATCGAGACGCATGTCGCCGCCATCGAGGCGCAATTCGGCCAGGTCGATATCCTGGTCAACAATACCGGCGGCCCGCCCCCCACCACCGCGTTCGGCCAGGAAACGGCACTGTGGCGCAAGCACTTCGAAAGCATGGTGCTGTCGGTGATCGCGATCACCGACCGGGTGCTGCCCGGCATGCGGGCTAGGCAGTGGGGGCGTATCGTCACCAGCACCTCATCCGGCGTGGTCGCGCCGATTCCGAACCTGGGCATTTCCAATGCGCTACGCCTGTCCCTGGTGGGCTGGTCCAAGACCCTGGCGCGTGAAGTCGGCCGTGACGGCGTGACGGTCAATATCGTGTTGCCCGGGCGCATCGCCACCGACCGCATCCGCTTCCTGGACGAAGCCAAGGCCGGGCGCGAGCAACGCCCGGTGGAGGCTGTCTCGGCCGAAAGTACCGCCGCCATCGCGGTGGGCCGCTACGGCCGCCCGGAGGAATATGCCGATGCGGTGGCCTTCCTGGCCAGCGACCGCGCCGGCTATATCACCGGCTCAACCATCCGTATCGACGGTGGCCTCATCCAGAGTATCTGAGGCCGGGCGCGGGACTGCCTGCCCGCGCCCCAGCAAGACCGACCCGACCCAACACCTGCCATCGCCGGAGACCCAAAGATGCTGTTGACCGCCGACGCCAAAGGCGTTTTCCCCATTGCGCCCACGCCATTCCTGGACGACGGATCGATCGACGTAGGCTCGATCGATCGTCTGGTGGACTTCTATCTCGGCTGCGGCGCGACCGGTGTGACTGTGCTCGGCCAACTCGGCGAGGCGCCTAAGCTCGAGCACGCCGAGTCGATCGACGTGGCGGCCCGCGTGATCCGGCGCGCAGGCGGGCTACCGGTGGTGGTCGGCGTCTCGGCGCCGGGTTTCGCCGGTATGCGCGCCCTGACGCGCGAGGTGATGGACCTGGGTGCGGCCGGCGTCATGATCGCGCCGCCCAACACGCTGCGCACCGACGACCAGATCGTCGGCTACTACCAGCAGGCAGTGGACGCGATCGGCGCCGACGTGCCGTTCGTGCTGCAGGACTATCCGTTGACGTTCTCGGTGCAGATGACTGCAGGCGTGATCCGCCGCATCGTCGGCGAGTTGTCCTCGTGCGTCATGCTCAAGCACGAAGACTGGCCCGGCCTGGAAAAGATCTCGGCCCTGCGCGCCTTCGAGAAGGAGGGTTCAATGCGGCACATCTCCATCCTGTGCGGGAACAACGGGCTGTTCCTGGACTATGAAATGGAGCGCGGTGCCGACGGCGCCAATACCGGCTACTGCTTCCCGGACATGCTCTGCGACGTGGTGCGCTTGTCGGCCCAGGGCGAGCGCGAGGCCGCGCACGACCTCTTCGACGCCCACCTGCCGCTGCTGCGGTATGAGCAGCAGCACGGCGTCGGCCTGGCCGCGCGCAAGTACGTGATGATGCGGCGCGGAATCCTCACCTCCGCGGCGCAGCGCAAGCCAGCGGCGGCCATGTCGGCGACGGCACGGCACGAGGTGGACCACCTGCTGCGCCGTCTGGCAAGGCATGACCCGCGCGCGGCACTGGCAGATTAAACCCCAAACCAAATGCAACAAGGAAACATCATGGCGACCACATCGCTTCCCCTCGACGAAAGTGTGATCAAGGCTCTGCAAGGCGTGACCACCGCAACCCTGACCACCGTGCTGCTCAAGCATGGCCTGCGCAACGTTTGGCTGCGCGGCACGCGGCCGCTGGCACCTGGTCAGCCGCGCCTGGTCGGCCGCGCATTTACCCTGCGCTTCGTGCCCGCTCGCGAAGACCTGGCGACGCCGGCCTCGTGGGGCTCGCCAATTTCCACGCGCGCGGCCATCGAGGACATGCCGGCCGGCTGCATCGCGGTGGTGGGTGCGCTGGGCGTGACCGATGCTGGCATCTTCGGCGATATCCTGTGTGCGCGCTTGCGCAAGCGCGGCGTGGCAGGACTGGTGACCGACGGTGTGGTGCGCGATGTGGCGGGAGTGCTGGGCACGGGATTGCCGGTGTGGGGCCAGGGCACAGCGGCACCAGCTTCGGTCGCCGGTCTCACCTTCGTCGGCTGGCAGGAACCCATCGACTGCGGCGGCGTTGCGGTATTCCCCAACGATGTCATCGTGGTGGACCAGGACGGCGCGGTGCTGATTCCCGCCGCCATGCTCGACGAAGTGATTGCCGCCTCGGTGGAACAGGAGCGCCTGGAGGGCTGGATCATGCGGGAGGTGGAGCGCGGCATGCCGTTGCCCGGCCTGTATCCGCCCAACGAGGAGAACAAGGCGCGGTACAAGGCTTGGACGGAAGGCCAGGGCGCTGATCGCTGCTAAAGGCTCCGGGCACCAACGCGGCGCCCGCACCGTCACTGCGGCGGCCGCGCGGTTAGCGTGCCCCCGCCCGCCGCGAGGCCAGCCCGAACTCCAGGAACGCCTGCGACAGGGTGGCGTGCGCTCCGTGTGGCGACCACAAGAACCCCACCTTGCGCACCGGCGCCCGACCGGGCAGCGGGATCCGCGCCACCTTCAGGCCCTCGGGCCACGGCGGCGTCCAGTCCGGCACCAGCGAGACGCCGATGCCCTGGTGGACCATGGTGGCGATGGCGTTGAGCGCGTCGATTTCCAATCGCTCTTGCGGCACGATGTTGTGCTCCTGCAGGTAGCGGTCTGCCACCATTCCTCCCCACATGCTGCGGTCGTAGCGAATGAACGGCTCGCTGGCGAGCAGGTCATGCGCGCCGCGGCTGGCCATGGCCTGCGATGCCAGCACGATGAACGGCTCTTCCACCAGCACTTGCCAGGCAAATGCCTTGGGAATCGTGAACTGCGGCGCCACGATGATGCCAGCGTCCAGGTCACCCGAGACGATGCGCCGGTACAGGTGCGAAGATGCGCCTGGCTCCACGAAAATCTTCAGTTGCGGATGCTCCGTGTAGAGCCTCTCCAGGATCTGCGGCAAGAGTCCCGTCAAGGAGGAAGTCGACACGCCCAGCCGCAGTTCCCCCACCAGGGTGTCGTCGTGCGCCACCGCGCTCAGGTCGCGCACGTCGCGCACTACCGCGCGCGCCTTGGGCAGGATGCGCAAGCCCCCCTGGGTTGGCAGCACCGTGCGGCCCGCGCGCTTAACCAGCGGCGTATCCAGCGCGTCCTCCAGCGCCTGGACCCGCGCTGCAATTGCGGCTGCCGTGAGGCCCAGGCGACGCGCGGCTTCCGCGAAGGAACCGTACTCAACCACGGCGACGAAGCTCTGCAGGTAGCGGGTGTCCATAACAAAAAAATTCTATTGATTGAACAAGGCGGTCAATGCTGTTTTTGCATTCTGCCAGTTTCTACAATTTGTCTCAAATCAAATGAAGATTCCCCAGGAGACAGCTCATGGCTGATGTTGCCCGCCCGCGCGGCGTTTTCTCTCCCGTCCTCACGCCGTTCGGCGCCGACTATGCGCCGGATGCTGAGCGCTTCGTGCGCCATTGCCGCTGGTTGACGGCGCAAGGCGTGGGGCTGGCGGTGTTCGGCACCAATTCCGAAGCCAACTCGCTGTCGGTCGACGAAAAGCGCCGCTTGCTGGACGTACTGCTGGACGCGGGTATTCCTGGCTCCCAACTGATGCCTGGCACCGGCGCCTGCGCGCTGCCGGATGTCATCGCCCTGACTCGCCACGCTGTTGCGGCGGGCTGCGCCGGCGTGTTGATGCTGCCGCCGTTCTATTACAAGGGCGTCAGCGACGATGGCCTGTTCCGTGCCTTTGCCCAGGTGATCGAGGGCGTGGACGATGCACGCCTGCGCGTCTACCTGTATCACATCCCCGCCGTGAGCCAGGTGCCTCTCGGACTGGACTTGATCGACCGTCTGCTGAGTGCCTATCCCGGCATCATCGCCGGCGTGAAGGATAGTTCGGGTGACTTCGCCAATACACGCGCCATGATCGAGCGATTCGGCGCCCGCGGCTTCGACGTATTCGCCGGCACCGAGGCTCTCCTGCTGGAAACGATGCGCGCCGGCGGCGCTGGCTGCATTACCGCCACCGGTAACGTCAACCCCGCGCCCATCGTGGACCTGTACAGGCACTGGCAGCATGCGGACGCCGACGATCGCCAGGCAGCGCTCAACCGCACCCGCGCCGCCTTCCAGCAGTTCCCGATGATCGCGGCCATGAAGGAGGCCATCGCCGCGCAGAGCACGGACGAGGCATGGCGCATCGTGCGGCCGCCGCTGACGGAGCTGCAGGCGGGCCAGCGCGAGGCACTGGCGCAGTCGCTGGACGCGCTTGGATTTGTGATGCCGGACGCCCAACTGCTGGCAGCCTGAATCGATAACAGGACCATCGGTCCATCCGTGCACAAAGAACTGCGATGGACCAGTGTTGAAAACAGGACATAACATCCGGGAGACACCTATGCCAGCCACCCACTTCACCCACCAGTCCAACGATGCGCGCCGGCGAATCATGCTGTGCGCAGCGATTGCCGGTATCGCTGCGATTGGCTGCGCCTCGCCTTCAAGGGCGGCCGACGCCTATCCGAAGAAGACTATCCGCATCGTGGTGGGCTTTGCCCCTGGCGGCGGCGCCGACATCGTGGCCCGCCAGATCGGCAACCAGCTCGCCAGGCAAACGGGCCAGACAGTGATCGTCGATAACCGGCCCGGCGCTACCGGCACCATCGCGGCGACCAACGTGGCCCAGTCGGCCGCCGACGGCTATTCGATGATGCTGGCGTCGCAGTCGACCATGGTCATCGCGCCGAGCATGTACGCCAATCTGCCGTTCGATCCGCTGAAGGACTTCATGCCGGTGACACAGGTGGTATCGATGCCGCTGGTGATGGTAGTGAATCCGTCGGTGCAGGCCCGCACAGTGCAGGATGTGATCGCGCTCGCGCGTGCCAACAAGCTGAGCAGCTATGCCTCGTCGGGCTCTGGTGGCCCGCAGCACATTGCCGGTGCACTTTTCGATTCGATGAGCGGCATCAAGCTGACGCACGTGCCTTACAAGGGTGAGTCGGCGGCGTTGACCGACGTGATGTCCGGCACTGTACCCTTGATGTTTGCCAACGTGCCGGTGGCCGCGCCGTTCATCAAGAGCGGCAAGCTCAAGGCAATCGCGGTGTCCAGCCTGGCGCGTGCCCAGGCGCTGCCGCAGGTGCCAACGCTGTCAGAGGCGGGGTTGAAGAACTTCGAGGTGCTGACCTGGTACGGCTTGTTTGTGCCTGCCAAGACGCCCGGGGCCATCGCCAGCAAGATCAGCGACGAAGTCAGCGTAGCCCTGAAAGATCCGGGGTTGCGAGCCAAGTTCACCGAGCAGGGGCTCACTATCCTCGGCACCAGTCCCGAACAGTTCAGCATGTTCATGACCACCGAAGTCCCCAAGTGGGGCAGCGTGGTGAAGAGCGCCGGCATCCAGGCCGAGTGAGCGCCTAGGCTTAATCCGATTCCGCAATCCAGGAAACGTAGTATGGAAACCCAGCAAAAGAGCATCATCGGACCTTGTATCCGCCTGCATCCTGCGGACAACGTGTTGGTCGCCCGCATGAACGTGGCCATCGGCGCGCAAGTGCCGGGGGAAACCTGGGGCGTGCGTAGCCAGGTTCCCGCCGGCCACAAGATCGCCGCCCGCTTTATCAAGGCCGGCGAGCCGATCCTGAAGTACAACGTCTGCATCGGATTTGCCGCGGCCGACATCCAGCCGGGCAGCTACGTCCATTCGCACAACGTCAGCTTTCAGGAATACGAACGGGACTACGCCTTCGGCCGCGACTACCGGCCCGTGGACCCGGTCGAAGCAGGCCGGCAGGCGAGCTTCGACGGCATCGTGCGCGCCGACGGCCGTGTGGGCACGCGAAATTATCTCGGCATCCTGTCAACGGTGAATTGCTCCGCCACCGTCGTACGCAAGATCGCGGAGTGGTTCACGCCGGAGCGGCTTGCAGACTTCCCCAACGTCGATGGCGTGGTGGCGTTCAGTCATTCGCTGGGCTGTGGCATGGAGATGACAGGAGAGCCCATGGATTTGCTGCGCCGGACCATGGCCGGCTATGCGCGCCACGCCAACCTGGGCGCCGCTCTCATCGTAGGTTTGGGTTGCGAACGCAATCAGCTAAAGGGCCTGCTCGACGCGCATTCTCTGGAGCCCGGCCCCCTGCTGCGCACCTTCGTCATGCAGGAAAGCGGCGGTACGCGCAAGACCATTGAGGCCGGCATAGCCGCGGTCAGGGAACTGCTGCCGCTGGTCAACAGCGTGGAGCGCCGTCCGGTGCCGGCCAGCCACCTGACCGTGGGCTTGCAGTGCGGCGGCTCGGACGGGTTTTCGTCCATCACCGCCAATCCGGCCCTGGGCGCGGCTGTGGATCTGCTGGTGCGCCACGGCGGCACCGCCATCCTGTCGGAGACGCCGGAAATCTACGGGGTGGAGCACACGTTGACCCGTCGTGCCGCCAGCCGCGCAGTCGGCGAGAAGCTGCTGGAACGCGTACTCTGGTGGAAAGAGGATTATTCCGTCGGACGTGACGTGCAGATCAACGGCGCGGTCAGCCCGGGCAACCAGATGGGTGGCCTGGCTAATATTTTCGAAAAATCACTGGGCTCGTCAATGAAGGGCGGTACGGGTCCGCTGATGGAGGTGTACCGTTACGCCGAGGCCGTCACGCAGCACGGGCTTGTATTCATGGACACGCCGGGCTACGACCCGGTATCGGCCACTGGCCAGATCGCCGGCGGCGCCAACCTGATCGCCTTCACCACCGGACGGGGCTCGATGTTCGGTGCCAAGCCTGTCCCCAGCCTCAAGCTGGCCACCAATTCGCCGATGTATCGTCGGCTGGAGGAAGACATGGACCTGAACTGCGGCACGATTCTCGACGGCGAGAAAACCATTGAGCAGGTCGGCGAAGAGATCTTCCAACTGATGCTGCTTACCGCCTCGGGTAAGGCGTCGAAGAGCGAACTGCTAGGGCTCGGGGACAACGAATTCGTGCCCTGGCATATCGGCATCATGAGCTGACTACCGGCATACGGGAACAGTAAGAAGGAAGGTACGTCATGTGGCAAGCAAGTGCACGATACCCCGATCCTCGCATCCAGGTGCTGGATCCGGAGTTCGAGAAATACCGGATCGCCTACGCCGCGGTGGAGCAGATCGCAACTGGATTTCGCTGGGCGGAAGGGCCAGTCTGGTTCGGCGATGGCCGCTTTTTATTGTGGAGCGACATTCCGAATAACCGACTGATGAAGTGGGAGGAGGAAACTGGCACGGTCAGCGTGTACCGGCAACCGTCCGGCTACGCGAACGGCAACACGCGCGACCGGCAAGGACGATTGATCACGTGCGAACACGGCGGGCGCCGCGTGGTGCGCACTGAATACGACGGTAGCCTCACGGTGTTGATCGACCGCTTTGAGGGAAAGCGCCTCAATTCGCCCAACGATGTTGTCGTCAAATCAGATGGTTCCATCTGGTTCACTGATCCGCCGATGGGAATACAAGGCAATTACGAAGGTCGCGCCGCGACCCCGGAACTGCCTCATTCGGTCTACCGGCTCGATGCCGAGTCGGGCTTGCCGACCGTCATGACAACGGAGCTGAAGGGGCCCAACGGCCTGTGCTTCTCCGCCGATGAGCGCATCTTGTACGTAATCGAATCGCGCGGAACGCCAGGGCGCAAGATTTGGGCCTATGACCTCGTCGATGGTGGCACGAGTATCGCCAACGGAAGAATCCTGCTCGATGCGGGCGCAGGAACAATCGACGGCATGCGCTGCGATATTCACGGAAACCTCTGGTGTGGTTGGGGCATGGGCAGCGACGATCTTGACGGCGTCATGTGTGTGTCGCCAGAGGGAAAACTGATCGGCCGGATCGCGCTTCCTGAACGCTGTGCAAATCTTTGTTTTGGTGGACTGATGCGCAATCGGCTCTTTATGGCTTCTTGCCAGTCAGTCTATGCCTTGTATGTGAACACGCAAGGCGCCGTAGGCGGCTGAGTCTCCGTCTTGCCGTCCACACTTTTCCTCCCTCTTCAGCTGCTTGGAGAGCTCAGTCATTTAATTTGCAATTAATATTTTGTAATTGTACTTATAAATAGTATAGGTTTTTGGAGGCAATGATGTCTGGAAAGTATCGATATGTAGTAGCCGGCCTTCTATTTTCGGCCGGGATGATCAACTACATGG
>JYOD01000249.1 GCA_000955785.1 Burkholderiaceae bacterium 16
TTTTTTTTTTTGGATTTTTTCCGCTTTGATATTCTCTGCATCCTATTTAGGGCTATTGATATTTAACAAATATCCAGCAAAGGTTTTTCCAGGAGATGTTGGAACTCTACCAATTGGAGCTTTCTTAGCTGTCTTAGCAGTAGTTTATAAGGAATATATCCCATTTTTAGTTATAATGATGCCTTATGTGATAGATGCCTCTTTAAAATATCTAAGTGCTGGGGTTATGAGTAGGGATGAGCATAAACCAACAACTCTCAAAGAAGATGGGAAGCTATACTATATAGGTGGCTATCTATCCCTACCAAGGCTTATATTGAAGTATAAACCAATGAGAGAGCCTCACTTAGTTACAGTTTTATGGATAATTGGGATATTCTTTGGTATAGTTGGGATTTTAATATCATTAATAGCATGATGGTGATTGTTTTGAAAACCATAGGAGGAAACCTCCTATTGGGATACCTCCCGTCCATTAAGTTAGGGCTTTCAGCCCTAATTAATGTCCAG
>JYOD01000250.1 GCA_000955785.1 Burkholderiaceae bacterium 16
CAAGGCGCGGAATCCAAATATGCGTCCGTCAGGATGCGGAGCCAAGCCTCGCTCGATCCACCGATAGATCTGTCGACGGTTGACGCCGGTTACCTTCTCAATGTCCTTTACACGTTCGCCGCGCGCGTAGCGCTCGACGGCCTCTATTCTTCGCTTCGTGACCTCGCGCGCTGCGACGTCAAGCTTAGTCCACGCGATGCTTGGCCACGAGCTCAAATCGATTGATTGAAACTCAGGCTTGCGGCGAATCATGGCCGGCCTCCCCGACTGCAAACTTCGTCATCCACGACAATGGGTCAGTTCGTAATTCCCCAGCATGCACGCGACCGGAATGCAGTAGACTGAAGATGGCGGCGCGCACAAGCACGGGGTCACCTTTCGAGAACTCGCGCTCGATGGCTAGAAGCGGCTTTGGACTGGCGACAAAGCGCTCGACCGCGTCGAGCAGTGACACTGACACGAGACCTCTTGTGGCTACGATGCTTGGCAGCATGCGCTGCCAGTTGTCGATCCAGATGCGTGATGCTGCCTGTTCGGCCGCGTTGACCAGCCGGACATTGAGCACGTCAGCGCTCAACTCGAGGCCGTCCTTCGCTTCTTCATCGATAACTGGATTTGGCAGGAGCACCAACTCCTGACGATCGGAGTACGAGACCAGGAAGTCTGCAAGGTATCGCCGTCCGCGAAACTGAATGAACCCGGGACGCTCACAAAAGCGGCCGATTGCCGGATCGGATTCGATCAAGACCCATTGGTCGAACGCACAGCGTCGGTAAAAAGTTAGCCGCCGCTTCAGCTTCGGACTGAAGGCTTCGAAGCGGTGCGCGCCGCGCGGGCGGACGAGCGCAACCGGCTCCACTATGTGCAGAGAATCTTCCATAAGATCAATGCCTTACGAGCGGGATTCGTAACTGCTCAATAAGTCGGG
>JYOD01000251.1 GCA_000955785.1 Burkholderiaceae bacterium 16
ACATCTTCCACAAACTCTACAGCCAAGAGCAACCATTGCAGCAGTTCCAATATAGACAGCATCTGCTCCTAAAGCTATAGCCTTAAATACATCTGCTGAACATCTGATTCCTCCACTTGCTATGATGCTAATTTCGTTTCTCAAACCTTCCTCTCTCAATCTTTGATCTACTGCGGCAATAGCCATTTCTATTGGGATTCCAACATGGTCTCTGAATACCTTTGGTGCTGCCCCTGTCCCTCCTTTATATCCATCTATAACAACTGCGTCAGCATCACTTGTTGCTATTCCAACAGCAATAGCTGGAGCATTATGGACAGCTGCAATTTTAACAAACACTGGCTTTTTCCATCTTGTTGCTTCTTTCAAACTTCTAACTAATTGAGCTAAATCCTCAATTGAGTAAATGTCATGGTGAGGAGCTGGTGAGATAGCATCACTTCCCTCAGGAATCATTCTTGTTGCTGAAATTTCTGCTGTAACCTTCTCTCCAGGTAAGTGCCCTCCAATTCCAGGCTTAGCTCCCTGCCCTATTTTAATCTCTATTGCAGAACCTTTCATAAGATACTCTTCATTAACTCCAAATCTTCCACTTGCAACTTGGGTAATTATGTGGTCTGCATAAGGGTAGA
>JYOD01000252.1 GCA_000955785.1 Burkholderiaceae bacterium 16
TCTGATGAAGAGAAGACGTTAGAAATTGATGTACAGGGTGAAGGAACTGTAACGGCAGCTGATATTACACACGATAGTGATGTAGAGATCTTAAATCCTGATCTTCATATCGCGACTCTTGGTGAGAATGCGAGTTTCCGAGTTCGCCTTACTGCTCAAAGAGGACGTGGGTATACGCCTGCTGACGCAAACAAGAGAGGCGATCAGCCAATCGGCGTGATTCCGATCGATTCTATCTATACGCCAGTTTCCCGTGTATCTTATCAGGTAGAGAACACTCGTGTAGGCCAAGTTGCAAACTATGATAAACTTACACTTGATGTTTGGACTGATGGAAGCACTGGACCGAAAGAAGCAATTGCGCTTGGTTCAAAGATTTTAACTGAACACCTTAATATATTCGCTGGTTTAACTGACGAAGCTCAACATGCTGAAATCATGGTTGAAGAAGAAGAAGATCAAAAAGAGAAAGTTCTTGAAATGACAATTGAAGAATTGGATCTTTCTGTTCGTTCTTACAACTGCTTAAAGCGTGCGGGTATTAACACGGTTCAAGAGCTTGCGAACAAGACGGAAGAAGATATGATGAAAGTTCGAAATCTAGGACGCAAATCACTTGAAGAAGTGAAAGCGAGACTAGAAGAACTTGGACTCGGACTTCGCAAAGACGATTGACTAGTTTCCCTTGTGAACTAGGATTTTCCCGGGTAC
>JYOD01000253.1 GCA_000955785.1 Burkholderiaceae bacterium 16
CTTGGATACAAATGGATATGAATCTCTCCATTCGTCTAGTTTTTTGAAGATTTTTTCCGCTGCTAACACAAAACCGGCCGTATCAAAGATTTGCGAGCCGATATGGCAATGGACACCCAGCAGCTGAATGTGTTCCGATTGTAATACTTGTTCAATGGCCCGTTCAGTTTGTCCGTTATGAAGATCGAAACCAAACTTTGAATCTTCCTGGCCCGTTGTAATGTAGTCATGCGTATGCGCTTCTACTCCGGGCGTGATCCGAAGAAGAACATCGATGGAGTGACCCGTTTCTTTACATAGGTCTTCAAGAAGCGCGATTTCATAGAAATTATCCACCACAATGCAGCCGATGCGGTGCTCAAGCGCCATCCGCAGTTCTTCCCTGCTCTTATTGTTTCCATGAAAGTGGATGCGTTCTGCCGGAAAGCCTGCTGCAACAGCCGTATATAGCTCTCCTCCGGATACGACATCTAAAGAAAGTCCCTCTTCCTCAGCGAGCTGAATCATTGCGACTGATGAGAATGCTTTGCTCGCATATGCCACCTGTGCTTTCAGCCCTGCAGAAATAAACGCCTGCTTAAAGCTTTTAGCACGCTCACGTATTAAAGCCACATCATATACGTAAAGAGGTGTACCATATTTCTCCGCTAAATAGAGAGCATCCACACCTCCGATTTCTAAATGACCATGTTGATTTTGTCTGCTTGTGCCGTGTAAGAACAATGTCATTCCCTCTTTCTCCG
>JYOD01000254.1 GCA_000955785.1 Burkholderiaceae bacterium 16
GGAATTCACACCGGCGCACGCCACAGGCGTCATACTTCCCAAGAAGCGGCCATAGCCCAGATGCGAGGTGGAAAAGTCACACTAGAGCGACACCAACATCGTTACGCTTACACACCGGACGCTTGGATCAGTGGGAAGTGCTCACGCGCGGAGCCCACTGGGCGAACAGCAACGTTATAACGGCCACTCAGTGGTTCGTCACGCGCAGCCCCGGGTTCGTCCCCTATAAGGGCCTAGTACCTTTCGAGCCCCGCGCGTACTAGGCAGATAAGAACCCTCCAGCTCGGGGCCTCAAACCGATATTCCATGTGGGCCAACTGCCATGTTGTGTCCAGTCGCTATCGGAGTAGCCGCGCTGGTGCCACACGACTACAACCCTCGTAATAGGGCTGCGTGCGTCCTAAATACACTCGCTGTTGAGATACTAAAATTATCTGTGGATTGCCGGCATTGAGCCCACGGTAAACCCCAAATACATAAGTGTATAATGTCTCGGACCCGTCGCAACGGTTGTTAATATGACAGGCCGCTAAAGACGTTCTACTCCGCCATATGAGATAATATCCTTATCTTGAGACGCATAGCAAATGTAGGAGAGAGAGGTTAATAAGGCCTAGCCTAAAGGTTCTTGCAGAGCAACATCATATACCCTGTAGAACCCGACTTTTGGGTTTAGGGGCCTGCCGTCAGCTACAATTCATGCTTGAAGGTTTCACTAGATCGTGTTATGGACGATGACTATAGTGTAACAGGTGCAGAGCTTAACTTTGGACACATGACACTCAGTTCTGTACCAACTAGGAAGAGCGCCGGGG
>JYOD01000255.1 GCA_000955785.1 Burkholderiaceae bacterium 16
TCAGGCACCGTAACCATTAGTAGCCACCGCAGACAATTAGTGAGCCGCGACGATTGATTAGAATCCTACTCGATAATTGAGGACACATACCGAGAAGTGGGCACTAGCACCGACTACAGTGTTCACCTGCGGACGAGTATTGATATCGAGGGACGAGTCTTCATGGCATACTCCAAGTCAACTAGTAGACATCCAACCTGACTAATTCGACTACGACCTGGCATTCTAGCGTACCCTATATGCTATCACTGTAGTTACGTAGCTCATCTCGTAGGATCTGGGCTACTATCTAACGAGCCTGGTTGACTATCAACGAGTGGCAACCGACTCCTACGAGGTGCGATTATTCGATACGACGATGGTGTATTCGATAGTACGAGCTGGACTAATCTTGAATTGGCGGCAACAGTTTAACAACGTGCCCGGGAGCCTACGACACTATTCACAACGCTATCGAAGTATCCCAAGTGACTCGAAGTATAGCTATGCAGCTCGATGGACACGTCTAGCACATCAGAGGAACCTTATGAGCACGACAGACGCCATTATAGCACGACATACCGCTGCATAACACGACACGTTCATACTACTCACGATGACTCGGTTATTCGCACGATGACCGCGTATTTCGCACGGAGCACTCGATTTACTCCAGTCACCCGCGTAGTCACCTAGATCGACGCGATCCGTACTGACATTGACCGCTCCATAGTACATTGTCACGCGCCATAGAGAAGTGACCACCCATATAGCGAAGTATCACCCATACATCTGAAGTAAGCGCCATCACTGTCAAGTATAGCCACACTGCGTAAATCTTGCGAGCAGCTCGTCACAGGTATTGCCGAGCTGTGAAC
>JYOD01000256.1 GCA_000955785.1 Burkholderiaceae bacterium 16
CCGGTAGCAGCGCCTGTATATCGCGTTGCAGGGCTCTTAAGCTGGATTCAGTCGTGTCAAGCGCGTGTCATACGATTACAAGGCGTGGTCAGATATTAGACTCCAGGTCGATCATTGGATAACCAACCAGTCTGTCAGCACACTATAAGCGCTGTCACGGATGTATAAATCGCTCGAGAATCACACACAGTCGTCTAAGACACGACACACTGGCTTACGACACGACTAAGTGCTTGCCGACGTTACTAATGTGTCAGCGGCCTAACTGTAATTGATCCACACTGACGAATCATGTACTCACTCGATCTGAATAACGCACACTAGACTAATTGATCGGACCGATGACAGTTCACAGAGCATCCTTATACAGTACGCAGCGACCGTAACGCTGTATGAGATCGCCGCATCCTATATGATACGCGCACTGTCTATACATGGACGACACTTTGCACATCATAGTGCGACGTTGATCCAGATAGACTCACCTCGATATACAGGGAGCCACGACCTATATCAGCCGACGATGATACTAA
>JYOD01000257.1 GCA_000955785.1 Burkholderiaceae bacterium 16
TTAAGGCAGAGGCGTTTGTATCTGCCATTATAAAGAAGTTTCCTCCAGCAACTCCTTTCTTAATTCCAAACTTAGCTTCAGTTATAAATTCCCCTCCCATGATTGGGATTTTATAAACTTTTCTTCCATATAATTCATCTTTCTTCTCATAACCGTCTCCGAAAAACTTCAACTTAAATCCAACCTTTAACTGCTCATCAGCCATGTCTCCCACAGCATCAAAAATAGCAGTTGTTGGACATGTTAAGACACACTGCCCCAATCTCTCTAACATTTGATGCTCTAACTCTGACTTTTTAGGGTGGCATATCTGTATTATAAATCCTGGTCTTCCATCTGGTGTTTTTGATGGAGGGACATATTTCTCAATTCCTGCTTCTGCTGGACACATTATAACTGAACAACCAAAACCTGTTGCCTCTGTAGCTGCAATCTTAGCCCACTTCTTTGTAGCTGCTGTTATTAAAACTCTTGAAACCCATATTGGGAATGCTTCTGCAAATGTATCTTCAATATATACTCCATTTATTTCCATAGTTTCCCTCCATTAAGATTTTAACAATTATAGTTTATCTTAGGGGCTATTAATATCTTATCATTTG
>JYOD01000258.1:0-145 GCA_000955785.1 Burkholderiaceae bacterium 16
CTGGAGACTCCTTCGACTCCTTCCCCAACGGTGTTGCCGCCCTCTTCGGACCTGACTCCATCCCCACTGCTGGACTTGTTCAGATCGTCGCCTTCATTGGATGGTTGGAGTGCGCCTTCATGCGTGACGTTGAGGGAACTGGCAC
>JYOD01000258.1:176-563 GCA_000955785.1 Burkholderiaceae bacterium 16
AGTGACTTCGGCTGGGATGACTTTGATGAGGAGGAGAAGTTTTCCAAGCGTGCCATCGAGCTCAACAACGGCCGCGCCGCCATGATGGGTATCCTTGGACTTATGGTGCATGAGGAGATTGTCCCCCTCGGATACGACGCCGATCTTCCCATCATCGGACACCTTGTCTAAATTGATCAAAGTGAACAACTTGAGCTATCACAATCTACCTGTGTGACCATGACCAAGTGCTGGAAATGGCCTCAACTAGTTGGGTAGAGGATGACGAAGCGATTGAGAGGTACTCTACAATACATACAATATACCACATTGTATTATCTTCTCTCGCAATGGGAGGTGATGTATCATAGGTTGAATTAGACACTGCAATAACTGTTTAACTCAGCG
>JYOD01000026.1 GCA_000955785.1 Burkholderiaceae bacterium 16
GGCTGACCAAGGACCTGGGCAAGGGCTTCGCGCTGGCGGTCGCCTATATCGACACCAACGCTCACAAGTCGGTCTATACCAACGTGCCTGGCCGCTACATCGGCAAGGCGACCGCCTGGGCTTCGATCACCAAGACGTTCTGAGCAGGACGCCGCTGCCTTGCCATCTTGATGACATTTTGATGGCGCCGGCGGCGAATACTGCATCAACTTGAGGCCGCCCTGCCTAGCATGGATCCATCTCCAACAGACGACCCGCCCAACGCGGGTCCCGCTCAAATGCGACAGTCGAGCCTTGCCGTGGCCTTTGCTTCCGTGCCGCGCCGCCGTCTTTCCCGTGCCCAATCCCGCAGCGAATCCCGCACCGGACGCCTCCCCGCATCCGGCATCGAAGCTGCGCCGGCCACCGCGCAGGGGACGGCCGTGGACACCGCGCACGGCTGGATCCGGCTGCGGCTGGCGGTGGCGTCGGGCCAGGTCTTCGCGCTGCGCCAGTCGCTGCACCGCGCGATCGGCCAGCTTGCGCGCATCTACGTGGTCGAAGTGGACCATCGCCATGGCGTGACCACGCTGCATGTGGAAGTCGAGCGCGGTGGCCGCGATGCCGCCATGCACGCAATCATGATGGCTTTGCCGGCTGCCGAGTTCGGTGTCACGACGATGCTGGGGCAAGACCATGCAGCGCATTGACACCGGCGGGGCTTCGCGCGAAGACAGCGCCGTCGCGCGGGTGGGTTTTGCGCCGGCGCAGCGCGAGAAGTCCCCCGCGGCGCTGTGGCTGCCGCTGGTCACGCCGATGCAGGGCGGCGAGCTGGACCTGCCCGGCGCGCAGCGCCTGGCCGCGCACTATGTGGCAAGTGGCGTGGACGGGCTGGTCATCCTGGGCACGACCGGGGAGGGCGCACTGCTCTCCCCGGCGGAGCGGCTGACGTTTACCGCCGCGGTACTGGAGGCGGTGGACGGCACGGTGCCCGTGCTGGCCGGTGCCGGCGGCGTAGATACCCGCGCCGTCTGCGAGCAGGTGCGCCAGCTCGACCGCTTCGACCTGGCTGGCTACCTGGTGCCGCCGCCATACTACCTGCGGCCGGGCGACGAAGGCATCGCCTGGCATTTCGAGCGCGTGGCGGACGCGACCTGGCGGCCGCTGATGCTGTACAACGTGCCCAAGCGCACGGGTTGCTCGCTGTCCCCGGCACTGGTGCGGCGGCTGGCGCTGCATCCACGCATCGTGGCGGTCAAGGAGTGCGATGCCACCGGGCTGCGTGAACTGGCGGGCAACGACCTGCTCGCCGTGTTCTGTGGTGAAGACGCGGCCATGCTCGACCACCTGCTGGCCGGCGGCGACGGCGTGGTGCCGGCTTGCGCGCATATCCGCCCGGATTTGTTCGTGCGCCTGCTGCGGCTGGTGGCGGCAGGCCGCCACGAAGCCGCGCGTGCGCTGTTCGCGCGGCTGGCGCCGCTGATCTCGCTGCTGTTCTCCGAGCCCAATCCGGTGCCGGTCAAGGCGGCATTGGCCTTGTGCGGCCTGATCGGCTCTGAAGTCAGGCGGCCGCTGGCGCCAGCCAGCCGGGCGTTGCGCGAACAGCTCGACCGGGCGATCGCTTCGCTGCCGCCGGCGGAGGCAGCGAAGCGCACTTTGCTATTGGCTTAGTGACGGAGCGGCCGCCGCGGCCGGGTGGCGCGGATGCGCGAAAGGGCGGCAACCGGTAGAATGCCGGATTGCCTAAAATTTGTGCATCATGTCACACGACTGGAATGCCAGCGTCACGGTCGCCGCGGTTATCGAGCGCGGCGGCCGCTTCCTGCTGGTGGAAGAAGAAACCCCCGATGGCCTGCGGCTGAACCAGCCCGCCGGCCATCTCGATCCGGGCGAGAGCCTGATCCACGCCGTCATCCGCGAAACGCTGGAAGAAACCGCGCACACCTTTGAGCCGCGCGCGCTGCTGGGCTGCTATACCGCCCGCGCGCATTCGGCTGGCACCACGGCGCGGCCGGGGGGCGACATCACCTATGTGCGCTTTGCCTTTACCGGCGAACTGGGCGCGCTCGATGCCGGGCGCCAGCTCGATGTGGGCATCGTGCGCACGGTGTGGATGAGCGCCGATGAGATCCGTGCCTGTCCCGATCGGCATCGCACGCCGCTGCTGATGGCCTGCATCGATGACTACCTGGCGGGCAAGCGCTTCGCGCTCGACGCGCTTTACACCCATCCCTCGGTGGTGGCCGGCGGAGCGCGGCCATGAGCGCGGGCAAGCGCGTGGTGGTGGGCATGTCGGGCGGGGTGGATTCCTCGGTGACGGCGTGGCTGCTCAAGCAGCAGGGCTACGAGGTGATCGGCCTGTTCATGAAGAACTGGGAAGACGACGACGACGGCGAGTACTGTTCAACCCGGCAGGACTGGCTGGACGTGGTGTCGGTGGCCGACCTGATCGGCGTCGACGTGGAAGCCGTCAATTTCGCCGCCGAGTACAAGGATCGCGTCTTCGCCGATTTTCTGCGCGAATACTCGGCGGGCCGCACGCCGAACCCCGACGTGCTCTGCAATGCCGAGATCAAGTTCAAGGCCTTCCTGGACCATGCCATGTCGTTGGGCGCGGACACCATCGCCACCGGCCATTACGCGCGCGTGCGCGAAGTGGCGGCAGGGGCGGGCGGGAGCCGGTTCGAACTGCTCAAGGCCTTCGACCACACCAAGGACCAGAGCTACTTCCTGCACCGGCTGAACCAGGCGCAGTTGTCGCGCACGCTGTTCCCGCTGGGCGAGATGCCCAAGACGCGGGTGCGCGAGATCGCCGCCGAGATCGGCCTGCCCAATGCGAAGAAGAAGGACTCCACCGGCATCTGCTTTATCGGCGAGCGGCCTTTCCGCGACTTCCTCAACCGCTACCTGCCGACCAGGCCGGGCCCGATGATGACACCCGACGGCAAGGAAGTCGGCCAGCATATCGGCCTGGCTTTCTACACGCTGGGGCAGCGCAAGGGCATCGGCCTGGGTGGCAGCCGCACCGGCAATGGCGACGCCTGGTACGTGGCGCGCAAGGACATGGCCAGCAATACGCTGTATGTGGTGCAGGGCCACGAGCATCCGTGGCTGCTCACGCCCACGCTTGATGCGGCCGACCTGTCATGGGTGGCGGGCGAGGGCCCGGCGGCCGGCACCACGTTGTCGGCCAAGTCGCGCTATCGCCAGAGCGACGCTCCGTGCACGGTGACGGCGTCCACCGGCGATGCACTGCAACTGACCTTCGCGCAGGCGCAGTGGGCGGTCACGCCGGGCCAGTCCGCCGTGCTGTACGACGGCGACATCTGCCAGGGCGGCGGCATCATCCAGTGATGCGCGGCGCCGCCACGGCATGAAAAAACCGGCCGTCTGGCCGGTTTTTTCATGGGCAGCCAGGAACGGCTCAGCCGCGCGGCGGCTCGGTGTCGATAAACGACTGGCGCTTGCCGAGCTTGTCCTGGTACACCGCGAGACGCGGGTGGCGCTCGCGCCAGGCGATGTCCGGGAAGCGGAAGTCGAGATACGACAACGCGCAACCCACGGCCACGTCGGCCAGCGAGTAATGGTTGCCCGAACACCAGGGCCGGTCGGCCAGGCCGTCGGCGATGGCGGCCACCGCGGCGTCGATCTTGCCGAGCTGGCGCTTGACCCAGCGCTCGCTGCGCTGCTCCGGCTCGCGCTGGGTGTGTTCCAGGCGCGCCAGCAGGGCGGCATCGAGCAGGCCGTCGGCCAGCGCTTCCCAGCAGCGTACCTCGACGCGCTCGCGCCCGGCCTGCGGAATCATCCGGCTGACCGGCGTCAGCGTGTCGACATACTCGACGATCACGCGCGAATCGAAAATCGCGCCGCCGTCTTCCATGACCAGGCACGGTACCTTGCCCAGCGGATTGAACTGGCCGATGGTGGTATCCGGCGACCACACGTCCACCTCGACCATCTGGTAGTCGATCTTCTTTTCCGCCATCACCACGCGCACCTTGCGCGCGTAAGGGCTGGTTTGCGATGCATACAGCTTCATGGACTCCCCTCGAGCTTGTTATGAAGTGCATCGGCGCTCCAGGCACGGCGGCCACGCCGGAGCGTTCGGCCGGCATGCCCGATGCACTTCATAACAGGCTAGCGGATCGGCGAGCGCGAGTATACCCGTGCCCCGCCCCGGATGTGCCCGGGGCGGGCACCGCAGTGTCGTGGTGCCGATACGCGCGGGGTGGCCGGGCCCGCGAACGCGTCCACAGAAGGACAGCCACGATGGTAAAATGCCCGCTTTCCGCCGCGCTGCCAGTCGGTTGGCGCGCCTGATTAGTCTCTTTTCGTGCCGCTTCGGTATCGTTTCGGTGCTTTTTCACCTCTTTTGATCCGTTCCGGTCTTGTCGCTAACCGCTTCGGCTCGCCAGGGGTGGCGCCAGGCCACGTGCCCGCGCAATTTGCCCGCCCGGCCACGCTAGCGTAACCAGTTCCCCTATCCCTCCGGTCTCCCAGCATGTCTTCTTCCTCGCTTTCTCCGCTCACCGCCCTGTCCCCCATCGATGGCCGCTACGCCTCCAAGGCCGATGCGCTGCGCGAGTGGCTCTCGGAAGCTGCCTTCATGCGCAACCGCGTCAAGGTCGAAGTGCACTGGCTGATCGCGCTGTCGCAAGCCGGCCTGCCGGATATGCCCAAGTTCTCGCCGGCATCCGAAGCGGCCCTGCTGGCCCTGGTGGACAATTTCACCGAAGCCCATGCGTCGCGCATCAAGGAGATTGAGGCGGTCACCAACCATGACGTGAAGGCCGTGGAGTACTGGCTCAAGGAGCAGGTCAAGGGCAACGCCGAGCTGGAAGCCGCCAGCGAATTCATCCATTTCGCCTGCACCTCGGAAGATATCAACAATACCTCGCACGGCATGATGCTCAAGGGCGCCCGCGAAGGCGTGATCCTGCCGGCGCTGCAGCGCGTGCATGCGCGCCTGGTGGAACTGGCCCACGCCAACGCCCGCCAGCCGATGCTGTCGCGCACCCACGGCCAGCCGGCCAGCCCGACCACGCTGGGCAAGGAAATGGCCAATGTGGCGGCGCGCCTGGCGCGTGCCATCGAACGCATCCAGCGCGTGGAACTGCTGGGCAAGATGAACGGCGCGGTGGGCAACTACAACGCGCACCTGTCGGCGTATCCGGCTTTCGACTGGGAAGCTTTCTCGAAGCAAGTGATCGAGACCCGCCTGGGCCTGACCTTCAATCCCTACACCATCCAGATCGAGCCGCACGACTACATGGCCGAGCTGTTCGACGCCATCGCCCGCGCCAACACCATCCTGCTGGACCTGAACCGCGACATCTGGGGCTATATCTCGCTGGGCTACTTCAAGCAGCGCACCAAGGCTGGCGAAATCGGCTCGTCGACCATGCCGCACAAGGTCAACCCGATCGACTTCGAGAACTCCGAAGGCAACCTGGGCCTGGCCAATGCGGTGCTTCGCCACCTGTCGGAAAAGCTGCCGCTGTCGCGCTGGCAGCGCGATCTGACCGATTCCACGGTGCTGCGCAACATGGGCGTGGCCTTTGGCTACAGCCTGCTGGCCTACGAGGCCTGCCTGCGCGGCCTGGGCAAGCTGGAAACCAACCCCGAGCGCCTGGACGAAGACCTCGACAACTGCTGGGAAGTGCTGGCCGAGCCGGTCCAGACCGTGATGCGCCGCTTCGGCGTGCCCAACCCCTACGAGCAGCTCAAGGAGCTGACGCGCGGCAAGGGCATCTCGCGCGAGGCGCTGCAGACCTTCATCGGCGGCCTGGCGATTCCCGACGATGCCAAGAAGCTGCTGCTGGAAATGACCCCGGCCAGCTATATCGGCCGCGCGGTGAGCCTCGCCGAACGGGTGTAATCTTCCCGGCGTGGGCGGTCGGTCCGAGCGTTTCGGATCGCACCATGCCGGCAGGCCACGTTGCAAAAAAGCCACCCCATGGGTGGTTTTTTGTTGCGCGCCCGGCATGCGCACAGGCGGGCAGGCGCCGCGTCCTGGCTGCGACGAAATGTCACTTCAAACCATTTGAATGATTCCATGAATTTCAGACCGTTCCGCAACACGCCGGGCGCACAATAATGCGAGAATTCAACGGCACGCATGATTGCCGTTCAGTAAAAGTTTATGAAACGCCCGCATAGGGCAGGGGTCTTCTTCCATGCATTCCCAAGCCAAAGCCAGTGCCCACACCGGCACCGCTCCAGGGCCGTCATCGGCGTCCGCTTATGGCGCGACCGCGATCGGCCTGCACTGGATCATCGCCTTGCTGATCTTTGCCGCGTTCGGGCTGGGCTTGTACATGACCAGCATCCCGGGCCTGTCGATGCTCAAGCTCAAGCTGTTTTCGTGGCACAAGTGGATCGGCGTGACGGTATTCGCCTTTGCCGTGCTGCGCGTGCTCTGGCGCGCCACGCACCGCGCTCCGGCTCCGGCTGCCGGCACCCCGGCCTGGCAGGCCAAGGCGGCCAACGCCGCCCACGTGCTGCTGTACGTGCTGATCGTGGTGGTGCCGGTTACCGGCTACCTGTACAGCTCAGCTTCAGGCGTTCCCGTGGTCTACCTTGGCATCTGGCAACTGCCCGCGCTGCTCGAGAAAAACGATGAGCTCAAGGAAATCCTGAAGCTGGCGCATATCTGGCTGAACTACCTGATGGCCGTCATCGTCGTAGTCCATGCGGCCGCCGCCCTCAAGCATCAGTTCATCGAACGCGACGGTACACTGGCGCGCATGCTGCCGTTCCTCAAATAGGGCAAGGCGGGGCCCGTCCCGATTCTCCGCTCTGACTGACCATTGACCGAGGGCCGCACGGCCCTCCTAGCGACAGGAGTTCTTTTCATGAAACGCATTCCCCGCCCGAGCGCGCTCCTGATGGCGGCCACGCTGGCCACAGCCGGCATTGCGGCGAATTACGCCTGGGCCCAGGTGGACGCAGCCAAGAGCTCTGTCACCGCGACAGCCCGCCAGATCGGCGTGCCGATGGAAGGCAAGTTCAAGAAATTCGATGCCGCGGTATCGTTCGATCCCGCCAAGCTGGCAGCGTCCTCGGCCAAGGTCGAGATCGACGTGTCCAGCTTCGAGATCGGCGATGCAGAGACCACCAAGGAGGTAAAGGGGCGCGACTGGTTCGACGCGGCCAAGTACCCCAAGGCGGTGTTCCAGTCGACCAGCATCAAGGCCGGCGCAGCCGGCAAGTACGAGGTGGCGGGCAAGCTCACCATCAAGGGCAAGACCCAGGACGTGGTGATTCCGGCAAGCTATCGCCAGGACGCCGGCGGCCAGGTGTTCGAAGGTGTGCTGCCGATCAAGCGCACCGTGTATAACATCGGCGATGGCGAGTGGAAGGATACTTCCGTCGTTGCCGACGATGTCCAGATCAAATTCCGTATCGTGACCGCGGCCAGGAAGTAAGCGCGCAGCGCCCGTATTCCCTGTCGCACCTTTGTACCTTTGCTGTTCATCCCCAACTTTTTGCCGGGAGTTCTCATGAAACTGCGCACCATCCTCGCCGCTGTCGCGGCCCTTTCCGCCAGCGCCGCCGTCGGCGTGGCGTCCGCCAACACGGTGACTTACAACCTCGATCCGACCCACACGTACCCGAGCTTCGAAGCCGACCACCTTGGCGGCCTGTCGACCTGGCGCGGCAAGTTCGAAAAGTCGAGCGGCGTGGTGACGCTGGATCGCGTTGCCAAGACCGGCACGGTTGACATCAAGATCGACGCCGCCTCGGTCGACTTCGGCAACAGCAAGCTGAACCAGCACGCGAAGGGCCCCGACATGTTCAATGTCGAAGCCTTCCCGGAAGCCACCTACAAGGGCAAGTTCACCAAATTCAATGGCGACGTGCCGACCGAAGTCGATGGTCTGCTGACCCTGCATGGTGTGACCAAGCCGGTCAAGCTGGAGATCCGTGATTTCAAGTGCATCCAGCATCCGATGCTCAAGCGCGAAGCCTGCGGCGCCGATGCCGTGGGTAGCTTCAGCCGTGCCGATTTCGGTATCGACTACGGCGTGAAGATGGGCTTCAAGCCCGAGGTCAAGCTGGCGATCCAGGTCGAAGGCGTGAAGGCCGACTAAGACGGACGACAGATACATCGCGAGGTCCGGGGGTTGCCCCCGACTTCGCGCATCTGGGAAACAAAGAAAAAGGCCGGGGCGCAATCCCGGCCTTTTTCTTTGTTTCCGGCACAATGGGTGAGCCTGCGCGGGCATCGCTCAGGTTGTGTTGTCCGCACCTGGCGGCCACAGTACAATGATTCGCTAGGATTCAGTTACAGTCTCACTCAGTCAAAGTCTCAGTCACCGTTACCAGGGTGCAGTCGCGCGCGTGCCTGCCTGCCATCAGTCAAGGACGCCCATGCCCGCAACCGATTACCGACATGTATCCCAGCAGTACCCCCTGATACTGGTCTAGCGTAGCGATCCATCGCCCTACGAGCTGTACCCGGCCAGTCAATGCCACACTGTTGTACTGGGCGGCCGGCAGCGTTTCTCGGATTTCTCTGGCGCAATACCGTGTACTCCCAAACGCAAATCGATCCGGTGGTCAGTTTCCGCAACTCGCAGGGCGAGCAGGTGCGGGGCACAATTATCAATCTCCAGAGAAAGTCTCTGGTGATGGAAATCTACAACCCATACTCGATCGTCCAGGTCAGCGAGGTGCTGAGCGAGCTGAGTGTGCGCATGGGGACCAAGAACGCCTACCTGGGCAAGGCGGTGGTGATGAGCCTGGTGAATACCGGCCTCACCGCGGTGGTATCGCTTACGCTGATCGACGAATGGCGCGAGTTGAGCGACCTGCCCAACGAGCCGAAGTCGGTCGGGCGCGAAGCGGAACTGTTTATCAACGACTGGGACGCGCGCTTCAATATCCGGCGCGATTACCAGATCGTGGTCAATGAAATGCGCGCGTTTCTCTCTGAAGTGTCGCGCTGGGTCGAGCAGGTCGACCTGACCGAAAACCTGCCCAAGACGGATGGACGGTTGCGGGAGGATGTGTTCTACGAGCTGGCCACGCCGATCATGCTCAAGACCAAGTCCTACCTGGACCGGCTGGAAGGCGAGGCCGGGCAGGTGGACGCCGAGATCGCGCCCGTGCACCGTACCTATGCGCAGTCGGCCCTGCATCCGTTGCTGCTGCGCGCCCCCTTTGTCTATCGCACCTTCACCAAGCCGCTGGGCTACGCCGGCGACTACGAGATGGTCAACCAGATCCTGAGCGATCCGCAGCAGGGCCCGACCACTTACTTTCAGATCGTCAACACGGCTTTCCTCAAGGCGGCGGTAGCCACCGCCCACCGCAACCGGATCGACCTGCTGGTGGACTTCCTGTCGCGCCAGGCGGACGCCGCCCGCGCGGCCGGCAGGCCGTTCCGCGTGCTCAATGTCGGCTGCGGCCCGGCCTTCGAGATCCAGCGCTTCGTGCGTGAATATGCGCAGCCCGAACTGCTGTCGTTCCAGCTGGTCGATTTCAGCGAGGAGACGCTGGCCTACACCAAGTCCTCCATCGAAAATTCGGCGGCCTCGGCGGGGCACAAGGTCTCGGTGGAGATGGTGCACCAGTCGGTGCACGAACTGCTCAAGCGCAAGATTTCGCCGGACGATGCCTCGCTGCGCGAGTTCGACGCGGTGTATTGCGCGGGGCTGTTCGATTACCTGTCGGATAAGGTGTGTTCCAGGCTGCTAAGCTATTTTGCCGCGCGTACGCGGCCTGGCGGCCAGCTGCTGGTGACCAATGTCCACTCCGCCAACCCCGAGAAGTACGGCATGGAACATTTGCTGGAGTGGTACCTGATCTATCGCGACGAGGCCAGGATGAGTATGCTGCTGCCCGAGCAATCCCGCGACCATAAGCTCTATGTCGACCAGACCGGAGTCAATGTGTTCGCGGAAGCGATCATCCTCTGAAACACCAGTAGCCGGCCCAGCCATGAGCACGAATCAACTTTACGCGGGTTACCAGACCGAGCTGGCGGATTTCCGCCTGGCCTTCAGCCGCGGCGGCGCGTATACCGCCATCGTGCTGGTGCTGCTCGGCGTGGGACTGGACTATGGCCAGTACCCGCAGCTGCAGGCGCCGTTCGCGGTGGCGCGCGTGCTGGTGTCGCTGCTGATCGCCGGCATCGTCATGCTGTTGTACAGCACCGCGGGGCGGCGCTTCGCGCCGTGGCTGACCTTGTCATGGCTGCTGCTGCCGCAGATCATGATCTCCTGGATGATCTGGCATACGGACGGCGTGGAGTCGCCCTACTACGTGGGGCTGAACCTGGCCATCTTCGCCTCCGGCATCGCATTGCCTTTCGGCCTGTGGCAGAACCTGGTGTTCGGGGTGCTTTCCTACCTGTTCTACCTGCTTGCCTGCCTGCTGCATTCCGGCGGCGTCGAGCCGGCCGGCACCTTTATCGTCAATTCGCTGTTCCTGCTGTTTGCCGCGGCGGCCAGCGCGGTCTATACCTTCTTCAACGAGCGGGCGCGCTTCATGCTCTTCCGCCTGAAGGCCGAAGTGGCGGAAAAGAACGCCGAGCTCGAAGTCATCAACCGCAAGCTGGTCGACATCAAGGGCCAGATGCTGCAGCAGGAAAAGATGGCCGCCATCGGTACGCTGGCCGCGGGCCTGCTGCACGAGGTCAACAACCCGGTCAACTTCTGCCTGATGGCGATCGAGGTTGCGCTGGAAGAGCCGGTAGCCAAGAATGAACCGATGCTGCAGGAGTGCCTGGTCGATGCCAAGCAGGGCATGCAACGTATCCAGCATATCGTGTCGGACCTGAAGACTTTTGCCTATCGCAAGCCCGGCGCCGAAGCCGAAGGCACGCCGTTCCTGTTCGAAAAGGCGCTCGATTCGTCAATCCGGCTGACCGCGCATGAGTTGCGCGGTGTCGCCGTCACGCGCGAGTTGCCCACCGATACGCTGGTACTGGGCGATGAAGCGGCGGTGATCGGCGTGCTGATCAATTTGTTCTCCAATGCCGCGCTGGCCATGCGCAAGGCCGGCACGCAGAGCCCGGCGATCCACACCACGGTGAAGTGGGTCGAGCGCCGGTTGCATGTCACGGTCAAGGACAATGGCCCCGGCATCGCGTCCGAGCACCTGGCGCGCGTGTTCGAGCCGTTCTTCACGACACGTGAAGTCGGGCAGGGCCTCGGCCTGGGCCTGTCGATCAGCTACGCGGTGATCGAGCGCCATGGTGGCGTGCTGTTTGCTGAAAGCGAGCTGGGCCGGTGGGCCTCGTTCAGCTTCGACCTGCCGCGAGCCGACTGAGGAACGCCATGAGCGATGCCCGGCAACCGAAGCTTACCGTCCTCTACGTCGATGACGAGGAGATGGCATGCAAGTACTTCGCCCGCGCGGTTGGCACGGAGTACGAGGTGCTGGTCGCCAGCGGTGCCGATGAGGCAATCGCTGTCCTGCGCAGGGAGAGCGCGCGCGTCGCCGTGCTGGTGACGGATTTCCGCATGCCAGGCCGCAATGGCGGCGACCTGCTGCGACAGGTGGCGCTCGAGTACCCGCAGATCGTCCGCATCCTGGTGACCGCCTATGCGGACAAAGACATGCTGTTGCAGACGGTCAACACCGGCGAGGTGTTCCGCATCCTGGAGAAGCCCCTCGAACTGGGGCAGGCGCGCGAGACGCTGCGGCTGGCGGCGGAACGTTACCGCGAGCGTTCGGTGCGCCACCAGCGCCTGATGGCGATCGACGAGACGCTCGCCTTTCTCGCCCATGAACTGAATACACCGCTGGCGGCGATCGCAAATTTTGCCCGCGGCATCGAAAGCCGGATCGCGGCGGAATACAATCCGCAGCGCCAGAGCGAGATCGGCCAGGCGGCAACGTCGATGCACGACAACGCGCAGTATTGCCTGGCCGTGATTTCGTCTTTCCTGCAGTCGGTGCGCAGCAGCGGGGGCCGGCCCAGCACGCAGCCCAATGCCAGCCGGGAAGTCACTGCCGGCGCCCTGATCGCCGCGCTGCTCGATACCTACCCGTTCGCGGGGCCGCAGCGCGAGTGGGTGCAGGTCGAGATGCAAGACGACTTTGCCGTGCGCACGCTGCCCAATTGCGTGGCGCTGGTCTTGTCGTCGCTGCTGTCCAACTCGCTGCGCGCTCTCGATGGCGTCGCCGCGCCGTCGCTGCGCTTCGTGGTGGCGGCCGAGCCCGAGGCCGCGATCCGCATTTGCGACAACGGCCCGGGCATACCGCCGGAAGTGATGGGGCGCCTATTGGTGGACCCCGTCACCACCCATGCGAGTACCGGTGGCAACGGGCTGGGCATGATTTTCTGCAACCGTGTCATGCAGTCTTTCGGTGGCGGCATCCGGATCGAGTCGACGTCCGGTGCGGGCACCACCGTAACGCTGGATTTTCCAAATACCAAGAGTCGAATGCACAGGAGTAATCGATGAACGAACCGAATGCCACGCAGGCACCATCACCGGCGATTCTGTTCGTCGATGACGAGGCGACGGCCGTCAAGTATTTCCAGCGTGCCATCGGAGCCCTGGCGCCGGTCGTGACCGGCGGCTCGGTGGAAGAAGGCAAGGCGCTGCTGGATGCGCACGCCGACAGCCTGGCGGTGCTGGTCTCCGACCAGCGGATGCCAGGCGAGTACGGCAACGAACTGCTGCGCTACGCGCGCGAGCGCTATCCGCATATCGTGCGGATCCTGACGACGGCCTACTCGGAGATCGAGCACACCGTCGCCGCGGTCAACGAAGGCCAGATCCATCGCTACATCAAGAAGCCGTGGGACATTACCGCGCTGCGCATGGAGCTCAAGCAGGCGCTTGAGATGGCTGGCCTGCGCAAGGAGCGCGACCAGTTGCTGCGCGAGAAGCTAAGCGTGCTGCAAAGGCAGACCATCGCCGCGCGCATCGGCCTGATCCGCACGCTGTCGGCCAGCCTGATCGGCCCGGAGCGTTTCCAGCCGGTGGAAACCTACCTGGCTTCGGCCGCGCTGGCAGGCGTACAGAATCCCGAGCCGGACTGGCTGCTGATGGACTACGCCGACCTGGTGGCGGCG
Organism: Burkholderiaceae bacterium 16; assembly: GCA_000955785.1. Taxonomy (GTDB): domain Bacteria; phylum Pseudomonadota; class Gammaproteobacteria; order Burkholderiales; family Burkholderiaceae; genus Cupriavidus. Next base: position 13,016 of record JYOD01000026.1, read on the forward strand.
GAAAGCCGGCGCAGCGGCAGCTTCGGCTATGCGGTGGCGGCAAGGCTCGCGGGTCTGCGTACGCAATTCGCCGGCCGTGGCGCAGGCGATGCCGTGGCGGTACTGGCCGAGACGCTGGCCGAGGCCGGCGGGGCGGATGCGGTGCGCCGGGATGGCGATGCCCTGGTGTGGATCCAGGGTGCCGCACTTGGCGAATACCTGGGCGAGCCGGTGGACAAGGAGGTCTCCGCGCGCCATGTGGCCTGGCTGGCCGGACTGTTGTGGCTGGATGAAGCCGGCGGGGCGCTGAAGGCCGTGCGCGAGGGCGGCTCGATTGTCTACCGCGCCGCCGAGCGCACGGCCGAGTTTTCCGCGGATCGCCTGGCGGTGTGGATCGAGCAGTTCTGACGCGCTGGCGATATGCGGTGCCCGGATCGAAGCGGGCAGGCGCGGCAATGAAAAATGGGCACCCGAAGGTGCCCATTTTTCATTGCCGGAGAATCCGTTGCGGGGCCGTCAGGCCTGCGCGCCGAAGTTCGGATCGTCGCGGTCGACGTCGCCCGGCTTCTTCTCGCCCTTGACCAGGTCCTCGCGCTTGACGCCCAGCCACATGGCCAGCGCCGCGGCAACGAACACCGAGGAGTAGATGCCGAACAAGATGCCGACGGTCAGCGCCAGTGCGAAGTAGTGCAGGGTGGGGCCGCCGAAGAAGAACATCGACAGCACCATCATTTCGGTAGAACCGTGGGTGATGATGGTCCGCGAAATGGTGCTGGTGATCGCGTTGTCGATGATCTCATGCGTGGTCATCTTGCGGTACTTGCGGAAGTTCTCGCGGATCCGGTCGAAGATCACGACCGATTCGTTGACCGAGTAGCCCAGCACCGCCAGGATCGCCGCCAGCACCGACAGCGAGAATTCCCACTGGAAGAAGGCGAAGAAGCCCAGGATGATCACCACGTCGTGCAGGTTGGCAATGATGCCGGCGACAGCGAACTTCCACTCGAAGCGGAACGACAGGTAGATCACGATGCCGGCCACCACGCACAGCAGCGCCAGCAGGCCGTCGGTGGCCAGTTCCTTGCCGACTTGCGGGCCGACGAACTCGACACGCTGAAGCTTGACGTCCGGTGCGGCGGCCTGCAGCGCGCCCATCACCTGCTCGCTTTGCTGGGCCGAGGTGACGGGCTTGCCATCCGGGCCCTTTTGCAGGGGCAGGCGGATCATCACGTCGCGCGAGGTGCCGAAGTTCTGCACCTGCACGTCGCGGTAGCCCAGCTTGCCGACCTGGCCGCGGATATGCTCGAGATCGGCGGGCTGCTGGTAGTTGACCTCCATTACCGTGCCGCCGGTGAACTCGATCGACAGGTGCAGGCCCTTGTGCGCGAGGAAGAACACGGCGGCGGCAAACGTCAGGAAGGAAATCACGTTGAAGATCAACGCGTGCTTCATGAACGGAATGTCGCGCCGGATGCGGAAGAATTCCATGTTGAATCCTGTTTTATACGGCAGCTGTGCTGCTGTTTTGTACTGCAGGTCTATGCTGGTTGGCTGCCGCGCGCGGCAGCCATGATGCTTACTTGGCGACGGTGCCCTGGCTGTCCGAGCCCGGCTTCCAGATCTGGCCGATCGCCACGCTTTGCAGCTTCTTCTTGCGGCCGTACCAGAGGTTGACCAGGCCGCGGTTGAAGAACACCGCCGAGAACATCGAGGTCATGATGCCCAGGCAGTGCACTACGGCGAAGCCGCGCACCGGGCCGGAGCCGAAGGCCAGCAGCGCCAGGCCGGCGATCAGCGTGGTCACGTTCGAGTCCAGGATGGTGGCCCAGGCGCGGTCGAAGCCGACGGAGATTGCCATCTGCGGCGAAGCGCCCGCGCGCAGTTCCTCGCGGATACGTTCGTTGATCAGCACGTTGGCGTCGATGGCCATGCCGAGCACCAGGGCGATAGCGGCGATGCCGGGCAGCGTCAGCGTGGCCTGCAGCATCGACAGCACCGCCACCAGCAGCAGCAAGTTGACGGCCAGCGCGGCCACCGAGAACACGCCGAACAGCATGTAGTACAGCATCATGAAGACGGCGATGGCACCGAAGCCGTAGGCCACGGAGTCAAAGCCCTTCTTGATGTTGTCCGCGCCCAGCGACGGGCCGATGGTGCGTTCCTCGATGATTTCCATCGGCGCGGCCAGCGAGCCGGCGCGCAGCAGCAGGGCCAGGTCGTTGGCGGCTTCGGTGGAGTAGGAGCCGGTGATCTGGAAGCTGGAGCCGAGTTCGGACTGGATGGTCGCGACAGTCAGGACCTCGCCCTTGCCCTTCTCGAACAGCACGATGCCCATCGGCTTGCCGATGTTCTCGCGCGAGACGTCGCGCAGCACGCGGCCGCCCTGGGCGTCGAGCTTGATGTTGACGGAGGGGCGCTGGTTCTGGTCGAAGCCGGCCGAGGCGCTTTCAATGCGGTCGCCGGTGAAGATGACCTGCTTCTTGAGCACCACCGGGGCGCCGTTGCCCTGTGTGAACAGCTCGCTGCCGAAGGGGATCGGGTCGCCCGGACGCGGGTTGCGAGGTGCCTCGGGGTCCGCCAGGCGGGCTTCCAGCGTAGCGGTGCGGCCGATGATGTCCTTGGCCTTGGCAGTGTCCTGCACGCCCGGCAGTTGTACCACGATGCGGTCGGCGCCTTGCTGCTGGATCACCGGCTCGGCCACGCCGAGTTCGTTGACCCGGTTGTGCAGGGTGGTGATGTTCTGCTTGACCGCCGCATCCTGCACCGCCTTGCGGGCAGCCTCGGTGAATACGCCGGTGATGTTGTTGCCGTCCGGGGTGAACGCCAGCTCGCGCAGGCTATCGGCCAGGATGGCACGCGCCTTGGCGGCGTCGTCGGCGCTATTGAAGCGCACCGTCAGGCGCTCGCCGTCGCGGTCGATGCCGCCATGGCGGATGCCCTTGTCGCGCAGCAGCGTGCGGGCGTCGCCGGCCAGGCTGTCGAGCTTCTTGTCGACCGCGCCCTTCATGTCCACCTGCAGCAGGAAGTGCACGCCGCCGCGCAGGTCCAGCCCCAGGTACATCGGCAGCGCGTGCATGGCGGTGAGCCAGCGCGGCGAACCCGACAACAGGTTGAGCGCGACCACGTAGGTGGCGTCACTGGCGTCCGGGTTGAGCGTGCGGGTCAGGATGTCCTTGGCCTTGAGTTGCTCGTCGGGCGTGCGGAAACGTGCCTTGACCGAGCCGGACTGGCCGTTCAGGTCGAAGAACATGCCGTCGGGCTGCAGGTTGTTCTGCGCCAGGATCTGCTCGATCTGCTTCTGCATGGCCAGGTCGATCTTGACCGTGGCCTTGGCGGAGGAGACCTGCACGGCAGGTGCCTCGCCGAAGAAGTTCGGCAGCGTATAGGTGATGCCGATGGCCAGCGCCACCAGGATCACGAGGTATTTCCAAAGCGGATAACGATTCATCTTTGGCCAGTCGTTCTTCGGTTGGCGGGGCCGACGTTACCGTCAGCAGGGAGGTCGGCACCACCGCACCGGTTGGCAAACAGCCGCCTGGCATCCACGGATAACCCGGGCTGGATCAGGCGGCTGCGGGGGCACGCGCGCTAAAGGCGTGCCGGGAAGGGCGAAAAAGCAGGCTAACGAGCCGGAGATCGGTAAAAGCCGGAATATGGCAACGATCCACCCGCTATCGCGGTGCTCAGAGCGACTTCAGCGAGCCCTTGGGCAGCACCGTGGTGACCGCGCTCTTCTGCACCGTAATCTCGGTGCCCGCGGCGATTTCGAGGGTCACGTATTGCTCGTTGACCTTGGTGACGCGGCCAAGGATACCGCCAGCGGTGACCACTTCGTCATTCTTGGCCAGGGCTTCCATCATTGCCTTCGCTTCTTTCTGGCGCTTCATCTGCGGGCGGATCATGATGAACCACAGCACCGCGAACATCAGGATGATAGGCAGGAAACTCATCAGGCCACCCGCCGCGCCGCCGGTGACACCGGCAGTCTGGGCAAATGCGTTAGAAATCAGCACGTTGCTTCTCCGTCACAAAGTCAGTCAGTTAGTCGATCATTCTACCACCCGCTTGCAACCGCACTGCACGCCGGATAAGGGCAATTGCCGTGGTTTACGGGTTTGTTCGGAGCGCCTTGGGCGCCGCTTGCGGCAGCCGGGCACCGCTATTCGACCGGCGCCCGGCGGAAAGTTCACGCCGGCGCGGCTTACTGCGGCCCGCGTGCGCGGTCGGCGGCGAACCGCAGGCGGAAGGCTTCGAAGCGGTGCTGCTCGATGGCTTCGCGCATTTCGGCCATCAGTTGCAGATAGTAATGCAGGTTGTGGATGGTATTCAGGCGCGCGCCGAGGATCTCGCCGACCCGGTGCAGGTGGTGCAGGTAGGCACGCGAGAAGTTGCGGCAGGTATAGCAGCCGCAGCTCTCGTCCAGGGGCCGCGTGTCGTTGCGGTGGACGGCGTTCTTGATCTTGACGTCGCCGAAGCGGGTGAACAGCCAGCCGTTGCGGGCATTGCGGGTCGGCATCACGCAGTCGAACATGTCGACACCGGCCGCCACGCCCGCCACCAGATCTTCCGGCGTGCCCACACCCATCAAGTAGTGGGGCTTGTGGGCCGGCAGGCGCGGCGCCACGTGCTCCAGCACGCGCATCATGTCTTCCTTGGGCTCGCCAACGGACAGCCCGCCGATGGCGTAGCCGTGGAAGTCCAGTTCGGACAACCCGGCCAGCGACTCGTCGCGCAGGTCTTCGAACATGCCGCCCTGGACGATGCCGAACAGCGCGTTGGGGTTGGCCAGGCGATTGAATTCGTCGATCGAACGCTTGGCCCAGCGCAGGCTCATGCGCATCGAGGCCGCCGCCTCCGCATGGGTGGCGGGACGGCCTTCGATCTCGTATGGCGTGCACTCGTCGAACTGCATCACAATGTCGGAGTTCAGCGTGCGCTGGATCTGCATCGAGATCTCAGGTGACAGGAACAGCTTGTCGCCGTTGACCGGTGAGGCGAAGGTCACGCCATCCTCGGTGATCTTGCGCAGCGCGCCCAGCGAAAACACCTGGAAGCCGCCCGAATCGGTCAGGATCGGCTTGTCCCAGCCCATGAAGCGGTGCAGGCCGCCGTGGGCCTCGACCACTTCCAGGCCGGGGCGCAGCCACAGGTGGAAGGTGTTGCCCAGGATGATCTGCGAATTGATCTCATTCAGTTCGAGCGGCGACATCGCCTTGACCGAGCCGTAGGTGCCGACTGGCATGAAGATCGGGGTCTCGACCACGCCGTGGTTGAGGGTGACGCGGCCGCGGCGGGCGTTGCCGTCGGTGGTGAGCAGTTCGAAGTTGAGCATGGCTGGAATCGGGTTCGGGCGGTCGGTACGGAGCTGGCGCGGCGCGCTCAGGGCTGGGGCTGGCGCGTCAGCAGCATGGCGTCGCCGTAGCTGAAGAAGCGGTAGCGCTGCGCCACCGCATGGCGGTAGGCGGCGCGGATGGGCTCCACCCCGGCCAGCGCCGATACCAGCATCAGCAAGGTCGACTTGGGCAGGTGGAAGTTGGTGATGAGGGCATCCACCACGCGGAACCGGTAGCCGGGCGTGATGAAGATATCGGTGTCCCCGCGCCCGGGGGCCAGCGTGCCATCGGCAGCGCCGGCGGATTCCAGCGCGCGCAGCGAGGTGGTGCCGACCGCGATCACGCGGCCGCCGGCGGCGCGCGTGTCGCGCACGGCCCGGGCCAGTGCCTCGGACACCTCATACCACTCGGCGTGCATCTTGTGTTCGGCAAGGTCCTCGGTACGCACCGGCTGGAAGGTGCCAGCGCCCACGTGCAGGGTCAGGAAGCCGCGGCGCACGCCCAGCGCATCGAGCCGGGCGAACAGCGCCTCGTCGAAATGCAGGCCGGCAGTGGGGGCCGCCACCGCGCCGGGGGCGCGGGCATAGACGGTCTGGTAACGAGTCTCGTCGAAGGCGTCCGGGTCGTGGGTGATATACGGCGGTAGCGGCAGGCGGCCGTGGCGCTCGATCAGGTCCAGCGCCGGCTCGGGGAAGGTGAGCGTGAAAAACTGGTCCACGCGCGGGCCCACGGTGACGTCGAAGGCATCCGCCAGGCGCAGCTTGCTGCCCTCGGGCGGCGTCTTGGAGGCGCGCACCTGGGCCAGCACGGTATGGCTGTCCAGCACCCGCTCGACCAGCACCTCGATCTTGCCACCGCTGCCCTTGTGGCCGAAGAAGCGCGCCTTGATGACGCGCGTGTCGTTGAATACCAGCAGGTCGTTCGGACGCAGGTAGCCGACGATATCGGCGAAGGTGCGGTCGGCCAGGCGGGTGGTGCCGTCCCGCGCGTCCGTATCCACCACCAGCAGCCGGCTTGCGCCGCGCTCCGGCAAGGCGGTCTGGGCGATCAGTTCGGGCGGCAGTTCAAAGTCGAAGTCGGACAGCGTCAGCATCATGGGGGCAAAAACGGCCACTGGCCGCGCGGTGGCGCGGCTGGCATAGGTACAATCGGCGAATCCGATATTGTAAGGCTTGGGGCGGCGCGGCCGCCCGGGCGCGCATGATATCGCCTATTTGCGCCGACCCTCCCTTGCCGCCAGGCATGAACCCCGACCCGAATCCGTAGCCACGCCGCCCGATGCCAGGAACCGCTCCAGACCCGATCCCGGAAACGACCGACAGCCTGCCCGCGGAGCCCGCCGGGGACAAGGCTGGCCGGCCGGGCAAGGGGCCGGGGGCCGCCAAAGGTGCCGCCGGCAAGCTGTCCTCGGCCATGGCGCGCTTGCACAAGCTTGGCCTCAAGCGCGACGTCGACATGGTGCTGCACCTGCCGATGCGCTATGAGGACGAGACCACGCTGCTGCCGATCGCCGATGCCATCCACCGCGCGGGCCTGGGCCTGCCGGTGCAGGTCGAGGGCGTGGTCACTTCCAATGCGGTGAGCTTCCGCCCGCGCCGCCAGCTGGTGGTCAAGATCGCTGACGATACCGGCGAGCTGACGCTGCGCTTTCTGAATTTCTACGGCAGCCAGGCCCAGCAGATGGCCGAAGGCACCTGCCTGCGCGTGCGTGGCGAGCTGCGCGGCGGTGGCTTCTTCGGCGCGGAGATGGTCCATCCCACCGTGCGCCCGGTGACGCCAGGCGAGGCGCTGCCCGATAGATTGACGCCGGTGTACCCGAGTACCGCGGGCATTCCGCAGACCTACTTGCGCAAGGCCATCGGCGGGGCGCTTTCGCGCACGCCGCTGCCCGAGACCCTGCCATTGCCGGTCCTGAAAGGCCCGCTCGCGCAGCTCAAGCTGCAGCCTTTGCCAGATAGCCTGCGCCTGCTGCACTCGCCACCGCAGGATGTCGATGAAGCCGCGCTGATCGAGCGCTCGCACCCGGCCTGGCAGCGCATCAAGTTTGACGAACTGCTGGCGCAGCAACTCTCGCTCAAGCGCTCCCAGGCGGCGCGGCGCGACAAGAGCGCGCCGCCCATGCCGCGCCGCGCCGGCGGCCTGCTGACGGCCTTCCTGGCGGCGCTGCCATTCAAGCTGACCGGCGCCCAGCAGCGCGTGGTGGAGGAAATCGCCAGGGACATGGGCGCGCCCCATCCGATGCACCGGCTCCTGCAGGGCGATGTCGGCAGCGGCAAGACCATTGTCGCGGCGCTGGCGGCCTGCCAGGCCATCGACGCCGGCTACCAGGCCGCGCTGATGGCGCCCACTGAAATCCTGGCCGAGCAGCACTACCGCAAGCTTTCCGCGTGGCTGGAGCCGCTTGGCGTGACCGTGGTGTGGCTGGCCGGCAGCCTGAAGGCGCGCGCCAAGCGCGAGGCGGCGGCACAGGTCGAGTCCGGCGAAGCCAAACTGGCCATCGGCACCCACGCGCTGATCCAGGACAGCGTCAAGTTTGCGCGCCTGGGTTTGTCGGTGGTGGATGAGCAACATCGCTTCGGCGTGGCCCAGCGCCTGGCGCTGCGCGGCAAGGCGGAGCCCGATGCGGCCGCACCGCCGGACAAGGCCGGAAAGGGTGCTGGCAAGGCCGCCGAGGCCGTGCCGCATCAGCTGATGATGTCGGCCACGCCGATCCCGCGCACGCTGGCAATGACCTACTACGCCGATCTCGACGTCTCGGTGATCGACGAGCTGCCGCCCGGTCGTACCCCGGTGGTGACGCGGCTGGTCAACGACGCGCGCCGCGACGAGGTGATCGAGCGCGTGCACCATGCCGCCGCCGATGGCCGGCAGGTCTACTGGGTGTGCCCGCTGATTGAAGAGAGCGAGGCGCTGCAGTTGCAGACCGCCGTGGAAACCTACGAGACTCTGGTGGCCGCCTTGCCGGAGCTGAAGGTAGGTCTGGTGCACGGGCGCCTGCCACCGGCGGAAAAGGCTGCCGTGATGGAAGACTTCACGGCCAACCGCCTGCAGGTGCTGGTAGCCACCACCGTGATCGAGGTGGGGGTGGACGTGCCCAACGCCTCGCTGATGGTGATCGAGCACGCCGAGCGTTTCGGCCTGGCGCAGCTGCACCAGTTGCGCGGCCGGGTGGGCCGGGGCAGCGCGGAATCGGTCTGCCTGCTGATGTACCAGGCGCCACTGTCGCCCACCGGGCGCGAGCGCCTGGCGACCATGCGCGAGACCACCGACGGCTTCGAGATTGCCAGGCGCGATCTGCAGATACGCGGCCCCGGGGAGTTCCTCGGCGCGCGCCAGTCCGGCGAGGCGATGCTGCGCTTCGCCGATCTCAATACCGACGCCTGGCTGGTCGACTATGCCCAGGACGCGGCGGAACTGATGCTGACCCGCTATCCGGAGGCGGTGGAGGCGCACCTGCTGCGCTGGCTGGGCGGCAGGGAGCATTTCCTGAAGGCCTGAGGCAAAGAGCAGCATGCTTCGCATGGCCGCACGGCGGTAAGTATCGCCTGCGCCGCATTGCCGTTCATCTCTGACAGAACCCCGAATCGAAGGTAAAATCTATCGCCTAATGAAAATTGATAAGTCATGACGCTCACCGAACTCAAGTACATCGTTGCCGTGGCGCGCGAGCGCCATTTCGGCCGGGCGGCCGAAGCCTGCTTCGTGTCGCAGCCGACGTTGTCGGTGGCCATCAAGAAGCTGGAAGACGAACTCAATGTGCAGATCTTCGAGCGAGGCACTTCCGAGGTCTCGGTGACGCCGATCGGTGAGCAGATCGTGGCGCAGGCCCAGCGCGTGCTGGAGCAGACCATGGCCATCCGCGAGATCGCCAAGCAGGGCAAGGACCCGCTGGCCGGGCCGTTGCGCCTCGGCGTGATCTACACCATCGGGCCCTACCTGCTGCCCGCGCTGGTCAAGGAAATGATCCAGACCGTGCCGCAGATGCCGCTGATGCTGCAGGAGAACTACACGGTCAAGCTGATCGAGTTGCTCAAGCAAGGCGAGATCGACTGCGCGATCATGGCCGAACCCTTCGCCGATTCCGGCCTGACCGTGCAGCCGCTGTACGACGAGCCCTTCGTGGTAGCGGTGCCGCGCGGTCACCATCTGGAAAACGCCAGCCATGTTGACCCCGACGAACTGAAGCAGCAGACCATGCTGCTCCTGGGTAGCGGGCACTGCTTCCGTGACCAGGTTCTGGGCGTGTGCCCCGAGCTGTCGCGCTTCTCCCAGGCGGCCGACGGCATCCAGAAGACCTTTGAAGGTTCCTCGCTGGAAACCATCCGGCATATGGTGGCAAGCGGCGTTGGCATCACGGTGCTGCCGCGCACGTCAGTGCCGGATCTCAAGCCTGGCAAGAATGACCTGCTGGCTTACGTGCCCTTCACCGACCCGGTGCCCGACCGGCGCGTGGTCCTGGCCTGGCGCAAGAGCTTTACCCGGCTGCCCGCCATGGAAGCGCTGCGCCGCGCGGTGGCCGCCTGCGACCTGGCCGGGGTCAGCATGCTGGCTGCCAAGGAACTGGCCAAGGCGGCCTGACCCGCTCCGCTGGCTGCCGGTCCTCGCGCCGGGGATCCGTAGCGCCATGCTGCCAGCGCGCAGTCGCTGGCAGCGTCATCGCCCATCTTCGCCCACCTCCGTTTTTTCCCGCCGTCGATTTTTGTAACTTCACTGTGCCTTTGCCGTGTGCCATGCTGGCGCGGGCGGGAAATAGGCATGCTCTATTCCATAGTTAGAAATAATCGAATTTCTAATTTGATAGCTAATCCGTACACTTCCTGCATCGACCCACTGCGCGCGGTTGCACACAAGGAGTCGTACATGACCGGCACGGATCCCAACCCAGTCAGTCCTGTCGCCGCGGGAAACATCCTGGGCGCGCTGGCGAGCTGTGTGGCCGACTGTCTTGCCAGTTACGCCACGGTGTACTGAAACAACCCGGCGGTTCCCGGCGCCGCCCCAGCCCAACTCCCGATTCACCCCACGAAAAGAGACCAAGATGAGCAAGGACAAGGACACTCTCACCACCGCCGCCGGCGCCCCGGTTGCCGACAACCGGAACTCGCTGACCGCCGGCCCGCGCGGTCCGATGCTGCTTCAGGACGTGTGGTTCCTGGAAAAGCTCGCCCACTTCGACCGCGAGGTGATTCCCGAGCGGCGCGTGCACGCCAAGGGTTCAGGCGCCCACGGCACCTTTACCGTGACGCATGACATCACGCGCTTCACCAAAGCATGGGTCTTCGGCAGCGTCGGCAAGCAGACGCCGATCTTCATCCGTTTTTCCACCGTGGCGGGCGAGCGCGGCGCGGCCGATGCCGAGCGCGACGTGCGCGGTTTCTCGGTCAAGTTCTACACGGACGAAGGCAACTGGGACGTGGTCGGCAACAACACGCCGGTGTTCTTCGTGCGCGATCCGCTGAAATTCCCCGATTTCATCCACACGCAGAAACGTAATCCGCGCACCAACCTGCGCGACCCCATCGCGGTGTGGGACTTCTGGTCGCGCCATCCTGAATCGCTGCACCAGGTCACCATCCTGATGAGCGACCGTGGCCTGCCGCAGAACTATCGCCAGATCCATGGCTTTGGCTCGCATACCTTTTCGTTTCTCAATGCAGCCAACGAACGCTTCTGGGTGAAGTTCCATTTCAAGTCACAGCAGGGCATTGCCAACTGGACCAACGAGGAAGCCGCCAAGGTGGTGGCGGGCGATCGTGAAAGCGCGCAGCGCGACCTGTTCGAGAACATCGAAAAGGGCAACTTCCCGCGCTGGAATGTGCGCGTGCAGGTCATGCCCGAAGCCGATGCGGCCAAGTACCACATCAACCCGTTCGACCTGACCAAGGTGTGGCCGCACAAGGACTATCCGCTGATCGACGTCGGCGTGCTGGAGCTTAACCGCAACCCGGACAACTACTTCGCAGAAGTGGAGCAGGTGGCGATGAACCCGTCCAACGTGGTGCCGGGCATCGGTTTCTCGCCCGACAAGATGCTGCAAGGCCGGCTGTTCTCGTATGGCGACACGCAGCGCTATCGCCTGGGCGTGAACCACAACCAGATTCCGGTGAACGCGCCCAAGTGCCCGTTCCACAATACGTTCCACCGCGACGGCGCGATGCGCGTGGACGGCAACCAGGGCGGCAAGCTCAACTACGAGCCCAACCGCGAGGGCGCCTACGCCGCCAGCGAGCGCGCCATCGAGCCGCCGCTGGCCGTGGATGGCGCGGCGGACCGTTGGGACCACCGTGTGGACACCGACTATTACAGCCAGCCGGGCGCGCTGTTCCGCCTGTTCAATGACGGTCAGCGCCAGCAGCTGTTCTCGAACATCGCGGCAGCCATGCAAGGGGTTCCGGAAGAGATCGTGCGGGTGCAACTGGAGCACTTCACCAAGGCCGATCCGGCCTACGGCGAAGGCGTCAGGCGCGCCCTCAACCTGAAGTAAGGCAGTAAGGGCATCGGGTGGTCCCGCGCCAGCGGCGCCACCCGATGCACCAGGCAAGGAGAAGCATCATGGCTATGTTCAGCATGTTCATCGGTGAGCTGCAGCATTTGCAGCAAGTGCAGCATGACGCTGGCGACGGCTCCCGTGGCGGCGACGCGGCGCGCCTGCAGCGCAAGCTGTGGCGCACGGAAATCGGGCTGGCGGTGATTGCCCTGGGTGCTGTCGCGATGTTCCTGGACGCGGCCACGAGTTTGTCCGGCTTTACCGGGTGATGCCATAATGTGCGGGTTGTGCCGCGTCGCCAGGCGCGGCAGTCACTGTGGCCACCCCCAGACTGGAGCGTACCTATCATGGCAAAGAAGAATGAGATGAGCGTGAATATCGGCATTTCCGACAAAGAGCGCAAGAAGATCGCGGAAGGCCTGTCCAAGTTGCTGGCGGATACCTACACGCTTTATCTCAAGACCCATAACTTTCACTGGAACGTGACGGGCCCGATGTTCAACACGCTGCACCTGATGTTCGAGACGCAGTACACCGAACTGGCGTTGGCCGTGGACTCCATCGCGGAGCGTATCCGCGCGCTGGGCTACCCGGCACCGGGCACCTACAAGGAATACGCCCGCCTGTCGTCGATCCCCGAGGAAGAGGGCGTGCCCGAAGCCACCGAGATGATCCGCAAGCTGGTCGAAGGCCAGGAAGCCGTGGTGCGCACCGCGCGCTCGCTGTTCCCGGTGATCGATGCAGCAGGCGACGAACCCTCGGCCGACCTGCTGACCCAGCGCATGCAGACGCACGAAAAGACCGCGTGGATGCTGCGCTCGATGCTGGCCTGATGGCCTGATTCGACGCTGCCGGCGGCACGATGTGCTGCCGGCCATGCGCGCCGCGCCCTGACCGGGACGCGGCGCGTTTTTCGTTTATCGTCCTTGCCTTGCCCCGTACCGTGGTACGCGGGCCACTACCATGTTTGAACGCTTAGCCCTGTACGCGCGCCTGGTGCGCATCGACAAGCCCATTGGCACGCTGCTGCTGCTGTGGCCCACGCTGTGGGCATTGTGGATGGCCACGGGCGGGCCGCCGGCGTGGCACCTGTTCTGGATCTTCTTTGTCGGTACCTTCCTGATGCGATCGGCCGGTTGCGCGATGAACGACTGGGCCGATCGCGACTTCGACAAGCATGTGAAGCGGACCAAGGAACGGCCGTTGACTGCCGGCAAGATTGCGGCTTGGGAAGCGGTGATGGTGGCAGTGGTGCTTGCGCTCGCGGCCTTCGCGTTGATCACGCCGCTCAATGCGCTGACCAAGTGGCTGGCGGTGGTGGCCGCGGTGCTGGCCGGCACCTATCCGTTCTTCAAGCGCTTCTTTGCCATCCCGCAGGCCTACCTCGGCATTGCCTTCGGCTTCGGCATCCCGATGACGTTCGCCGCGGTGCAGGACCATGTGCCTGCCGTGGCATGGGTGATGCTGCTGGCCAATGTGTTCTGGGCGGTGGCCTACGACACCGCCTATGCCATGGTGGACCGGGATGACGATCTGCTGCTGGGCATGAAGACTTCGGCCATCACGTTCGGGCGCTTCGATGTGGCCGCCATCATGATTTGCTATGCGGTGTTTCTTGGGCTGATGGCTTGGGCTGGCGCGCAGTTCGGACTGGGCTGGCCATACTGGCTTGGGCTGGCAGCCGCGGCGGGATGCGCGCTGTATCACTACACGCTGATTCGCGATCGCGATCGCATGCGCTGCTTCGCTGCGTTCCGGCACAACAACTGGCTGGGAGCTTGTGTGTTTGCCGGAACGGCGGTGGCTTACGCACTGCGTTGAGGTGGCTTGCCACAAGCGCTAGCGTCCTGAGCGGGGAGCGCCGGGGATGAGGGCGCTCCCTATGCCGTCGTGCCTGAAAAAACCTCAGTCCTTCCCGAACTCCGCCCCCATCTCCGTAGCCCGCGTCGCGGCTGCATGCATCGCTTTGACGAAAGCCTCGCCGATGCCGGCGGTTTGCATCGCGGTGAGCGCCGCATATGTCGTACCGCCCTTGGACGTCACGCGCTCGCGCAACAGGCTGACAGGCTCCTCGGACTGCGCCGCCAGCACCGCCGCGCCGCGGAAGGTTTCCACCGCCAGCGCGCGTCCCTGGCTGGCGGTAAGGCCGAGTTCTGATGCTGCTTTTTCCATCGCTTCGATGAAATAGAAGACATAGGCCGGGCCGCTGCCGGAGATGGCGGTGACCGCGTCGATCTGCGCGTCGCCTTCCACCCACTCGCATTTGCCCACGGCTTCAGCCAGCGCGCCGGCAATCTCGCGGTCCTGCTGCGCCAGGCCGGGCACGGCGGCCAGGCCGGTCATGCCCATGCCGGCCAGCGCCGGCGTGTTCGGCATGGCGCGCACCAGGCGGGTGCGGCCGCCAAACCAACGCTGCATATCGGCCAGGCGGATGCCAGCCGCCACGCTGACGATCAGGTTGTCGCCCAGGTACGGCAGCAACGATGCCGCCGCGTCGCGGAACTGCTGCGGCTTGACCGCCAGCACGAGCACATCGCTGGCGCCGAAGGCCGCATCTGGCGCGCCTGCGGCATGCACCCCCAGGTCGCGCCGCAGGCGCGCCTGGGCTTCCTCGAAAGGATCGACCACGCGGATCGAAGTTGCCGGCACGCCCCGGGCGATCAGGCCGCCGATCAGGGCGGTGGCCATATTGCCGCCGCCAAGGAAGCCAAAGGTGAGGGTGTTGAGCATGGGTGTCTCTTGCAGGGAGTGTTCTGGGAAGAAGTGACGCCGGCGTTCTAGCCGTGCGTAATGGGCGCTGCGGGCGTTGTCGCAGCAGGGGCCGTCTCGACGGCATCGGATGTGGGCGCGGCGGCATAGCCGCGCGCACCGAAAATGGCGGTGCCGATGCGCACCAGGGTGGCGCCCTCGGCAATGGCGGCGTCCATGTCGGCAGACATGCCCATCGATAAGGTGTCGACCTCAAGCCCGTCCGCGCGCAGGGCGTCGAGCAGCGCGCGCAGCGCGGCGAATGGCCGGCGCTGGGCCGCCGGATCGGCAACGGCTTCGGGAATCGCCATCAGGCCGCGCAGCCGCAGGCCGGGCAGTGCCGCCACGGCGCGCGCCAGCGCCGGCACTTCGGCGGGCGTCACGCCGCTCTTGCTGGCTTCTCCGCTGATATTGACCTGCAGGCAAACTTGCAGCGGCGCCTTGCCGGCGGGCCGCTGCGCCGACAGGCGCTCGGCGATGCGCAGGCGGTCGATGGCGTGGACCCAGTCGAAATGCTCGGCCACGGCACGTGTCTTGTTGCTTTGCAGGGGGCCGATGAAATGCCAGCACAACTCGCCGCGCAGGTCGGCAAGCCGGGCGATCTTGTCCACGCCTTCCTGTACGTAGTTTTCGCCAAAGGCGCGCTGGCCCGCATCGAAGGCAGCCCGTACGTCGGCGGCGGGGAAGGTCTTGGAAACCGCCAGAAGCGCGACTTCACCGGCCGGTCGCCCGGCCTGTTGTGCGGCTGCCGCGATGCGCCGGTTGACGGCTTGCAAGTTGGCGGCGATTACAGACATAATCCGGCGAACATATCAAGAAGTACAACAAAGTACGACAATAATAGGGTGGGGTCATTATAGATGGACATCGCGCAGCTATTAGCTTTCGCCGTCAAGAACAAGGCGTCCGATCTCCATCTCTCGGCAGACATGCCGCCGATGGTGCGTATCCACGGCGACATGCGCCGCATCAACGTAGCGGCGATGGGCCACAAGGATGTCCACGCCCTCGTGTACGACATCATGAGCGACACCCAGCGCAAGCAGTATGAAGAGCGGCTGGAAATCGATTTTTCCTTCGAGATCTCCGGCCTTTCGCGCTTCCGGGTCAATGCATACAATACGCAGCGCGGCGCGGCCGCGGTGTTCCGGACCATTCCCTCCAAGGTTCTGACGCTGGAAGACCTGCGCGCGCCGGCGGTATTCGCCGACCTCTGCATGAAGCCGCGCGGCCTGGTGCTGGTGACCGGCCCGACCGGTTCAGGCAAGTCCACCACGCTGGCGGCGATGGTGGACCACCGCAACGATCACGACATGGGCCACATCCTCACGGTGGAAGACCCGATCGAGTTCGTGCACACGTCCAAGAAGAGCCTGATCAACCAGCGCGAGCTGGGGCCGCACACGCACTCCTTTGCCAACGCGCTGCGCTCCGCCTTGCGCGAGGACCCCGACGTGGTGCTGGTGGGCGAACTGCGCGACCTGGAAACCATCCGGCTGGCGCTGACCGCGGCGGAAACCGGCCACCTGGTGTTTGCCACGCTGCATACCAGTTCGGCGGCCAAGACCATCGACCGGATCGTCGACGTGTTCCCGCCCGAAGAGAAAGACATGGTGCGCACCATGCTGTCGGAGTCGCTCGAAGCGGTGATCTCGCAAACGCTGCTCAAGACGCGTGACGGCAATGGCCGTACCGCGGCGCACGAGATCATGATCGCCACGCCGGCGATCCGCCACCTGATCCGCGAGAACAAGATCGCCCAGATGTACTCGATGATGCAGACCAGCAGCGGGCTTGGCATGCAGACGCTGGACCAGTGCCTGTCGGACCTGATCAAGCGCGGGATGATCAGCTACAACGACGCACGCGCCATCGCCAAGAACCCCGATTCATTCACGGGCTGAGGCGAGTCCGCCGCATCCAAACCAGGACAACGCCATGCTCGATCGCGAATCCGCCGCCAAGTACATCAACGACCTGCTTGTGCTGATGGTCGGCAACCGCGGCTCGGACCTGTTCATCACCGCAGATTTTCCGCCCGCGATCAAGGTCGACGGCAAGATCACGCCGGTGTCGCAGCAGCCGCTCAATCCCACCCAGGCGCTCGACCTGGTGCGCTCGATCATGAATGAGCGCCAGACGGGCGAGTTCGAGGGCAGCCGAGAGTGCAACTTTGCCATCTCCGTGCCCAACGCCGGGCGCTTCCGGGTCTCGGCCTTTATCCAGCAGGGCAAGGCGGGCATGGTGGTGCGTACCATCAATACGCGCATTCCCTCGGTGGAAGATCTCGACCTGCCGCAGACGCTGCATGACATCGTGATGTCCAAGCGCGGCCTGGTGATCGTTACCGGCGCCACCGGCTCGGGCAAGTCGACTTCGCTGGCGGCCATGCTCGACCATCGCAACGCGCATTCCTACGGCCACATCATCACCATCGAGGACCCGATCGAATACGTGCACGCGCACCAGAACTGCATCGTCACGCAGCGCGAGGTCGGCATCGATACCGAGTCCTGGCACGTGGCGCTGAAGAACACCCTGCGCCAGGCACCCGACGTGATCCTGATCGGCGAAATCCGCGATCGCGAAACCATGGAATACGCGATGCAGTATGCGGAAACGGGCCACCTGTGCCTGGCCACGCTGCACGCCAACAACGCCAACCAGGCCATCGACCGAGTGGTCAACTTCTTCCCCGAGGAAAAGCGCCAGCAGTTGCTGATCGACCTGTCGCTCAACCTGAAGGCGATGGTGTCGCAGCGCCTGTTGCCGCGCAAGGGGCAGAAGGGCCGCGTGCCGGCGGTGGAAATCATGATCGGCACGCCGATGGTGGCCGACCTGATCTTCAAGGGCGAGATCCACGCGTTGAAGGAAGTCATCAAGAAATCGCGCGAGCAGGGCATGGTCTCGTTCGACCAGGCGCTGTTCGACCTGTACGAGGCCGGCAAGATCAGCTACGAAGACGCGCTGCGAAACGCCGACTCGCTCAACGACCTGCGGCTGATGATCAAGCTGCACGGCACCCTGGACCGCGAGACCGACCTTGGCGCCGGCACCGAACACCTGAATGTGATCTGATCTACTGCCGGCGCGGCGCTTGCGGAACTAGTACACTGTCTGCGCCGCCGGCACTCCGCCGCGCCACCAGAGGAGCCCGCCATGAGCAACGTCTACCAGTTCGAAGCCAGTTCCCTTGCCGGCCAGCCGGTACCGCTGTCGCAATTCAGCGGCAAGGTGCTGCTGATCGTGAATACCGCCAGCGAGTGCGGCTTCACGCCGCAATACGCCGGCCTGCAGGCACTGCAGGAGCAGTTCGCGCAAAGCGGCCTGGAAGTGCTGGGTTTTCCCTGCAACCAGTTCGGCAAGCAGGAGCCGGGCGACGCCGGGCAGATCGGCCAGTTCTGCGAGTCGCGCTTTCACGTCACCTTCCCGATGTTCGGCAAGATCGACGTCAATGGCGCCAACGCGCATCCGCTGTATCGCTGGCTGACTTCCGAGAAGCCGGGCGTGCTCGGCCTGGAAGCGATCAAGTGGAATTTCACCAAGTTCCTGCTGCGCCGCGATGGCACGGTGTTCAAGCGCTACGCGCCCACCACCAAGCCCGAGGACATCAAGGGCGACATCGAGAAGCTGCTGGCCGATCCGGCCTAGTACACGGCGCCTAGCCGCTGGTCTGCTGCACTGCGCGCAGGAAGCCGTTGAGCGAGCGGTCCGGCGTTTCGTGGAAGCGTTCGTCCAGCATGACGATGCCGCGGCAACGGTCCAGCCGGAAGCTGCGGTAATCGGTGCGCGTGGTGCACCATGCGGCCAGCAGCCAGCTATTGCCCCAGAAGAACAGGCCCAGCGGCTGCACGATGCGGTCGGTAGCACGCTGTTGCGCGTCGGTGTAGTCCAGGCGCAGCAGGCGCTGCGCGTTCATGGCGCCGTGCACCACGTCAAAGGCGTCGCGCACCTGCGGATGATTGACGAATTCCGGGGCGAACACCCGGCTTTGCTGCGCCGCGTGACGCCGCGCCGGCGGCAGCGCCGCCACCAGTTTCTCCAGCGCGGGATCGGCCGCGGCGGCCAGCGCGCCGCCGCCCCAGGCCTTGAGCAGCCGCAGCCCGGCCACCAGCGCTTCGACTTCGATCGCGGTGAACATCAGCGGAGGGACGTCATAGTCGGCCCGCAACCGGTAGCCGATGCCCGCTTCGCCCTCGACCGGCACGCCCGACAGCGACAGTGCCTGGATATCCCGGTACACCGTGCGCTCGGAAACCCCGAGCCGCTGCGCCAGCAGCGCCGCCGTGGTCAGGCGGCGCCCGCGTAGTACCTGGACAATCTGGAAAAGGCGGTCGGCACGGCGGCTCATTGAGGTTTCATCTTGGTTCTACGCGGGTATCGGCAAAACGGTCGCAGCCACCGCCTAGCCGGCCAGGGGCTGGTGCAGGCCCACGCGGTTGCCTTCGCTGTCGATGATATGCGCAATATGGCCGATATCGCCGGGCAGTTGCAGCGGGCCGAATACCGTCTTGCCACCGGCGGCCTGCACGCGCGCCAGCAGCGCCGTGAGTTGCGGCGCGTGCAGGTAGGGCAGGCAGCCATCGGCTGATGGCCGGAAGCCTTCGCCGGCCACCAGTGCGCCGCCAGGCACATGGCTGGCAAAGACGGCCATGTCGATTTGCGCCATGGTCTCGCGCTTGAGGGTGGCTTCGAACACCTGTTCGTAGAAGCGGATCGCGCGCTGCATATCGGCGACGGGGATTTCAAGCCAGTTGATCAGTCCGCTCATGATGGTCTCTCTCGGGAGGTGATGGAGGGACGGATCATGCGCGGGGGCTACTGACAACGTCCTGTCAGCAGGGATCAGCGCGGCATCCACGCCGCCAGCATCGGCACCATCACGGCGGTCAGCACGCCGTTCAGGCCCATGCCGAGCGCGGCGAAGGCGCCGGCCTCCTGGTTGACCTGGAAGGCGCGCGCGGTGCCGATGCCGTGCGCCGCCACGCCGGTGGCGAAGCCGCGCACGGTGTAGTCGGAAATGCGCAACAGATTGAGCAGCTTGGTGGCGCTGACCGCGCCGATGATGCCCGTACCCATCACCAGCACGGCGGTGAGCGAGGGCAGGCCGCCGATCTTCTCGGCCACGCCCATGGCGATGGGAATGGTGACCGACTTGGGCGCGAGCGAGCGCATCGTCTCGGGCGAAGCACCCAGCAGCCAGGCGATGCCCACGGCGGATATCACAGCCACCAGCGAGCCAGCCAGCAGTCCGCCCAGCAGCGGCAGCACATGCCGGCGCAGCTTGGGCAGTTGCATGTAGAGCGGCACCGCCAGCGCGACGGTGGCCGGCCCCAGCAGGAAGTGGACGAACTGCGCGCCGTCGAAATACGTCTTGTACGGCGTGCCGGTCACCGTCAGCAGCGTGACCAGGATGGCCACCGCGATCATCACGGGATTGGCCAGCGGCGAAAAACGCGCGCGTTCGTAGACGCGGAACGCGAACACATAGGCCAGCAGCGTGGCGGTCAGCCCCAGTAGTGGGCTGGCGGCCAGGTAGACCCAGATCTCGTTGAGGCGAGGCGTCATCATGCCTGTTCTCCCGGCGCCGCAGGCGCGGCGGCCTCGGGCGGCTTCGCCTTGCCCATCAGGGCACGCGCCACCAGCGCCGTGGTAGCGATCGCAAGCCACGTGGAGAGCACCAGCGCCACCACGATCGGCATCCATTCCCCGCCGATGCGATGTGCATGCACCATGATGCCCACGCCGGCCGGCACGAACAGCAGCGACAGGTGCTTGAGCAGTTCGGACGTGGTGCCCTGGATCACCGGCAGCAGCCGGTCGTCGAAGGTGAGCCAGCCGAACAGCAGGATCATGCCGATCACCGGGCCGGGCACGGGCAGGCTCAGGGCGTAGCTGAGCGCCTCCCCGACGGATTGGAAGACCAGGAGGATGGCAAAGGTTTGAAGCATGAGAGAGCGGGGCGCGGACAGCCGGGATTGGAGCCCTCGCATGGTAACTCGTAGTGGCCTCTTCTGGCAGCGGGTTTGCGCCCCTCTCTCGCTTGCGCGGGAGGGCGCGACGGCCAGCGCTGTGCCAGACGCCGTGGGCGCAGCCGGTCAGCTTCGTCCCGGGCTTCGGGCCACTTACCCCAACATCCGGTCCACCAGTTCGATCCAGTGCATCACCGGCGTTCCGGTGCCGCTTTGCAGATGCGTGATGCAGCCGATATTCGCCGAGACAATGGCCTGCGGCCCCGAAGCCTGCAGGTTGGCGAGCTTTTCATCCCGCAAGCGGTACGACAACTCCGGCTGCAGCACCGAATACGTGCCCGCGGAGCCGCAGCACAAGTGGCTGTCGGCGCAGAGCTTGACATCCACGCCCAGGCCGGTCAGCAACGCCTCCACCTTGCCGCGGATCTGCTGGCCGTGCTGTAGCGTGCAGGGCGGATGGTAGGCGACCCGCTGGCCGTTGCCGCTCTTGCCCTCCCGTGCCTCGGTGGTGAGGGCCTGCAGTGTGTCGGAAAAATCCGGCAGCAGCTCCGACAGATCCTTGGTCAGCGCCGAGATCTGGCGCGCGCGCTCCGCATAGCGCGCATCGTTGCGCAGCAGGTGCCCGTACTCCTTGACCATCACGCCGCAGCCCGACGCCGTCATCACGATGGCCTCGGCGCCCGCTTGCACCGCCGGCCACCAGGCGTCGATATTGCGCCGCATATTGTCGAGGCCGCCGTCGTGGTCGCCGGTGTGATAGCGCACCGCGCCGCAACAGCCGGCCTCGCGCGCCACGACAAGCTGCACGCCGAGGCGGTCGAACACGCGGGCCGTGGCGGCATTGATGTTGGGCGACATCGATGGCTGCACGCAACCGTCGAGCAACAGCATCTTGCGCGCATGCGTGTTGTGCGGCCAGACTCCGGCATCCACCGGCTGCGGCACCTTGTTGCGCAGGGCCAGCGGCAGCAGCGGCCGGAAACGCTGGCCCAGGCGCATGGCCGGCCCGAACAGCGCGGGCCGGGTCATGCTCTCGCGCAGCGCCCAACGCGCGAACCGCTCGCGCGCGGGGCGATGGATGCCTTGCGCTTCGAGACGGTCATCGACGACCTTGCGGCCGATATCGACCAGCCTGCCGTACTTCACGCCCGAAGGGCAGGTCGATTCGCAGTTGCGGCAGGTCAGGCAGCGGTCCAGGTGCAGGCGCGTGCTTTCCGTAACGGGCTGGCCCTCCAGCACCTGCTTCATCAGGTAGATGCGGCCGCGCGGCCCGTCCAGTTCGTCGCCGAGCAATTGGTAGGTGGGACAGGTCGCGGTGCAGAAGCCGCAATGCACGCATTTGCCGACGATGGACTTGGCTTCTTCGCCGTCGGGCGTGTCGCGCAGGAAATCGGCCAGGGTGGTTTGCATGGTTCGGGGACTCTCTGGTGCCTTGGCTGGGGATCGGAAGGGCGTGGCGCGTGGCTCAGAGGCCGGCGTACATGCGCTGCGGGTTGAAGATGCCGGCGGGGTCGAAGCTGGCCTTGAGGCGCTGGTGGATGGCGGCCAGCGGCGCCGACAGCGGCGTGAACACGCCCACCGACTTGTCGCCGTTGCGGAACAGCGTGGCGTGGCCGCCGGCGGCCTTCGCGGCGGCGCGCACGATGGTGCCGTCAGCGGCGCTATCGGCGCCGCCCAGCCACCAGCGCTGGCCGCCGCCCCATTCGATCAGTTGCCCGCCGGGCAGAGCCAGCGGCGCGGCGGTGGTGGGCACGGCAATGCGCCACAGGGCCCGGCCGGCTTGCACCGGGGCGAAGAAGAGATGGTTCTGCTCGCGCAGCGCGCGCCACAGCGCATCGGCTTCGCCGGGTTCAACGGCTTCGCCGCCAAGCCGCGCGCGGGCGGCACGCAGCGCCGCCGCCGCACCCGACAGGCGCAGGTGCAGCACGCCGTCGTGCCACGCCGAAGCGGCAATCGGCAGCGGCTGGCCGCCCCATTGGTTGAGACGGTCCAGCGCCTCGGCCTCGCCCAGCGCAAAGCGCAGCGTGGCGTCGTCGAATGGCACAGGCAGGACCTTGAGCGAGACTTCCAGGATCAGCCCCAGCGTGCCGAGCGATCCCGACATCAGGCGCGATACGTCGTAACCGGCCACGTTCTTCATCACCTGGCCGCCGAAATTCAGGATGTCGCCGCGGCCGTCCATCACCTGCGTGCCCAGCACGAAATCGCGCAGCGCGCCGACCGCCTGCCGGCGCGGGCCGGACAGGCCCGCGGCCACCGCGCCGCCGAGGGTTGCCACGTCGCCCCCACTGGCGCCCGTGCTGAAATGCGGTGGCTCGAAGGCGAGCATCTGGCGCCGCTCCGCCAGCGCCGCCTCGATCTCCGCCAGCGGCGTGCCGCAGCGCGCGGTGATGACCAGTTCGGGCGGGTCGTAATCGACGATGCCGCTATAGGCGCGCGTGTCGAGCACATCCCCCTGCAATTGCTGGCCGTAGAAATCCTTGCTGCCGCCGCCCCGCAGGCGCAGCGGCGCGCGCGTGTCGGTGGCGTGCCGGATGGCGTCGCGAAATGCGGTGAGGGTGGCTTGCAGGTCGGCTGGCATGGTGGCTGGCTGGGGTTGGCGTGAATGAGATCAGGCGGAAGAAGACGGGCGGTCCGGTGGCGCGCCGGGCGCGATCTGCGCGCGCTCGCTCTCGTCCTGGTATTGCGGCAGCGCGTTGCCGCAGTGCTTGCAGTAGGCGGCGTCGGGATCGTGCCCTTCAGTCAGGCAATGGTTGCAGGTGCGCGTTGTCAGCGGCCGCTTCATGATGCTAGCGGCCAGCTCTGCGCCGACGATGCCGGTCGGGAAGGCAATGATGCCGTAGCCCAGCAGGATGGTCAGCGAGGTGATGAACTGGCCCAGCGGGGTCTTGGGCACCATGTCGCCGAAACCCGTGGTGGTCAGCGTTACCACCGCCCAGTACATGCTTACGGGGATGCTGGTGAAGCCATGCTGCGGGCCTTCCACCACGTACATCACCGTGCCAAGGATCACGGTGATGATGAACACGGTGCCGAGGAAGACGAAGATCTTGCGCCGGCTGTTGGCCAGCGCGCGATACAGGATCTGCGCTTCTTCGAAGTACACCGTCAGCTTGAGAATCCGGAACACGCGCAGCAGCCGCAGCAGGCGCACATCGATCAGGAAGGCCAGCTCCGGTACGAAGAAGGCGAGCCAGGTCGGGATGATCGACAGGAAGTCGATCACGCCGAAGAAGCTGAACACATAGCGCAAGGGACGCCGCACCACCAGGATGCGCATCACGTACTCGGCGGTGAACAGCAGCGTGAACAGCCATTCCAGCACGGTGAAAATCCGGCCCAGCCGCAGGCTGATCGCCGGCAGGCTGTCGAACACGACGATCAGCACGCTGGCGACGATGGCCACCAGCAGGGTGATATCAAACAGGCGGCCGTAGCGCGTGTCAGCTTCGAAAATGATGGTGTACCAGCGCTCGCGCCAGCCCGATTCGGGCTTGCCCAGGCGCTGGCGGGTTTGCGCGCTGCTGTGGGCGCGCTGTGTGGCGTTTTGACCGGGCATGTTCAGAACCGCGGCAGTTCGGGGTGCGGCAGCAGCCCGCGTTTCACATGCATGCGGCCGTACTCGGCGCAGCGCGCCAGCGTGGGGATGGCCTTGTCGGGATTGAGCAGCCGCGCCGGGTCGAAGGCGGCCTTGACGCCGAAGAACAGCTCGCGCTCTTCCGGCGAGAACTGCACGCACATGGAGTTGAGCTTTTCCACGCCCACGCCATGTTCGCCGGTGATGGTGCCGCCCAGTTCCACGCAGCTCTCCAGGATGTCGGAGCCGAACAGTTCGGCGCGGTGCCATTCGTCCTGGTCGGCACCGTCGAACAGGATCAGCGGATGCATATTGCCGTCGCCGGCATGGAACACGTTCATGCAGCGCAGGCCGTACTTGCGCTCCATCTCCTCGATGCGCTTGAGCAGCGTGCCGATATGCTTGCGCGGGATGGTGCCGTCCATGCAGTAGTAATCCGGCGAGATGCGCCCCGCCGCGGGGAAGGCGTTCTTGCGCCCGCTCCAGAAGCGCAGCCGCTCGGCCTCGCTCTGCGACACCTGGATGCGGCTGGCGCCGGAGGCGCGCAGCACCTCGCTCATGCGTTCCACTTCCTCGGCCACTTCTTCCGGCGTACCGTCGGATTCGCACAGCAGGATGGCAGCGGCGTCGAGGTCATAGCCGGCGCGCACGAATTCCTCGACCGCGGCGGTAGCGGGCTTGTCCATCATTTCCAGCCCGGCGGGGATGATGCCGGCGCCGATCACGTCGGCCACCGCGTAGCCGCCCTTGGCCACGTCGTCGAAGCTGGCCATGATCACCTGCGCCAGTTGGGGCTTGGGGATCAGCTTAACGGTCACTTCGGTCACCACCGCCAGCATGCCTTCGGAGCCGATCACAGCGGCCAACAGGTCCAGCCCCGGCGCGTCGGGCGCTTCGGAGCCGAACTCCACCACTTCGCCTTCCATCGTCACGGCGCGCACGCGCAGCACGTTGTGGACCGTCAGGCCGTACTTGAGGCAATGCACGCCGCCCGAGTTCTCGCTGACGTTGCCGCCGATGGTGCAGGCAATCTGGGACGACGGGTCGGGCGCGTAGTACAGGTTGTACTGCGCGGCAGCCTCGGAGATGGCGAGATTGCGCACGCCGGGCTGGACCACGGCCGTGCGTGAGCGTGCATCCACGGTGACGATGCGCTTGAACTTGGCCAGCGACAGCACCAGGCCGGTGGCGATCGGCATGGCCCCGCCCGAGAGGCTGGTGCCGGCGCCGCGCGGCACCACCGGCACCTGCAGCGAGTGGCACAGGCGAAGGATCGCGCAAACCTGTTCCTCGTTATCGGGCAGTGCCACGGCCAGCGGGATCTGGCGGTAGGCCGCCAAGCCGTCGCACTCGTAGGGCACGGTGTCTTCGGGCTTCCACAACAGGGCCGCATCGGGCAGGATTTTCGCCAGGCCTTCGAGCAGCGCGTTGCGGCGCGCGTCGTCGGCGACCAGAGAGACTTCGTGCGGGGCGTTCATGGCAACTCCTGTAATGGCCGCCGGCGTCCGCCATGGCAGGGCGCAAGCGGGTGGGGAGCAAGGACTATAGCGCAGCCTGGTGGCTGCGAAACCTCATGGCGACGTGAATTCCGCATGGCAGGCTGATCAAAATCGCTCATGACGGCGTTGGGCCGGAGCGTGCCATGCGGGGCGTGGCGCGGTGGCCGGGCCGGTTCAAGTCCAGCTTAGCACCGGCGCGGTGCAAGGCGGCAATGGGGCTCTTTTTTGTCGGCGCGCCATCAGCGCGGCGCCAGCATGTGCACCATTTCCAGATTGTCGTGATAATCCGGTGCCACATAGAGCGCCTGGGGCTCGACGCCGTAGCGCCGGAAGCCCATCGATTCGTAGAGCGCGATCGCGGGCGCGTTGGCGGCGGTGACGCTCAACGTGACCTGGCGCAGGTCCGGCATGGCGGCGGCAACGGCCAGTGCTTGCGCCATCAGCTGCCGGCCAAGGCGCCGGCCGCGATAGGCAGGCGCCACATACATGCCCCAGACAAAGGCCTTGTGGCGCTGCTTGACCTTGTCCTCGCGCATGACGCCGACCACGCCGGCCAGCGCGGCGGCCCCATCACCTTGGTCGAAGGCGCCGATCACGGCCTTTCCGGGCGTCGCCGCCAGCCGGCCGGCGATGGTGGCCAGTGGCAATTCGCGCTCCTCCTCAAAGCTGGAGCCGAAGGCGGCCGGCGCCTCCAGCAGGCCTTCCAGGCGCAGCGCCTGGAAAGCTCCGGCATCGGCGGGGGTAAGCAGGCGGATCTGCGTGGGCATCATGCGGTCTCCCGTTCGGCAATCCCGGGCTGATATGCGATGAAGGCGGGCACCAGCAACAGCTTCAGGGCGAGCATGGGCGGGGAGCCTCTTTCATCCGGTTTTTTGTTTCGGCTTGTGCGCTACCAGTCCAGGCCCAGCAGCCAGTCGACGAAATACCTCGCCTCCGGCTTGAGCGGCGCCTGTTCGCGCTCGACAATGTAGTACCCGTGCGGCGACACCGACTCGATATCCAGCAGCCGCACCATCTGGCCCAGCGAAAGCCAGTGCCGGGCCATGCGCTGGCGCACCAGGGCCACGCCCTGGTTGGAAGCGATGGCCTCCAGCATCAGGCCAATATCGTTGAACTGCGGGCCGGTCTGCGGCTCCGGCCAGTCCAGTCCGGCGGTTTCGAACCAGGGCTTCCATGGCTCCAGCGGGCTGCGCAGCAGCACCAGGTTGTGCAGGTGCTCGGGCCTGGTGATGGCGCGGCCATCGATGCGCTCGTAGTACTCGCGCCCGCACGCCGGGAACACAGGCTCGACCAGCAGCTTGGTGGTTTTCAGGTCGGGATAGCGTCCGGTGCCATAGCGGATTTCCACATCGGTGTCTTCCGCCTTCACGTCGAGGAACGGGATGGCCAGGTGCAATTCAGTGTCGATATGCGGGTACAGCGCCGTGAACTCGGGCAGGCGCGGCACCAGGTGCTGGCGGCCGAAGGTGGGCGGGATCGCCACGCGCAGCCGGGTGCGCTGCTTGTTGTACTCCGGCCGGGCCAGTTCGTTGAGCGACTTGAGGGCGTCCTGCACATTGCGCAGGTAGCGCGTGCCCGACGCGGTCAGCCGCAGCGCGGCATTGGAGCGCACGAACAGATCCTCGGCCCACAATTCCTCGAGGTTCTTGATCCGGTGCGATACCGCGCTGGGCGTGACCGACAGTTCCTCGGCTGCGCGCGCGAAGCTGCCCAGCCGGGCGGCCGCTTCGAACGCGATCAGCAGGTGCAGAGGCGGAACGCGGTTGAACACGGAGGCCATGCCGCGCCTGTCCTCAGCGCACCGGGCGGAAGATCTTGCCCGGGTTGAGGATGTGGTTGGGGTCGAGCGCGTTCTTGATGGCGCGCATCAGGTCCAGCGCGTCCTCGCCATGCTCGCTGACCAGGAAATCCATCTTGTGCAGGCCCACGCCATGCTCGCCCGTGCAGGTGCCGCCCATCGCCAGCGCGCGCTCCACGATGCGCCGGTTGATGGTCTCGGCTTCGGCCAGTTCCTCGGGCTTTTCGGGATCGGTCAGGATCGCCACGTGGAAATTGCCGTCGCCCACATGGCCCACGATGGGGCAGGGCAGGCTGGATGCGTTCAGGTCGCGCTCGGTCTCGGTCACGCAATCGGCCAGTCGGGAGATCGGCACGCAGACGTCGGTGGTCACCGCCCGGCAGCCCGGCTTGAGCTGCAGCATGGCGAAGTAGGCGGTATGACGCGCGTTCCACAGGCGGCTGCGGTCTTCCGGCCGCGTGGCCCACTCGAAGCCCTGGCCGCCGTGCTCGGCGGCAATCTGCTGCACGGTCTCGGCCTGCTCCTTGACGCCGGCCTCGGTGCCGTGGAATTCGAAGAACAGGTGCGGCATCTCCGGCATGGACAGGTTGTCGTGCCGGTTGATGGCGCGGATGGCCAGCGCGTCGACGAATTCCACGCGCGCCACCGGCACGCCCAGCTGGATGGTGTCGATGGTCGCCTGCACCGCGCTGCCCATGCTGGGAAAGGCGCAGATGGCGGCCGAGATGGCTTCGGGCTGCGGATACAGCCGCACCGTCACTTCGGTAATGATGCCCAGGGTGCCTTCGCTGCCAATCATCAGGCGCGTCAGGTCGTAGCCGGCCGAAGATTTGCGCGCATGGGTGCCAGTCTTGATGATGCGGCCGTCGGCGGTCACCACGGTCAGCGCCAGCACGTTCTCGCGCATGGTGCCGTAGCGCACCGCATTGGTCCCCGAGGCGCGCGTGGCGCACATGCCGCCCAGCGAGGCATCGGCGCCCGGGTCGATCGGGAAGAACAGGCCGCTGTCCTTGATTTCCTGATTGAGCTGCTTGCGGGTCACGCCCGGTTGAACCGTCACGTTGAGGTCCTCGGCCTGTACCGACAGCACCCGGTTCATCTGCGAGAGGTCCAGGCTGATGCCGCCCGCCACCGCCAGCAGGTGGCCTTCGAGCGAGGAGCCGGCGCCGTAGGCGATCAGCGGCACGCGGTGCGCGTTGCACAGGCGGGCCACCTCGGCCACTTCCTCGGTGGTATGGGCGAACACCACGCCGTCCGGCGCCGCCGGCGGGAAGGGCGACTCATCGCGCCCGTGGTGATCGCACACGCCGGGCGAGGTGGAGAAGCGTTCGCCGAAGCGGGCCTGCAGGGCGTCGCGCACGGCGGCGGGCAGGGGTTGGCGCACCAGCGCGGCGTGGGGAAGGGGATGGTTCATGGCGTCTCCGGCGGGGCTGAAGTGGCTGGATGCCGTGCGGCGGCGGCCTTTGCGTGGCCGCGCGGAACGGTGCCTGCGCTTGCACCCGGTAGCGTTTCAAGCGAATCCCGTTATTCTACGCCGCCCCCGACCTGGCTCGTTGCCGGGGCGCAGCAACGGCCACTTGAGAGGTGTCGCCGGTTCTCCCGCCGGCGGCCAGAAGCGCGCCATAATGCAAGATTCGCCAACGCCGGAGACCCGCATGGGCAACCGCCTGACCAAGATCGCCACCCGCACCGGAGACGCCGGCACCACCGGGCTCGGCGACGGCAGCCGTACCAGCAAGGACAGCCTGCGCATCGCCGCCA
Source organism: Burkholderiaceae bacterium 16 (assembly GCA_000955785.1). Lineage (GTDB taxonomy): Bacteria > Pseudomonadota > Gammaproteobacteria > Burkholderiales > Burkholderiaceae > Cupriavidus. The sequence goes on from JYOD01000026.1 coordinate 42,170, forward strand.
TCGGCGATGTCGACGAGCTCAATTCGAATCTCGGCGTGCTGCTCACCGAGACGCTGCCCGAAGACGTCCGCTCGGCCTTGCTGCATATCCAGCACGACCTGTTCGATCTCGGCGGCGAGCTGTCCATCCCCGGCTATGAGCTGGTCAAGCCCGAGCAGGTGCTGCAGCTCGACGAATGGCTGGCCCACTACAACGCCAGCCTGCCGCGCCTGGCCGAATTCATCCTGCCTGGCGGCAGCCGCGCCGCCGCGGTGGCGCACGTATGCCGCACGGTTTGCCGGCGTGCCGAGCGGGCGCTGGTGGCGCTGGGCGCGCAGGAGGCACTGAACGAGGCGCCGCGCCAGTACCTGAACCGGCTCTCCGACTTGTTGTTCGTGCTGGCGCGCGTGCTCAACCGGGCGGGCGGGGGCAGCGATGTCTTGTGGCAGCGGGGCCGTTAGCCATCAAGGTAGCCCTGATTTTTTGGTGACCCAAAGAGCACAAAAAGCCCGGCCGTCGCGCAACTTCCCGGAACGCCCCTCAACTTGGCCGGCCGAGCCGCCGCTGGCCGGAGGGAGAAGTCGAGAAATTTAGTCGGATTTGCGCGTCCGGCCCTTGAAATGGCCCCGGACGGCCACATTTCGCCCTCAGGACGAATTGCAGTCCCCGCGGATAGCGGGGCTCAAGAGGAGAGAATAAATGGGTAAGATCATCGGTATCGACCTCGGTACCACCAATAGCTGCGTCGCGATCATGGAAGGCAATACGCCCAAGGTGATCGAAAATGCCGAAGGCACACGTACCACCCCGTCGATCATCGCCTACATGGAAGACGGCGAGATCCTGGTCGGTGCGCCTGCCAAGCGCCAGGCGGTCACCAATCCGCGCAACACCCTGTACGCGGTGAAGCGCCTGATCGGCCGCAAGTTCGAAGAAAAGGAAGTGCAGAAGGATATCGGCCTGATGCCGTACTCCATCGTCAAGGCCGACAACGGCGACGCATGGGTATCGGTGCGGGACCAGAAGCTGGCGCCGCCGCAGGTGTCCGCCGAAGTGCTGCGCAAGATGAAGAAGACCGCCGAAGACTACCTCGGCGAGCCGGTGACCGAAGCCGTGATCACCGTGCCGGCTTACTTCAACGACTCGCAGCGCCAGGCCACCAAGGACGCTGGCCGCATCGCCGGTCTGGACGTCAAGCGCATCATCAACGAGCCGACCGCGGCCGCGCTGGCCTTCGGCCTGGACAAGAACGAAAAGGGCGACCGCAAGATCGCCGTGTATGACCTGGGTGGCGGCACGTTCGACATCTCGATCATCGAGATCGCCGACGTTGACGGCGAGAAGCAGTTCGAAGTGCTGTCGACCAATGGCGACACCTTCCTGGGCGGCGAAGACTTCGACCAGCGCATCATCGACTACATCATCGGTGAGTTCAAGAAGGACCAGGGCGTCGACCTGTCCAAGGACGTGCTCGCGCTGCAGCGCCTGAAGGAAGCCGCTGAAAAGGCCAAGATCGAACTGTCGAGCTCGCAGCAGACCGAAATCAACCTGCCGTACATCACGGCGGATGCCTCCGGTCCGAAGCACTTGAACCTGAAGATGACCCGCGCCAAGCTGGAGTCGCTGGTCGAGGAACTGATCACCCGCACCATCGAGCCGTGCCGCATCGCCATTAAGGATGCCGGCGTCAAGGTCAGCGAGATCGACGACGTGATCCTGGTCGGCGGCATGACCCGCATGCCGAAGGTGCAGGAACAGGTCAAGGAGTTCTTCGGCAAGGAAGCGCGCAAGGACGTGAACCCGGACGAAGCCGTGGCCGTTGGCGCCGCGATCCAGGGTTCGGTGCTGTCGGGCGACCGCAAGGACGTGCTGCTGCTGGACGTGACGCCGCTGTCGCTGGGTATCGAAACCCTGGGTGGCGTGATGACCAAGATGATCACCAAGAACACCACCATCCCGACCAAGCATGCGCAGGTGTTCTCGACCGCCGACGACAACCAGCCGGCCGTGACCATCAAGGTGTTCCAGGGCGAGCGCGAAATGGCGACCGGCAACAAGCTGCTGGGCGAGTTCAACCTCGAAGGCATCGCGCCGGCACCGCGCGGCCTGCCGCAGATCGAAGTCTCGTTCGACATCGACGCCAACGGCATCCTGCACGTGGGCGCCAAGGACAAGGCGACCGGCAAGGAAAACCGCATCACCATCAAGGCGAACTCGGGTCTGTCGGAAGACGAGATCCAGCGCATGGTGAAGGACGCCGAGGCCAACGCCGAGGAAGACAAGAAGGCTCGCGAGCTGGCTGACGCCCGCAACCAGGCCGACGCGCTGATCCACTCGACCAAGAAGGCTGTCACCGAATACGGCGACAAGCTGGAAGCGGGCGAGAAGGAAAAGATCGAAGCCGCGATCAAGGAACTGGAAGACGCCGCACGCGGTGGCGACAAGGCCGAGATCGATGCCAAGGTCAGCGCGCTGTCCGAGGCCAGCCAGAAGCTGGGCGAGCGTGTCTACGCCGACATGCAAGCCAAGGCCGGCGAAGCCGGTGCGGCGGGCGCGGCCGGTGCCGGTGCTGCCGGCGCGGGCCAGCAGCAACATGCCCAGCCGCAGGACGACAACGTCGTGGACGCCGAATTCAAGGAAGTCAACGACAAGAAGTAATGAAAGAGCGGGGCGGGGGCGCGGCACACAAGCTGCGCCAGCCCCCATCCCGACGCCGGGCGACGGACATTGGACCAAGCGGGTTACCGCCGTCGAATGCCTCGCTCGGCTTTTTTGCTATTTTGCTCGGGCGGGTCTTGCACGCGCTTCCGGGCCAATCAGGTAAGCAGCCACCATGGCAAAACGTGACTTTTACGAAGTGCTCGGGGTGGGCAAGAACGCCAGCGACGACGACATCAAGAAGGCGTATCGCAAGCTGGCGATGAAGCACCACCCGGACCGCAATCCGGACAGCAAGGATTCCGAAGAGAAATTCAAGGAGGTCAAAGAGGCCTACGAGATGCTCTCCGATCCCGAGAAGAAGGCAGCCTACGACCAGTACGGCCATGCCGGCGTCGACCCCAACATGGCGGGCGGTTTCGGTGGTGGCGGCCAGGCCTATGGCGGTTTCGCCGAAGCTTTCGGCGATATCTTCGGCGATATCTTCGGCCAGCAGGGCCAGGCCGGCGGACGCCGGGGCGGCGGGCCGCAGGTGTACCGCGGCGCCGACCTGCGCTACAGCATGGAGATCTCGCTGGAGCAGGCCGCCCACGGCCACGACGCGCAGATCCGCGTGCCGCACTGGGACGAGTGCGAGCATTGCCACGGCAATGGCGCCGAACCCGGCACCAACGTCGAAACCTGCCCGACCTGCCATGGCGCGGGCCAGGTACGCGTGTCGCAGGGTTTCTTCTCGATGCAGCAGACTTGCCCCAAGTGCCACGGCACCGGCAAGCATATTCCCAAGCCTTGCACCAAGTGCCACGGCCAGGGCAAGCTGAAGTCGCAGAAGACGCTGGAAGTGAAGATCCCGGCCGGCATCGACGAGGGCATGCGCATTCGCTCCACGGGCAACGGCGAGCCGGGCATCAACGGTGGGCCCCCGGGCGATTTGTATGTGGAAGTCCACATCAAGCAACACTCGGTGTTCGAGCGCGACGGCGACGACCTGCACTGCCAGATGCCGATCTCCTTCGCCACCGCGGCGCTGGGCGGCGACCTGGAAGTGCCCACGCTGGGCGGCAAGGCCAGCTTCCCGGTGCCCGAAGGCACCCAGCCCGGCAAGACGTTCCGCCTGCGCGGCAAGGGCATCAAGGGCGTGCGCTCGGGCTATCCGGGCGACCTCTACGTGCATGTGAACGTGGAGACGCCGGTCAAGCTGACCGAGGCGCAGAAGGACATCCTGCGCCAGTTCGACCGCTCGGTGCACGAAGGCGGCTCGCGCCACAGCCCGCAGGAGCAATCCTGGCTGGATAAGGTGAAGAGCTTCTTCAGCTGATCCGGCGACGGCATGCGGCCGGCCACGCGTTGATGCGAGGCCGGCTTTTTTGTTTTGGGGGCGATAATGCGGTGTCCTCCCCGCGCGCCGGTTCCGCCGGTGCTCGCGCTTTCTCCGTGCTTGTGCCCCCGATGCATTCGTTTCCTTCTCCGGCTTCGCCAACCCCCACCCTCGCGTCATCGCACGATCCGATCGCCATTGCCGCCGAGCCCTTCGTCCTGCTCGACGACGCCACCGCCGCCCCCGGCGAGGCATCTTCGCGCCTGTACACCGGCTTCGCCCGTGAAGACGCGCTGCCCGACGCCTCCGCGCTCGGCACGCTCGACGCCATGCTGGCAGAAGGCTGGCGCCAGGGCTGGCATGCCACGCTGTTCGCCCCCTACGAATTCGGCGGCCCGCTGGTCGGCGTGCCGGTCCATGTCGACCGCGCGCTGCCTTTCCACGACGGCGCGCTGCGCTTGCTGTGGTTCCGGCAGATGCGGCGGCTGGAGACGCGGGAGGTCGCGCAGTGGCTGGCGCCGTCCTCGGGCGAACCGGCCGGCGTGATGGACGTCACAGCCGACACGCCGGAAACCGCTTTCCACGCGGCCATTGCCCGGATCCACCAGTGGATCGAGGGTGGCGATACCTACCAGGTCAATTTCACGCAGCGGCTGCGCTTTGCGGCTTTCGGCGACCCGCTGGCGCTGTATGCCGCGCTGCGCGCCGCTCAGCCGGTGCCCTACGCAGCGCTGGCGCGGCTGCCGGGCGATGGCTGGGTGCTGTCGCTGTCGCCCGAGTTGTTTGTCCGGCATGACGGGCAGGGCCGGCTGCTGGCGTGCCCGATGAAGGGCACCGCCCCGCGTACCGGCGATAGCGCGCGCGATGCCGAGGCCGCCGCAGCGCTGGCGGCGGACCCGAAGAACCGCGCCGAGAACGTGATGATCGTCGACCTGCTGCGCAACGATCTCGGCCGCGTCGCCGTGCCCGGCACGGTGGCCGTGCCGGACCGCTTCGCGGTGCAGCCGTTCGGCCAGGTGCTGCAGATGACCTCCACCGTCACCGCCGCCGCGCGTCCCGGCACCAGCCTGGCCGACCTGTTGCGCGCGCTGTTTCCCTGCGGCTCCATCACCGGTGCGCCCAAGCGGCGCACCATGCAGATCATCGGTGAACTGGAGCAGGCGCCGCGCGGCCTCTATACGGGCTCCCTCGGCTGGATCGATGCGCCCGGCGGCGAACAGGCCGATGGGTGGCCCGGCGCCTTTGCGCTGTCGGTGGCGATCCGCACGCTGGTGCTGGGCGCGCCGGGCGCGGATGGCCTGCGCGCGGGCGAGATGGGCGTCGGCGGCGGCATCGTGCACGACAGCGACGCCGCGGGAGAATATGCCGAATGCGGCTGGAAGGCCCGCTTCCTGACCGCGCACGATCCGGGCTTCACCTTGTTCGAGACCATGCGGGTGGAGGATGGGAAATGCCAGCGCCTGGCCCATCATCTGGCGCGGCTGGCGGCTTCCGCCGGTTGCCTGGGCTTTCGCTTCGAGCGGGACCGCGCGCTGGCGGCCGTGCAGGGTGCCGTGACAGATCTCGGCGCCGGTACCTGGCGCTTGCGCCTGGCGCTGGACAAGGCCGGCGGTTTCTCCATCGCCCACGGCCCGCTGGCACCACTGGGTGCCGTCCCGGCGCTGGTCACGCTGGCGCCGCAGGCGCTGGCCTGCGCCGACCCGCTGCGCCGCCACAAGACCAGCGCGCGCGCCGTCTACGACGCCGGCTGGCAGTCCGCCGAGCGCGCGGGCGCCTTCGACAGCCTGTTCTTCAACGCCCGCGACGAATTGCTTGAGGGTGGCCGCAGTTCGGTGTTCGTCAAAGTGGACGGGGCGTGGCTGACGCCGCCGTTGACGGCGGACATCCTGCCCGGCGTGATGCGCGCGGCGGTGCTTGCCGACGGCGCGCGCTACCTGGGCGGACCGGTGAGCGAGGCGGTTATCACGCGGGCCATGCTGCGCCGCGCCGAAGCGCTGGTGCTGGCCAACTCGCTGCGCGGGGTATTGCCGGCGGTATTGCCGGCGGGATTGCGCCCGGAGGACTGATCCGGCCGCTCAGCGATGGCGCGTATCCAGGCGTCCGTCGGTGAGCTTCCAGCGCATCACGCCCGGCAGGTTGATCAGGTCGCGGTCGTGGCAGATCATCACCACGGTGCGGCCCTCGGCGGCCAGTTCGCGCACCAGTGCGATCACCTGTTCGCGCGCGTGGCCGTCCAGGCTGGAGGTGGGTTCATCCAGCAGCAGCAAGTCGGGCTCCAGCACTTTGGCGCGTGCCAGCGCCACGCGCTGTATCTCGCCGCCGGACAGGCGTTCGGGCGCGGTGTCCTGCACATGCGTAATGCCGGCCCAGCCCAGCGCGGCCCCCACGCGCCGCCGGATCTCGTCGGCGTCCAGGCCGCGGGTTTTCAGGCCATAGGCAATATTCTCCCGTACCGAGGTGCGAAACAGGTAGGGATGCTGGTGGAGATAGGCGATGCGCTGCCGCAGCGCCGCCGGCAGCGGATCGAGCGCTGCCTCGTGCGGCTGGCCGGCCGCATCGGTCCAGGACACCGTGGCGCCGGGCGCGCGCTCCAGCCCCGCCACCATCCGCAGCAGCGTGGTCTTGCCGGCGCCGTTGACACCGGTCAGCACCACGGCGGCGGCGCGGGGAAAGGCCAGTTCGCCGATATCGAACAGACGCCGTGCGCCGACCTGCCGCCGCAGGCCGCGCACAGTCAGCAGCGGGGGCAATTGCGCGGGCGGCAGCGCGCGGCCGTCGGGAGTCTGGCGTGCGGGCAGCGTGCTCATCGGCGAAATCCTCCCGCGCCTTGCAGCCACGCCAGCATCACATTTACCAGCAGTGCCAGCGCCACCAGTACGATGCCCAGCGCGATGCCCTGGGCAAATTCGCCCTTGCTGGTTTCCAGCGCGATGGCGGTGGTGATGGTCCGGGTAGCGCCTTCGATATTGCCGCCGATCATCAACGCGGAGCCGACTTCGGCAATGACCCGCCCAAATCCGGCCACCAGCGCGGCCATCAGGCCAAAGCGCAGTTCGCGCAGCACCGTGAAGAAGGTGCGCCAGCGGCCAGCGCCCAGCACCCACGCCGTTTCACGCAGGCGCGCGTCCGCCCCCTGCAGGGTGGACAGGGCAAATGCCAGGACCACCGGGAAGCCGATCACCGCCTGCCCGAAGACCATGCCGCTACGGGTGAACAGCAATGAGAAATCGCCCAGCGGTCCCTGGCGGGTGAACAGCAGATACAGGATCAGCCCGACCAGCACGGTCGGGAAGGAAAGGAAGGCCTGCGCCACCACCACGACTACCCGGCGGCCGGGAAAATCGTGGGTGGCGATCAGGTAGGCCGCGCCGATGGCGGGCACGGTGGCGAGCGCCAGCCCCAGCACGGCCACCACCAGCGAGGTCCAGACGATGAACCACAAGGCGCCGTCGCCGCTGGCCAGCAGATGGAAGGCTGCAGCGGTGGCGGCACCGATCTCCATGTCCGGAGCCGGCCGGTCAGGCCGAGAAGGTGTGCTCGACGGCGGGGAAGCTGCCGTCCTTCACGGCCGCCACATAGGCGCGTACCGCAGCCTCAATCGAGCCGGCACCTTCCATGAAGTTGCGTACGAATTTGGCCTTGCGACCTGGGTAGACGTTGATCATGTCCTGCAGTACCAGCACCTGGCCCGAGCAATCCGCGCCGGCGCCGATGCCGATGGTCGGGATGGTCAGCAAGCCGGTGACTACGCCGGCCACCGCTGCCGGCACCGCTTCCATCACGATCAGCTGGGCGCCCGCTGCCTGCAGCGCGAGCGCATCGCGCTTGAGCTGCGCGGCGCTTTCGTCGGTCTTGCCTTGTACCTTGAAGCCGCCCAGCGCGTGCACCGATTGCGGCGTCAGGCCAATGTGGGCGCACACCGGGATGCTGCGCTCGACCAGGAATTTGACGGTGGGCGCGAGCCAGTCGCCGCCCTCCAGCTTGACCATGTGCGCGCCGGCCCGCATCAGCGCCACGGCGCTGGCGTAGGTGGCTTCCGGGGTGGGGTAGGTGCCGAACGGCAGGTCCGCCACCAGCAGGGCGCTCTGGTTGCCGCGCGCCACGCATTCGGTGTGATAGACCACGTGCTCCAGCGTCACCGGCAGCGTGGTCTGCTGGCCTTGCATGACATTGCCGAGGGAGTCGCCGACCAGCAGCACCTCGACCCCGCAGTAGTCGAGCAGCGCGGCGAAGCTGGAGTCGTACGCGGTCAGCATGGCGATTTTTTCGCCGGCGGCGCGCATGGCTTGCAGTCTGGGGATGGTGACGGTCTTGCGGGAGGGGTCGAGGAGGTAACTCATGACGTTGGGCCGGTAGAGAGACGGGAGTCGGGCCGGCCGCAATGCCGCAGTGCATCCAAGCTCAATGCGTCAGCGCATCTGCATCCTTGCGGCAAGGCTTTTGCCCCCTTCAGTTTGCTTCGCAGCGAGGTACGCGGCCCGATCTGGACGGGCGCTGGCTTCGCGGCAGCGACTGTTGTCGTTATGGTTAAGGCTGGCAGGCGGGAACCTGTCAGGGCGCAGCGAGATTGAGAAAGGCCTTGCGGCCGCGCATGTTTTCGATGCGCGACAGTAGTGTACGGAAATCGGCGTCGTTGTCTACCGGGCTGAAGTGGGCCGTGTCGACGATCATCACCGGCGCCTCGTCGTAGCGATGGAACAGCTCGCCGTAGGCGTCGGACAGGCGCTCCAGGTAGGCTTCATCGATGCTGGACTCGCCGGGCGCGTTGCGGCGCGCGATCCGCTCGCGCAGCAGGGCAGGCGAGGCCTGCAGCACGATGACCAGGTCCACGCGCTGGCCCTGGGCCGGCAGGCGCGCGGCAAGGGCGTCGTACAGCGCCAGTTCGTCCTCGGGTAAAGTCAGCCCGGCGTAGAGACGGCTTCTGGTGTACAGGAAATCCGCCACCATGCGCTGTCCCGCCAGCAATGCCGCCTGCCAGGTTTGGAGCTGCTGCGCGCGCTGGTTCATCAGCGAAAGCTGCAGTGGCAGCGCGTAACGCGCGGGCTCGCGGTAATAGCGTTCGAGGAAGGGGTTTTCGCGTGCCGCGTCGAGCAGCTCGCCGGTGCGCAGGGTTTGCGCCAGGCGTTGCGCGAGCGCGGTCTTGCCGGCCCCGATGGGGCCTTCCACCACAATGCGGCGCAGGTGTTCGAGCATGGGCGGGTCCGGTCGGCTGATGCCAGGCTAAGAGGGCGGATGAAGCGGGACCGGCTGGCCTGGGCCGGTCATGGTATCAGGAAGCGTCGCGCGCATCCCGCTGCCGCGTGCATTGGCAGAACGAGACTTTCTCGACACGCTGCCCGCTGACCGCGGCCAGGTAATCCGCCGCGGGGCCAAGTCCGGGGATGACCAGGCCGGCATCCAGTTCGAGCAGGGGCACCAGCGTGAAGGCGCGCTCGGCCACGCGCGGATGCGGCACCACGAGTTTTTCGTCCTGGTGGATCTCGTCGCCGAACACCAGCAGGTCCAGGTCGAGGGTACGCGGTGCGTTGCGGAATGGCCGCTCGCGCCCGAACTGGTCCTCGATGTGGTGACAGATACGCAGCAGCTGCGCAGCGGTGAACGAGGTTTCCACCTTGACCACCGCGTTGTAATAGTCGCCGCCCGTCGCATCGACCGGGGCCGTGCGATAGAGCGACGATCTCGCCATCACCGTGATGCCGACCTGCTGCGCCAGGCATACGATGGCATCTTTCAGGGCTTGCCGGGCGTCGCCCAGGTTGGCTCCGATGCCGATAAAGGCAAGTGTCATTACGATTCCTCCGGCTGGACGCGTACCTTGCCGGCTTTCCGGTCTGCAGTGGAGCCGGAATCCGGGCTCGCGTCCAAATCACTCCGCGAAGAAACTGTATCCGATTTCCGCGGACTGCGCCTGCGGCGCTTCTTGCGCGCCGGAGCGCCGCCTTCGCCATCGTCGGCCGGCTCGCCGCCCTCGGCGCCGCCGCTGCCGCCGCCTTGCCTGCCGCCACCGCGCACCGGGCGCACGGCATCGATCAGGTCCTCGCGGCCATGGCTATCGGCGTCCTGGAAATCCTGCCACCACTGCGCCAGCTCGGTCGGCTGCTCGCCGGACTGGCAGCGCAGGTAGAGGAAGTCGAAACCTGCGCGGAAGCGCGGCGATTCGATCAGGCGGAACGGCATGCGGCCCACGCGCTTCTCGAAGCGCGGCTGCATGCCCCAGATGTCCCGCATGTCGGTGACAAAGCGGCGCTGGATGGCGAGCTGGCCGGTCTGGCGCTCCAGCACATCGTCCATCGCGATATTGAGTGCGGCGATGGCGTGCTCGCCTTCCTCGCGCAGCGTGGTCCAGCGCTGCAGCACGTGGTGCCACAGCAGCGCGGCGAACAGGAAGCCCGGCGACACCGGCTTGCCGACCTGCACGCGCTGGTCGGTGTTGTCCAGCGCCAGCTGCACGAAGCGCTGGCCCATCGGCTGCTCCAGCGCGACGTCCAGCAGCGGCAGCAGCCCGCGGTGCAGGCCGGCCTTGCGCAACTCCTGCAGCGAGGCCCATGCGTGGCCCGACATCAGCAGCTTGAGCATCTCGTCGAACAGGCGCGCGCTGGGCACGTTATGGATCAGCGAGGCAAGGTCGGCGATCGGCTGGCGGGTTTCCTCGTCGATGGTGAAACCGGTCTTGGCGGCGAAACGCACTACGCGCAGCATGCGGATGGGATCTTCGCGGTAGCGCGTGACCGGGTCGCCGATCATGCGCAGCGTGCGCGCGCGGATGTCTTCCATGCCGTGGTGGTAGTCATACACCGTCTGCTCGGCCGGATCGTAGTACATCGCATTGATGGTGAAGTCGCGGCGTTCCGCGTCTTCCGCCTGCGAGCCCCATACGTTGTCGCGCAGCACGCGTCCGGAGGCGTCGATCGCGTGGGTCTTGCTATCGAGCTCCGCGCGCTTGAGACGGCGCCCTTCGGGCAGGGTCTCGCTGGCGACCGCGTCGACCAGCGCGCGGAAGGTGGAGACCTCGATGATCTCCTGATCGCGCCCGCCGTAGAAGGTCACGTGCACGATCTGGAAGCGCCGCCCGATGATGCGCGAGCGGCGGAACAGCGCCTGCACCTGGTCGGGCGTGGCGTTGGTGGCGACGTCGAAGTCCTTGGGCTTGATGCCCAGCAACAGGTCGCGCACCGCGCCGCCGACGATAAAGGCCTGGTAGCCCGCCTGCTGCAGCGTGGAGGTGACCTTGATGGCGTTGCGCGAGATCAGCGACTGGTCGATCTGGTGTTCGGCATGCGCAACGATATTCGGCGTATGGGCGCGTCCGCCGCGGCGTTTGGCGGGGCGCTGCTGGGTGCCCGGCTTGCCGAGCAGCCGGTTGATTAGCTTCTTGATCACGTCAGAACAGATCCATGATGCGCCAGCCGGCCGCGGCGGCGTGGTGACGCAGGCGATCGTCCGGGTTGGCGGCGATCGGTTCGCTGACCTTTTCCAGTAGCGGCAGGTCGTTGGCCGAATCGCTGTAGAAGGTGGTGTTTTCGAAGGCATCCCATTGGGTGCCCATGCTCTTGAGCCAGGCTTCGACGCGGGCTATCTTGCCCTCGCGGAAGCATGGAATGCCTGCGACTTCGCCGGTGAAGGCGCCGTCGGGCTTGCCGTTGGCGGTGGCCGGCTCGGTGGCGACCAGGTGCTTGATGCCAAAGGCCGCCGCGATCGGGGCGGTGACGAAGCTGTTGGTGGCGGTGACTACCGCGCACAGGTCGCCGGCGTCGAGATGCTTGTAGACCAGCGCCCGCGCCTGCGGCGTCATCACCGGATCGATCACTTCCCGCATGAACTGACCCCGCCACGCTTCGAGCCGGTCGCGCGGGTTGGCCGCCAGCGGCGCCAGCGCGAAACGCAGGAAAGCCTGGATATCCAGGGTGCCAGCCTTGTAGTGGCCGTAGAATTCATCGTTCCTGCGGCGGTAGGATTCCTCGTCGACAGCGCCCAGGCGCACGAGGAAGCGGCCCCATTCGTGGTCGCTGTCGGTCGGGAGCAAGGTGTGGTCGAGGTCGAACAATGCCAGATTCATGGGCGGCGATTTTACATTAACGTGACTGCGGCCGTTTCTTTAACGTGACCGGCTGGCAACGAATACAAGCACGGGACATGCCAAGTGCCGTGCGCGCCGTGCCGGCAGCCCGCGCTCACTCCCGCAACTCGGCAAACATTTCCCGCAGCAGGGGCAGGGTGACGGCACGCTTGCGCTCCAGCGAATAGGTGTCCAGCGCGTCCAGCAGCGCCATCAGGCTGGGCATGTCGCGGTATTTGCGCGTGACCAGCCAGTGCGGGATTTCCGGCGAAAGCTGCAGGCCGCGTTCGCGCGCAGCCTGCACCAGCGCCGTCATTTTGTCTTCGTCCGACAGCGGCGCGAGCTGGTAGACCAGGCCCCAGCCCAGCCGGGTGCGCAGGTCCTCGCGCACCGGCATGGCCAGCGGCGCCTGGCTGCCGGCCACCACGATGGCGGTGCGCACGTGGGCCCGGACCTCGTTGTAGAGCGAGAAAACGGCGATCTGGCGCGCTTCGTCGAGCAGCTCCACATCATCTACGGTGTAGAGCTGGCAGCTCGGGTCGAAGATGAAATCCGACAAGGCATGATGGGGGCTCAGGTAGCGGCAGCTGATGCCGGCCTGGTAGCCGCTGTCGCAGACCGCGTGCAGCAAATGGGTGCGGCCCGAGCCCACCTCGCCCCACAGGTAGATCAGGCGGTCGGCGGCGCGCTCCTGGGCCACCGCGGCGGCGAGGTCGTGCAGGCGTTGCACGGGCTCGCGGTTGGCGGCCACGAAAAAATTCTCGAAGGTCGACGGCGGCGGACTGCCAAGTTCAAGCGAAAGCTGCTTGGGGCGGGGAAACATGGCTTATCGGTTACTTGGGGTAAAGGTCAGCTATCGGGTAAACGCGTCGCGGCAGTCCGGCGCTGACCACCTGGATGGCGCTGGCGGGAAGGCGGGAGGCTGCCAAAATTGTCTTCATCGGTAAGGGCTGGGGGCAACACTTCATGACGCGGGACACCGGAAACTGGAAGCCGGAAGCCTGTATCCGTTAAAATTGCGATTCTACTGGACTCGCGGCCGCAAATCGTCGTCGTGAGCGCCGCATTACTCACTTCATACTCCAGGAAAAGCAGGTTCCCATGAGCGCATCCCCCACTTCCGGCCAGGCAGGCCTCTCCTACCGCGATGCCGGCGTCGATATCGACGCGGGCGACGCGCTCGTCGACCGCATCAAGCCGTTCGCCAAGCGCACCATGCGCGAGGGCGTGATGGCCGGCATCGGGGGCTTCGGCGCGCTCTTCGAACTGTCCAAGAAGTACAAGGAGCCGGTGCTGGTGTCCGGCACCGACGGCGTTGGCACCAAGCTCAAGCTGGCCTTCCAGCTTAACCGCCACGACACCGTGGGCCAGGATCTGGTGGCCATGAGCGTCAACGACATCCTGGTGCAGGGCGCCGAACCGCTGTTCTTCCTCGACTACTTCGCCTGCGGCAAGCTGGACGTGGATACCGCCGCTACCGTGATCCAGGGCATCGCCCAGGGCTGCGAGCTGTCCGGCTGCGCGCTGATCGGCGGCGAGACCGCCGAGATGCCGAGCATGTACCCCGACGGCGAATACGACCTGGCCGGCTTCGCGGTGGGCGCGGTCGAAAAGAGCCGCATCATCGACGGCAGCACCATCGTGCCGGGCGACGTGGTGCTGGGCCTGGCTTCGTCGGGCGCGCACTCCAACGGCTACTCGCTGGTGCGCAAGATCATCGAAGTGGCCAAGCCGGACCTGAACGCCGACTTCCACGGCCAGCGCCTGCAGGACGCCATCATGGCGCCCACTCGCATCTACGTGAAGCCGCTGTTGTCGCTGATCGAGACGCTGCCGGTCAAGGGCATGGCCCACATCACCGGCGGCGGCCTGACCGAAAACGTGCCGCGCGTGCTGGCGCAGGGCGTGACCGCCGTGCTGCAGCGCGACGCCTGGACCCTGCCGCCGCTGTTCCAGTGGCTGCAGGTGCAAGGCAACGTGGCCGACGACGAAATGCACCGCGTGTTCAATTGCGGCATCGGCATGGTGGTGATCGTTGCCAAGGAAGACGCCGACCGCGCCATCCGCCATCTGCAGGCGGCTGGTGAAACCGTGTGGCAGATCGGCGAGATCCGCGAGCGCGAAGAAGGCCAGGCGCAGACCATCGTGGTCTGAGCGGTCTGGTTCCAACGCAAAACGGCACATGCTTGCACATGTGCCGTTTTTGTTTGCGCGGGGCGCAGTGGCGGCCTTACCCGGCCGCGCCCAGCTTCGTCAGCGCCTCCCCTGTAACCCGGCAAATCCGCCAGTCCGGCATCACGTCCGCTCCCATCGCGCGGTAAAACTCGATCGACGGTGTGTTCCAGTCCAGCACGCTCCATTCGAAGCGGCCGCAGCCGCGTTCCACCGCCAGCGCCGCAAGATGCTTGAGCAACATCTTGCCCAGCCCGTGGCCACGCCAGGCCGGATCGACATAAAGGTCTTCCAGATACAGCCCTGGCTTGGCCAGGAAGGTGGAGAAGTTGTGGAAGAACAAGGCAAAGCCCACCGCCTTCGCGCCTTGCGCGCCCGGCACCTCCACCAGTACGGCCTCGGCATGCGGGCGCGCGCCGAACAGGGCTTCGCGCAGTTTTTCCGGCGTGGCTTCGACCAGGTGGGTGAGTTTCTCGTATTCGGCCAGTCCCGTGATCAGCGCGAGCAAGCTCTCGCAGTCGTCAGGCGTGGCGGGGCGCAGTACGAAATCGGAGGTGGGCATGGCAGGTTTGACGCGTCGGCAGGTAATAAAAGGCGATTATCGCCTATTCGTCACATCTGGCCTATGTCTGCCCAATCCTTGCCAGCCGTGCCACCTGTGCGACGTAATCCGTCGCCAGGCAGTCCACCACTTCGCGCTCGGGCGTGCTGCGCAGCCAGGTGAGCTGGCGCTTGCAGAGCTGGCGGGTAGCCGCCAGGCCGCGTTCGCGCATGGTGGTGAAGTCGGTCTCGCCATCCAGGTACTCCCACACCTGGCGGTAGCCTACGCAGCGGATGGACGGCAGCGTCGGCTGCAGGTCGCCGCGCGCGCGCAGCCGTTCCACTTCCTCGATAAAGCCGCCCGCCAGCATGGCATCATAGCGGGTGGCGATGCGCGCGTGCAGCACCGCGCGGTCGGAAGGCTCCAGCGCGATCACGCGATAGCGGCGGTCGGCGGCGCCGGCAAAGGTGCGTCCGTCGGCTTGCCGTGCCAGCAGCGCCGACATCGGTTGTCCGGATAGCCGGTGGATCTCCAGCGCGCGCTGGATGCGCTGGGCATCGTTGGGCGCCAGCCGTGCGGCGGTCACCGGGTCGACTTCGGCCAGCATGGCGTGCAGCGCCGGCCAGCCGCGCCCGGCGGCCAGCGCGTCGAGTTCCGCGCGCAGCGCCGGATCGGCTTGCGGCAGGTCGTTCAGGCCCTGGGTCAGGGCCTTGTAGTACAGCATGGTCCCGCCGACAATCAGCGGCTCGCTGCCGCGCGCGCGGATCTCGCCGATCAGCCGCTCGGCATCGGTGACGAACTGGGCGGCGGAGTAACTGTCGGCCGGGTCGATGATGTCGATCAGGTGGTGCGGCACCGCGGCGAGCTCGGCGGGCGAGGGCTTGGCGGTGCCGATGTCCATCTCGCGGTAGACCAGCGCCGAGTCCAGGCTGATGATCTCGATCGGGGCTTGCGCCGCCAGCGCCAGCGCGGCGGCGGTCTTGCCGGAGGCAGTAGGGCCAAGCAGGCAGACCACGGGCGGGAGGTCCGCGCCGAGGCTGGTGGTAGCTACTGTGGCGTTCAAGGCGGAGTGAACCGGGTTGGCGAAACTGGCGGCGGGCTGCGGCACGGCAGTCTATTGCCCGCGCAGGAACAGGCGGTCGAGTTCGGCGACCGACAACTGCACCCAGGTGGGCCGCCCATGGTTGCACTGGTCGGCGCGCTCGGTCTGTTCCATTTGGCGCAGCAGCGCGTTCATCTCTTCCAGCGTGAGCTTGCGGTTGGCGCGCACCGCGCTGTGGCAGGCCAAGGTGGCGAGCAGTTCGTTCTGACGCTCGACCAGCACGCGCGAGCCGCCGAAGGCGTGCAGGTCGCGCAGCACGGCGCGCGCCAGGGCTTCGGTGTCGGCCTGCTTGAGTAGGGAGGGGATGGCGCGGATCGCCAGCGTGGTGGGCGAGACCTGTGCGATGTCGAAGCCGAGCAGGGTGAGGGTTTCCTGGTGCTCCTCGGCAGTGCCGATCTCCACCGGGCTGGCCGTCAGCGTGACCGGGATCAGCAGCGACTGCACCGCCAGCTCACGCGTTTCCAGCGCGGTCTTGATCTGCTCGTACAGGATGCGTTCATGGGCGGCGTGCATATCCACCAGCACCAGGCCGCGCGCGTTCTGCGCCAGTACATAGATGCCGTGCAGCTGCGCGATGGCATAGCCCAGCGGGCTGGCGTCGTCCTCGGTGAATTCCTGCCGTGGAAGCTGCTCGAGCAGGCCAGGCGGGTCGTTCTCGCGCGCGGCCTGCGCATCGGCCAGCCAGGCCGGGGGCATGCTGGCAGGGCCGGCGGAGACGCGCGAAAATCCGTTGCCCGGCTGGATCGCATCGCGGACCATGCCGAGGTAGGCCTGGCGGGGCTGGGCAACGCCGAGTTCGGTCTGGCGCGCGCTGGCCGTGTAGTCCACCCACGGGCGCGGGCTGGCGCCACCACCACCCATGCCGCCGCTCCTGCCTGATCCACCGAAGCCGCCGGAAGCTCCGGAAGCACCGCCAATGCCGCGTGCGCCCGGGAAACCGCCGGGGCCGCCAAGGCGTTCCCCCGCAGGAGTATCGTCCACATCGGACGCGGTATGCAGGCTGTCGCCCTGTTCGCCGGCCTGGCGCGCCAGACAGCGCTGCACGGCGTGGTAGACGAACTGGTGCACCGCGCGCGATTCACGGAAACGCACTTCGATCTTGGACGGGTGCACGTTGACATCCACCATCTCGGGCGGCAGGTCCATGCACAGCACGTAGGACGGGAAGCGGTCGCCGTGCAGCACGTCCTGGTAGGCGCTGCGCACCGCGTGGGTGAGCAGCTTGTCGCGGACGTAGCGGCCGTTGACGAAGAAGAACTGCTGGTCGGGACGCCCGCGCGAGGCGGTGGGCAGCCCGGCAAATCCGTACAGGTGCAGGTTGCCGGCTTCCTCATCCAGGGGCAGGCGGGCGTTGGCGAAGTCGGCGCCGAGCACCTGGCCCGTGCGCGTGGCGACATCGCCGGCATTCCAGTGCTCCATCGGCTTGCCATTGTGATGGACCGAAATGGCCACATCCGGGCGCGCCAGCGCCGCGCGCCGCACCATCTCCAGGCAATGGCCGAACTCGGTTTGTTCCGATTTAAGGAACTTTCGGCGCGCTGGCGTGTTGAAGTAAAGGTGCTGCACGTCGACGGTGGTGCCCACGCCGCCGGACGCGGGCTGCACTTCGCCGGTGTCGGCGATAACCTGTGTCGCATGCGAGTCGCTGGCGGTGCGGCTGGTCAGGGTCAATTCGGAAACCGAAGCGATCGAGGCCAGCGCCTCGCCGCGAAAGCCCAGCGTGAGCACCGATTCAAGTTCGTCCAGCGAGGCGATCTTGCTGGTGGCGTGGCGCATCAGCGCGACCGGCAGTTCGTCGGCGGGGATGCCGCAGCCGTTGTCCGCGATCACGATGCGCCGCACACCGCCTTCTTCCAGCCGGATATTGAGCTGGGTGGCGCCGGCGTCCAGCGCGTTCTCGAGCAGTTCCTTGACCACCGAGGCGGGGCGTTCCACCACCTCGCCGGCCGCGATCTGGCTGATCAGCTGGTCGGGCAGGGGGCGGATTGGACGGGGTGGCTGGGCGGGGCGCGGGTCTTGGGCAGGCATGGGCGGAATTATACGTGGGCGCGCCGCAGGCCCGCGCGCGCGGAACAAGCACATTGGCGTCGGATCAGGTGACTTTGGAGTCGGTCCGGTCTTGTATGATGTCGGCTGAATTCAGAATGGGGATCGAATTGGATATCGTATTGCAGTTTCTAGACATGTTGCTGCATGTCGACAAATACCTTGGCACCGTCATCGAGAACTACGGTGCGTGGGTCTATGCCATCCTCTTTGCCATTGTCTTCGCGGAGACAGGCCTGGTGGTGTTGCCTTTCCTGCCGGGCGATTCACTGCTCTTCATCGCCGGCGCCTTTTGCGCCACGCATGCCATGAATGAGTGGGTACTGGTCGGCCTGCTGCTGGTGGCGGCGATTGGCGGCAATACGGTCAACTACCTGGTGGGAAGCTGGGTCGGCCCGAAGGTGTTCGACGGCCATTGGCGCTTCCTGGACCAGCAGGCACTGCGCAAGACCCACGATTTCTACGAGCGCCACGGCGGCAAGACGCTGGTCATGGCCCGTTTCCTGCCGATCGTGCGTACTTTCGCGCCGTTCGTCGCCGGCGTGTCGCAGATGACGTTCGCCAAGTTCCAGATGTTCAACGTGATTGGTGCGATGGCCTGGGTCCTGGGCCTGGTGTTTGCCGGTTATTTCTTCGGCAACCTGCCGTTCATCAAGCAATACCTGAACCTGATCGTGCTGGCGGGCATCGGCGCAGCGGTCGTGCCGCTGGTGCTGGGCGGGTTGTGGAAGCTCGTGCGGGGCGGCAAGCGCCGTCCTTCCTGAGCGGCGGGGCAGGCCGGGGCCTGCCCCTGCCCGGGCTTCAGTTCACGCTGCGGCTCATCATGCGCAACGCTGGCATGCGGTCGCGGATCTGGGTGGTATCGGCCGCATCCGGGCGCGCCATCACGTAGGCTTCTAGGTCGGCCAGCGCCGGCCGGAAGCACTCCAGGTTGGCATAGGCCAGGCCGCGGTCCCGCACTTCCTCGATCGAGCCTGGCAACAAGATCACCAGGCGGTTCTGTACCGCCAGCAAGCGCTGCCAGCGCGATTCCTGCAGATAGATCGACTTGAGATTGCGCAGCACGCGCGCCACGATCTCGCGGTGGCTCGCCACCTGCAGGAACAGGCCTAGCGGCACCTCGTTGGGATCGGCGATGCCCTCGCGCTCCAGGTGCGGGTCGAGCATCTCCTGCAACTGCTCCTTCGACAGCGTCTCGCCGGTGAGCGGGTCCACCACCACCTCGCCGGCGGGAATCGACATCCGCACCAGGAAATGGTTGGGGAAGGACACGCCCTTGAGCGGCAGGCCGATATGCTGGCCCAACTCCATATAGAGCACCGCCAGCGAGATCGGGATGCCGCGCCGCTGCTTGAGCACGACGTTCAGGTAGGAGTTGTCGGGATCGTAATAGTCGTTCGCGTTGGCGCCGAAGCCCAGGTCGCGGTAGAAGAAATGGTTGAGCAGGCGCATGCGCTGGATGGCCGGCGTGCCTTCGGCGATCCGTCGCTTCAGGCGTACCGCGAGCATGTCGAGCATGGCCAGTTCGGCTTGCAGGTCCAGGTCCGGGTAGGCGTCCTGGGCGATCGAGAGCACCGTCTCGGTAAGCGGGATACCGTCCTCGTCCGCCACGAGACTGGCAAAGTATTCCAGGACTTTCGTGGTTGTCATTGCGGCTTTCCTGAATGCGGCCTGGCGGCTGTTCGAGATCGAAACTGGCGGCATGGCTGGCGTTCCCGGACAGTGCATCGTCCGCGGCCGCCTGCCTGCTGGGCAGAACCGCTTCGTCTCATTCTGACACAACCTCAGTTGCCTTGACCCTGCACCGCGCGCTGCCGCAGCCCTTGCGCCGCGCTGGCGCGACTGGCTGGATTGGCAGGCGGGGGCCTCTTAGCCGGCTCTCCGTTTGAAAGCGGAGTATCTCAGCCCCATGAGCCACAGTGTACCGAAGTAGACGACCGCCGCAAGTACCAGGCACGAGGCCAGCAGCGCGATGCGCAGCAGCGGCGTGGCGCCCAGGCCGACCCAGTCGAAGTTGCGGGCGAACCAGAGCAGCATGCCGGCCAGCAGCGTCACGGCGGTCAGCAACTGGGCCAGGAACAGCCACCAGCCCTTGGCCGGCTTGTAGAAGCCGCGCTTGCGCAGGCCCAGAAACAGCAGCAGGGCGTTGACGGTGGCGCCGAAGCTGATCGATAGCGCCAGGCCGGCGTGGCCAAAGCGCGGCACGAAGACGTAGTTGGACAGTTGCGTGATCACCAGCACCAGCAAGGCGATCTTGACCGGGGTGCGGATGTCCTGGCGGGCATAGAAGCCCGGCGCCAGGATCTTGATCAGGATCAGACCGAGCAGGCCGGTGCCGTAGGAAACCAGCGCCTGCCGGGTCATCTCCACCGCATGGGCGTCGAACTTGCCGTAGTTGAACAGCACCGCGGTCAGCGGCGCGCCAAAGACGAACAGTCCGACCGCGCACGGCACTGCCAGCAGGAAGGTCAGGCGCAGGCCCCAGTCGAGCAGGCCGGAGTATTCGGCCCGGTTGTCCTCGGCGCTGGCTTTCGACAGGCTCGGCAGCAGGATGGTGCCCAGCGCCACGCCTAGCAGCGCCGTCGGGAATTCCATCAGGCGGTCGGCGTAGGTCAGGTAGGACACGCTGCCGGCGGCCAGGCGGGAGGCAATGTTGGTATTGATGATCAGGCTGATCTGAGCCACCGAGACCGCCAGCAGCGCCGGTGCCATCTGCCGCATGACGCGGCGCACGCCTGGTTCGGCCCAGGCCGCGCGCAGGTTGAAGCGCAGGCGCGGCATCACGCCCAGCCGCCGGAGCGCCGGAATCTGCACCGCCAGCTGCAGGATGCCGCCCACCAGCACCCCCCAGGCCTGCGCGTAGATCGGCTGTGCCATATGCGGGCCGACGAACAGCGCGGCTACGATCAGGCAGAGATTGAGCAGCACCGGCGTGAAGGCGGGCATGGCGAAGCGGCGCCAGGTATTGAGGATGCCGGAGGCCAGCGCCACCAGCGAGATCAGGCCGATGTAGGGAAACATCACGCGGGTCATGAAGACCGCGGCGTCGTAGGTTTCGCCGCCATGCTGGCGGAAGCCCGTGGCGACCACCAT
The DNA here is from genome assembly GCA_000955785.1 of Burkholderiaceae bacterium 16. GTDB lineage: Bacteria > Pseudomonadota > Gammaproteobacteria > Burkholderiales > Burkholderiaceae > Cupriavidus. Next base: position 63,135 of record JYOD01000026.1, read on the forward strand.
CATCACGAGCGGGGCGCCGATCACGCCGAGTAGCGAGACGCCCATCAGGACCCAGGTCATGACCGTGGCAACCGAATCGATCAGCGCACGGGTCTCGGCCTCGCCGCGCTTGCTATGGTATTCGCCCAGGATCGGCACGAAGGCTTGCGAGAATGCGCCCTCGCCGAAGATGCGGCGCAGCAGGTTGGGAATGCGGAACGCCACGTTGAAGGCGTCGGTCATGTCCGAAGCGCCAAAGGCACGGGCGATCAGGATCTCGCGGATAAGGCCGGTGATGCGCGACAGCATCGTCAGGCTGCTGATGGTGGCGAGCGCTTTGAGCAGGTTCAAGATCGGTCGGCGGCAAAGGGGAGGCGGCGGCAGCTTGGATCGGACCGCCGGTGCGAACCGGGTTCAGACGTCGGGCACGTCCCAAAGTTGCATCGAGGCCACGCAGGGCGGGGTCGGTGTGGCGCGTATTATACGGTTTGACCTCGCCGGCACCCGTATATTGGCCTTTGCGTCACCCCGTCTCACATGGGTCATGGCTCGGCTTGCCAGCCGCTTTTTCTTGTGTGTATAATTGCCGATTCACAAGGCTAGTTGCGTTCCGGATTCGTGTGCCAGTGCATCCCGGGTCGCTTGATGTGCACTTAATTGTGTCCGCGGTTTGCTCCGTCCTTCCGTTGGGCACGCATCTGAATTCAGGAAATCTACTTAAATGGCAAATTCCGCACAAGCTCGCAAGCGCGCGCGCCAGGCCGTCGCCCAGAACGCCCACAACTCCAGCCTGCGTTCGCGTCTGCGTACCGCTGTCAAGGCTGTCCGCAAGGCTATCGAAGCCGGTGACAAGGCTGCTGCTGCCGAGATCTTCAAGAACTCGCAATCGATCATCGACGCTATCGCCGACAAGAAGATCGTGCACAAGAACAAGGCTGCGCGCCACAAGTCGCGCCTGTCGTCTGCCATCAAGTCGATGGCCGCCTGATAGCAGTTGCCGGCGCCGGGCCAAGTGCCAGGCGCCTTCCGGCGGTATGCCGGCCATTTTGCCTTGCCGCGCCGCTTCGGTGGCTGTCGGGGTCCTGGTCTGGTAGGCCGTTGGTGGGGTGAATCGTCTGACGATGGTTTGCCCGAAAAAAAAGCTCGTCATCCGACGAGCTTTTTTTATTTTCTGCGTTTGCCTGCGCGCTTCCGGTGCTGCCGGTGCGGGAAAGCCGCGGTGCCGCCCCGCGCGGGCTTATTCCAGCGAGCAGGCTTCGACCAGCTGCAGGTTGTTGTCGCGGGCGAAGTTGAGGACGAAGTCGAGCGCCTTGGGCTCGATGTCGCGCAGCCGCGCATCGACCACCACGCTCTTCACGCCGCCCGCGATCATGGGCCGCACGTAAGGCGAATAGGTGATGCGGGGATCGCCGGTGTCGCCTTCGGGGCGGAATTGCGCCATCACGCCGCACAGCCGTTCAGCCCAGTCGCTTGGACGGAAGGTCTTGCCTTCCTTGGTGATGCCTTGGATGAAATATTCGCGAACTGTGGGATTCATTGGACTGCGGGGATAGTACGGTTGACTCGACGGTAAACCCGCCAGACTGACCAAACGGGAGCCCGTTTGACGCGGCCAGGAAACAATTGGTTCGTTTCATTTCAGGCCATGGCGGCGGGGCGTCGGTGTCGGCGGGGGCACTTTTGATGCCGGCAGCGGGCGGTGGCATGGATATGCCGGGCCCCGCGTGAATCAGCCAGTATTATATCTTATATAAGACTCGCGCATAAGCCTCCGTGCCGTGCGGTACGCCGCCCACGCTCGCCAAAGCCACAATAATCCCTTATGATTCTTAGAGTTAAATTGCGTAAGCGACGCGAAAGGCGGCTCCGCGGCACGGTCAGGTCATGAACCCTTCATGGCGGCCAAGCCACCACCGAGCCGCCTTCTTTGTTTTATGAGCCCAACTTCGATCAAGCATTACCTCCAGTTCAGCGACCTGACTCCCGACGAGTACGAGTACCTGCTGGACCGCGCACGGATTCTGAAGACCAAGTTCAAGAACTACGAGACATGGCATCCGCTGCACGACCGCACGCTGTCCATGATCTTCGAGAAAAACTCGACTCGTACGCGCTTGTCGTTCGAGGCCGGCATCCACCAGCTGGGTGGCCATGCCGTCTTCCTCAATACCCGCGACTCGCAGCTCGGGCGCGGCGAGCCGATCGAAGACGCGGCGCAGGTGATCTCGCGCATGGTCGACATCATCATGATCCGCACCTTCGGCCAGGACATCATCGAGCGTTTCGCCGCGCATTCGCGGGTGCCGGTGATCAACGGGCTGACCAACGAATACCATCCCTGCCAGGTGCTGGCCGACGTCTTCACCTATATCGAGCAGCGCGGCAGCATCCGCGGCAAGACGGTGGCCTGGATCGGCGACGCCAACAATATGGCCTACACCTGGATCCAGGCGGCCGAGCGCCTCGGCTTTACTTTCCACTTCTCGGCGCCTCCCGGCTACCAGCTCGACCCGGCCATGGTGCCGGCGTCGGCCGCGCACCTGGTCAAGGTGTTCGACGATCCGCTGACCGCCTGCCAGGGCGCGGACCTGGTCACCACCGATGTGTGGACCAGCATGGGCTACGAAGCCGAGAACGACGCGCGCAAGCGCGCCTTCCAGAACTGGATGGTGACCACCGCCATGATGGATCGCGCCAACCCCGACGCGCTCTTCATGCACTGCCTGCCGGCGCACCGCGGCGAGGAAGTCGAGGCGGCTGTCATCGACGGCCCGAAGAGCGTGGTGTGGGAAGAGGCCGAGAACCGCCTGCACGTGCAGAAGGCCCTGATGGAATTCCTGCTCTGCGGGCGCTACTGATCCTGAGCGTACCGCGCCACGTTTGGCGCACATGCGGCACGCCAACCCGGTGCCAGAAGGCTGGCTGAGCTCTGGATGAAGGCGGCAAGTGCCGCCCAAGCCGGGGCGGACGTGTCAAAATAGCGATTTTTCCGCATTCTTTTTCGCGTGACCGGCGTCAACACCGGCAACGCTTACTTTGCGCATCGAGTCGAACATGAGCGATATCAAGAAAGTCGTGCTCGCCTACTCCGGCGGGCTGGACACTTCGGTGATCCTGAAGTGGCTGCAAGACACCTATCAATGCGAGGTGGTCACCTTTACCGCCGACATCGGCCAGGGCGAGGAACTCGAACCTGCACGCCAGAAGGCGCTCAAGTTCGGCATCAAGCCGGAGAACATCTTTATCGACGACCTGCGCGAAGAATTCGTGCGCGATTTCGTCTTCCCGATGTTCCGCGCCAACGCCGTCTATGAAGGCGAGTACCTGCTGGGCACCTCGATCGCGCGTCCGCTGATCGCCAAGCGCCAGATCGAGATCCTGCGCAGCACCGGCGCCGACGCCGTGTCGCATGGCGCCACCGGCAAGGGCAACGACCAGGTTCGCTTCGAACTGGGCTACTACGGTCTGGAGCCGGGCGTGAAGGTCATCGCGCCGTGGCGCGAGTGGGACCTGCTGTCCCGCGAAAAGCTGCTGGCCTACGCTGAAAAGGCCGGCATCGAAATCGACATGAAGCACAAGAAGGGGGGCGCCCCGTACTCGATGGACGCCAACCTGCTGCACATCTCCTTTGAAGGCCGCCACCTGGAAGACCCCAAGGCCGAGGCCGAGGAAGACATGTGGCGCTGGACCGTGTCGCCGGAGAACGCACCGGACGCGGCCGAGTACCTGGACGTCGAATTCGAGGGCGGCGACATCGTCGGCCTGAACGGCAAGCGCATGACCCCGGCCGAAGTGCTGACCGAGCTGAACCGCCTGGGCGGCAAGCACGGCATCGGCCGCCTGGACCTGGTGGAAAATCGCTACGTTGGCATGAAGAGCCGCGGCTGCTATGAAACCCCCGGCGGCACCATCATCCTGAAGGCCCACCGCGCCATCGAGTCGATCACGCTCGACCGCGAAGTGGCTCACCTGAAGGACGACCTGATGCCGCGCTACGCCAGCCTGATTTACAACGGCTACTGGTGGAGCCCGGAGCGCCGCGCGCTGCAGGTGCTGATCGACCACACGCAGGCCAAGGTCAACGGCTGGGTGCGCGTCAAGCTGTACAAGGGCAACGTGATCGTGGTCGCGCGCGACTCCAAGGACACGCTGTTCGACAAGACCATCGCGACCTTCGACGATGACGGCGGCGCCTACAATCAGGCCGACGCCGGGGGCTTCATCAAGCTGAACGCGCTGCGCATGCGCATCGCCGAGAACGCACGCCGCCAGCGCGGCGAGTAAGGCGGGCTTCCGGCCCCGGCCCGATTCGGGCCGGGGCCGGGCAGTCAGCACTCAGCAGAAGAGGGGCCGTCATGGCCCCTTTTTTGCGCCGCCTCGCCATTGAGCATTCCAGATTCCAGTCATCAAGAACCAAGCATCAAGGAGAAATAGCGTGAGCCAGTTCGACAACGTATCCGTCGTCAAGAAAGCCAACCTGTACTTCGACGGCAAGTGCGTCAGCCACACGGTGCTGTTCCCGGATGGCACCCGAAAGACGCTGGGCGTCATCTTCCCCGCCGCGCTGACCTTTAGCACCGGCGCTCCGGAAATCATGGAAATCAATGCCGGCGTGTGCCGCGTGAAGCTGGCTGGCGAGGACCAGTGGAATACCTATGGCGCCGGCCAGCAGTTCAACGTACCCGGCGACAGCAGCTTTGATATCGAAGTGACCGAAACGCTGGACTACGTCTGCCACTTCGCATGAGTACGATGGCCCGGGCGGCTTAAAGTACCACCGGCTCGGGCTCAATGCGCACGCCGAAGCGGGCCTGCACAGCATCGGCGATGCGACGCGCCAGCGCCAGCAGGTCCTGCCCCGTGCCGCCGCCGTGGTGCACCAGCACCAGGGCTTGCTTGCCGTAGACGCCTACCGGGCCGTCGCTCACCCCCTTGAATCCACACTGGTCAATCAGCCAGCCGGCCGCCAGCTTGTAGCTGCCATCGGGTTGGACATGGCTGACCAGGTTGGGGTACCGCGCCAGCAGCGCGTCGCGCTGGCCGGGGGCAACCACGGGATTCTTGAAGAAGCTGCCTGCATTGCCGATTTGGGCAGGGTCGGGCAGCTTGCGCGTGCGGATCGCGATCACCGCTTCGCGGATGCGATCCGCCGTGGGCGCCGCGGCTGACTCTTGTGCCAGTTCGCGCGCCAGTTCCGCATAGCCCAGCACCGGCTGCCAGGGCAGCGGCAGGCGCAGCGTGACAGCCGTAATGATGTAGCGGTCACGCCCCTCGCGCTTGAACAGGCTGTCCCGGTAAGCAAACTGGCATTGCTCCAGCGCCAGGCGGACGAATTCGCCGCTGTGCCGGTCGAAGGCGCGCAGGCTGTCGAAGCGCTCGCGCAGTTCAACGCCGTAGGCGCCGATATTCTGGATCGGCGCCGCGCCCGCAGTGCCGGGAATCAGGGCCAGGTTTTCGAGCCCCGGCAGGCCGTCGGCAATGGTGCGGCAGACCAGTGCATGCCAGTTCTCGCCGGCGCCGGCCGTCACAAGGTAGGCATCGTCGCCGGCGACCACCGCGTAGCCGGGGATTTCCATCAACAGCACCAGCGCGTCGATGTCCCGCGTCAGGACCACATTGCTGCCGCCGCCAAGCACAACCAGGGGCAGGCCATGCGCGCGCGGATCGGCCAGCGCGCACAGCAGGTCGCTTTCGCTGCGCACGTGCGCCGCAAAGCGCGCGCGTACGTCGAATCCGAATGAATTGTGGCGGCGCAGGGGATAAAATTCGTGGAAATCAGCCATGCAAGGGAAAGGTGAGGCGGCCGCCGTGGTCGACGGCACCGGACTGCAGGGTAGGCTGGATTATACGTAAGCGCCGCCGCCAGCCGGCGCGCGCCCAGGACAAAGCCTGCGGGACTGCCGCGGGCAAGTGGCAATACACAGCAACACGCAGCAAGACAAGGAGAATGCAATGCCGTCGTTTGACGTAGTGTGCGAAGCGAACATGATCGAGGTGAAGAACGCGGTCGAGCAGGCCAACAAGGAAATCACGAACCGCTTCGACTTCAAGGGTTCGGATTCGCGGGTCGAGCACAAGGAGAACGAACTCACGGCTTTCGCCGATGACGATTTCAAGCTCGGCCAGGTCAAGGACGTGCTGATCAGCAAGATGGCCAAGCGCAATGTCGACGTACGCTTCCTGGACTACGGCAAGACCGAGCGCATCGGTGGCGACAAGGTCAAGCAGGTCATCACCATCAAGAAGGGCGTCACCGGCGACCTGTCCAAGAAAATCGTCAAGATGATCAAGGACAGCAAGATCAAGGTGCAGGCCAGCATCCAGGGCGATGCGGTGCGCGTCACCGGTACCAAGCGCGACGATCTGCAGAGCGTGATCGCGCTGCTGCGCAAGGATGTTCCGGAAGCCCCGCTGGACTTTAATAATTTCCGCGACTGACCCTGTCGAAAACGGGCGCGGCTGCAGGTCTGCCGCGCTTCGTCATCAGCGCGGCTGCGGCAGCCCGCCAATCTTCGCACCGGCCTTCAGGCCCTTCTGCGCGAACCATCCCTTGTTCATCTCCAGCGCGTAGCGCACCGCTGCGCGCGGGCAGTGGTTGTCCTCGGTCTGGGGCGCCATGTCCTCGATATTGACGATGGATCCGTCATCGGCCAGGAAGGCGATCGACAGCGGCAGGTCGGTATTTTTCATCCAGAAGCAATGTCCGGCCTTCTCATCGAAGACGAACAGCATGCCCTCGTTGGCGGGCATGGTTTTGCGATACATCAGGCCGCGTTCCCGGGCTTCCGGCGTAGCGGCGATTTCCGCCTTGATGGCATACATGCCCGCGCTGAGTTGCCGGACCGGCAAACTGGCCGGCGACTGGGCACAGGCGGAGGTCAGGGCGGCAAGGGCGCAGCCGCCGGCGAGCAGGTTTTTGATGACAGGGCGCATGGAAGGAACGGCGATTTGAACGGTTCGGGACCCGCCAGCATAGCGCAGCTATCGGGCAAGCGGCGCCATCAGCTAGTTCGCATTTGTTGCTGCAGGCTACAGTGACGGGCGCGCGCTTTTGGCGCCTGGCCATCGCAGGCAAGAAAAAAGGCAGGCGCCTTGCGGGCAGCCTGCCTTGCTAGCCGGGCGCAATGCCCGGCCTGCCTGCAAATCTTTACTTCGTTGCAGCGTCGGCCTTGGCAGCCGGGGCAGCCGGGGCAGCCTTGGTCTTGTTGTGAGCGTGCTTCTTGGTGGACTTCTTGGTGCTCTTCGTCGCGGGCTTTGCAGCCGGGGCTTCAGCGGCGGGCGCTGCAGCAGCCGGAGCTGCCGGTGCCGGAGCGGCGGCTTGGGCGAAAGCGCCGGTGGCGAACAGGCCGGCAACCAGAGCAGCGATCAGTTTGTTCATGCTATCTACCTCGGAAGGTGAAATCGATTCGGAAGAGTTGACTCGTTATGCGACGTGTCAGTGTCAAAAACGAAACGGAGCGGTGAGCCGTTGACTCACGAACTGTTAATTTTTGTAACTTCTTGCGCGGGGGCGTGGATGGCGCCGCGGGCCTTGCGGATTCGCTGCCCCGCCCGCGCGCGTACGGCGCACCGGTGCGTTGGTACGTGGCGCCGCGACAGCGTCCAGGCCGAGCATCGCGGGATCGATCTCGCACCACTGCCCAGGCGCGAGTCCGAGCGTGCGCAGGTCCAGCGCGCCGATCTGCACGCGCAACAGGCGCAAAGTGGGGAAGCCCACGGCTGCCGTCATGCGCCGTACCTGGCGGTTTTTACCCTCGCGGATTTCGATTTCCAGCCATTGGGTTGGAATGGCTGCGCGAAACCGCACCGGAGGATTGCGCGGCCAGAGGAAGCCGGGTTCATCGATGCAATGTGCTCGCGCCGGCAGCGTGCGGAAGTCGCCGAGATCGACTCCGCCGCGCAGGCGCGCGAGCGCGGCTTCGTCCGGTCTGTTTTCCACCTGCGCCAGATAGGTCTTCGGCAGCTTGTGGTGCGGGTCGGCAATGCGCGCCTGCAGGGCGCCGTCGTCGGTCAGCAGCAGCAAGCCTTCGCTGTCGGCATCGAGCCGTCCCGCCGGATACACGCCGGGGCGTTGCACGCAGTCGGCGAGCGTAGGGCGCGTAGGGTGCGCGGAGAACTGGCTCATGGTGCCGAAGGGTTTGTTCAGGGCAATCAGCGTCATCAGGGGCGGGAAGCGAGTCGGGGTAGGCAACGCCTGGGGCCGTGCCGATGGCCGGGCCCCAGGGCATCACGGGCGCCAGTATGCCGCAGCCCGCGTGGCGGCACGGGTTCCGGCAGGATAGCGGATCATGAAATTTTGCTGCATAATACAAAACGGTCTTGTGTCTTATATAAGACTGAACTGCCTCTGACGCTTGGCTGGGCAGGCGGCGTGTGTTGCGGTGCGGCATCGTAACCGCATCGAACCCCGCTAAAATGCCCGCGCGCCACTCACATCTCGCCGTCCGGTCACGAACCTGGGCGGCACGTTACGAACCCCCGTTCCGTACTGGAGACGTCATGTATCAACACATCAAGGTGCCGGCCGGCGAGAAGATCTCGGTCAACCAGGATTTTTCGCTGAATGTTCCGGACAATCCAATCATCCCTTTCATCGAAGGCGACGGTACGGGACTGGATATCACCCCCGTGATGATCAAGGTGGTCGACGCTGCCGTGGCCAAGGCCTACGCCGGCAAGCGCAAGATCTCCTGGATGGAGATCTATGCTGGCGAGAAGTCGACCAAGGTATATGGCCCCGATGTGTGGCTGCCTGACGAAACCCTTGAAGTCCTGAAGGAATACGTGGTGTCGATCAAGGGCCCGCTGACCACGCCGGTCGGTGGCGGCATCCGTTCGCTCAACGTCGCATTGCGCCAGCAACTCGACCTGTACGTCTGCCTGCGCCCGGTGGCTTACTTCAAGGGCGTGCCCTCGCCGGTGCGCGAACCGCAAAAAATCGACATGGTGATCTTCCGCGAGAACTCGGAAGACATCTACGCCGGCATCGAGTGGGAAGCGGAAAGCGACCAGGCCAAGAAGCTGATCGCCTTCCTGCAGAACGAAATGGGCGTGAAGAAGATCCGTTTCCCGGACACCTCGGGCATCGGCGTCAAGCCAGTTTCCAAGCAAGGCACGAAGCGCCTGGTGCGCAAGGCCATCCAGTATGCGATCGACAACGACAAGCCGTCGGTGACCATCGTGCACAAGGGCAACATCATGAAGTTCACCGAAGGTGGCTTCCGTGACTGGGCCTACGAGCTGGCTCAGCAGGAATTCGGTGCCGAACTGATCGACGGTGGCCCGTGGTGCAAGTTCAAGAATCCGAAGACCGGCAAGGAAATCGTGATCAAGGACGCCATCGCCGACGCGTTCCTGCAGCAGATCCTGCTGCGCCCGGCGGAGTATTCGGTCATCGCGACGCTGAACCTGAACGGCGACTACATCTCCGACGCGCTGGCAGCGCAGGTTGGCGGCATCGGCATTGCCCCGGGAGCCAACCTGTCCGATTCCGTGGCCATGTTCGAAGCCACCCATGGCACCGCGCCGAAGTACGCCGGCAAGGACTACGTGAACCCGGGTTCCGAAATCCTCTCCGCCGAAATGATGCTGCGCCACATGGGCTGGACCGAAGCCGCCAACCTGATCATCTCGTCGATGGAGAAGTCCATTCTGTCGAAGAAGGTCACGTATGACTTCGCCCGCCTGCTCGAAGGTGCGACGCAGGTGTCGTGCTCGGGCTTTGGGCAGGTGATGATCGACAATATGTAAGCGCAGATCAGGCCGTCTCAGCCTGAACCGAAAACCCCGGCGACTCAAAGGTCGCCGGGGTTTTTTTCATCCCGAATCAGGACGTACTGCGCGGCAAGCGGACCCAGATCGACATGGAAAAAGCACGAATGGGACACATAACGAAAATGCTCACAGCACGTGCAGAAATGTCCGATTGATTTTGGTGCTGTTTTGCGCACAAATAGGGGGGCGCCAAACGCCTATCGGACAAACCCACGGAGACCCTATGCAGAACGAGACTCGGCCCACCGCCATCGCGGAGGCCTCGCCATGATGCGAAGATTTGCCGTCGTCGGGGACGCACTGAAAGACGGCGGGAAGATCCTCCCGTACTCGGGCCGCACGTGCACCTTTGGTGACGCGAGCCACCAAGCCGCATTGATCGGTGGTCAGGCTTACTGCGAAGCCTGCAAGAGCGTTGGCATCATTGCCAAGGCTGGCGGCCCGCGCCGAATGAACTTCATGGGCGAGGTCGCGCTAGATGGGGATGTGGTGCTCTGCAAGTGCCCAGCGCCGCAGCGCATCGTCGCCACGCTTGCCGGCAACGCCTCGTACGAGGATGGAGCGGCGAGCGCGGCGGCGGTGTCTCGAGCGTCGATGGCCGCTGCGCCGGAGTACGCAATGGAGAAGCGAACCGACGAGGCATTCGCATCGGATGAGGCCAAAGATACCGAGCGAATCTGCCCCAACATGACGAATGCTGAGTTTCGCGCCCACATATGGGCTTGCGCGATGAGGCGCTGACTCTCGTGGCGAACCGGCTGGCCGAGCTCAACCGCTGGTCACCTGCTGATGCCAGGTGGTTCCTGCTCTGGTTTGGGACTACCGAGCGCACGGCCGGCGTTGCGATGGCATCCGGCCTGGCGCGGATGAAAGCGGTACTTGCCGCGCTCACGCCGACCAATTTCATCCGGTATTCCGCCGAGTCAATGCGCGCCGTTGGGTGTGTCTCGCGGGAGAATAGTCCCGGCGCTGTCGCAGAGGTCTGCGCACCGGACACTGCCACGCACACCATTGCGATTCGCCTCGACTTCTGTACGCTGCGTGCGCGCCATCCCCGGTTCGACTCGCAGCTGCTGACGGTAGTGCACGAGATTTCCCACTTTACCGACGTTTTCAGCTCTCGTGACCACTGGTATTCCACCCATAACGCCAAGGATCGTGCAGGCATCCAAGGATGCAAGGACAATTGAGAATGCTGACAACATCGCGGGCTATGTCGTTGCCGGGGCCGCCTTCCTTCTGGGATGCCTGGCGCAGCAGGCCGCGCTCCGGTGCAGTCCGGTACGTGGGCTGGATCTGTCCTTTGCCAATGAGTCCGCGGCATTGGATGCCGCAGGGGCTTTGCGCCTGGGCGGCTGGGTGGCTGACCTGAAGGCAGCATTTCCGAACTACGAAAGCTTCTCCGTTCTCGGCCACGCTGACGCATCCGAGCGGGGAGGCAAGCGATTGGCGGCGGAGCGAGCGACTACCGTTCGCCGCTTCCTCACCGACCGCGGCTTCAGGGCGGATCGCGTCCATGCCGAGCAGCTAGGCGCTTCCTACAACGTGCCGATTCAGGGGCAACCGACCCGCGCTGTTGCCATTGACTTCCTGCCGGCCTGCCCGCACCAGTGCCGTACCTTGCCCAGCCACAGGACAGAGGATAAAGGGCTGCCAATGCCATAAGCAGGCACCGCCCTGATAGAAGGGATGCGGGCAACCGATACCGTGTCCGATACTGGCCCCGGGCGGTTCCGCGACCCGCCCGCTACCACTTCAAGCCCCTAACCATCCCGGCCAGGGACTTTTCTTTGTGGGGTAACAGGCTTTTTCATTGGGCCCTTGAATTCGGGGAATTGATTAACTAAATTGTTAAATATTAACGAAATCGTGTAAGGAGACCGAGATGGAAGATCAGTTCCGGCGTGCCACCTTCGGCACAGCGCTCTACTATCAGGACCCGCTGGCCGCGTTGGACTGGCTGGAGCAGGCGTTCGGTTTCGAGCGGGCGATGGTGATCACCGACGGCGATGGCCGGCTGGTGCATTCGGAGATGCGCTTCGGCGAGGGCTACATCATGATCGGGAGCGCCTGGACGGATTACACCGTCAGTCCCGCCAGCGTTGGCGGCAAGAACACGCAGTCCCTTCATGTTCATCTGCACGATGGCCTCGACGCCCACTGCGCGCGGGCGCGAGCGGCCGGCGCGGAAGTCGTGCGCGAGCCGGCTGACCAGTTCTATGGCGACCGTGTCTATGCCGCCAGGGATCCCGAAGGCCATGTGTGGACCTTTGGCCAGACCGTACGCAAGGTCACGCGGGAGCAGGCCGAGCAGGCCAGCGGCCTGCGCATTGAAGGCTGGACGTAGACGTGGGTGGAAGTGCCGTTGCTTCGCTTGACCGCACCCTGGCGGCGCTGGCCGATCCCAGCCGGCGCCAGGTAGTGGATTTGTTGCGCGAGCGGCCAATGCGCGCCGGCGAGATTGCGCGGGCCACCGGCCTCAGTCCGCAGGCGATGAGCCGGCATCTGCGGGTGCTCAAGGCGGGCGCGCTGATCGAAGAATCCCATCAGTCGCCACCGGGCTTCGATGCCCGCGTGCGCATCTATGCCCTGCGGGCAGGGCCGATGAGCGAACTCAAGGCCTGGCTGGAGCAGACAGAGCAGCTCTGGGCGGAGCAACTCACGGCCTTCAAGGCCCATCTGGAGGCCGGAGAATGAGCGCGTGCGTGCAGGTTTCCTTGCGGGTGACGGCTACGCCGCAGCGCGCTTTCGAGGTGTTCACCCGCGATATCGCACTGTGGTGGCGCCCCAATATGCTGTTCCAGGTCGGGCCAGGCAGGCCCGGCGTGCTGTCGTTCGAACCGGGCGAGGGCGGCCGGCTGGTCGAGACATGCCGCGATGGATCGGTATTCGAGATTGGCACCATCACGGCCTGGGAGCCGGGCGTGCGGCTGGCCTTTGGCTGGCGGCAGGCGAACTTCGGGCCGGACCAGGCCACCGAGGTCGAGGTCAGTTTCACCGCGGTGGGCGATCAGACCAGGGTCACCGTCGAACATCGCGGCTGGAACAGCGTGCCGCAAGGGCATGTGGCGCGCCACGGCTTCCCGGAAGGCATATTTCTGCAGCGGAATGGGGAGTGGTGGCAGGCATTGCTGGCAGCCTACCGGGGGCAGGTGGCGCGCCCGGATGCCGCGTCCAGGCCATGAGGACGGACAGTACCCGATGCCATCCCGCAAATCGACAAACAAAAAGCCCGGCATTGACCTGACCGGGCTTTTTGTCGGATGCGCTACGTGCTGCTGTTCAGCTTGCTGGTCTGGACATGGCGCGCTGGCTATGGAGGCCAGGCGATGTCCGGGGGGCGGCAGGCCGATCCCGTTCCGGGGATGATTCCCCCGCATCCTGTCGTGACCGCCTCAAGCTCTGTCGGCTGGTGCGGCCGCGCACCTTGTCCTCAGGCGCCGTCCTGGATATTGGTGGCTTGTTTGCCCTTGGGACCCTGGATGATTTCGAAGGACACGCGCTGACCCTCTTTCAGGGTCTTGAAGCCACTCATCTGGATGGCCGAAAAGTGCGCAAACAGCTCTTCTTCGCCGTCGTCCGGCTTGATGAACCCAAAGCCCTTGGCGTCATTGAACCATTTGACGATACCGCTTGCCATAAACTCCCCCAACAAAAAAAGCACGATACGAGCGGGGGAAAGCGCCGCGGCCAGCCGGGTGCCCGGCGCGCGTGGCCATGCGCTCCAGTCCGGTGGAACCGGACCGGGCACGATGACACGACTTTGCGGACACCGCGTGGCGGCCAGTTTTATGTGCTGACTCGCCGCCGCCGGATTCGTGGGCCTCCCTGCTCACGGATCACCCAGGTCCGGCTTATTGCTTTGGCTCGCGTAACCAGACGTGAATGTGCGAACGATTCTTCTGTCAAACCTGCGCACTGTCAAGTTGGCAGATTCCCCACTCCCGGTAGGGTGTGGCGGGAAAGGAACGGCTGTAGATGGTATTTTGGAGGGGAGGGCTGCACAGCAACTGCGTCTAGCCCAAGAGGTGAACCCGGATGCCTTCGGCATCTCCGGAATTTGGATGGCCGCTGCATCGGCCTCTTGAATCCGGCGTCTTTTCCCCAAATTGCAGAGTTGTGCGTAAGGGTTAGAATAAAGCCATGGCTACACGGCTGGCAAATGTCCCACAACGCGAAGCAGGCACCGTACTGGAGCGGAAAGAGCAGGCGCTCAAACCGCCCGCCATGTACAAGGTGTTGCTGCTGAATGACGACTTCACCCCGATGGAGTTCGTCGTGATGATCCTGCAGCAGTATTTCAGCAGGGACCGGGAGACGGCGACGCAGATCATGCTCACCGTCCACCGGGAAGGTAAGGGGGTCTGCGGTATCTATACCAGGGATATCGCGGCGACGAAGGTCGAGCTGGTGTCAACCCACGCACGGCAGGCGGGTCATCCGTTGCAATGCGTGATGGAGGAAGCATGATTGCGCAAGAATTGGAAGTCAGCCTGCACATGGCGTTTGTTGAAGCCCGGCAGGCACGCCACGAGTTCATTACCGTGGAGCACCTGCTACTGGCGTTGCTTGACAACCCCACGGCAGCGGAAGTCTTGCGCGCCTGCGCAGCCAATATTGAGGATTTGCGCACCAGTCTGAAGAACTTCATCGCGGACAACACGCCGGTGGTGCCTGGCACCGATGAGGTGGATACCCAGCCTACGCTGGGCTTCCAGCGCGTCATCCAGCGCGCCATCATGCATGTCCAGTCCACTTCCAACGGCAAGAAGGAAGTGACCGGGGCGAATGTCCTGGTGGCGATCTTTGGCGAGAAGGACTCGCACGCGGTGTACTACCTCCAGCAGCAGGGCGTGACCCGGCTGGATGTGGTCAATTTCATCAGCCACGGCATCCGCAAGGACCAGGCCGAGCCCGCCAAGCATGGCGACGGCACGGCCGAGGGTGAAGGCGGCGATGGCAAGGAAAGCCCGCTGGAGCAGTTCACCCAGAACCTGAACACGCTGGCCAAGGCCGGCAAGATCGATCCGCTGATCGGCCGCGAGAGCGAAGTCGAGCGGGTGGTCCAGGTGCTGTGCCGCCGGCGCAAGAACAATCCGTTGCTGGTGGGCGAGGCCGGAGTCGGCAAGACCGCGATCGCGGAAGGGCTGGCCTGGCGCATCACCAAGAACGAAGTGCCCGACATCCTGGAAAAGGCGGTCGTGTACTCGCTCGACATGGGCGCCCTGCTGGCCGGCACCAAGTACCGGGGCGATTTCGAGCAGCGCCTGAAGGGCGTGCTCAAGTCGCTCAAGGACAATCCGAACGCGATCCTGTTTATCGACGAGATCCACACGCTGATCGGCGCGGGCGCCGCTTCGGGCGGGACGCTGGACGCCAGCAACCTGCTCAAGCCGGCACTGTCGTCGGGCCAGCTCAAGTGCATCGGCGCCACCACCTTCACCGAATATCGCGGCATTTTCGAAAAAGACGCGGCCCTGTCGCGCCGTTTCCAGAAGATCGACGTGGTGGAACCGTCGGTGGACCAGACCGTGCAGATTCTGCGCGGCCTGAAGTCGCGCTTCGAGGAGCACCATGGCGTCAAGTACGCGGCGGCGGCACTGACCGCGGCGGCCGAACTGTCGGCGCGCTTCATCACCGACCGCCACCTGCCGGACAAGGCCATCGATGTCATCGACGAGGCTGGCGCCGCCCAGCGCATCCTGCCCAAGTCCAAGCAGAAGAAGACCATCGGCAAGGGCGAGATCGAGGATATCGTCTCGCGCATCGCCCGCATCCCGCCGCAGAGCGTCAACCAGGACGACCGCAGCAAGCTGCAGACCCTGGACCGCGACCTGAAGTCCGTGGTGTTCGGCCAGGACCCGGCCATCGAGGCGCTGGCTTCGGCCATCAAGATGTCGCGCGCCGGCCTGGGCAAGACCGACAAGCCAATCGGCTCCTTCCTGTTCTCCGGTCCGACCGGGGTGGGCAAGACCGAAGTTGCCAAGCAGCTTGCCTTCATCATGGGCATCGAGTTGCTGCGCTTCGACATGTCCGAATACATGGAACGCCATGCGGTGAGCCGGCTGATCGGCGCGCCGCCGGGATATGTCGGCTTCGACCAGGGCGGCCTGCTGACCGAGGCCGTTACCAAGAAGCCGCACTGTGTGCTGCTGCTGGACGAAATCGAGAAGGCGCATCCGGATATCTTCAATATCCTGCTGCAGGTGATGGACCATGGCGCGCTGACCGATAACAACGGCCGCCGCGCTGACTTCCGCAACGTGATCATCATCATGACCACCAATGCGGGAGCGGAAACCATGAACCGCGCCACCATCGGCTTCACGTCCTCGCGCGAGCAGGGCGACGAGATGGCCGACATCAAGCGGATGTTCACGCCTGAGTTCCGTAACCGGCTCGACGCGATGATCAGCTTCCGCTCGCTCGATGAGGAAATCATCCTGCGCGTGGTCGACAAGTTCCTGATGCAGCTTGAGGAGCAGCTTCACGAGAAGAAGGTGGAAGCCAGCTTCAGCGAGCACCTGCGCAAGTTCCTGGCCAAGAAGGGCTTCGACCCGTTGATGGGCGCGCGGCCGATGCAACGCCTGATCCAGGACCTGATCCGCAAGGCGCTGGCCGACGAACTGCTGTTCGGCAAGCTGGTATCGGGTGGCAGGGTGGTGGTGGATATCGACGAGCAGGACCAGATCAAGCTGGACTTTGCCGAGGCTGCCGCGGAACCGCCGGAATCGCCGGAAAACGAGAAGGCGGAAGTCTAGGGCGAAGCGCGGAGGGTGGGCAGAGCGGACCTTGCCTGCAATTCGTGCTATCCTCGGGCAAAATACAGGGCGGCAGCGATGCCGCCCTTTTGTTTTGGCCGGGTGCGGTTGCCGCCGCAGCTGTGTTCCCGCCATTCGCCTGAGTACCCGATGTCCCGATCCGAATGCTCGCGGCTGCGCCGCCTGCTGCTCAAATCGTTGCCGCTTGGCGCGATGCCCCTGATTCCCGTGCCCGGCATGGCTGCCCTGGGTGGCGATGCCACAGCCGCCGGTTCCAGTCGTCCCATTGCCATGGTGCTGCCGTTCCCGCCAGGCGGCAGCGTCGATATCGTGGCGCGCCAGTTGCAGCCCGGCCTCAAGAGCGGGCTTGGCCAGACGGTGGTGATCGACAACAAGCCCGGCGCG
Source organism: Burkholderiaceae bacterium 16 (assembly GCA_000955785.1). GTDB lineage: Bacteria > Pseudomonadota > Gammaproteobacteria > Burkholderiales > Burkholderiaceae > Cupriavidus. The sequence continues at coordinate 80,054 of JYOD01000026.1, forward strand.
GGAGGCCTGATCGCGTCGAGCACGGTGGCGCGTGCCCGGCCGGACGGCAGCACCTTGTTGATGGCGTTCGACACGCACGCCATCAACCCGTTTGCCTACAAGAACCTGCCGTACGACACCTTCCGCGACTTCACGCCGATCACGCAACTGGTCCGCTTCCCGCTGGTGATCGCAGCCAACCCCTCGTTGCCCGCTTCCAATGTGAAGGAACTGGTCGCCATGGCGCGGCAGAAGCCGGAGAGCATTCACTACGCTTCGTCCGGCATCGGCAGCCTGAACCAGCTTGCCGCCGAGGCGCTGGCGACCGAGGCCGGCGTGCGCTTTCTCCATGTTCCATACAAAGGTGGCGGCCCGGCGGTGCAGGCCGTGCTGTCGAATGAAGTCGACGTATTCTTCTCCAGCTATGCGGCGGTACAGGCGCATGTGGCAGCCAAGACGGTCAAGCTGCTTGGCGTGACCGGTACTACCCGCCTGCGCCAGTTCCCGCAGTTGCCCACCGTGGCCGAGCAGGGATATCGGGGCTTCGAGGCCTATTCCTGGATCGGGGTGTTTGGCCCGGCCGGGTTGCCGGAGCCGACCGTGGCGCGCTTGCACGATGCCCTGGTCCGATCCTTGCGGCAGCAGCGCGTGGTCGATGCGCTGGCCATGCAGGGATTCGAGATCGTGGGCGGCTCGCCTGCCGAGCTGGCCAGCCTGGTACGGCACGAGCACGATAAATGGCAGGCGGTGGCGCGCAAGGCCAATATCCAGTTCGATTGAAGTGTGAAGCGAGAGGTAGAGGTAGCGATGACGATGGAACTGCTAGACCACGCCGTGATGGTGTGTCCCGACCTTGACGCTTCGGCGCAAGCCTGGCGCGGGTTTGGCTTCACGCTGACGCCCCGCGGTTATCACACGCTCGGCTCGCAGAACCATTGCGTGATGCTGGCGCGCGACTATCTCGAGTTGCTGCACGTCACCGCACCCAGCCCGACGCGGCAGTATTACTGGGATGCGCAGGAAGCCGGGGGTGGCTGTGCCGCGCTGTCCTGCAAGAGCAGCGATACCTTCACCGCCGCGGCGCAGTTGCGCGCCGATGGCTGGCACACATCGGACCCGATCGAGTTCTCGCGGCCGGTGCGTCTGGACGATGGCACCGAGCATCCCGCCACCTTCCGCGTCGCGGCGATCGACGATGCGCCCGGCGCGCGCTTTTTTATCTGCGAGCACCGTACGCCGGAGCTGCTGTGGCGGCCAGAGTGGACCACGCATGCCAACGGCGCGACCGGTATCGCCGCGATGTTCCTGGTGGTGGCGCCATGCCTGGTCGAGGCGGCTGGCCGCGCTTATGCCGAACTCACCGGCGGCGAGATGACGCAGTTGAGCGATCACATCTGTAGCCTGGCGCTGGATGTCGCCACGCTGGTGGTGACCACGCCGCAGGCGCTGGCCGCCGCCACCGGCACCGAACATGTGCGCCGCGCCGTGCCTGGTTATGCAGCCATCCGGCTGCGTACCAGCGATCTGGCCGCGGCCCGTCAGGGCTGGCGCGCCGCGCGCGTGGGCGCGCTCGATCTTGGTCCCGACGAAAGCCTTATCCCCGCCTCCGTTGCCGGCGGCGTGGCGCTGCTGTTCGAGCAGGCGCGCTGAGCGCGCCCCCCGGACCTGGCTCAGGCGCCGTTCTTGGCGTGGTGCACACCGGTGGAGCCAAAACCGCCCGCGCCGCGCACGGTGTCTTCCGAAAAGTCTTCCACGGTCTTGAAGACGGGCCGCAGCACCGGCACAAACATCATCTGCGCGATACGCTCGCCCGGCTGGATCACGATGGGCTCGGTGCCGGGCGCGTTGCGGTTCCACACGCTCACCATGATCGGGCCCTGGTAGTCGGCGTCAATCACGCCGATCGAATTGCCCAGCACCAGTCCTTTCTTGTGGCCGAGACCCGAGCGCGGGGCGATGGTGGCCGCCATATAGGGATTGGCCATGTGCACGGCGATGCCGGCCGGCACCAGTTGGGCCGGTGTGCCGGGTTCGATGACGAGTGCCGCGTCCAGGCAGGCGTGCAGGTCGATCGCTGCCGCCATATCGCTCTGGTAAGCCGGCAGGCCCCATTCGTGCAGGCGTGCGTCGAGCACCTTGATTTCGACGGTGGGGTTGGCTTCGATGGTCATGGCTGGTCAGTCCCGGAAAACTAAAAACGTTGGTAACCCGAGATGATAGCCGAGCTCAGCCGCCCGACAGGTCGAACGCCTGTGCCAGCAGCTCGTAGGTGCGCAGCCGCGCAGCATAGCTGGCGGTCACGCTCAGCACGACCAGTTCATCGGCGAGGAAGCGCTCGCGCAGGTCCAGCATGCGCTGCGCGACCTGCTCCGGGGTGCCGCAAATGGTGCGCGGACGCTCGCGTTCCACGATCAGGCGATCGCGTTCGGTCGGCTCGTGCTGGGCGGCCTGCGCCAGCGAGGGGATCGGGGCGTTGACGCCGTAGGCCATCTGCAGCCGGCGCAGGTCCACGGCGCGCTCCAGTTCCGCCGCTTCGGCCTCGCTGTCCGCGCAGATCACGAAGATGGCCGCCGCGCTATAGGGCCGCTCGTCGTAGCCCGCCTCGAAATCGCGGCGGTACTGCTGAGCGACGGCATGGCCGACATGCGGATTGATAAAGTGGGCAAAGGCAAAGCGCAGTCCCAGGCGTGCCGCCAGGGCGCCGCCGTAGTCGCTGGAGCCCAGCACCCACAGCTCGGGCCGCGTATCGATCTCGGGCTGCAGCACCACGCCTTCGGCGATATGGCCCGGCGGTACCTCGCCACGGAAGAGCCAGGAGAGGTCCTGTACCTGCTCGGCGAACTGGTCGCCGCGGTTGTACTGGCCCATCGCCACCGCCTGCGCGGTACGCATGTCGCCGCCCGGCGCGCGTCCCACGCCAAGATCGATGCGGCCCGGGAACAAGCCCTCCAGCATGCGGAACTGCTCCGCCACCTTGAAGGGACTGTAATAGGGCAGCATCACGCCGCCCGAGCCGAGGCGGATACGCTGCGTGACGCTGCCCAGGCGCGCCAGCATGACTTCCGGCGCCGGGTTGCACACACCGCGCAGGCCGTGATGCTCGGCACACCAATAGCGAGTGTAGCCCAGCGCATCGGCGGCCTGAGCCAGCTCCACGGTGGCGGCCAGGGCGTCGCGCGCGGTATGGCCGGCAATGACCGGGCTCTGGTCGAGCACGGAGAGGTGCAGTTTGGGTTTGCTTGCGGACATGTTCAGGGGTTCGGGCGGGGTGGCGTTCGGAGGCAGAGCAAGCGCGGGCTCAACGGGGTGCGGGCAGGCGCCGGGCGATAGCCGCTACCAGGTCGCGCGCCAGCGTCAGCTTGTCGGCGCGCGGCAGGCGGGTCATGCCGTGGGCATCGAACAGCACGATCTCGTTGTCGTCCATGCCGAAGGTGTGATGGCCGATATTGCCCACCAGCAAGGGCACGTTCTTGCGCTGGCGCTTCTGTTCACCGTATTGCTCGAGCTTTTCGCTCTCGGCGGCAAAGCCCACGCAGTAGGGCGCATCGGGCCGCGCCGCCACGGTGGCGAGGATGTCGGGGTTCTGCACAAAGCGCAGTGTCGGTGTGTCGCTGTCGTTGGCCTTCTTCAATTTCTGGCCGGCGACTTCGGCCGGGCGCCAGTCCGCTACCGCGGCTACCGCGACAAACACGTCGGCGCCGGGCAAGCCCGCCAGCACCGCGTCATGCATCTGCTGCGCGCTCTCCACATTGGTGCGGGCAACCCCGCGCGGCGTGGGCTGGGCCGTCGGGCCGGCCACCAGGATCACATCGGCGCCGGCCTCGCGGGCCGCGCGCGCGATGGCAAAACCCATCTTGCCCGAGGAACGGTTGGTGATGCCACGCACCGGGTCAATGGCTTCGAAGGTAGGGCCTGCCGTGATCACCACGCGGCGCCCGGCCAGCGGCTTGGGCTGGAAGAACGCAATGATGTCGTCGAGCAGTTCCGACGGCTCCAGCATGCGGCCATCGCCGACTTCGCCGCAAGCCTGGTCGCCGCTGCCGGGGCCCAGTACCGTTACGCCATCCGCGCGCAGTTGCGCGGCGTTGCGCTGGGTGGCGGGGGCCGACCACATCTGCAGGTTCATGGCGGGAGCCACCAGCAGCGGACAGTCGCGGGCAATGCACAGGGTGGTCAGCAGGTCATCGCACAGGCCGTGCGCCAGCTTCGCCAGGAAATCGGTGGAGGCGGGCGCAACCACGATGGCATCGGCTTCGCGGGAGAGATCGATGTGGGCCATATTGTTGCCCACGCGCGCATCCCATTGGGAGGTGAAGACAGGCCGCCCGGAGAGTGCCTGCATGGTCACAGGCGTGATGAACTGGGTGGCGCCCTCGGTCATGACCACTTGCACGGTCGCGCCGGCCTTGGTCAGCAGGCGGACCAATTCGGCCGATTTATAGCAGGCGATGCCGCCGGTCAGGCCAAGGACGAGATGCTTGCCTCGCAGATCCATGGATGTGCTCTTCGCTTGAGGGTTGTGGTCCGGGTGCCGCGGCAGGCGGCAGCGTTTGCTACCCCCCGCGCCGGAGAAACATCAATAATACCGGCTTGCCCGCGCGCGCGTTGGCGGCGCTGCCGCCGTGCCTCGCGCGTCGCAATCATGCCAATTCGGCAGCACCATGGAAAACGCCCGCATGACGCGGGCGCAGTTGGAACGTTTCGCACCCACGAGCGCGGTGCAGGTGACTGCCGCTTCAGTGCTTCCGGACCCGCCGCAACTCGTCCACGATCAGCAGCACCGCACCCACCGTGATGGCGCAGTCGGCCACGTTGAACGCGGGCCAGTGGTAGTTGCGCATGTGGAAGTCGAGAAAGTCGACGACATGGCCGTACACCACCCGGTCCAGCACATTGCCAATGGCACCGCCGAGGATCAGCGAGATGGCGAAGCAGAACAAACGCTGCCCGGTATGGCGGTACAGCATCCAGATGATGAACAGGCCCACCGCCACGCCCAGGCCGGTAAAGAACCAGCGTTGCCAGCCGCCGGCGTCGGCCAGGAAGCTGAAGGCGGCGCCCTTGTTATAGACCAGCACCAGGTTGAAGAAGCTGGTCACGGGGCGCGATTCGCCGTACGCGAAGGTCCTGACGATGACGATCTTGAAGAACTGGTCCAGCACGATCACCAGCAGGGCGAACGCCATCCACAGAAGCGGCGTGGTGTTGCTGCCCTTGCTGCTGGTGCGCTTGGTGCCGCGCGCGGAGCGCGTGGTGGTGGCGGCCATCAGGCATGGCTCCTGTGTTCACCGGCGCCGAACAGGTTGCTGTCGCAGCGGCCGCAGAGGGTGGGGTGGGCCGGATCGCGGCCGACATCGGCACGGTAGTGCCAGCAGCGCTCGCACTTGGCGTGCACCGACGGCGTCACCGTGACCAGCAGGTCGCCGCCTTCCGGCGCCGGCGCTACCTTGGCGGCGGAGGTCAGCAGCACGAAGCGCAGGTCGTCCTCCAGGCTCTGCAGCGCGGCCAGCACCGGGCCGCCGGCCTGGATGGTGACTTCGGCCTGGAGCGAGGAGCCGATCTCGCCGTCAACGCGCACTGCTTCCAGTTGCTTGGTGACTTCGGCGCGGGCTTCGCGGATCACGTGCCACTTCTGCAGCAGGTCGTCGGCCTGGTCGATCTCCGGCACGTCGTAGTAGGTGCTGGTGAAGATGGTGTCGGTGTGCTCGGTGCCATGGCCGAAGATCTGCCACGCTTCTTCGGCGGTAAAGGACAGGAACGGCGCCATCCAGTGCAGCATGGCCTGGGTGATGTGGTACACGGCATTCTGCGCGGCGCGGCGCTCCTTGGAGTTGGGCGCGGTCGTGTAGAGCCGGTCCTTCAGCACGTCGAGGTAGAAGCCGCCGAGGTCTTCCGAGCAGAACGTCTGCAGCTTGGCGACCACCGGGTGGAACTCGTAGCCGTCGTAGTGCGACAGGACTTCCTTTTGCAGGCGCCCGGTCAGCGCGACCGCGTAGCGGTCGATCTCCAGCCATTCCGATGCCGGCAGCGCGTGCCGCGCGTGATCGTAGTCGGCCAGGTTGGCCAGCAGGAAGCGCAGCGTATTCCGGATGCGGCGATAGCCTTCCACCACGCGCTTCAGGATTTCGTCGGAGATCGACAGCTCGCCCGAATAGTCGGTCGAGGCCACCCACAGGCGGATGATCTCGGCGCCCATCTTGTTCGACACGTCCTGCGGCGACACGGTATTGCCGACCGACTTGGACATCTTGCGGCCTTCGCCGTCCACCGTGAAGCCGTGCGTCAGCAGCGCCTTGTAGGGCGGCTTGCCGTGCAGCATCGAAGCGGTCAGCAGCGACGAATGGAACCAGCCGCGGTGCTGGTCCGAGCCTTCCAGGTACAGATCCGCCAGGCGGCCGTCGGGCAGGTCTGCCGACGGGTCGTACAGGTCTTCGCGATGCGAGCCGCGGATCACGCTCCAGTGCGTGGTGCCGGAGTCGAACCAGACGTCGAGCGTGTCGCGGTTCTTTTCATACAGCGCGGCTTCCTCGCCGAGCAGTTCCTTGGGATCGAGCGCCTGCCAGGCTTCGATGCCGTGCAGTTCCACGCGCCTGGCGATTTCCTCAAGCAACTCCGGCGTGCGCGGGTGCAGCGCGCCGGTTTCCTTGTGCAGGAAGAAGGCCATCGGCACGCCCCACTGGCGCTGGCGCGACAGGGTCCAGTCGGGCCGGTTGGCGATCATGTTATGCAGGCGCTGCTTGCCCCAGGCCGGGTAGAACTCCGTCGCCTCGATGCCGGCCAGCGCAGTTTCGCGCAAGGTGGCGCCGTTGTCGACAGGGTCAACGTCCATGCCCGCGAACCATTGCGAGGTGGCGCGGTAGATGATCGGCGTCTTGTGACGCCAGCAGTGCATATAGCTGTGAGTGTACTTGTGCGAGTTGAACAGATTGCCCGATGCCTTCAGCACTTCGACGATCTTGGGATTGGCGTCCCAGATCTTCTGGCCGCCGAACAGCGGCAGCGTGCTGGCATAGACGCCATCGCCCATCACCGGGCTGATGATGTCGTGGTCGCGCATGCCGTGCGCCTTGCACGACTGGAAATCCTCCACGCCATAGGCCGGCGCCGAGTGCACGATGCCGGTGCCGGTATCGGTAGTGACGTAGTCGCCCAGGTAGACCGGCGACAGGCGGTCATAGCCCGCGTCCATCTTGGACAGCGGGTGGTGGAAGCGGATCTCCGACAGCGCCGCGCCAGAGGTGGTGGCCAGCACCTTGCCTTCCAGTTCGTAGACCTTGAGCTGTTCCGCGACGCGCTCGGTGGCCAGCAGCAAGAAGCCGCGCGCGGTGTCGACCAGCGCGTATTCGACTTCCGGGTGCACATTAAGCGCCTGGTTTGACGGGATGGTCCACGGCGTGGTGGTCCAGATCACGATCCAGCCGGGTTTGGCGGCGAGCTGCTCCAGCGGCACCTTGAAGGCGTGAGCCAGCTTGTCGGTGTCGGCGAAGGGGAAGCCCACGTCGATGGAGAGATCGGTCTTGTCCTTGTACTCGACCTCGGCCTCGGCCAGCGCCGAGCCGCAGTCGAAGCACCAGTTCACCGGCTTCAGGCCGCGGAACACATAGCCCTTCTCCATGATCTTGCCCAGCGCGCGCAGCTCGTCGGCTTCGTTGCTGTAGTTCATGGTCATGTAGGGATGTTCCCAGTCGCCCAGCACGCCCAGGCGCTCGAAGTCCAGCTTCTGGCGGGCGATCTGTTCGGTGGCGTAGGCGCGGGCGCGCGATTGCACCTCCTGCACCGGCAGGCCTTTGCCGAACTGCTTTTCGATCTGGATCTCGATCGGCATGCCATGGCAGTCCCATCCCGGCACATAGACGGCGTCCAGGCCGCTCAGGCCGCGCGCCTTGACGATCATGTCCTTGAGGATCTTGTTGACCGCGTGCCCGATATGAATGTCGCCGTTGGCGTACGGGGGGCCGTCGTGCAGGACGAACTTCTTGGCGCCCTTGCGAGCTGCCCGGATCTTCTTGTACAGCTGCTTGTCCTGCCATTGCTTGACCCACAGCGGCTCGCGCTTGGGCAGGTCGCCGCGCATCGGGAAGGGAGTTTCCAGCAGGTTGACCGGATACTTGCTTTTTTCGGGCTTGGCGCGTTTGTCGTTGGACATGTCGATTCTCGGGGCAATTCGGTTGGCGTGCGGCACTAGCTCGGCTGGGCGCGGCGCGGTATGGCGTGGACGGGCTGCGGCGGAGCCGCGGGCTGGTTCGGGTTGGGGTAGCGACCCGGGTCCCGCCTCGCGGGAACGGGGCGCTAGCTAATTCGGTCGGTGGCGGAGGTAGCGAAGTCGCGCCCGCCCGCAGCCGGGGGCGTGCCCTCGGGCGAGCCCGGCACGGTCAGGCCGAAGAAGGCGCGAGCGTCCGCGCTGTCCTTGGCAATGGCCGCGGTCAGTTCATCCAGGCTGTCGAAGCGGGCTTCATCGCGGAGCTTCTTCATGAATTCGACCCGCACCAGCTTGCCGTAGATGCTTTGATTGAAGTCGAACAGGTGGACTTCCAGCAGCACCCGGCCGGCATCCTCGATGGTAGGCCGCACGCCGATGCTGGCCACGCCCGGCAACGCGTGCTCGGCCAGCCCGTGCACCTGTACCACGAAGATGCCGTTGACAGCCGGCCGCTTGTGCGAGATGCGCAGGTTGATGGTGGGAAAGCCCAGGTCGCGCCCGAGCTTGCGGCCATGGACCACATGGCCGCTGATGGCATAGCCATGGCCGAGCAGACGGCGCGCGTGTTCGAGGTCGCCCTCGGTCAGTGCCTGCCGAACCGCGGAGCTGGAGATGCGCACGCCGCCTTCGGACACCGAGCCCATCTGTTCCACATCGAAGCCGAACTGGCGCCCGGCCTGCTGCAGGTAGGCAAAATCGCCAGCGCGCCTGGCGCCGAAGCGGAAGTCGTCGCCGACCAGCAGCCAGCGCGTGTGCAGGCCGTGCCAGAGCACGTTCTCGACGAAGGCTTGGGGAGATTGCGCGGCGAAATGCGCGTTGAAATGTTCAACGACCACGCGATCGACGCCGTTGCGGCGCAGGCTTTCGAGCTTGTCGCGCAGCAGTGCGATGCGCGTGGGGGCCTTGTCAGGCGTGAAGAATTCACGCGGATGCGGCTCGAACGTCATCACACACAGCGGCAGGCCGCGTGCGTCCGCCGCCGCGCGCGCGCGCGCAAGCAGCGACTGGTGGCCGCGGTGCACACCGTCGAAATTGCCGATGGTGAGGGCGCAGGGCGCCCGGCTCTCGGCATTGGGCAGGCCACGGAAGACTTTCACGAGGACGGCAGCAAGCGTTTGGGTAAAGCGAGCATTATAAGGCGAATGGGGGACAAGTTTGGCCTGGCCGTACCACGGTGGGCGCCGAGGTTGGCGTTTTTGTGCACGGATAGACCCTTTGGCGTGGCGCCATGCCACAAAAGACGGCATGATACGGCGGATCGCACTCGCTGCCCCCAGCCCTCCTTTGAACGCGCTGCTAAACCGAATCCTGCCGCCGCCAGGGCCTCCGCTCGATACCGAAACGCGGGCCAAGCTGCTGGCGACCATCCATCGCGTCTCCCCTACCGCCATCGTTGCCTCGCTGGTGCTCCCGGCGCTGACCGCGATCGCCTTCTGGTCTGCCGCCGACCACAGCGCCCTGATCGGCTGGTGCGGCGTCATGCTGGTGCTGACCGCCGCCACCAGCTGGTTCTATTTTGGCTATCTGCGCGATGGCACCACCATGAGCCGCTCGGCGCACACGCGCAAATGGTGGGCCAATATGCGCGCCATGGCCTTCCTGACCGGCCTGACCTGGGGCAGCTCGGCGCTGCTGCATCTGTATACCGGCTCTACCGTGTTCTCCAGCGTGCTGTACCTGCTGGCGCTCGGGGTGCTCGCGGGCGGCGTTACCGCGCAGTCTCCGGTTCCGTCCAACCTGGTCTATGCCGGCGTACCGATCCTGGTGCCCAATATCCTGCTGGCCGAGTACGCATTTCCCGGTCATGGCACCTATGTGCAATTGCTGCTGGTGGTCTACGCCATCATGCTTACGCGCCACGCCCTGAACCTGCAGCGCACGCTGGTGCGGGCCATCCAGCTGGAAAGCGAAAGCCGGCGGCTGGCCAAGCAGTTCCAGGAAGAGAAGGAGAGGGCGCTGCATGCCAGCGAGGAGAAATCGCGCTTCCTGGCCGCCGCCAGCCATGACCTGCGCCAGCCGGTGCACGCGCTTGTGATGCTGGTGGAGGCGCTGCGCGCTCGCAACAAGTCCTCCTCGCTCCATCCGCTGGTGGAGCAGGTGGCCGCCGGCACCCAGACCATCGACCTGCTGTTCCGCTCGCTGCTGGACCTGTCCAAGCTCGAAGGCCGGAAGGTGCTGCCGACGCTGGAGCCGTGCGAACTCAGTCACCTGATCAGCGAAGTGATGAGCCAGTTCGCCGCCGACGCGAGAGAGAGCGGCCTGACCCTGACCCCGCGCGTGCCCGAAGAGCTGTACGCGATGGCCGAGCCGGTGCTGTTGCGCCGCGCCTTGTTCAATCTCGTGCAGAACGCCCTGCGTTATACGCGGCGCGGCGGCGTGCTGGTAACGGCGCGGGAGCGCCGCAAGCATATCCGCGTGGAAGTCTGGGACACCGGGGCCGGGATCACGCCCGAGCACCTGCCGGACATCTTCTCGCCGTACTACCAGGTGCATAACCCGCAGCGCGATCCGTCCCAGGGCCTGGGACTCGGCCTGGCGATTTTCAAGGAATGCGTGCGCCTGATGCGCGGCACCTACGGCGTGCGCTCGGTGCCCGGACGGGGCTCGGTATTCTGGTTCTCGCTGGCGCCGGTCCCGGCCGAGACAGTGGCCACCATCCGTGCAGTGCGGGCAACGGCGCTGGCCGAGGATGCCAAGCCCGATCACTTGCGCGGCACCGTGCTGGTGGTCGACGACGACACCCAGATCCGCAAGGCGTGGATTGCGCTGATGGAAGCCTGGGGCATCCAGGTTGCCTGCGCGGCGCATGGCGCGGATGCGGACCGGCTGTTTCACCAGGGGCTCAAGCCGGACATCATCTTCTGCGACTTGCGGCTGCCCGGCAGCGAGAACGGCCTGGACTTGCTGGAGCGCTGGCAAAACACACAGCCGCAGGCGCGTAGCGCCCTATTGTCGGGCGACCTGAAATCCGCCGCGCTGGCGGCGGCCGAGGAGGCTGGCTACTTTGTGTTGCCCAAGCCCGTCGACCCGGCAGCGTTGCGGCTGCTGCTCAGGCGCTGGCTGCACGCGGCCTGACGGGCACAATGGAAACGGGCCGGCGCAAACGCGCCGGCCCATTTCGGAGTCTTCAATTGGTGGCTGGCGCCGGCGGTGCCCGCTACTGGCGCAGGCGGAAACGCTCCATGCGCGACATGACCTGCATCCGGGTACGTACGCCGAGGCGCTGCAGGATCGCCGAGACGTGTTCCTTGACGGTGTTCTCCGTCAGGCCGAGACGCCGTGCGATGACCTTGTTGGGCAGCCCTTCCAGTACCAGCGCCAGCACCGAGCCCTGACGCGGAGTCAGTCCCAGTTCCGCCGGCGTGACCGGAATGCCGTGCGCCGGTCCGAAGGACTGGGCACGGCCGTTGAGCGCTTCGTCGGAGGGGAAGGATGTGTCGCCTGCCAGCACCTTGCGTACGGCGGCTGTGAATGCGTTGGCATCGAGATGCTTGCCGACGAACCCGCAGGCGGCAAGCGCCCGCGCGCGGCCTACGATCTCGGGCGTGGCCTCGGCCGACATGAAAATAAAGCGGGCGGAAGGGACCAGCGTCTTGAGCGCCTGCATGGCGTCGAAGCCGGTACCGTCGGTCAGCCAGATATCCAGCAGCACGATGTCGGGCCTGAGCCCCTGCTGCAAGGCACTGAGCGCCTCCTTGGCGCTACCGGCGGCATGGACGGCGACGTCCGGCATCACCTCCGCCAGGAAGGCGGTAGTGCCGGACAAGGCCATAGGATGATCATCGACCACCAACAAGGTCGGTGCAGCGTTCGACATGCGATTTCCCGTCTAATTTCCCAGTTCGTCCTTGTTGTCACTTAAAGCCGAGCTAACGGTCTGCGCGTGGACGATAGCAGCCACTCTAGCAGAGCGGGCGAGGCGTCACAATCCGTCGGAGGGGTACCTACGTTGCGTATAGGTCATGCGAAACGGCGCTGCGATGAGGGTTTCACGTGTTTTAAGCGCCTAATGCGCTCGCTTTAGCCGTGTACGGCCCCTGGCTTGGTAGAATTGCGCGATGAAAAATATCGTTATCCTGATTTCCGGGCGAGGCTCCAATATGGAAGCCATCGTCAGCGCCTGCGCCGCCGAAGGCTGGCCAGCGCGCGTAGCGGCGGTCCTGTCGAACCGGCCGGACGCCGAAGGCCTGAAATTTGCCGCTGAGCACGGCGTGGCCACCGGTGTGGTGGACCACACGCAATATGCTGATCGCGCCACTTTCGATGTGGCGCTGGCCACGGCCATCGACGCATTCGCGCCGGACCTGGTGGTGCTGGCCGGCTTCATGCGCATCCTGACGCCGGGCTTTGTCGACAAGTACGCCGGGCGCATGCTGAATATCCACCCCTCGCTGCTGCCATGCTTTCCGGGGCTGCATACGCACCGGCAGGCCATCCAGGCGGGTGTCAAGGTCCACGGCGCCAGCGTGCATTTCGTCACGCCGGAGCTCGATCACGGCCCCGTCATCGTCCAGGCCGCGCTCGACGTGCTGCCGGACGATACGCCCGAGAGCCTGGCCGCGCGCCTGTTGCCAAGCGAACACGTGATCTACCCGCGCGCGGTGCGCTGGTTTGTCGAAGGCCGGCTGCGGGTGCATGCCGGCGCAGTCCGGGTCGAACCACCCGAATCCCAGTTATTTACGGCCTTTGCTGCCGCTACGGAGGTGCAGTCATGAGCCGGAATACCGCAGGGGCGCGCCAGCCCGTTCGCAACAAGCACAAGGGTACCCCGATCCGCCAGGCCGCCCGGCCGCGCGACGCGGGCGACAGCCATGCTCCGCAGCAGGGCCGCGGGCCGCATGGCGGCCTGCACGCTGTTCATATCCAGCACATTGACCGCCTGCTGGGCAAGGTGCTGATGTTCACGCGCCCCTCCGACGTGGTGGTGAGCTACTACTTCCGCGAAAACCCCAAGCTTGGCCATCGCGAACGCGGCATCATCGCCGAAGCCGTATTTGCCGTATTGCGCCGGCGTGTCGAGTTTTCGCAGTTCGCTGCCAGCGGCACGGGCGCCTCGCAGCGCCGCCTGGCCCTGCTGGGCCTGGCCGCCACGCTGGGCCGGGATGCGCTGACGCCGTTCCTGCTGCCGGAAGAGGGCGAATGGCTCGATCGCCTGACGACAATCGAGCGTGCCAGCCTCGCGCCGCGCGTGCGCGCCAACCTGCCTGAGTGGCTGTTCGATCAGCTGGCCGCCCGCCACGACGAAGCCTTTGTCGAAGCACTGGGCGACGCGTGGCTGCGGCCCGCGCCGCTGGACCTGCGCGCCAACCTGGTCAAGACCACCCAGGAAGCCGCGCTGGTCGAGCTGACCGCCGCTGGCCTGAAGGCCGAGCCGACGCCGATGGCCCCCGCCGGCATCCGCCTGGCCGGCAAACCGGCGCTCAACCAGTTGCCGCTGTTCGTCAACGGCCTGGTCGAAGTGCAGGACGAAGGCAGCCAGCTTCTGTGCAACCTGGTTGCGCCCAAGCGCGGCGAAATGGTGGTGGATTTCTGCGCGGGTGCCGGTGGCAAGACGCTGGCGCTGGGGGCGCAGATGCGCTCCACCGGGCGCCTGTATGCGTTCGATGTGTCCGAGAAGCGCCTCGCCAACCTCAAGCCGCGCCTGGCGCGCAGCGGACTGTCGAACGTGCATCCGGTACTGATCGACTCCGAGCATGACGCAAAGATCAAGCGTCTGGCCGGCAAGATCGACCGCGTGCTGGTGGATGCGCCCTGCAGCGGCCTGGGTACGCTGCGGCGCAACCCGGACCTGAAATGGCGCCAGTCGCCGCAATCGGTGCTGGAACTGACCGCCAAGCAAGCGGCCATCCTCGAATCCGCGGCGCGTCTGGTCAAGGTGGGCGGCCGGGTGGTTTATGCGACATGCAGCGTGCTGGAAGCGGAGAACGAAGGCATCGTGCGCGGTTTCCTGGCCGCGCATCCCGCCTTCCGCCTGGTCCCTGCCGCACAGGTGCTGGCCGAGCAAAAGATCACGGTGCCCGCTTTGCCGGAAGATGCCGAGATGCTGGCGCTTTACCCGCATCTGCACCAGACCGATGGCTTCTTCGCCGCGGTGCTGGAACGCGTCAGCTAACGTCTGAACCGCCGCCAGGGCCCGGCTTGGGACTGGCGGCTCCAATGCCGAGGACCGCCCGGTCCCGGCTGCATTTCCGGCGCGGGACCGGCCACAAGTGTCCGGCCCGCTGCTTGCGGTGCGTTGCCTTGCTCGTTGTGCTCTCGCGGTCCGTTATCGGGTGTTTGCCGGGGCCGTTCGATTGTCGCTCGGCGCGTGCCGCCCAGTTATTCCAGAGCATGAATCCCAATCCCCTGAACGAACTCAACGCCTCGCATCCGGCCTTTGGCAAGATGCTCAATGACCTGATCCGCGATGCGGGCGGCCCCGGTTTTATCTGGCAACTGGTGGTACTCGCCGCTTGCCTCGCGTTGGCATGGCCGCTGGCAAGGCTGGTCGTCAAGCGAGTCGAAGCCGGCTACGCCGGGTCCAGCTTCGCGCTGCGCTTTGCCGCAGCCAGCCTGGAACGCGCCATGTTCCCACTGTTCGGCTGGCTGCTGGTGATGGGCGCGCGCTACGGGCTGGAACTGGTCATGTCGACCAGCGTGCTGCGCCTCGTGCTGGTGCCGCTCTTTGGCATCACTTTCCTGTATTTCGCCTTCTATATACTGCGCCGCGTGCTCTCCGGCAGTGGCCAGCTGCACGGCATGCTGCTGCTGGTGGAGAAGGTACTGACTACGCTGGTTTGGGCGGCAATGGCGCTATATGTGCTGGGATTGCTGTCTGATGTAGTGAACTGGATGGAATCCGTGCGCTTTTCGCTCGGCGGAAAGCAGAAGATCAACTTGGCCGACACCCTGGTGGCAGCCGTATGGATCTTGCTCACCGTGCTGGTGGCCATGTGGTTTGGTTCGTGGCTGGAAGAGCGCCTGATGCGCTCGAGCGGCCTGGACAGCAACCTAAAAGTGGTTCTGACCAGACTTTCCAAGGCACTGCTGCTGCTGGTCTCGCTCTTGCTGAGCTTGTCGCTGGTGGGCATCGATCTCACGGTACTGTCCGTATTCGGCGGCGCGCTGGGTGTGGGTTTGGGTCTGGGCTTGCAAAAGATCGCTAGCAACTATATTTCGGGCTTCATCATCCTGCTTGACCACTCGGTCAAGCTGGGCGACCAGATCACGGTGGACAAGTACACCGGCATCGTCTCGCAGATTCGCACGCGCTACACGGTGGTCCGCAATGGTGACGGCGAAACCCTGGTGCCCAACGAGCAACTGGTCGCGCAGGCCGTGCAGAACCACTCGTTCTCCAATACCAATGTGCGCGTTGCAACGCGTGTGCAGGCCGATTACGCGGCCGATCCCGAAAAGGTGCTAGCCTTGCTGGTCGAGGCGGCCCAAGACATCCCGCGTTTATTGGTTGAGCCCGCGCCGTCGGCTTTTCTGGTGCTGTTTGGAGACAATGGCATCGAGTACGAGCTTGCTGGCTACATCGCCGATCCCCAGAACGGAAAGCTTGGCGTGCAATCGGCACTGAACCGGGCCATATGGCGGAAATTCCGGGAACATGGCATCTCGATCCCGTATCCCCAGCGGGAAGTGCGGGTGCTGGGCAGAGCGGACACCGGTGGACGGGGTGAGACTGATGATGCGGATCATGAGGCGCTACTTTCGCAGCCGGATGGCACTGCGGGCAGCAAATCCTGACTTTTCGCGCGGCGCTTGGGCCACCTTGTGGAACGATCCATGTTGCTTAACGTCAAAATCGGGGTAAAAGCGGATGTCCGCTCGATCCGGGTGCGGTAGAATCCAAGGTAGTTGCGGGTTCGTCCGGAATCGGATTTTGTCCGGGTGAGTTTATCGACCTCCCGCCCCCACCAGACAGCCGCCAGATTGCAGCGGCTCGTGTCCAGTCCCGCCGGCAGGCAGCAGTTGCCCAGGGCGCCAGACGCGCATGCCTGGGGGCTCCGGCGATTGCCGGGGTTTCAGGCAGGCGCCATATGACGCAATCATTGAATTTGCAGTCCTTTTTCTGCACATTGTTTGTGGCCCGCCATGTCGTGCCGCACTGAATACCCCTGTTTAATCGACGGAGAACAGTTTGTTCGACACTATTCTTGACTGGGCCGCCAACGGCCTCGCCAACTGGTCCTGGTGGGAAATCGTGATCTACACGCTGGTGGTGACTCACATCACCATCGCGGGCGTCACGATATACCTGCACCGCTGCATGGCGCACCGGTCGCTGGACCTGCACCCTGTCGTTTCGCATTTCTTCCGTGGCTGGCTGTGGCTGACCACCGGCATGGTCACCAAGGAGTGGACCGCCATCCACCGCAAGCATCACGCCAAGTGCGAGACCGAAGACGATCCCCACAGCCCGCAGACTCGCGGCATCCGCAAGGTACTGCTGGAAGGCGCGGAGCTGTATCGCGCCGAGTCCAAGAACAAGGAAACCATCACCAAGTTCGGCCACGGCACGCCTGACGACTGGGTCGAGCGCAATGTCTACTCGCGCTTCGGCTGGCAGGGCGTTGGCCTGATGCTGATCATCGACCTCGCCTTGTTCGGCGTGATCGGCATGACCGTGTGGGCGGTGCAGATGTTGTGGATCCCGATTCACGCCGCCGGCATCATCAATGGCCTGGGCCACTGGTGGGGTTATCGCAATTACGATTGCGAGGACGCTTCGACCAACGTTTCGCCGTGGGGCATCATCATCGGCGGCGAAGAGCTGCATAACAACCACCACACCTACCCGACGTCGGCCAAGTTCTCGATCAAGTGGTACGAGTTCGATATCGGCTGGGGCTATATCCGTGCCATGCAGGCCGTTGGCCTGGCCAAGGTCAAGAAGACCCCGCCGAAGGCACGCCTGGTGGAGGCTCGTCCGGTCGACCACAACACGCTGGAAGCCATCATCGCCAACCGCTATGACGTGATGGCCCGCTATGCCAAGGCGGTCAAGAGCGCCTACAAGCAGGAACTGGAAAAGCTGAAGGAAGCCCGCGTGGCCGAGTACAGCAGCTTCAAGCCTGCCCGCAAGTGGTTCCACCGCGAGGAAACCAAGCTGGCCGATCCGCAACGCCAGCAACTGGCCAGCATCGTCGAGCAGAACAAGTCGCTGCATACCTTTGTGGAAATGCGCCGCGAACTGGCCGCGATCTGGGGCCGCTCCAACCTGACGCGCGAACAGCTGCTGCAGCAGCTGCAGGCCTGGTGCCATCGCGCCGAGGCCAGCGGCATTGAAGCGCTGCACGATTTCTCGCTGCGCCTGCGCCGCTATGCCTGATGCGGCTTGATGCCTGACCCGGCGTGGCCTGATACAATTTAGCTCGCCCAAAAGCCCCGCCCCTGGCGGGGCTTTTGTTTTCGCTAAACTCCCCCAATGTAAGGGCTGGCTGCGAAATCCAGGCGCGCCGCCCCAGAGGAGTATCGGAGATGACCCCCCAAACGATAAAGACCGTCGAGTTCGAGAAACCGAACCTATCGACGGAGTCCCCCGATGGCGGCAGCTGCGTCGCCCATGCCTGGGCCAAGGTGCCCCCGGTGCTGTCGGCACAGGAGCGCACGGCGCTGAAGGAGCGCATCAAGGATTTGCTCAAGCAGCGCAATGCGGTGCTGGTAGCGCACTATTACGTCGATTCGGACCTGCAGGACCTGGCGGAAGAAACCGGCGGCTGCGTGTCGGATTCGCTGGAAATGGCGCGCTTCGGCCGCGACCACCCGGCCAAGACGCTGGTGGTGGCTGGCGTTCGCTTCATGGGCGAGACCGCCAAGATCCTCAGTCCGGAAAAGACCATCCTGATGCCCGACCTTGACGCGACGTGCTCGCTCGACCTGGGCTGCCCGGCCGACGAGTTCACCGCGTTCTGCGATGCGCATCCCGACCGTACGGTGGTGGTCTACGCCAATACCAGCGCGGCCGTGAAGGCACGCGCGGACTGGATGGTGACCTCCAGCATCGGCCTGAAGATCGTCGAGCACCTGCACGCACGTGGTGAGAAGATCCTGTGGGCACCGGACAAGCACCTGGGCGGCTATATCCAGAAGCAGACCGGCGCGGACATGCTGTTGTGGCAGGGTTCCTGCCTGGTGCACGACGAGTTCAAGGGCATCGAGCTGGATCTGCTGCGCCGCGAGTTCCCCAAGGCCAAGATCCTCGTGCATCCGGAGTCGCCGGCCAATGTGGTGGAGCAGGCCGATGTGGTTGGCTCGACCTCGCAGCTGATCGCGGCGGTCCAGGAGCTGGATGCCCGGGAATTCATCGTTGCGACCGACAACGGCATCCTGCACAAGATGCGCCTGGCTGCACCCGACAAGCATTTCATCGAGGCACCCACCGCCGGCAACAGTGCAACCTGCAAGAGTTGCGCGCACTGCCCATGGATGGCGATGAATGCACTAACCAACCTGGCTGAGGTGCTTGAGCGCGGCCATAACGAAATTCATGTCGATGCCGCCATCGGCCGCCAGGCTGTGACCTGCATCGACCGCATGCTCGATTTCGCCGCGCGGCAGAAGGCCAATGTGCGGCCCAAGGCCGATTTGGCCAGCGAGCAGGCTTTGTTCAAGGGAATCGGTCCGGCATGAGCGGTAATGCAAACGTGAACGCAAACGTCAATCCAGTTTTCGACAGCTACGGCACGGCGCTGGCCGAGGCGCTGGAAGCCAGTGTACGCGCGGCCATCGCCGAGGATGTCGGCAGCGGCGACCTGACCGGTTTGCTGGTGCCCGCAGGCAAGTCCGCACGGGCTCGCGTGATCGTGCGCGAGCAAGCCGTGCTATGCGGTCAGCCGTGGTTCGAGGCCTGCATGCGCGCGGTCGATCCCGCGCTGCAGGTTCGCTGGCAGCAAGCCGAAGGCACCCGCATGGCACCGGACTCGGTGGTGTGCGAGATCACGGGACCGGCCCGCTCGCTGCTGACCGCGGAGCGGCCGGCGCTGAACTTCCTGCAGTTGCTGTCCGGCGTGGCTACCGTTACGCGCCGTTATGCCGATCTGGTCGAGGGGACGCGCGCGCACGTGCTGGATACCCGCAAGACCCTGCCGGGCCTGCGCCTGGCACAGAAGTACGCGGTCAAGGTCGGTGGCGGTGACAACCAGCGTCTGGCGCTGTACGACGGCATCCTGATCAAGGAGAACCACATCGCCGCGGCTGGCAGCATTACGGCAGCCATGCAGGCAGCGGCCGCACTCGATGCGGGCGTGTCGGTGCAGGTGGAGGTGGAAAGCCTGGCGGAGCTGGAGGAGGCGTTGGCGGCCGGCGCGAAATCGATCCTGATCGACAACTTTACCGAGGCGATGATGTGCGATGCCGTGCGTATCAATGCCGGGCGCGCGTTGCTGGAAGTCTCGGGTGGCGTCAACGCGGATACCATTCGCGCCTTTGCCGAGACCGGCGTTGACCGGATCTCGGTGGGTGCGCTGACCAAGGATGTGCGCGCCACGGACTATTCGTTGCGCATCATCGAGTAATCTGGCGTTTGAGGCACATCCAAAGTGGCTGGCCGGAAAGAAACAGCGCGCTGCGAGGCGCGCTTTTTCTTTGCGTGATGGAAGGCGCGGAACGCTACTTCGTCCGCTCGCGCTTGAACAACGGCTGCATCACGGTCGGCAGCGCTTTGGGCAAGGTCTCCGGATAGTCGCGGCTAAAGTGCAAACCGCGGCTTTCGTGGCGCGAATAGGCGCTATCGACGATCAATGAGGCGACTTCCACCAGGTTGCGCAATTCCAGCAGGTCGCGCGTCACGCGGAAGTTGGCGTAGTATTCGGCAATTTCCTCGCGTAGCAGGCTGATACGGTGTTGCGCACGCTCGAGCCGCTTGCTGGTGCGCACGATGCCGACGTAATTCCACATCATGCGGCGCAGCTCGTCCCAGTTGTGCGATACGACCACTTCCTCGTCGGCATCCGCCACCCGGCTTTCATCCCAGCCGGGCAGGGTGATGTCCGGCTGGCCAGCCTTGTCCTGGCCGGCAATGTCGAGTGCCGCCGCGCGTCCGATCACCATGCACTCGAGCAGTGAATTGGAGGCCAGGCGGTTGGCGCCGTGCAATCCGGTGCAGCCGGTCTCGCCGACGGCGTAGAGGTTGGCCAGATCGGTGCGGCCCGCCGTGTCGGTCACCACGCCGCCGCAGGTGTAGTGCGCAGCCGGCACCACCGGGATCGGTTCGCGCGCGATGTCGATGCCTAGCTCCAGGCAACGTGCATGGATGGTCGGGAAGTGCTCGCGCAGGAAGGATTCGGGCTGGTGGCTGATGTCGAGGTGCACGTAATCCAACCCGCGCTTCTTCATTTCGAAGTCGATCGCGCGCGCCACCACGTCGCGCGGAGCCAACTCGGCGCGCTCGTCGTGCTCGGGCATGAAGCGCGTGCCGTCGGGCAGCTTTAGTAGGCCACCTTCGCCGCGCACTGCCTCCGAAATCAGGAAGGTCTTGGCGTACGGGTGGTACAGGCAGGTCGGGTGAAACTGGATGAATTCCATGTTCGATACCCGGCAACCCGCCCGCCAGGCCATGGCGATGCCGTCGCCGGTGGCTGTGTCGGGGTTGGTGGTGTAGAGGTAGACCTTGCCCGCGCCACCCGTGGCCAGCACGGTGTGCGTAGCGGTGATGGTCTGCACTTCGCCGCTGGCGTCGTTCAGTACGTAAAGGCCATAGCAGCGATTGCCCGGCAGGCCGAGCTTGCGCGAGGTGATCAGATCCACCGCGAAGTGGTCTTCGATGATCGTGATGTTGGGGTGCTGGCGTGCCTGCTCGGTGAGAGTGGACACGACGGCGTGGCCCGTCGCGTCCGCGGCGTGGATGATGCGCCGCCGGCTGTGTCCACCTTCTCGCGTCAGGTGGTAGCCCAGTTCGGCTTGGTCGTCGCGCGTGAACGGCACGCCGCGGTCGATCAGCCACTGGATTGCTTCGCGCCCGTGCTCGACGATATAACGCGTTGCGCTGTCATCGCACAGGCCCGCGCCCGCCACCAGGGTGTCCTGATGGTGCTCGTCATGGCTGTCGCCCGAGTCTAGCACCGCGGCGATGCCGCCCTGTGCCCAGTCGCTGGCGCCCGTCGTCATGGCGCGTTTGCAGATGATGACAACCCGATGGGTGTCGGCCAGTTGCAGCGCGACCGTCAAACCGGCCAGTCCGCTGCCGACAATGGCGACATCGAAGTTCATGATGCGAGAGACGCGCGCGTGGCGCGGTCGGGAGGCAGGAAAGCTGGAAAGTGTACACCGGTGGCGCGCTTGCGTGGGCAGCGCTGAGGAGTCGCGCCAGCGATGCGGCTTTTGCGCCGCAGAAAAAGCAAAAACCCCGCCTGAGCGGGGTTTCTACTAACATGCCGCGCGATCGGCATGTGGAAGACAGGATCAATTACTTGATCTTGGTTTCCTTGTACGACACGTGCTTGCGGGCGACGGGATCGAACTTCATGATCTCCATCTTTTCCGGCATCGTGCGCTTGTTCTTGGTGGTCGTGTAGAAGTGACCCGTACCTGCAGTCGACTCCAACTTGATTTTATCGCGTCCGCCTTTGCTGGCCATGATGTGCTCCTAATTAGACTTCGCCGCGTGCGCGCAGATCTACGAGCACGGAGTCGATGCCTTTCTTGTCGATCAGGCGCAGGCCGGCGTTCGAGACGCGCAGGCTCACCCAGCGGTTTTCCGATTCAACAAAGAAACGACGATTCTGCAGGTTGGGCAGAAAACGGCGCTTGGTCTTGTTGTTTGCGTGGGAAACGTTGTTGCCGACCATCGGCGCTTTCCCGGTCACTTGACAGACGCGTGCCATGAAGCACTCCTAACTCTTCTACGTGGACAATGTTCGCAACAGATCAACAAAAGGCGCGCTGGCCCGGACTGCAGCGGTTGAGACTTCAGCAAACGAACATTATAGACCGGAAAGCGACGGTGAATCAATGCCTTCCGTAGTTTACCGTGCAGGGGTGTGCATTCATGCGGTTAGCATCACATGTCGCGTCACAACTGGCCGTGCTCGGAGAAGGAGTGAATGCTGCTGCCTGCCACGACGAAATGGTCGAGTACCTGTACGTCGATCAAGGCGAGAGAGCGGCATAGCGCGCGGGTCATGGCTAGATCGGCCGGGCTGGGCGTGGCGTTGCCCGACGGGTGGTTGTGGGCGACGATCACAGCCGCGGCGTTGTGCGAAAGTGCCTTTCGCGCAACTTCACGCGGGTTGACGCTGGTCTGGGTCAGGGTGCCGCGAAATGGCTCTTCGCTGGCCAGGAGCCCGTTGCGCGCGTCGAGAAACAGGCAGTGAAAGACTTCATGGGGCAGCCTCGCCAGCGTCAGGCGCAGGTAGTTGCGCACAGCCGTGGGTGAGTTCAGCGCGCCGGGCAACTGCAGTTGCTCGGCCAGCGCGCGCCGGGTGAGTTCCTGCGCCGCCTGCAGTTGCGCGTACTTGGCGCTGCCGATTCCCTTGATGCCGGCCAGCTGCCCGGCGCCGGCGGAAAGCAGGCTGCTCAGCGAGCCAAAATGGTTAAATAGCTCGCATGCCGGGTCCACTGCACTTTTTTCGGCGACGCCCACGCGCAGGAATACGGCGAGCAGCTCGGCATCCGAGAGTGCTGCGGCGCCGCTACAGAGAAGCTTCTCACGTGGCCGCTCTTTGCTGGGCCAGTCGGTAATGCGCATGACACGATCCCCCCGGAACAATGGCACCGCGGACAAGGCGGCGCTCGGTCGAGTCGCTTACAATATGGGTTGTCGACAGGTTGAGCACTCATGAATTTGCAAACTATTGCTTCCGGTCCGAAGGACGGCGCCGCGGACGGTCGGAAGACCGTGCAGGCGGATTCCTTCCTGACCCTTCACTACAGCATCTCCCTCGAGAATGGCACTGAGATCATCAGTACCTTCGAGGAGAAGCCCGCCACGTTGCTGCTGGGGCAAGGCCAGTTCGCGCCCACCCTGGAGCAGGCCCTGCTGGGTATGCCGGAGGGCGAGCGCATGACTTACCGGCTGGCGGCGGAGCACGCCTTCGGTCCGCGCAACCCTGAGCTGCTGCAACGGGTTTCGCTGGCGACGCTGCGCGAGAACAGCTCGTTCGAAGAAGACTATGCCCCGGGCGACCTGGTGGAGTTCAACGCGCCGGGAGGCGGAAAGTACGCCGGTGTGCTCAAGGAGATCGGGGCGACGTCGGCGCTGTTCGATTTCAACCACCCGCTGGCCGGGCAGACCATCCTGTTCGATGTCCAGCTGATCGGCATTCTCTAAGCAGCACCACCGGCCGGCAACCGCCGGCACCCTTGAATCGAATCCTTGCATGTCTGAGCTCACCACAGCCACCGATGCCGAGATCCTGATGGCGCAGCCGCGCGGCTTCTGCGCCGGTGTGGACCGTGCCATCGAGATCGTCGAGCGCGCCCTTGAACGCTACGGCGCACCTATCTATGTGCGCCACGAAATCGTGCACAACGCCTACGTGGTGGAAGACCTGCGCCGCAAGGGCGCTGTCTTCGTGCAGGAACTGGAGGAGGTACCCCCAGGCTCCACAGTGATCTTCAGTGCGCATGGCGTATCAAAGGAAGTGCGTGCCGACGCCACGCTGCGCGGCCTCAACGTCTTCGATGCCACCTGTCCGCTGGTGACCAAGGTGCATGTGGAAGTCGGCAAGATGCGCGCCGAGGGCTGCGAGATCATCATGATCGGGCACAAGGGTCATCCCGAAGTCGAAGGCACCATGGGGCAGGCCGAAGGCGGCATGCTGCTGGTCGAGTCCGCCGAAGATGTGGTCAAGCTGCAAGTGGCCGACCCCGGGCGGCTCGCCTTCGTGACCCAGACCACGCTCTCGGTCGACGAGACGCTGGAGATCGTCGCTGCGCTCAAGGCGCGCTTCCCGCTGATCCGCGAGCCCAAGAAGCAGGACATCTGCTACGCCACCCAGAACCGCCAGGATGCCGTCAAGTTCATGGCGCCGCAGGTGGAGGTGGTGATCGTGGTGGGCAGTCCCAACAGCTCGAACTCCAACCGCTTGCGCGAGCTCGCCGAACGCCTCGGCGTGCCGGCCTACATGATCGATTCGCCGGATCAGCTGCGTGCAGAGTGGGTCGCGGGCAAGCGCCGCATCGGGCTGACAGCCGGCGCGTCCGCACCGGAGGCGCTGGCGCAGTCCATCGTCGAGCGCCTGCGCCTGCTGGGGGTGCGCAACGTGCGTGCGCTGGATGGCATCGAAGAGAAGATGTCGTTCCCCCTGCCGCGTGGCCTGCAGCAAGTCACTCCCGCCTGATTCCCCGCTGATTCCGTAGCGGCCGGCGGCTGTCTCATGACGCTGCCGGCACCGGCTGGCGCGGACCTTCCTTTCCAGATTGGTGCATCATCCCCGTGCCGGCCCCCGGCCCCCGGCCGTAGCGCGTCCGCTGCGGCTGGCGCTCGCCTTGCTTCCCACTTTCCCGTCCACGCCCGGCCTCGCGCTCTGCCCAAGCGTTGCAGGCAGGCCCGGCGCGATCCAGTCCAGGCTGGTGCAACTGGTTGCCGCCTGCTTCGCACCACTCCATTGCCACGGTTGCACCAATATATCGCATCGATATATAGCCTGGTATTCCTTGGATAATGCGCATACCCGCCGCCGCGGCCCTTGTACCTGTCTGCACTAAAAGACAACCAAGGGAAATCCCTGTAATTGGGGATTTCCCTATTATGGTGCTGGCGTGCTCGCTCGTTGTATATGAATGAGGCGGTTCATATTAAATGAAACACCTATTTAATACGGTGTCTGAGCGAGTGACGCAAACGCTGCAAAAGTGGCCTCTAGCCTACGGTAGGCACGAATCTTGTTAGTGTCAACGGCTAGCCTCCATGTAGGCGGGAATTGCCCCAATTTGTGCATTGGGGAAATTCCCTAGCTCATTTGGCGGGTTAATCCTTCAGGTTGTTGCGTCGCATATTGCATCCGTATAAAAAGGGAATACAATTCGCGCGTTTCAAATTGAAACTAAACTATGGCGGTTCAGGGGAAACGTCCGGGGGGCGTTGGTTTACCCTGATCATGTGAATCCTAGGAGATCACTCATGCAAATCACGTTTGCCAAGATTCTGCCGATCGCAGCCGCAGTGGCGCTGGTTACTGCTTGCGGCAAGAAAGAAGAAAAGCCGGCCGAGCCGGCAGCGTCGGCGCCTGCCGCGGCAGCGCCCGCAGCCGGTGGCGGCGAAGTTGTAGTCAAGATCGGCCACGCGGCACCACTCACCGGCGGTATCGCTCACCTTGGCAAGGACAACGAAAACGGCGCTCGCCTGGCCGTGGAAGAAGTCAACAAGGCCGGCCTGGAAGTCAACGGCAAGAAGGTCAAGCTCGAACTGGTCGGCGAAGACGACGCGGGCGACCCGAAGACCGGCACCGCCGTGGCGCAGAAGCTGGTGGACGCGAAGGTCGTGGCCGTGGTCGGTCACCTGAATTCGGGCGTATCGATCCCGGCCTCTAAGATCTATAGCGATGCCGGCATCGTGCAGATCTCGCCGTCGTCGACCAACCCCGACTACACCAAGCAAGGGTTCAAGACGACCTTCCGAGTGGTCGCCACCGATGCCCAGCAGGGTCCGGCACTGGCCAACTACGCCACCAAGAGCCTGCACGCCAAGAGCGTGGCCATCGTTGACGATGCCACCGCCTACGGCAAGGGCCTGGCCGACGAGTTCGAGAAGACCGCCAAGGCTTCCGGCGTGAACGTGGTGGCGCGTGAAGCCACCAACGACAAGGCCACCGACTTCAAGGCCATTCTGACCAAGATCAAGGGCAAGAAGCCCGACGTGATCATGTACGGCGGCATGGACGCCACCGGCGGCCCGTTCGCCAAGCAGGCCAAGGAACTCGGCATCACTTCCAAGATCGTTGGCGGCGATGGCGTGTGTACCGACAAGGTGGCCGAGCTGGCCGGCGATGCCGTGCAAAACATCATCTGCTCGGAAGCTGGCCTGGCACTGTCGAAGATGGAACAGGGCGCGGATTTCGACAAGCGCTACCAGGCTCGCTTCAATGCGCCGGTGCAGATCTATGCGCCGTTCACCTATGACGCCGTGATGGTCATCGTCGACGCCATGAAGCGCGCCAACTCGACCGAACCGGCGGCCATCCTGGTCGAGATGCCCAAGACGAACTACAAGGGCCTGATCGGCAACATCGCCTTCGATGAAAAGGGCGACATGAAGGAGGGCACCATCACGCTGTACGAGTACAAGGACAAGAAGAAGACCGTCCTTGACGTCGTGAAGATGTAATCCGGGCTTACCGGCCCATCCGAACGGCACCGCGAGTATGTTGCGGTGCCGTTTTTTTAGCCTTGCCTTACATGCAGCATCCTTACCATGGGTGGAGTAGGCAGGCCGCTTACCAGCAAACAACCGCACTACCAAGCCACCCACATATCAACGTCCCCCCGGCATCCACACCATGTCGAGGGAAATTGGACGGAAGCAAGGAGTTTTCATGGATATCCTTATCCAGCAGATCGTGAACGGTCTCGTGCTCGGCAGCATCTATGCGCTGATCGCACTCGGCTACACCATGGTCTACGGCATTCTCGGGATCATCAACTTCGCCCACGGCGACGTCCTGATGATCGGCGCACTGACCGCTTTGACAGCTATCCTGGGATTGCAGAAATTTGCCCCCGGGCTACCCGAATGGCTCATGCTGGTGATCGCGACGCTGATCGCCATGCCGGTCTGCGCCGTGCTGGCGTACACCATCGAGCGGGTGGCCTACCGGCCGTTGCGCAACGCGCCACGACTGGCCCCGCTGATTACCGCCATTGGCGTTTCCATCATCCTGCAGACCGTGGCGATGATGATCTGGTCGCGTAACCCCCTTACCTTCCCGCAACTGCTGCCCTCGGAGCCGATCGATATCGGTGCCACCGGCGCGACCATCACGGGCAAGGAAATCGTCATCATCGGCATGGCGCTGATGGTGATGGCGGGCCTGCTGACCCTCGTCAACCGCACCAAGCTCGGCCGCGCCATGCGCGCCACCGCCGAGAACCAGAAGGTGGCGGGGCTGATGGGCGTGAACCCGAACTTCGTGATCTCGGCCACCTTCATGATCGGTGCCGCGCTGGCTGCGCTGGCCGGCGTGATGATGGCGACCAACTACGGCAACGCGCACTTCTACATGGGCTTCATCCCGGGCCTGAAGGCGTTCACCGCCGCAGTGCTGGGCGGCATCGGCAACCTGGCGGGCGCCATGGTCGGCGGCATGCTGCTGGGCCTGATCGAAGCGCTGGGCGCCGGCTATATCGGCGATCTCACTGGTGGCGTATTTGGCTCCAACTACCAGGATGTGTTCGCCTTCATCGTGCTGATCATCGTCCTTGTGTTCCGTCCGTCCGGCATCATGGGCGAGCGGGTTTCCGAACGCGCCTAAGGAGAGAGAATCCATGAATACCCCGATTCCATCCCCGGCGGCGCAGGCTGCGCCGCTGACCAAGACGCCGGCCAAGACCATGGCCGCGTTGCTCGGCTTCCTGGTGATCGCCCTGTGCGCGCCGTTCCTGGTGCAGACGCTCGGTGGCAACTACTGGGTCCGCGTGCTTGATTTCGCGCTGATCTACATCATGCTGGCGCTTGGCCTGAACATCGTGGTGGGCTTTGCCGGCCTGCTCGACCTGGGCTACATCGCTTTCTATGCCGTAGGGGCCTACATGATGGCCTTGCTGGGCTCGCCCCACCTGGCCAACCAGTTTGAGTGGATCCACCAGCTTTTCCCGCATGGCCTGCACCTCTCCATGTGGTTCGTGCTGCCGCTGGCCATAATGGTGGCGGCAACCTTTGGCGTATTGCTCGGCGCGCCAACGCTCAAGCTGCGTGGCGACTACCTCGCTATCGTGACCCTGGGCTTTGGCGAGATCATCCGGATCTTCCTGAACAACCTCGACCGTCCGCTCAACATCACCAACGGCCCGAAGGGGATCACGGCGGTGGATCCGGTCCACATCTTCGGCTTCAATTTTTCCAAGTCTCACGAGATCTTCGGCCTGAAGTTCACGCCGGTGTTCATGTACTACTACCTGCTGGTGGTGCTGGTGATCGCCATCGTGTTCATCTGCCTGCGGCTGCAGAATTCGCGCATCGGCCGCGCCTTCGTGGCCATCCGCGAAGACGAGATCGCCGCCAAGGCGATGGGCATCAACACCCGCAACATCAAGCTGCTGGCCTTCGCCATGGGCGCGTCGTTTGGCGGCGCGTCGGGCGCGGTGTTCGGCGCCTTCCAGGGCTTTGTCTCGCCTGAGTCGTTCGTGCTGTGGGAGTCCATCTACATCCTCGCCATCGTGGTGCTGGGTGGCATGGGCCACATCCCCGGCGTGATCCTCGGCGGTATCTTGCTGGTGGGTTTCCAGGAACTGCTGCGCGCCGTGGCGGAGCCGGCGCAGAACATGCTCTTCGGCCATACCATCGTCGACGCCGAAGTGCTGCGCCAGCTGCTGTTCGGGCTGGCCCTGGTTGGCGTGATGCTGTATCGCCCGGCTGGCCTGTGGCCGTCGCCGCGCAAGGAAGACCGGCCGGTGATCCGCCGCCCGGGCAGCGTTGGCCGTTTCTGACCCGGAGGACATCATGAGCAACGAGAATTTCCTCCTGTCCGTACAGGGGGTCAACAAGCGATTCGGCGGACTGCAGGCTTTGTCCGACGTGGGCCTGCAGATCAATCCGGGTGAAATCTACGGCCTGATCGGTCCCAACGGGGCCGGCAAGACCACCTTCTTCAACGTGATCACCGGCCTGTACACGCCGGATTCCGGCGAGTTCGTGTTGGGCGGAAAGCCCTACCAGCCCACCGCCGTACACGAAGTCGCCAAGGCAGGCATTGCCCGCACCTTCCAGAACATCCGGCTCTTCGGCGAGATGACCGCACTGGAAAACGTGATGGTGGGGCGCCATGTGCGCACCAAGGCGGGCCTGCTCGGCGCGGTATTCCGTCCGCCCTCGGTGCGGCGCGAAGAAGAGTCGGTGGAAGACTGGGCGCACGACCTGCTGGAGTATGTCGGCATCGGCAAGTACGCCCACTTCACCTCGCGCAACCTTTCCTACGGCCATCAGCGCCGCCTGGAAATCGCGCGGGCGCTCGCCACCGAGCCCAAGCTGCTGGCGCTGGACGAACCCGCCGCCGGCATGAACGCAACCGAAAAAGTGGAACTGCGTGGCCTGCTCGACAAGATCCGCGCCGACGGCAAGACCATCCTGCTGATCGAGCACGACGTAAAGCTGGTGATGGGCTTGTGCAACCGCCTGACCGTGCTCGACTACGGCAAGGTCATTGCGCAGGGCCTGCCGCACGAAGTTCAGAGCAATCCAGCGGTGATCGAGGCTTACCTCGGTACCCCGGCGCACTGACGGGGGAAACAGACAATGAAACAAACGCTACTGAAGATATCCGGCCTGAAGGTCGCTTACGGCGGCATCCAGGCGGTCAAGGGCATCGACCTCGAGATCCGGGAAGGCGAGCTGGTCACGCTGATCGGCGCCAACGGCGCCGGCAAAACCACCACCATGAAGGCCATCACCGGGCTGCAGGGCTGGGCTGGCGGCGATGTGGAATACATGGGCAAGTCCATCAAGGGCGTGCCCAGCTACACGCTGCTCAAGCAAGGGCTGGCGATGGTGCCGGAAGGGCGCGGCGTGTTCGCGCGCATGACCATCACCGAGAACCTGCAGATGGGCGCCTACACGCGCGTCGACGAGGCTGGCATCAAGGCCGACATCGACCGCATGTTCGGCGTCTTCCCGCGCCTGAAAGAGCGCGCCAACCAGCTGGCGGGCACCATGTCGGGCGGCGAACAGCAAATGCTGGCCATGGCGCGCGCGCTGATGAGCCAGCCCAAGCTGCTGCTGCTCGATGAGCCGTCGATGGGGCTGTCGCCGATCATGGTCGCGAAGATCTTCGAGGTGGTGCGCGACGTCTCCGCGCTGGGCGTGACCGTGCTGCTGGTGGAGCAGAACGCGCGGCTGGCGCTGCAGGCCGCGCACCGCGGCTATGTGATGGAATCCGGCCTGGTCACCATGAGCGGCGACGCCAAGGAGATGCTGGACGATCCGAAGGTGCGCGCGGCGTATCTGGGCGAGTGATGTTGCCCGTTTAACTCGCGTGTTTGCAAAAAAGGCCCCGCAACTGCTTGCGGGGCCTTTTTCTTTCCGTGTGACCCGTCGATGGGCCGGGCTCCAGATGAGACTCAGGCCAGCTTCTTCAGCAGCGTGCGCAGCTTGCCGATCATCAGGTCGATCTCTTCCGTGGTCACGTTCAGCGCGGGCATGAAGCGCAGCAGGTTGGGGCGCGGCGAGTTCAGCAGCAGGCCTTCCGGCTGCATGTCGCGCGCTTCTTCCACCAGCTGCGGGCCGATGTCCTTGTCGAGCACCAGCGCGCGCAGCAGGCCTTCGCCGCGTTCGCCGCCCAGGCCGAACTCGGACGACAGTGCCAGCAATTGCTCGCGCAGGTAAGCCCCTTTTTCCTGCACGCTTTGCAGGAAGCCGGGCGCGGTCAATTGCGTCATCACGGCGCTGCCGACTGCCGTCATCACCGGGTTGCCGTTGTAGGTGCCGCCCTGGTCGCCGGCCTCGAAGCTGGCCACTTCAGCCTTGCACAGCAGCGCCGCCAGCGGCACGCCGCCGCCGATGCCCTTGCCCAGCGTCATGATGTCCGGCTCCACGCCCGACAGCTCGTAGGCGAACATCGTGCCGCAGCGCCCGCAGCCGGTCTGCACTTCGTCGACGATGAACAGCAGCTTGTGCTTGTCGGCCAGCTTGCGCAGGCCTTGCATGAATTCGCGCGAGGCGGGGATCACGCCGCCTTCGCCCTGCACCGGCTCCAGCATGATGGCCACGGTCTTGTCGTTGATCAGCTTTTCCACCGATGCCAGGTCGTTCAGGTCGGCCTTGGGGAAGCCCGGCACCTGGGGCGCGAAGATGGTGTCCCAGCCGGCCTTGCCCGACGCGCTCATGGTGGCGAGCGTGCGGCCGTGGAAGCTGTGGTCCATGGTGATGATCTCGAACGCGCCGTTCTTGTGCTTGCGGCCCCATTTGCGCGCGAGCTTGATCGCGCCTTCGTTGGCCTCGGCGCCGCTG
This sequence comes from Burkholderiaceae bacterium 16, assembly GCA_000955785.1. Taxonomy (GTDB): domain Bacteria; phylum Pseudomonadota; class Gammaproteobacteria; order Burkholderiales; family Burkholderiaceae; genus Cupriavidus. The sequence goes on from JYOD01000026.1 coordinate 111,319, forward strand.
TTGGCGAAGAAGACCTTGTCGAAGCAGCTGCTGTCGGTGAGCTGCTTGGCCAGCTTGAGCATGGGCTCGTTGTAGAACGCCGGGCTCGGGTTGAACAGCTTTTGCGACTGCGCCACCAGCGCGTCGATCATGCCCTGGTTGGAGTGCCCCAGGCAGTTGACCGCCCAGCCTTGCACGAAGTCCAGGTATCGCTTGCCGTTATGGTCCGTGAGCCACGAGCCCTTGCCTTCGGTAAAGACGAGCTCGGGCCGGTTGGTGATGTACATCAGGGATTGGACGGGGTACTCAGCAAATGCCATGGCGGACTCCAGGGGTCGGCGTGAAACAGGGGAGAGGAGAGCGGAAAAACAAAAAGCCACGGGGGTTGCCCGTGGCTTGTCGACCTGAACAGATGCTATGGACGGTCAGCCGCGAGGCACCCCGGTGGGGAGCAACGTACGATAGCTGCGTCGATTGATAGCGTAGTTCATGGCGGCCAATATAAGGCGCATGCGCCCGGCTGTCAAAACGAATTTCGGTCGGGCCGGGCATTGTTGCAGCGTGGGGACGGACCGGGTGGCGTTCAGGCCGCCGGTGCCGCCGCCGCGGGGGCCGGGTGCATATCGGCCTCCGAGGTGAACGAGTCGGCGAAGAAGGCGTCTTCGTGCAGGTCGCAGCGCAGGGAAAAGTCCTTGCGCGCGGCATTGATCATCACCGGCGCGCCGCAGGCGTAGACCTCGAAGCCGGACAGGTCCGGGTGGTCTTCCATCACGGCTTCGTGGACGAAGCCCGTGCGGCCGTCCCAGTCGTCGCTGGCCTGCGCGTCGGAGATCACCGGCACGTAGCGGAAGTCGGGCAGATCGCGCGCCCATTGTTCGCACAGCGTGTGCATATAGAGGTCGCGTGGGCGGCGGCCGCCCCAGTACAGCGTCATCGGGCGGGTGATGCCGGTGTAGACCGCATGCTCGACGATGGCCTTGATCGGCGCGAAGCCGGTGCCGGAGGCCAGCAGGATGATGGGCTTGTCGGAATCCTCGCGCAGGAAGAAGCTGCCCAGCGGGCCTTCGAAACGCAGGATGTCGCGCTCCTTCATGGCCGGCTGGCCGTCCTTCGCGCCGAACACGTAGTCGGTGAAGGTGCCGCCCGGCATATGGCGGATATGCAGCTCGATCGGGCCTTCCTGATGCGGCGGCGTGGCGATCGAATAGCTGCGGCGCTTGCCGTCGCGCAGCAGGAATTCAACGTACTGTCCGGCCAGGAACTGCATGCGCTCGGTGGCGGGCAGCTGCAGGCGCGCGACGACGACGTCGTCGGCCACGCGCTCCATCGAGGCGACGCGGCACGGGATCTTCTTGATGGGAATATCGCCGGCGCCCTGTACCTCGCGGCATTCGATGGTGACGTCCGAGGTGGCCGTGGCGCAGCAGAACAGCGCGCGGCCCTCGGTTTTCTCCTGCGCGGAAAGCGCGGATGCGGCATGATCGCCCTGGACGATGCCGCCGGCGGTGACACGGCCCTTGCAGGATCCGCACGCGCCGTTCTTGCAGCCGTAGGGCAGGCCGATGCTGTGGCGCAGGGCCGCGCTGAGGATGGTTTCGTCCGCGGCCGCTTCGAACTGGCGGCCGCTGGGCATGACGGTAACTTGATAAGCCATGATCACTCTATGAGCAAAAATCTGTCGCGACGCCGCCTGGGTCGCCCGCGCCTTCTCATCGTCGGCTGTGGGGATGTGGGCACACGTTGCCTGCGTATTCTGTCGACGCGCTGGCGCGTCTTTGCCGTCACTTCGCAGCCGTCCCGCCGCACTGAATTGCGGGACGACGGCGCGGTGCCGCTGGTAGCCGACCTGGACCGGCCCGCCACGCTGGCGCGCCTTGCCGGCCTGGCCGACAAGGTGCTCCACCTGGCGCCGCCACCCGCACGCGGCGAGGGCGATCCGCGCACGCTGGCGCTGTTGCGCGCATTGCGGCGGGGTGCCTGGCGGCGGTCTCCCGCGCGGGCTGGCGGATGGTCTGCCAAGCCCGACATTCTACCCGAGCGGGGCGGCAGGGGGGCCGCCGCAAGCCCAGCGCGGCCTGCCTTTGTCTACGCCAGCACCTCCGGCGTGTACGGCGACCGCGGCGGCGCCCGGCTGGCGGAATCGCACGCAGTGCGCCCGCAAACCGCACGCGCGCGGCGCCGCGTGGCGGCCGAGCGCGCCGTGCGGGACTTCGGCCGCCACGCCGGCTGGCGCAGCTCGATCGTGCGCATCCCCGGCATCTATGCCGAGGACAGGCTGCCGCTGGCCCGCCTGACCAAAGGCACGCCGGCGCTGGCGCCGCAGGACGATGTCTATACCAACCACATCCATGCCTTTGACCTGGCTCGCACCATGGTGGCGGCGCTGTTCCGCGGCCGGCCCCAGCGGGTGGTGCACGCCAGCGACGATTCCGAGATGCGCATGGCTGACTATTTCGACCTGGTGGCCGACCGCCGGGGCCTGCCGCGCCCGCCGCGCCTGAGCCGCGCGCAGTTGCGCGAGGCGGTGGAGCCCACCTTGCTCAGCTTCATGAGCGAATCGCGGCGGCTGGAAAATGCCCGCCTCAAACGCGAGCTGCGCCTGCGCCTGCGTTATCCCACCGTGGCGTCGTTCTTCGACGCCTGAACGAAGCCGGGGCTGCGGCCCCGCGCGTCTCTCCGTCCGGTGCGATGCCTCCGGCACTTCCGCGGACGGTGCCTTCGAAGCCTCTGTGGCACGTCGTTTGCATAGAGGTTGCCGCTCGATCCTGTATAGACAGCAAGTGATGTCCCGTTGACGGAAAGATACCGCTTTGGTGCGCCCGGTGTGCCTTATCCACGCACTTGCGCCCTGCGAGGGTGCGCCCGGCGCATGACGCGGAGTAGTGTTTTCCCTAGGTGTGTGGCCGATGCGCGGCCTGCCGCGCCTCAAGTGCCGGCAACGCCAATTCCGCCTGCGGCCTCGGGTTAACTACTGCATTGACTTGTATATACAGGATTGCTAAATTGCCTGGCAAATGACCGGTGCCGCAAGTACGGCGCCGCCCGAGCCGGGCGATCCGGCCGCCGCCAATGCCGGCGCGGTCCCGTTCGCATCACACCAAAGGAGCCAGGAAGATGGGATTTCGTATCCGTAGCGGTAAGTCGCTAGCCGCCGCCGTTGCAGCAGTCGCCACGCTGGGTGCCGCCGGCGCCGCCCAGGCGCAAGCCACCCAGGTCACGCTGGGCATGAGCGGGTGGACTGGTTTCGCGCCGCTGACGCTGGCCGACAAGGCCGGCATCTTCAAGAAACACGGTGTCGACGTCGACATCAAGATGATTCCGCAGAAGGACCGTCACCTGGCGCTCGCCTCCGGCGCGATCCAGTGCGCGGCCACCACGGTCGAGACCCACGTGGCCTGGAACGCCAACGGCGTGCCCATCACCCAGATCGTGCAGCTGGACAAGTCCTACGGTGCCGACGGCCTGGCCGTGCGCGGCGACGTCAAGGGCTTCGCGGACCTCAAGGGCAAGACCGTCGGCGTGGATGCGCCGGGCACCGCGCCGTACTTCGGCCTGGCCTGGATGCTCAAGAAGAACGGCATGACCCTGAAGGACGTCAAGACCACCACGCTGTCGCCGCAGGCGGCCGCGCAGGCCTTTATCTCCGGCCAGAACGATGCCGCGATGACGTATGAGCCGTACCTGTCGTCCGTGCGCCAGAACCCGGACAAGGGCAAGATCCTCGCCACCACGCTCGACTACCCGATGGTGATGGACACCCTGGGCTGCGCGCCCAAGTGGCTCAAGGACAATCCCAAGGCCGCGCAAGCGCTGGTGGACAGCTACTTCGAAGCGCTCGACATGATCAAGCAGGACCCGGCCAAGGCCAACGACATCATGGGCGCGGCGGTCAAGCAAAGCGGCGAGCAGTTCGCCAAGTCGTCCGCCTACCTGCGCTGGCAGGATCGCGAAGCCAACCGCAAGTTCTTCGGCGGCGAGCTGGCCAGCTTCAGCAAGGAAGCGGCGCAGGTGCTGCTGGAAATCGGCGTGATCCGCCAGGTGCCGGACGTTACGGCCCTGTACGACGCGCGCTTCATCAAGTAACGAGGTTGGTGCCATGACGCAGGTTCACATTGGTTCGCCCGCAGCGAATCCAGCTACAAAGCCCGCTCCCGCCGCGGCGAGTCCGGCGGCCGCGCGCCGCCATCCGTGGTTCGCGCCGCTGACGCCGGTCTCGCAGCAGGCGCGCTGGGTGCTGGGGCTGGGGTTCTTCGTGCTGTTCTTCGGCGTGTGGGCGGCGGTGACTCTCGGCGGCATGGTGCCGCGCACCTTCCTGGCCGATCCGATGACCATGGCGCGCGAAGGCGTGCTGCTGTTCACCGAGTACAACTTCATCGGCGACATCGGCATGACCGTGTGGCGCGTGCTGGGCGGCTTCGTGCTGGCCGCCGCGCTGGCTGTGCCGCTGGGCATCTTCATGGGCGCGTACAAGGCGGCGGAGGCGTTCTTCGAGCCCTTCGTCTCGTTTTGCCGCTACCTGCCGGCCTCGGCCTTCATCCCGCTGCTGATCCTGTGGGCCGGCATCGGCGAGGCGCAGAAGGTGCTGGTGATCTTTATCGGTTCCTTCTTCCAGATCGTGCTGATGGTGGCGGTGACGGTGGGCGGCGCGCGGCGCGACCTGGTGGAGGCGGCCTACACGCTGGGCGCCAACAGCAGCGGCATCGTGCGGCGCGTGCTGATTCCCGGCGCCGCGCCGGAGATCGCCGAGATCCTGCGCCTGGTACTGGGCTGGGCCTGGACCTATGTCATCGTGGCCGAGCTGATCGGTTCGTCCTCCGGCATCGGCCACATGATCACCGACAGCCAGGCGCTGCTCAACACCGGGCAGATCATCTTCGGCATCATCGTGATCGGCTGTATCGGCCTGGTCTCCGACCTGGCTTTCAAGCTGGCCAACCAGCGCCTGTTCCCGTGGAGTTCGATCAAATGAGCGCGCTGTCCATCCAGCAGGTCTCCCGTACCTTCGTCAATCCGCGCGGCGGCCAGACCCTGGCCTTGCAGCCCACCGATTTCGAGGTGGCGGACAACGACTTCGTCACCATCCTCGGTCCATCGGGCTGCGGCAAGTCCACGCTGCTGCGCATCGTCGCCGGGCTGGATACGCCCACCACCGGCCGCGTGCTGCTGGACGGCCAGGAAGTTACCGGCCCCGGCGCGGAGCGCGGCATGGTGTTCCAGTCGTACACGCTGTTCCCGTGGCTGACCATTGAGCAGAACGTACGCTTTGGCCTGCGCGAGCGCGGCATGAGCGAGGCGGAGCAGCGCGAGCGCAGCGATTTCTTTATCCAGCGCGTGGGCCTGCGCGGCTTCGAGCACCATTTCCCCAAGCAGCTCTCGGGTGGCATGCAGCAGCGCACGGCCATTGCCCGGGCGCTGGCCAACGACCCCAAGATCCTGCTGCTGGACGAGCCGTTCGGCGCGCTCGACAACCAGACCCGCGTGCTGATGCAGGAACTGCTGCTGGGCATCTGGGAAGCCTCCCGCAAGACGGTGCTGTTCGTCACGCACGATATCGACGAGGCCATCTTCATGGCCAACCGCGTGGCGGTGTTCTCGGCGCGGCCCGGCCGCATCAAGCGCACCATCGATGTGGACTTCCCGCATCCGCGCCATTACACGATCAAGACCTCGCCGGAGTTCTCGGAACTCAAGGCGGTACTGACCGAGGAAATCCGCGCCGAGGCCATGGCCTCCGCCGAGCACTGAGTTGCAAACCAAGCCATGAAAGCTGCCACCGCCAACCGCCGGGGTGTTCCCGATGCCACTCCCGCCGCGCTTTACCAGCAGGTGAAGGAGTACATCGCGCGCAATATCCAGAGCCGCGCGTGGCAGCCGGGCGACCGCGTGCCGTCCGAGCAGGAACTGGTGACCCGCTTCGGCGTGTCGCGCATGACGGTGAACCGCGCGCTGCGCGAGCTGGCCGAGCAGGGCAGGGTGGTCCGGGTGGCCGGCGTGGGCACGTTCGTGGCCGAGCACAAGCCGCAGTCGACGCTGCTCAGCGTGGTCAACCTGCAGGACGAGATCCGCATGCGTGGCCACGACTACGCCTGCGACGTCATGGTGGTGGAACGCGTGGCGGCCTCTATCGAAGTGGCCGCCGCGCTGGACCTGCGCACCGGCGAGTCGGTGTTCCACTCTGTGTGCGTGCACCGCGAGGACGGCGTGCCGGTGCAACTGGAAGACCGCTACGTCAACCCGCGCGTGGCGCCGGACTTTATCAACCAGGATTTCGTCGCGGTGAAGCCCGGCGAATACCTGCTGCGCCATGTGCCTTACGATCAGATCGAGCACGTGGTCGACGCGATCGCCGCCACGCCCGAGCAGGCCGCGCAACTGGAAATGCCCGGCAGCCAGCCGTGCCTGTTGCTGACCCGCCGCACCTGGACCGGCGGTACCCCCGTTACCTTTGTACGTTGCCTGCACCCAGGCAACCGTTACCGCCTCGGCAGCCGATTCCGCGCCGATGGCAACCCGGCCTTCGGCTAAGCCCAGCCGTCCGCCGTTGATTTTTCAGATCCAACAGCCAACTCACGAACCTGGCTGTATAGACAGGGACATACAAATGAGCGCCACCCAAGCCACTCAAGCCTCCCGCCCGCTGCTGACCTTGCAGCCCGGCTCCGTCACCCTGGCCGACCTGCGCCGCATCCATCGCGGCGAAGTGCGCCTGGCGATGGACGAATCCGCCTGGCCTGGCGTGCGCGCGTCCCAGGCTACCGTGCAGGACATCATCGACGCCGATGCCGTGGTCTACGGCATCAACACCGGTTTCGGCAAGCTGGCCCAGACGCGCATCCCGCACGACAAGCTGGCCGAGTTGCAGCGCAACCTGGTGCTGTCGCACAGCGTGGGCACCGGCGCCGACCTGGCCGCCGACACCGTGCGCCTGACCCTGGCGATCAAGGCCGTGAGCCTGGCGCGGGGCCATTCGGGCATCCGCCCCGAGATCATCGAGGCGCTGCTGGCGCTGGCCAACTCCGGCGTCACGCCCTGCATTCCCGCCAAAGGCTCGGTGGGCGCGTCGGGCGATCTCGCGCCGCTGGCGCATATGTCGTGCACGCTGATCGGCGTGGGCGATGTGATGATCGACGGCGTGCGCCGCCCGGCTGCCGAAGGCCTGGCCCATGCCGGGCTGGCGCCGTTCACGCTTGGCCCCAAGGAAGGGCTGGCGCTGCTCAACGGCACCCAGGTTTCCACCGCGCTGGCGCTGGCAGGCCTGTTCGCCGCCGAGGACATCTTCGCCGCGGGACTGGTGGCGGGCGCGTTGTCGCTGGAAGCCATCAAGGGCTCGGTCAAGCCGTTCGACGCCCGTATCCATGCCGCGCGCGGCCAGGCCGGGCAGATCGCCGTGGCCGGCGCCGTGCGCGCGCTGCTCGACGGCAGCAAGATCGTGGATTCGCATGTGACCTGCGGCCGTGTGCAGGACCCGTATTCCATCCGCTGCCAGCCGCAGGTGATGGGCGCCTGCCTGGACAACCTGCAACACGCCGCGCGCGTGCTGCAGATCGAGGCCAATGCCGCGTCGGACAATCCGCTGGTGTTCCCGGAGCAAGGCGACGTGATCTCGGGCGGCAACTTCCACGCCGAGCCGGTGGCCTTCGCTGCTGACATCATCGCCCTGGCCATCGCCGAGATCGGCGCGATCTCCGAGCGCCGCCTCGCGCTGCTGCTCGATTCCGGCCTGTCCGGCCTGCCGCCGTTCCTGGTGCGCGACGGCGGTCTCAATTCCGGCTTCATGATCGCGCAGGTCACCGCTGCCGCGCTGGCCTCCGAGAACAAGTCGCTGGCACACCCCGCCAGCGTGGATAGCTTGCCTACGTCGGCCAACCAGGAGGACCATGTGTCGATGGCCACCTATGGCGCGCGCCGCCTGGGCGATATGGCGGAGAACACCGCCGTGGTGGTCGGCATCGAAGCCATGGCCGCCGCGCAGGGCATCGAGTTCCATCGTCCGCTGGAGTCCTCGCCGCTGATCGAGATCGAGATCGCGCGCATTCGCGAGCGCGTGGCCTTCGTGGAAGGCGACCGCTACTTCGCGCCGGATATCGAGGCGATGAAGCAGTGGGTGAAGCAAGGCGATGCGGGTGCTGGCTGGCCCGAGTCGGTGCGCCAGGTGCTGCCGTCGCAGGCCGGCGTGGCTTGATGCGCGCGCAAAGTCCCATACGCAGGCCGAACCGCTGAACTGAACACGCAGGAGAACCCCACATGAACGCCAACGAACACCAATTCACCAAAGCGGCACCCCTGCGCGGCCGGCGCGAAATCCGCGCGCCGCGCGGCACCGAGCTGCACTGCAAGAACTGGCTGATCGAAGCCGCCTACCGCATGCTCCAGAACAACCTGGATCCCGACGTGGCCGAGCGCCCGCAGGACCTCGTGGTGTACGGCGGCATCGGCAAGGCGGCGCGCAACTGGGAATGCTTCGACGCCATCCTCGACAGCCTGCGCAACCTGGGTGAAGAGGAATCGCTGCTGGTCCAGTCGGGCAAGCCGGTGGGCGTGTTCCGCACCCACGCGGACGCGCCGCGCGTGCTGATCGCCAACTCCAACCTGGTGCCGCACTGGGCCACCTGGGACAAGTTCAACGAGCTGGATCGCGCCGGCCTGATGATGTACGGCCAGATGACCGCCGGCTCGTGGATCTATATCGGCACGCAAGGCATCGTGCAGGGCACCTTCGAGACCTTCGTCGAAGCCGGCCGCCAGCACTACGACAACGATCTCTCCGGCAAATGGATCCTCACTGCCGGCCTGGGCGGCATGGGCGGCGCGCAGACGCTGGCCGGCGTGCTGGCCGGCGCTTGCGTGCTGGCGATCGAATGCCAGGAGTCGCGCATCGACTTCCGCCTGCGCACGCGCTACGTCGACAAGAAGGCGACCACCATCGACGAAGCCCTGGCCATGATCGAAGAGGCCACGCGCAACAAGCAGGCCATCTCGGTCGGGCTGCTCGGCAACGCCGCCGAGATCATGCCGGAACTGGTGAAGCGCGCGCAGGCCGGCGGCATGCGCCCGGACATCGTCACGGACCAGACCTCGGCGCACGACCTGGTCAACGGCTACCTGCCGGCGGGCTGGACCGTGGCGCAGTGGGAAGCCGCGCGCACGGCCGATCCGAAGTCGGTCGAGGCAGCGGCCAGGACCTCCATCGTCAAGCACGTGCAGGCCATGCTGGCCTTCCAGCAGATGGGCGTGCCCACGCTGGACTACGGAAACAACATCCGTCAGGTCGCCTTTGACGAAGGCGTGGCCAATGCCTTCGATTTCCCGGGGTTTGTGCCCGCGTATATCCGCCCGCTGTTCTGCCGCGGCAAGGGCCCGTTCCGTTGGGTCGCGCTGTCGGGCGACCCCGAGGACATCTACAAGACCGATGCCAAGATGAAGGAGCTGTTCCCCGAGGACCATCACCTGCACCGCTGGCTCGACATGGCGCGCGACCGCATCGCCTTCCAGGGCCTGCCCGCGCGCATCTGCTGGGTGGGGCTGGACGAGCGCCACCGCGCCGGCCTGGCCTTCAACGAGATGGTGAAGAACGGCGAGCTGAAGGCGCCCGTGGTGATCGGCCGCGACCACCTTGACTGCGGCTCGGTCGCCAGTCCCAACCGCGAGACCGAAGCCATGCGCGACGGCTCCGATGCGGTGTCCGACTGGCCGCTGCTCAACGCGCTGCTCAACACGGCGGGCGGCGCCACCTGGGTCAGCCTGCATCATGGCGGCGGCGTGGGCATGGGCTTCTCGCAGCATTCCGGCGTAGTGATCGTCTGCGATGGCACTGACGCCGCGGCGAAACGTATCGAACGCGTGCTCTGGAACGACCCCGCCACCGGCGTGATGCGCCATGCCGATGCCGGCTACGAAAGCGCCATCGAATGCGCGCACGAGAAGGGCCTGAACCTGCCGATGGTGCCAAAGGCGGCAGGGGCATGAGCGACGCAATGGAAGGCCCGCGCGGCCTGGAGTACTTCTCGCTCGGCGCCCTGGCTGCGCAGCCCTGGAAAAACGGCGGCGGCGTCACGCGCGAGATCGCGGCGTGGCCGCCGGGCGCCGGCATGGACGCCTTCCAGTGGCGCGTGAGCGTGGCCGACATCGCCGCCGATGGCCCGTTTTCCGCCTTCTCCGGCATCGACCGCCAGATCGCGCTGCTTGATGGCGCGGGCGTTCGCTTGCTGGCGGACGATGGCAGTTTTGACCATCGCCTGGATACCGTGGGCGAGCCGTTCGCCTTTGCCGGCGAGCGCGGCGTGCAGGCGACACTGCTGGATGGCGCCACGCGCGACTTCAATGTGATGACGCGGCGCGGCGCCTGCCGCGCGAGCATCGTAGCGGCGCGCCGCGAATTCACGATTCCCGCCGGCGCGCATGTCGTGCTGCTGTTTGTCATTGAGGGTGCATGGCGCCACGGCACCGCCGGCCAGGGCGGGCAGGCCGTGCTGGCCAGCGACGACGGCATGTTGTTCGCCGAAGGCGTGCCGGCGCCGTATCGCCTGCAGGCGATGTCCGAGCCCGCGCTCTGCCTGTGCGTCACCCTGGAAATGGAGAACCTGTAATGAACCTGACCCCGGCGCAGGCCGCCGTTTCCCCTTCGTCCGCCGATGGCGTCTGGCATCGCTGCCACCTGCTGCCCGACGGCGATCCCGGCAAGGCGATCCGCGACGCGGCACTGGTCGTGCAGCAAGGCCGCATTGCCTGGTTGGGCCCGTTGGCCGAACTGCCGCGGGACTACGTCGCGCTGCCGCGCCTTGATGCGGGCAATGCGTGGATCACGCCGGGCCTGGTCGACTGCCACACCCACCTGGTGTACGGCGGCCAGCGCGCCGATGAATTCGCCATGCGCCTGGCTGGCGCCGGCTACGAAGAAATCGCCCGCGCCGGCGGCGGCATCGTGTCCACCGTGCGCGCCACGCGCGCCGCCGACGAGGACACGTTGTTCGCGCTGGCCGCCGCGCGCCTCGCGCCGCTGCTGGCCGAGGGCGTGACCACGCTGGAGATCAAGTCCGGCTATGGCCTTGACCTCGCCAGCGAGCGCAAGCAGCTGCGCGTGGCACGCCGCCTCGGCGAAGCCTTCGGCGTAACGGTGCACACCACGTTCCTCGGCGCCCACGCGTTGCCGCCGGAGTACGCGGGCCGCGCCGACGACTACATCGCGCTGGTGTGCGACACCATGATGCCCGCGCTGGCCGAGGAAGGCCTGGTCGATGCCGTCGATGCCTTCTGCGAATCCGTCGGCTTCAGCCTGGCGCAGACCGAGCGCGTCTTCCAGGCGGCCGAGCGCCTTGGCCTGCGCGTCAAGCTGCACGCCGAGCAGCTCAGCAACCTGGGGGGCAGTGCGCTGGCGGCGCGCCACCATGCGCTGTCGGCCGATCACCTGGAGCATCTCGACGAAGCCGGCGTGATGGCGATGGCCGAGTCCGGCACGGTGGCGGTCCTGCTGCCGGGCGCCTATTATTTCCTGCGTGACACCACGCTGCCGCCGATCGGACTGCTGCGCCGGCATGGCGTGCCGATGGCCATTTCCACCGATCACAATCCCGGTACCTCGCCCGTCACTTCGCTGCTGCTGATGATGAATATGGCGTGCACCCTGTTCAGGCTGACCGTGCCCGAAGTCCTGGCGGGCGTCACCACGCACGCCGCGCGCGCTCTGGGCGCGGCGGACCGCCACGGCTTGCTGGCTGCCGGACGCGCGGCCGATTTCGTCCTGTGGCAAGTCGACTCGCCGGCGGAACTGGCTTACTGGTTCGGCCGCAACCCGGCCGCCGCCGTGGTGCGGCAGGGCAAGGTCTATCCCGCTGCCGCGCCAGCGCAAGGAGCCCAGCCATGAGCGCCGGAAGCCTGTTCGCCGCGCAGGCCTTGCTGCCCACGGGCTGGGCCAGCGATGTCCTGCTGGCCTGGGACGATGCCGGCGCCTTCACCACGGTGCAGGCCGGCGCGGTGCCGGCGGCGGATGTGCCGCGCGCCGCCGGCCCCCTGCTGCCGGGCATGCCCAACCTGCATTCGCACGCCTTCCAGCGCGGCTTTGCCGGCCTGACGGAATACCGCAGCGAGACGCTGGCCGACGGCCAGGAGAGCGACTCCTTCTGGAGCTGGCGCAAGTTGATGTACCGCTTCGCGCTGCGGCTCTCGCCCGATACGCTCGAAGCCATCGCCACGCAGCTGTATATCGAGATGCTGCACGCCGGCTACACCAGCGTGTGCGAATTCCACTACGTGCACCACGACCCGGACGGCAAGCCCTACGCCGATCCCGCCGAGATGTCGCTGCGCCTGCTGCGCGCCGCGCAAAACGCCGGCATCGGCATCACGCTGCTGCCGGTGCTGTACCAGACCGCCGGCTTCGGCGGCAAGCCCGCGCTCGCCGAGCAGCGCCGTTTCCTGCACGAAACCGACGCCATGCTCGCCTTGCTCGGCCGCCTGGCCCCGCAGTGCCACGGCCAGGCGCGGCTCGGGCTGGCGCCGCACTCGCTGCGCGCGGTGCCGCCGCAAAGCCTTGCCGACGCCGTGGCAGGCCTGCACGCGCTGGATGCGCAGGCGCCCGTGCATATCCATATCGCCGAGCAGCAGCGCGAAGTGGACGAGTGCATCACGCTCACGGGCACGCGCCCGGTGGCGTGGCTGCTCGACCATGCCGAGGTGGACGCGCGCTGGTGCCTGGTGCACGCTACCCACCTGGACTGGGACGAACGGCGGCGCCTCGCGCACAGCGGCGCGGTGGCCGGCATCTGTCCCACCACCGAGGCCAACCTTGGCGACGGCGTGTTCGATGCCGCGCCCTACCTGGGGCAGGGCGGCGTCTGGGGCATCGGCTCGGACAGCCATGCCAGCGTGAGCGTGGCGGAGGAACTGCGGCTGTTCGAGTACGGCCAGCGCCTCGCGCTGCAAAAACGCAATGTGCTGGCGTCGGACGCGCACAAGCAGGTGGCCGATCGTCTCTACCTCGACGCGGCCGCCGGCGGTGCGCGCGCCTCGGGCCGGCCCGTCGGCGCGCTGGCGCCCGGACAGCAGGCGGATTTCGTGGTGCTCGACGGCGCGCATCCGGCGCTGGCCGGCTTGTCCGGCAGCCAGGCGCTGGCGGTGCATGTGTTCACCAACCACGGACATGAGACACTAGCGGAAGTCCGCACGGCGGGCCGGACGCGCGTGCTGCATGGCGCGCACGCCTTGCAGGCCCAGGCCGGCAAGGGCTTCGCCGCGGCGCGCGCAAGCCTGCTGACCGACTGAACCCGGCGTTGGACGCGGCCTGATGCTTGACGATACAAGCTTCAGGCCGCGCCGATGCGCAACTGCATCTGCACCTGCACCTTTACGCTGCAAACCAAAAACATGTCTTTCTCGACCGATACCCCCGCTTTCACCCTGCATCGCGGCACGCGCCCGCTGCTGGTGTCGATGCCGCACGTGGGCACCCACCTGCCGGCTTCCGTGTCCGACCGGCTGACCGCCGAGGCGCGCACCGTGCCCGATACCGACTGGCACCTGGAACGCCTCTACGATTTCGCGCGCGAACTCGGCGCCTCCATCCTGGTGGCCACGCACTCGCGCTACGTGGTGGACCTGAACCGTCCGCCCGATAACGCCAACCTGTATCCCGGCCAGGACACCACCGGCCTGTGCCCGGTCGATACCTTCGACAAGACGCCGGTCTACGCCGACGGCAGCCTGCCTGCCGACGACGAGATCGCCGCCCGCCGCGACGCCATCTGGCGCCCGTACCATGACGCGCTGGCCGGAGAACTGGCCCGCCTGCGCGCCGCGCACGGCACCGCGGCGCTGTGGGACGCGCATTCGATCCGCTCGGTGCTGCCGCGCTTCTTCGAAGGCAAGCTGACCGATTTCAACCTCGGCACGGCCAACGGCGCGAGCTGCGACGCCGAGCTGGCCAACCAGCTGCTGGACATCGCCAGCGCCTTGCCGGGCTATACCTCGGTGCTCAACGGGCGTTTCAAGGGCGGCTACATCACGCGCCAGTACGGCGCGCCGGCACAGGGCGTGCAGGCCGTGCAGCTTGAGCTGACGCAGTCGGCCTACATGAGCGAGACCTATCCCTTCGCCTACGACGAGGCGCGGGCCACGCGCATCCAGCCCACGCTGAAGACGATGCTGGAAACCGTACTGGGCTACGTGGAAGCACGCTAAGCCAGCCGCGCGGAGTTCCTGACGCGATCCGCGGCGCCAACAGCGCCACGGGTCGCGTTTTCACATCCGCGTCCCTACAACAGCGAATCCGCCAGCCGGCAAAGGTTCTGCCAGGTGCGCGTATGCAGCGGCCGCTGCTGCCACACGGCGCGCACCACCGGCTCGCTGCTGGCCAGGTAGCGCCGCTGGATCTCCCGCATGCGCGCAACCACCTCGCGGTCGTAGATCACCAGCGCGGCCTCCGCGTTGAGCGCGAAGGAGCGGATATCCATATTGGTGGATCCCACCATCGCCACCTCGTCGTCGATGGTCACATGCTTGGCATGCAGGAAGGCCGGCCGGTACAAGTGGATCTGCACGCCCGCGTCCAGCAATACGCCGAAGTAGGCTTCCTGCGCGGCCTGCGTGAAGCGCTGGTCGATCCGCTGCGACAACACCAGGTGCACGTCAACGCCGCGGTAGCAGGCCAGCTGCAGCGCCTGCAGGAAGGCTTCGTCGGGCACGAAGTAGGGCGTGGTGATGACCACCTGGCTGCGCGCGTGGTGGATCATGCCGATCAGCGCCATCTGCGCGTTCTGCGTACCGTAGCCGGGGCCGCTGGGCAGCATCTGCGCGACGTGCGGGCCTTGCTCTTCCATCGGCGGGAAGCTGTCGATGCCAAAGTTGCTGTCGCCGGTTTCCAGGTAGCGGTCGGCCAGGAATACCGCTTGCAGTTCCGAGACCACCGGCCCCGTCACGCGTGCCACCAGTTCTTCATTGGGCAGGCCGGGCATCGACTCGGCATCGATCACGTTCTGTGAGCCGATGTAGCCGATGCTGCCGTCCACCACCATGATCTTGCGGTGATTGCGCAGGTCGAAGCGTGCGCTCTTGCCCTTGAGCACGGCCATCAGCGAGCGCATCGGCAGGGCCTGCACCACCTCCACGCCTGCCTCGCGCAGCGTGTGCGCAAACGCGCGCCAGCCGGCGCGGGCGCCCAGCGCGTCCACCAGCAAACTGCAGCGCACGCCCCGCGCGCTCGCCCGCAGCAGGGCGTCGGTAAAGGCGCGCCCGGTGGCGTCGGCGGCGTAGATGTACACCAGCAGGTGGACATGGCGCCGGGCGCCGTCGATATCGGCAATCATCGCGGCTACCGTGGCGTCGTAGTCATCGAGCAGCGTCACGGCATTGCCTCGCATCGGCGAGTGGGAGCCGAGCCGCTCGATCAGGCCAGCCGCACCGGCGGCAACCGTGGCAGGCAGCGGCTGCAGGGGGGCGAAGCGCGCCACCCGGTCCCGCACGCTCGCGATGCCCAGGTTGATGCGCGCCAGTTTGATGCGGCGGGACTTGGGATAGTAGATGCGGCCGAACAGCGCGTAGAGCAACAATCCCAGCCACGGCAGGAAGAAAATCAGCAGCAGCCAGGTGCGTGCCGCCGCCGGGGCGCGGCGTTGCGGCACATAGACCAGCATGGCCAGGCGGATCGCCCATTCGGCCAGCATGAAGACCGACGGCCACCACCACGACAGGTCGGCCGGCATGGCGCCCGGCGGCCAGTCGAACCAGGCAGTGGGGAGGAAGGTGGCGGGCAAGGAAGCAGGCATGCGGCTCGGTGGCGGCGGACGGTGGATTGTGGACCGCCCACGATACCAGAGCCACGCGGCGCATCGATGCCGGCGGCATGCCGGTCCGTGTTCAAGACGCCGCGGGCCGATGCCGGACAACGCCGGCACCGGCCCGCGGCAACGTGCCGGCCGTGTCTTACTTCTTCGTCACGTCCTTGCGCGCCGTGCTGCCGGTTGCCTCGTTGTACCGTCCCACATATTCCTCGAACAGCTTGCGGATCGAGCGGCCGATCTTCACGTAGTCCGATTCATTGAGGTTGGCCAGCGATACACGGCCGGACGGATGGCGCGTGCCGAAACCGCGTCCCGGCAGCAGCACCACGCCCGCCTCCTCGGCCAGCCGGAACAGCAGCTCCGCCGGCTCGGCGGAGTTGAGCACCCATTTGACGAACTCCGGCCCGATGGCCTTGCCGCCGAGCTGCTCGATATCGAGCAGCGTGTAGTAGTCCACGGCGTTGGGATCGTCGTTGTCCGGCGCAATGCCGATCTCGCGGTACAGCGCGGCCTTGCGGCTGCGGATCAGGCGCTTCATCGCCGCCTTGTACTCGTCGTGCGTGTCCATCAGCGAGAACAGCGAGAACAGCACCATTTGCACCTGCTGCGGCGTGGACAGGCCGGCGGTGTGGTTCAGCGCCACGGTGCGGCTGTCGGCGACCAGGCGGTCGACGAACTTGAGCTTGTCCGGCTCGGTGGTGATGGAGTCGTAGCGCTTGTGCAGCTGGTCGCGCTGCGGCTTCGGCAGCCCGGCGATCTGCGCGTCGAAGATATTGTCCTGGTGCATGGCGATGACACCGAGCCGCCAGCCGGTCGCGCCGAAGTACTTCGAGAACGAGTACACCAGGATCGTGTTCTTCGGGCACATCGCGAACAGCGAGACGAAGTTGTCGGCAAAGGTGCCGTACACATCGTCGGTCAGGATGATCAGGTCCGGCCGCTCTTCGACGATCGAGGCCAGGTACTCCAGGCTCTCGTCGCTCATGCGCACCGACGGCGGATTGCTCGGGTTCACCAGGAAGAACGCCTTGACCTTGGGGTCGCGCAGCTTGTCGAGCTCTTTGTTCGAGTACTGCCAGCGGTTCTGCGGGTCGGCGTCGATGGACAGTTCCAGCAACTGGTAGTCGTTGAGCTCCGGGATCTCGATATACGGCGTGAAGATCGGCATGCCAAGCGCGATCGTGTCGCCGGCCTTGAGCAGGTGGTTCTCGCGGATGGTGTTGAACAGGTAGGTCATCGCGGCCGTGCCGCCCTCGACCGCGAACAGGTCGAACTTGCCCGTGAAAGGATGGCTGCCGATCATCTCCTTGCGGATGTATTGCGCCACGATTTTCTCGGACAGCTTGAGCATGCGGTCCGGCACCGGGTAATTGCAGGCGAGGATGCCCTCGCACATCTCGTACAGGAAGTCGCCCGCATCCAGCCCGAGCTGGTCGCGCACATAGGACACGGCGCCGGCGAGGAACTTCACGCCAGAGGTCTCGGACTGCTCGCGCGCAAACAGGTCGAAACGCTCTTCGATCCCGGCACGGCGCGGAAAGCCACCGACGCCCTCGGGCATGTAGGAGAACGAGCGCTCGGATTCGCGCATGGCGAACAGGCCGAGCTGCCAGAAGGCATGGCGCGGCACGGTCGCCAGGAAGTTCGGGTTGCCGCGCCCGGCATTGAGCATCATGCGATCCGCATCGCTGCTGGCGAGCTTGATCAGCTCGTCCTTGAGCTCGAAGGGCGACAGGTTCGCCAGCTTGGAAAGGTCAGGTTTGGTCATGACATGCTCCAGGGGTAAGGCTTGTTGGAGGAGACCCGGTCCGGCCGGACCGGGTCCGGGAATACGAATGCGCGTTTGCGCGGGGGGATGGCTGCCAGTGTCAAGGCGAGCCGAGCTAGACCAGGCCGACCACCAGCGGCCCGAGCAAGGTCAGCAGCACATTGGCCAGGGCGTAGGTGATGGCGAAGGGCACCGTCGGCACCGGGCTTTCCGCCTTGTCCAGGATGCCGCCGAAGGCCGGGTTGGCGCTGCGCGAGCCCGACAGCGCGCCGGCCAGCAGCGCCGCGTTGTCGTACTTGAGCACGTAGCGCCCGAACAGCATGGTGAGGAACAGCGGCAGCAGCGTCACCACGGCGCCGAGCAGGAAGATGGTCAGCCCGCTTTGCTTGAGCGTGGTCACCGCCTGCAGCCCGGAGTTGATGCCGACGATGGCCACGAAGGCCGCCAGCCCGAAGTCCTTGAGCAACTGGCAGGCCGCCGTCGGCATGGCGCCATACATCGGATGCTTGGACCGCGCCCAGCCGAACACCAGGCCGGACAACAGCGCGCCGCCGCCGGAACCCAGGGTTAGCGGGATCGACCCCACGCGCCATACCAGCAGGCCGATCAAGAGGCCCACCAGCACGCCGGCGCCGAAGTAGACGAAGTCCGTCTTCTCGCTCGGCACCAGTTCATAGCCGGCGGTCTTGACCGCGCGCGCGGTGTCGTCGGGCGTGCCGTAGAAGGTGAGGATGTCGCCGTGCTGGAGCTTCAGGTCGGGCAGGATCGGCAGCGGATGGTCGTAGCGCTCGATATGCTCGATATACACGCCGTGCCGCTGGTCGCGCTCCACCATGCCGATGATCTCGGCGATGGACTTGTTGTTCATGTCCTTGTGCGTGAACACCGCGCGGCGCGTCTGCATCACCACGCCCATGCCTTCGGCGTCGGCCACTTCCTCGCCGATCATCTGCGCGGCGGGCACCATCGCGTCGCGCCGGCCCACCATCAGGACCAGGTCGTCGGCCTGCAGCACCAGGTCCTGCCTGACCTCGACCGGCTTGCCGCCGCGCATCACCTTCTCGACCGTGACGAGGTCCGCGCCCTTGGTCTCGATCGCCGCCACGGTCTTGCCGGCGGCGCCGGCTACGCGAAACACGCGGCCCACCAGGCGCGGCAGCGCGCCACGCTGGCCCGGGCCAAACTGCGGCGTGCCGCCGTGCATGGCCAGCTCGACCTTCTTGGCGTCGGTCTTGAGGTCCGTCTTCATGAAGCGCGGCAGGATGTTCACGCACACGATGATGGCGCCCAGTGAGCCGAACACATAGGTCACGGCATAGCCGATCGCCACGTTGGATTGCAGCAGCTTCACCTGGTCGGGCGGCAGCCCCAGCTTGGTGATGGCGTCGCCCGCCGTACCGATGATGGCCGACTGCGTCATGCCGCCGGCGGCCAGGCCGGCGGCCAGTCCCTTGTCGATATGGAACAGCTTGGCGAGGATCACCACCGTGGCCAGCCCCACCACCGCCATGAAGATCGCCATCGCGATCTCGCGCAGCGAGCTGCGGTTGAGCGAGTTGAAGAACTGCGGCCCGCTCTCGTAGCCCACGGCATAGATAAACACCGCGAACATCACCGCCTTGACGCCGTTGTCGATCTCCACGCCGACCTGGCTGATGACCACCGCGGCCAGCAGCGAGCCGGCCACGCCGCCAAGCTGGAAACGCCCGAAGGTGATCTTGCCGATCGCGTAGCCGACCGCCAGCGACAGGAACAACGCCGCTTCAGGGGACTTCTGGAAGATGCTGTGCAACCACTCCATGCTTTACTCCTGCTGCGTGATGGATAAATGGATCAAGCGACGCGATCAAACGAGCGTGCTGCCCGGATCCCGATGGCGGGCACGGGCCGGTGCGCAATCAATGCGCCAGTGCACCGGCCACTGCGACCGCGATGGGTCCCATCAATGGCAGCAGCACGTTGGAAATGGCGTAAGTGATGGTGTAGCCAACCACCGGCGTGCTGTTGCCGGCTGCATTGGTCAGCGCCATGATGGCGGGCGTACTGCATTGCTGTCCGGCCACCGCGCCGAGCAGGATCGGGGCTTCGATCTTCAGCCACCAGTGGCCGATCAGCAGCGACAGCGACGCCGGCACGATCGAGATCAGCACGCCCGCAACGGGCAGCGCCAGGCCATAGGTCTTCACTAGCTTGATGGCGTCCGGTCCGGCGGACAGGCCCACCGCCGCGATAAAGGTGGCCAGCCCGAAATCCTTCAGGATCTCCGCGGCCGACGAGGGCAGCGAGCCCATCAGCGGCACGCGCGCGCGCAGCCAGCCGAATGCCAGGCCCGCTACCAGGCATCCGCCGCCGGTACCCAGCGTCAGTTCCGCGCCGCCAACCTGCAGCCTCAGGCTGCCCAGCAACATGCCCAGCAGCACCCCGACGCCGAGAAACACAAAATCGGTCTTGATGGTGGGCACGACGCGGTAGCCCAGTTCCGGCACTACCCGGTCGACGGCCTCGGAGGGGCCGCTCAGGCTCAGCACGTCGCCACGCTCCAGCACGGTATTGGGCAACGGCGGGATCGGACGCCCGACGCGGCTGATGGCGTCGATGTACACGCCGCGGCCCATGCCGACATCCGCCATGCCGCGCAGCGAGGCCAGCGTGACGCCACTGATCTCGCGCCGCGTGAGCAGCACGTCCTGCTCGGTCTGCACCACCGTGTCCATGCTGGCTTCCCCGGCCGCTTCCGGCGCCTCGGGCAGCTCGATGCCCACCGCCTGCGCGAACGGCACCATGGCGTCGCGGCGGCCATACGCCAGCACCACGTCACCGGCCCGCAGCACCTCATCGGGCGTTGGCTTGAAGGTATGAGCGTCGCGCCGGATGCGCCGGATCGTCACGCCCAGCGCCACTGCCTTCTCCGCCGCCAGCACGGTCTGCCCGGCCGCCGCACGCACTTCCAGCACGCGGCCCACCAGGCGCGGCAGAGCGCTGTACTGGCGCGCGCCCATGTCGGACTCGCCGCCGAGCCTTTGCCAGAGCGCCGCTGCCGACTCGCGCAGGTTGATGCGCAACAGCCACGGCGCCAGCTGGCTGGTGAACAGCACGATGGTGATCAGCCCGAACAGGTAGGTCACGCTGTAAGCGGTGACGATATTGGTCTGCAGCTCGCGTATCCGTTCGGGGGACAGGCCCAGCCTGCCGATGGCCTCGGAGGCCGTGCCGATCACCGCCGATTCCGTCGCCGCGCCGGCCAGCAGCCCCGCCGCCGTGCCCTGGTCCAGGTTCAGCACCACCACCGCCAGCGCCATCAGCGCCAGCACCACGGCCACTTCCACCAGCGACAGCAGGCCAATGCGCCAGCTGCGGGTGACGTTGGCAAAGAACTGCGGGCCGCCGGTGAAGCCTAGGGCAAAGATAAACAAGGCGAAGAAGACGTTGCGCACGTCGGTGCCGATGCGCGCCCCGGTTTGCCCGATCACCAGCGCGGCAATCAGCGTGCCGCAGATGCCGCCAAGCTGGAACGGCCCGATCTTGATCGAACCCACCGCATGTCCCACGGCCAGCGCCAGGAACAAAGCGATCTCAGGTTGCGTTGCAAGCAGGTGGACGATGGTTTCCATGGCGCGGCAGCGGCTCGGCAGAGAAATCACTGGGCCCACGGGGCGCCCACGCAGCGGGGCCGCGGCAAGAGCTTCTGGCCGCGATCCTTCCCGGCGGGCACCGCGCAGATTTGGCGTGGGCCATTATCCCTGCCCCAACTTTGGGCGCGTGCTGAAAGCTTTTGTTTGTGATTTAAGCGGTGTCAACATGCGCTGGGGTGGCCTCGAGCCTTGCGGTACGCGGTGCGGAACCGTGGGAGCCGAGAGCCAGCAATTGGGAAGATTAGTCGACGCAGTCGCACAATCGCGCCGCAACTTTCATCAAATTGCGAGCGATCCGGCCCTACAGTGGCGGCATTCCATCCACGATGCAGCGCGCCACCGCGCCGGGAGATGCCTATGCTTTCCGCCCTGACTTTCGGCCTGATGCCGCTGGCTGCCGCCGCTGTCCTGGGCACGGAGCGCGCAGGCCGCAACCTGCTGGTGCAGGGGGTGTGCCTGGCCCTGCTGGCTGCCGATTGGGCGCAGGCGGGCGATGCCGCACTGCCGCAGCGCATGCTGTTCCCCGGAATGGGAGAGGTGCTGTCCGTGTGGGGCCCGCTGGCTTTCGCCGGCTTGTTCGGCTGGGCGTTGCGCACAGCGCGTACGCTATGATCGCGCATCGCGAGCCGGCTCGTTTGCGCCCGTCCCACCGCCACGACCGGCTTCGCACCCGAGATCACCGAAACCAAGGCAATGCCCGCACGCGCTGAGCCGGCGGATTGCCCGCGCAAGCCGTCATGAAGCACATCCCGCCGATCCCGCTGCTGCTCGCCTTCGATGCCGTGGCGCGCCTGCGGAGCTTTCACCGGGCCGCCGAGGAACTCAGCGTGGCCCACAGCACGGTGAGCCATCGCATCCGCGAGCTCGAACAACGCTGCGGCGTGGCGCTGTTCGCGCGCACCACGCGCATCGTGACGCCCACGCCCGAGGCTGAACGCCTGCTAGGGCCGGTCCGGCAAGCACTGTCCACGCTGGGCGAAGCCTTCGGCCCGGCGGCCGATCCGCGCACGGTGCGCGTCAGCGTGCTGCCTTCATTCGCCCGCTTTCGCGTGGTGCCCGCGCTGGCGGAATTCCAGCGCAGCCATCCCCGGATCGCTATCGCGCTGGACCCCACCAGCCAGATGATCGTGCCCCGTCATGGCGAGGCCGACATCGCACTGCGCTTTGCCCGGGCCAGGCCGGTTGAGCCGCATCTCGACCTGGGCCATGACGAGTGGTTTCCGGTGGCGGCGCCGTCCTACCTCGCCACGCTCAGGCAGCGCGCGCTGCCCAGGCTGTTCGGCGAAGCCATGCTCCTGTCGCACAGCCGCCATGCCTGGGAGCCCTGGTTCCGGGAGGCCGGACTGCCCATGCCGCGCAGCCCTCGCGTGACTACCTTTACCGACACCGGGCTGATGCTGGACGCCGCCATGCGCGGGCAAGGCATTGCCTACGGGCGTCGCTCGCTGCTGCTGCACCTGCTCAAGTCCGGGCAACTGGTGCGGCTGTCGCCGGTTAGCTTGTCATCGGCGCATTCGTACTACTTGATGGCATCCGAGCGGTTCGAAACCTCGCCGGACGTCCGGGTGGTGCATGCGTGGATCAAGGCGTTGGTGGCGCAGTTGTAAGGCAGCTCGCTCACTTGCCTCTGCCATGACTCCCGCCGCCCAGCGGATCGGCGATGATCATCGTCTGCTGCAACACGCCGTTGTCGTCGAAGTAGCAGCTGAAGTGGGCCGGCAGGTTGGCGTCCTTGTACATACGATAGGACCAGGCTTCCCGCTTCATCAGCGGGTAATACTGAATCGGGACCCGAGGCTTGCCGAAGCGCTCTTCAATGTCGCGCTTGGTCCAGACGCCGATCTGCGCCTGGTAGATCTCTTTTTCCGTCAGCATCTGACGGAAGCTGCTGAGTTTGCCTCCGGCATCGAAATCCGCCGCGTAGACAGAGAAGCCGAGCGGCTGGCGGGAATAGATCCAGCGGGTGGTGCCGTCAGCCAGGCGGTAGACATCGCTGGGTGCGCCAAAGGTATCGCGCACGCTGCTTTCCGGACCGCCGACCAACTTGTTCCCCGTCTGCTCGGGCTGCAAGGTGACACAGGCGCAAGCCATGACGGCGGCCGCGCAAACCAAACCGGCCAGGCGCTGATGCATGACAGTTCTCCCGCATTCGCGCGCCAGCGCTCCCAGGGCGATCTGGCTATGCCGGGCGGCGCGTCCGGGCATGGTGCCCAATCACAGCATAGTCGAGGGACCTGCCAAACCGTGTAGCGACCGGTAGGCGCATCGGCAATTTTCCGCGGGCTCGGGAGCACGCGTTGTCATTGGGACAAAGCCCATGCGCGTACTACCATCAGTGCAGAGCGCGACGCGAACGGCTGAAGAACGAATGGGCCGGGACACCAATGGGGCGGGAGTCACTACCGAAGGTGTCCGACGGACGCAGGCGCCGCACCGCAGACAACTAGGAGCCACCGATGTCCATCCCTCATCTATCCTCCGGCCAGATCGCCAGCGTGCTGCCCCTGGGCGCGCGCCTTGAGCAGACGCCCACCACGGCACTCTTCAAGGAGAGCCGCCTGGAAGTCATGCGCCTGGTGCTGGCCGCCGGCAAACGTATGCCGGCCCATGCGGTAGCCGGGCCGGTCACCATGCAATGCCTGGAAGGCGAAGTGGATGTCGGCGTGGACGGTGGCCACCGGCTGCTGCGCCAGGGCGATCTCGTCTATCTGGCTTCCGGCGTGAAGCATGATGTGACG
This sequence comes from Burkholderiaceae bacterium 16, assembly GCA_000955785.1. Taxonomy (GTDB): domain Bacteria; phylum Pseudomonadota; class Gammaproteobacteria; order Burkholderiales; family Burkholderiaceae; genus Cupriavidus. The sequence goes on from JYOD01000026.1 coordinate 135,206, forward strand.
GCGATCAGCAACGCCTCCGTGCTGGTGACCATCGTGCTGCTGGATCGGGCCGGGGCGTAGTGGCCTTGGCGGCCGGAAGCCGGGCTGGTACTGACGAGGCCGGCCCGGATCGGGCCAATCGGTCAGGCGATCGCACCGTACGCAGTCGCAACAGGGCGACGGCTGCCTATTGAAACAAACGGGTGTATTTTCTTGGGGAATTCAGTGGTGCCCGGGGTCGGACTCGAACCGACACGCCTTGCGGCGGGGGATTTTGAGTCCCCTGCGTCTACCTGTTTCACCACCCGGGCTGAGTGGATGCTGGCCGATTTGCCGGGAACCGGCGTGCCAGCATGGTGCTGAGCCGGGAATTATGCCGCAAATCCTGCGCGGTCACAACTAGCCAGTCCCAGGGAATCCCTGGCGTCCTCGCCTGGTCCGCATGGCGCGGCTCCGGTCATGGTATTCAGGCGTCGGCGGGCGGACCTTGCCGGTGGCCCTGGCCGGCACGCAGGTGACGTTTTACGACCATCGGCGGTAAGGCGATATCCGGGATCTTGTCGATTCCTGGCAGCTAGCCAACTCGGCTAGCATTATTGCAGCCATCGCACCTGCGGGCCGCCAAGGCCGCCCGCGTTTCCAATCCAAGCCCGGAGCACCATGTCAGACCTGCCGTCCTTCGCCAGTCTTGCGCAGCTGCCGTCGCAGGACCCCGCCTTCTTCGACGTCCAGTACAACAACCGGGCCAGGGTGCCCGACAACACCATCCATATGGCGCGCTGGGCCGCGCTGTCGCGCCAGGTGCGCGAGCGGGGCGGCTGGCTGGAAGACCTGAGCTATGCCGATGGCGAGCCTGGCCCGTACCACGAGGACGAGCGGCTCGATTACTTCCCCGCCGAACCCGGCGCCGTTGCCGGGCAGGCGCCGCCGCTGCTGGTGTTCCTGCACGGCGGCTACTGGCGTGCGCTGAACAAGCGCGACCACAGCCTGGTGGCCAACGCATTGCCACGGTGCGGCGTGTCGGTGGCGGTGGTCGAGTACTCGTTGTGTCCGGCGGTGACGGTGGAGACCATCCTGCTGCAGGCGGTGCGCAGCGTGGCATGGCTGTACCGCGCGGCGGACCGGCTCGGGCACGACCGGACGCGTATCTTCGTGGCGGGGCATTCCGTCGGCGGCCATATGGCGGCGATGATGCTCACCACCCTGTGGCCGCGCGTGGGCAGCGACCTGCCGGCGGACCTGGTCAAGGGCGTGGTGTCGGTCAGCGGCCTGCACGATCTGGAGCCGCTTCGGCGCGCCGCTTTCCTGCAGGCCGACCTGAAACTGTCGGAGAGCGACGTGGCGCGGCTCTCGCCGGCCTTCCTGCCGCCCGCCACGGACGCACCGCTGGTGACGGCGGTGGGCGGGCTGGAGCCCGAGGAATACCAGCGGCAGACGGACCTGCTGCGCGCTGGCTGGGCCGCCAACGCGTCGGCGCCAGGCGCGGCGCATGTGCCGATGCCCGGGAGGCACCACTTCAACGTGATGGACGATTTCGCCGACCCGGACAGCCCGTTGCTGCGTGCGGTCGTGAGGATGATGGGCGTGGCCTAGCGCCTGACGCCCGGCGTGCGGCAGCTCAACCCTCCAGCACCCGCAGCAGCGACGAGGTATCCTCCTTCCCCCAGCCCTTGTCCATCAGCATGCCAAGCTGGCGCGAGGTGGCCTGCATGGCCGGCAGTTCCAGCCCGAGCTGGCGGGCGATCTCCGCGGCCAGCCCGAAATCCTTGTCGTGCAGCCGCGCCTCGATGCCCGGGGCAAAGTCGTGCGCCACCATCTTCGGCCCCATCATGTCGAGCATGCGGCTGCCGGCCATGCCGGTGGCCATGGCTTGCAGCACGCGACCGCTGTCTACCTGCTGCGCCTGCGCGAAGCGCATGGCTTCGGCAATGCCTTCGATATTGACCACCTGCGCGATCTGGTTGCACAGCTTGGCGACTTGCCCTGCGCCGTGATCGCCGATGTGGGTGACGGTCTTGCCGAGCAGCCCGAGCAGTGGCCGCACGCGCTCCAGCATCTCGGCCTTGCCGCCCACCATGATGGTCAGGCTGGCCGCTTCGGCGCCCACGGTGCCGCCCGAGACCGGGCAGTCCAGCGCCTCGATGCCGCGCTCGGCCAGCCGCGCGGCGATCTCCCGCGTGACGATGGGCGAGATGGTGCTGTGGTCGATGCAGATGGTGCCCGGCGCCGCGCCCTCGATCACGCCGTGCTCGCCCAGCAGCACCGAGCGCACATCCTCGGACGAGGTGACATTGGTGAACACCACCGCCGCGCCGCGCGCCGCTTCGGCGGGCGTGGCGCAGGGCACTGCGCCCAGCGCGCGGGCCGCGTCGGCCGCCTCGGGCCGGCGCACACAGGCGCGCACGCCGTGGCCGGCGGCAAGCAGGTGCCGCACCATCGGCGTGCCCATGGCGCCCAGCCCGATAAAGCCGATCGTCAAGGGTTGGGAGGCGGTTGCTGTCGTATTGCTCATGTCAAGACATCCTTATTTCTCTACCGCGTAGGCAAACTTGCCGTCGCGGATCACACCCATCACGCGCGAGCGCTGGTCGAAGCCCTGATGGTCTTTCGCGCTCAGGTTCATCACGCCATTGGGAATGGTCAGGTTAGTGGTGGTCTCCAGCGCATCGCGCATGGCGTGGCGGAACTCCCGCGTGCCCGGCTGCGCGCCGCTCTTGCCGGCACGGCGCGCGGCGTCGTCCAGAAGCATCCACGCGCCCCAGGCATCGCCGGCAAATTGCGTGATGCTGTCCGCGCCGTACTTCGCCTCATAGCGCGTCGCGAAATCCAGTGCCACTTTTTTCACCGGATGACTGTCCGGCAGTTGCCGGGCCACTACCACCGGCCCGGTCGGGAACAGCGTGCCGTCCACATCCTTGCCGCCTACCCGCAGGAAGTCCCAGGTGGCGATGCCGTGGGTCTGGTACACCTTGCCTTTATACCCCCGCTCGGCCAGCGTCTTCTGCGGTAGTACCGAAGGCGTGCCCGCACCGGCCACCAGGATCGCGTCCGGGGTGGCCGCCATCAGCTTCAGCACCTGCCCGGTCACCGAAGTATCGTTGCGCGAGAAGCGCTCGTTGGCCACCACCTTGATCTTGCGCAGCTCCGCCAGCCTGGAGAACTCCCGCCACCAGCTCTCGCCGTAAGCATCGTTGAAGCCGATAAAGCCCACCGTCTTCACGCCATGGTTGCTCATGTACTCGGTGAGCACCGTGGCCATATGCGAATCGTTCTGCGGCATCTTGAACGCCCAGCGCCGCTTCGGGTCCGCCTGCGGCTCGATGATGGCGGCCGACGCGGCCAGCGCCACCATCGGCGTCTCGCCCTCCGCCACCGCATCGAGCGCGGCGATGGCCGTCGGCGTGATGTTGGGGCCGACCATCACGTCCACCTTCTCCTCGGAGATCAGCTTGCGCACGTTGCGCACCGCGGCGGCGGGGTCGGAGCCATCGTCCAGGATCACGTACTGCGCGCGCTGGCCGCCCAGGGTGGGCGGCCACATCAGCACAGCGTTCTTGGAGGGGATGCCGATGGAGGCGGCGGGCCCGGTGGTGGAGACGTCGATGCCCACGCGGATGTCGGCGCGCGCGGGCAGGGCGGCGAGGAGCAGGGTGGAAGCCAGCAGGGTGGCGCGGATGCGCGGGTGGGGCATGGATGATCTCCTCGTGTTCTATTTTTTGGGTAATGCGGCGAAGGCTATCTTAACGATTTATCGGCCGCTACGCCGCGCCCATACAGCGCAAGCCGCGCGTGGTGCTGCTGGCGGCGCAAGGCCGCATTTTTTGCGCCGGTGGCAACATCGACGAGTTCGCCGCCGCGGGAATGGCGCTGGATACGCTGGTAGACGACATTCTCACCCCGCTCCACCCGGCGCTCTACCGGCTGGCCACGGCGCCGCTGCCGGTGGTGGCCGCGGTCAGCGGGCCGGTGGCCGGCGAGGGTATCGGCCTGGCGCTGTGCGCGGACTTCGTGCTCGGCGCGGCATCGACCACGCTGCGCACCGGCTACGCCGCAATCGGTCTTTCGCCCGATGCCGGTGCCTCGTATTTCCTGGCCCGGCGCGTCGGCGCGGTGCGGGCGCAGCAGTGGCTGATGCTCAGTGAAACGATTGACGCGCAGCGCTGCCTGCAGCAGGGCGTGATCGATGCCCTGTACCCGGACGACGGACTGGCCGATGCCGCCGAGGCCATGGTGGCCCGGCTGGCGAGTGCCGCGGGCGGGTCGCTGGCCGCGATCAAGACCTTGTGCGGCGGTTTGCCGGCGCGAGGCCGGCAGGAGCATCTGGCGCTTGAGCAGGCGTTGCTTGTGGGCCGGAGCGCCGATGCGCGCGAAGGTGTGCGTGCGTTCCTTGAGAAGCGGACGCCACGATTTGCGGGGGGCCAGGCGGAAAGCGGCGGGGCGTGCGGCGCGGGTTGGTACTTACCTTAGCGCCGCCGCCTCCCGCCGCCAGCGGCGCAGTTCCACCCATTGCCATGACAACAATGCCGGCACGCCGAACAGCACCTCGCGTGCGCGCTTGACCAGCGCCAGCGACAGCGACACCTGCGGGTCCACCCCGAGCAGATGGCCCAGCAGCATCACGACGGCCTCCTGCACGCCCAGCCCGGCCGGTACGAAGAAGGCGACATGGCGCGCCGCCTGGGTCAGCGATTCGATGGCGATGGCCTGCCAGAACGGCACCGGATGGCCCAGCAGCATCAGCGCGAACCAGATTTCCAGCGTGCCCGCGAGAAAACCGGCGAACTGCCAGGCCAGCGCGGCCGCGAGTTCGCCGTGGCGTGCATTGAGCGCGCGGATGGCGGCGTCGAGGCGAGCGCCGTCGATCTGCGCCACCAGTCGGTGGTCCCCGCCGAACAGGCGCCTGGCGGCACCCTCCAGTCGCTCGAAGATCGCGCTGTGACGCAGCGAGAGCGCGAACAGTACCGGCACGGGGAGCGATAGCGCCAGCCCGAGCAGGATCACCCACGCCTGGCCGCCATCGTGCATCGCGAGTATCAGCAGCATTACGCCCAGCGCGGAGAAAAGGTATTGCGCGAACAGCGTCACCATGACTTCCACCACGATGCTGGCGGTGATGGCGGTGGTGTCGTGGATGCGCAGGCGGGTCAGGTGGATGCCGGCCAGTTCGCCGCCCACGCTGGCGGTGGGCAGAAGCCGGTTGACGGCTTCGCGCACGGTGGCCACCCACCAGAGGAAGCCCAGGCCGGCGCGCTCTACGGGATCGGCCGAGGTCAGCAGCACGCGCCAGCCCTGTGCGTCCAGCAGCAGCGGCAGCGCGTGGAAGGGCACCAGCAGCAGCAACAGCCAGCCGCCTTCGGCGACGATGCGGGCCACGTCGCTCGCGCCCTCGTGGCTGATCAGCAGGGTCAGGCCAAGCAGGCCGAGCAGGCCGGACAGGAAGATCAGACGCTTCATCGCGCGTTTGCGGCCAGGGTTGCCGCTGGTGTTGCCGCCGGCATTGTCGTCAGTGTTGTCGCCACCATTGTCATGCCCTTCATGCCGGGGCCAGCACGTCGGCGAAGCCGCCTCGGCGCGGCGCGGTCCGGTCCAGCGCGGCGCGCACGCGCGGCGACAGCAGCGCGGCCAGTTCGTCGGCATGGCGATATCCGCGCATGGTGGCCGTGACTTCGGCGCCCGATACCACGGCGGGATGGAAGTAGATCTCGCCCACGCCCGCGGGCAGGCGCGCGAGCGCGGCCAGCAGCGTGGCTTCGTCCATGGCGCCGCTGTTGGCGATGCCCACCACGTAATCGTTGTGGGCCACGCCCGCGGCGGCAAGGCGGCGCCGCAATAGCGCCAGCCAGGGCCGCAGCAGCAGCGGCGCGCCGTGCTCGCGCGGCAGGCGCACGGCGCGCAGGCCGAACTCGCGGCCGATCGCCAGCGTCAGCGACAGCACGGTGGGATGCAGATGGAAATGCTTGTGGGCGTTGACGTGGTCCAGTGCCAGTCCGGTGGCTGCAAAGGCGTCGAACTGCGCGCGGATCTCGGCGGCAAGCTGCCGCCGCGCCCCGGGCAGGAAGAAGAAGCGGCAGCCGTCACGCGCCATGGCGGAGCCGAAGCGGCCTTGCGCGTCGACCAGCGCCGGGATCCGTGCGGGCGGCAGCATCGCGGCCCCGTCGGCCAGCACCAGGTGCAGCCCCACGCGCAGGCCGGGCAGGCGGCGCGCGCGAGCCACCGCGTCGGCGGCGGCGGGCGCGGCCACCATCAGGCTGGCCGCGTTGAGCACGCCATCCCGGTGGGCCATCTCAACGGCCTCGTTGACGGCGGGATGCAGCCCGAAATCATCCGCGGTGAGGATCAGCGCGCGCTGCGACGCCATCGCGGTCTGCACTGTCATCTTGTCTTGCGCCGGGCTCACGCTTCGTGCGAACGCAGGAAACGGAAGAACTCCACGCCTTCGCGCAGGCGCCGCTTCATCATCTCCCAGCTGCCCAGCATCTCGCGCACGATCTCCCAGATCTTGCCGGGGCGGAAGTAGAAGCGCTTGTAGAAGGTCTCCACGCCGTGATAGATCTCTTCCCTGGAGAGGTGAGGGTAGCTGATTGCGGCGAGCTGCACGCCCTTGTCGTTGACCAGGTTGATGACCTTGTTCTCTTCCAGCCAGCCGTTTTCCACCGCCTGGCGGTACAGCGTGGTGCCAGGATAGGGTGCCGCCAGCGATACCTGGATGGTGTGCGGGTTGATGTCCTTGGCGTACTCGATGGTTTTCTCGATGGTCTCGCGGGTCTCGCCCGGCAGGCCCAGGATAAAGGTGCCGTGGATGGTGATGCCGAGCTTGCGGCAGTCCTCGGTGAAGCGCCGCGCGATGTCGGTGCGCAGGCCCTTCTTGATGTTCAGCAGGATCTGGTCGTCGCCGGATTCGTAACCCACCAGCAGCAGGCGCAGCCCGTTTTCCTTCATGATCTTGAGCGTGCTGTACGGCACGTTGGCCTTGGCGTTGCACGACCACGTCACGCCGAGCTTGCCCAGGCCGCGCGCGATTTCTTCCACACGCGGCTTGAAGTCGGTGAAGGTGTCGTCGTCGAACATGATCTCCTTCACCTCGGGCATGTTCTCCTTGATCCACTTCACCTCGGCGATCACGCTCTCCGGCGAGCGGGTGCGGTAGCGGTGCCCGCCCACGGTCTGCGGCCACAGGCAGAAGGTGCACTTCGAGCGGCAGCCCCGGCCGGTGTAGATCGACACGTACGGGTGCTTCAGGTAGCCGATGAAGTAGTTTTCGATCTTCAGGTCGCGCTTGTACACGGGCGCCACAAAGGGCAGTTCGTCCATGTTCTCTATCATCGGACGCGGGCCGTTGTGTTCCAGCGAGCCGTCCGGCAGGCGGTAGCTTAGGCCCGGCACATCCTTGAGCGGCTTGCCCGCGGCCACGTCCTGGCAGGTGTAGTCGAACTCCTCGCGGCACACGAAATCGATGGCGGTGCTGGCGCCCAGCGTGCCGCCCGGGTCTACCGCCGGCTTGGCGCCCACCATGCCGATCAGCACGCCAGGCTTGCGCTTCTTCAGTTCCTCGGCGAACTTCGCGTCGGTCGGGAAGGACGGCGTGCTGGTGTGGATGATGACCAGGTCGAAGCCGGCGGCGATCTCCAGCGTGGCCTGCGCGTCCAGGCCGTCGGCCGGTGCATCCAGAACGCGGCTGTCGGGCACCAGCGCGGCGGGCTGGGCCAGCCAGGTGGGATACCAGAACGATTTGATCTCGCGCTTGGCCTGGTAGCGCGAACCGGCGCCGCCGTCGAAGCCATCGAAGGAAGGGGCCTGCAGGAAGAGCGTTCTCATAGCGGTCTCTGTGAAATCATGCCGTTTGCAGACAGGGCGGGAGAGCGGTCGCGCTCGTCATTGTCCGCGCCATCGGCCTGCAAGGAAAGGGGCCGCGCCATCATGCCGGCGGCAAAGCCCGTGACGGCTTGCGCGCCGGTGCCTTGTTGCGGAACGGGGCCGGAGTGCGGGTTCGCGAACTCCGGGCGGGGCGCGGCGGCGGCGGCGGGCCGATCGCGTACCGACATTACCTGCTCGCGCCAGCGCACCTTCTCGCCGAACAGCGCGGCTGCCCATTCGACGAGCAGCAGCGCGTCGCGCAGCGGCGCGCGCAAGGCCGCGGCGGCGCTGCCCGCCAGCATGCTGCGCGCCACGATACCGGCCAGCGCCACGGCCAGCACCAGAGGCTGCGGCGACAGCCTCGCGGCCAGCGCCAGCACGGGCCAGGTAAAGGTGATGAAAGTAAAGGCAAAGCCGAGGGGGTTGATGGAACGGATGGTGCGCAGCCAGCGCAGTTCGTGCGCCCACAGCGCGGGCAGGCGTGTTTCCGTCACGTCCGTGCTCACCACGACGTCCGATAGCACGGTACGCAAGCCGCTGCGGCGGGTCAGTTCGCCAAGCCAGAAATCGTCGGCGAGCCGGTTGGCCAGGGGCGCGAATCCACCGATGGCGTCGAGTACCTCTCGCCGCAGGGCTATGGTCGCGCCGAAGGAGAAGCGGCGCGAGCCGCAGCCATGGGCGATGCGCACGGAGGGCGCGAACCAGTCGTCGATAAACTGCGCACCGACCCGTGACAATAGTCCGCCTGCGGCCCTGCCGCGGTACAGGCAGGTCACCACGCCAACCGCGGCGTCGGCCAGCGGCGCGGTGACGCGGGCCAGGTAGTCCGGGGGCGCCGCGATGTCACTGTCGGCAATCAACAGCCAGGGATGGCGCGCTTGTGGCAGCAGGTTGATCAGGTTGCTGACCTTGAGGTTGCTGCCGTGCACACGGGAGTCGGTCACCAGGGCAATGTCGCATGCCGGAAATTCCGCGCGCAGCCGCTCCACCACCGCGATAGCGGGATCGTCCGCCGCATGGACGCCGAATACCAGTTGGAATGCCGGATGCCGTTGCCGGCACAGGCCTGCAAGGTTTTCATAAAGCTGGGGGGCGGCGCCGCACAGCGGCTTGAGCACGCTGACCGGGTGCAGGCCGGCGTCTTCCGGGGCGGCGCAAGGGATGGCGGCCTGCGCCGGCGCGCGCCGGCTGGCCAGTGCCGCGGCGATGGCATAGCCTGCCGCCAGGCACGCCAGAGCGACGTCGGGGAGTGTGCCCCAGTTCATCTTGGGCAGCCGCCGGCACGAACGGCGTTGCTCCTCCTGGCACCACCGCCAGGCACTCCCATCCGAAGGGCTGCGGGAAGATCGATGCAAGGTTCAGCAAGCAGTTCGAGCCGGATGCAACCGCGTTGGAAAGAAGTCACCTGCATGGAAGGCTCCAAGTCCAATCACCGCATTCATCGCGAGTGGATTTTCTGCAGGTTAATCATAAGGCAATAGATATAAGAAATTCCATGAAATCCTTAAAAATAAAATTCGCTTTGAAATGAATTTGTAAGGTTATACCGATTAATTTCCGCTTATGCTGTTGGTAATCATTTTCAAATGAAATGCGCTAGCAGCAAGTGATTGTCGTTTCATGACAATGCGTGATATGGCTTCCGCCTGCCGTTCATGAACAAAGGCCCTGCAAGGCGTGGCATCGGCAGAGTGCCGAGAGCGCGATACGCGCCGTTGGCGCGCCTGCTTCCTTTGCCACGGTAGCCAGCCAAGGCGTTTCCCCTTATCCTCCGGCTGTTGCCGCCCCCGGGTGCTTGCTGCGCGAGCCCGATATCCAGGCGCTGGCCCTGGCGGTCAGGGAGACACTGCGGACGATTGGCGAATTTCATTGCCTGCGCACGGCGGCGGGTATGCCGTATGCCTTTGCCGGCGTTGCGGACTCGAAGATCGAGATGCTCTTCGTGCATCCGGCATACAAGGGATGTGGTGTGGGCAGGAGCCTGGTGGACCACGCGGTCCGCTCGCTGGGGGCGGCGCAGGTGGACGTGAATGAGCAGAACGAGCAGGCGGCTGGATTTCACGAGCACGTTGGCTTCCGCCGGATCGGCCGCTTCGCGCCGGACCCGTTCGGTAATCCATTCCCGGTCCTGCACATGGCGCTGCCGTCCTGAAGCACGCCAGGACGGCAGCCTGTCCGACAGGCAGCGGGTTACGGAGCGCTGCCGACCGGCTCGGGCAGATCCTTTTCAGTGCCCGGCGCGGGCACTGAAAGCCGGCAAGCGCGGCATGCCGCGCCGCGGGTCATTACCCAGCCAGCCCCTTGTTCGGATTGATCAGATACTTCTCGCCGGTCGCGCGCTTGTTGTAGACCGCGATCACGTCCAGGTCCAGTACCTCGGCCAGCGAGATCTCTTTCGAGTAGTGGCTGGCAAAGGTCGTCTTCAGTTCCGCCACCACGCGCTGCTTGAGCGCGCCCGCCGCATGCGGCCCGATCTTCTGCAGGAAGGAAAACAGCAGCCAGCCTCCCATTCCCCAGGCCATGCCGAAGTTGCGGGTGAACTCGGTCGGCGAGGTGTCCAGGCCGCCGTAGAGGTAGACCTGCTTGTGCGTCGTCGAGCCATAGCGGCTGTACTCGCCGGCTTTCCTGCTCAAGGCCGCCTCCATGCAGCTCAGGATCTGTCCCGCAAGCTTGCCGCCGCCGGTGGCGTCGAAGGCGAGCGTCGCGCCCGTGGCGGCGATCGATTCGGTGAGATCTTGCAGGAAGGTGGGCGAGGCCGCGTTGCAGACGTGAACCGCACCCTGCGCCTTGAGCAGATCCGCCTGCTCTTGCTTGCGCACGATGTTCACCAGGCCGACGCCATCCTTGAGGCAGATCTGGTTAAGCATCTGCCCCAGGTTGGAGGCGGCAGCGGTGTGCACCAGCGCGGTATGTCCCTCGCGCCGCATGGTTTCGACCATGCCCAGCGCCGTGAGCGGGTTGACGAACGACGAGGCGCCTTCGGCCGGTGTCGCCCCTTCCGGCAGGACCAGGCACTGGTCCGCCGGGATACAGCGGTACTGCGAGTACATCGCGCCGCCAATGGCCGCAACCGTCTTGCCCAGCAGCGCCTGCGCCGCGGCGGATGAGCCCGCCTCGACGACCACCCCTGCGCCTTCATTGCCAACCGGCATGGACACATCCACCCGGCCCGCCATGCTCTTCATCGCACCCTCCGGGACGCGGGCGGTGACGACGGGCTGTCCGGCGGTGCCGCCGGCCTTTGCTGTGCTCATGTCGGCGGCGCCGAACAGCAGGCCGAGGTCGGACGGGTTCAGGGGCGAGGCTTCGACACGGACCAGCACTTCGTTCGGGCCGGGCAGGGGGATGTCGACGCTGGCAAGCGACAACTCCAGTTCGCCGCCGCGCTTGATCAGCGAGCGGAGTTGAAGGGCGGCGCGGGTGCTCTCGATGGGCATTCGGTATCTCCTTGGGTCGATCGTCTGAAGCTGGCCGGGGCTGCGTTGGCCGCAGGGAGCAATGTAGCAAGTTCCGGCAAATCCGGCTGGCGGCGCCTCGCGTCGCCGGTCCGGTCCGGGGCAGGCAAGGCAGTGCCCGATCCTTCTCTTGACACTCAGAAACTTTCAACCTAAAGTGCGCCTGCAGATCTAGATAAGAGACCATCTGTAAGATGGTCTCTTCCTGCGTGCAGATTGCTGCGGCCTCTTACAGAAATAAAACAAGGAGACCGCTGTGCAATCCACGATCAAGATCCGTGGCATCGATGATGTCATCTCGTTCATAGATTCCTGCCCAGGCATAAAAGGCAGAGCCGGCCTCATTTGGTGGCTCGCGCTGGGGGGATTATTCCTTGACGCATTCTCCAATTCCGCATTGAGCGCGGGCCTTGGGCCCATGACGCGGGATTTGCATCTTGCCGCGTCGCAGGTCGCGCTGCTGACCTCGTTCGCTTCCTGGGTGGCCATTGCCTTTAACCCGATCGGCGGCTGGATGGCCGACCGCTGGGGCCGCATTCGTCCGCTGGTGCTGGCGAAATTCCTGGCGGTGACCGGTGCGCTGTTGGTGGTCTTCGCGCCGGGCTTCGAAGTCATCCTGGTCGGGCGCTTCTTCGTGGGCGCTGCCTACGGCATCGATTTCGCCATTGCCATGGCGGTGCTGGCGGAGTTCACGCCAGTCAGGCTGAAGAGCCGGCTCAATACCTGGCAGGGCATGTGGTACACCGCCGTCTGCAGCAACCTGCTGCTGGCCTTGCTGTTCCACTCGTGGCATGTGGGCGATTCCATCTGGCGCTACTCGGTGGCCGCTACGGCCATCTTCGGGCTCGGCATTCTCATCCTGCAGCTTGCCTTCCTGGTCGAAAGCCCGATCTGGCTGGCGCGCAAGGAGCGGCTGGCCGACGCCGCCAGGGCAATGACCCGGATTTATGGCCGGCCCTTCGTGGCCGCGCCGGTGGATGAGCGCCTGCCTGTCCTCAACCAGGCAAAACGCGGCCTGGCCAATGTGTTGCTTATCTTCCGCGGCGTGTATCTGCCGCGCACCATCCTTGCGGCGACCGTGCAGATCGGGCAGTCCATCCAGTATTTCGCAGTCGGCTGGTATTTGCCGCTGATCAGCGCGGCCTTGTTCGGCAAGGACTTCATCTACGCGACGGTGGGCGCGCTGGTCTTCAACGTCTTCGGCATCTTCGGGGGCTTCATGTCGCCGCTGATTGGCAGAAAGCTTGGCTTGCGGCGCGCTTCCGCCTTCGGTTTCGCCGCCGTCTTTGTCATGCTGCTGATCCTCGGCCTGTTCAACGGCAAGATGCCGATCTGGGTGGCGGTGATCGTGCCGTCGCTGTTTATCCTCTTCCACTCGGGCGGTCCCGGCGCCAATGGCAAGAGCCTTTCGTCGCTGTCGTTCCGCAGTGAACTGCGCGCGGGGGCGAACGGCATCATCGGTGCCCTGGGCTCGACCGGCGCGGCGCTGGGCCTGCTGATTTTCCCGATCTTCCGGGAGAACTATGGCCTGGAAAAAACCTTTCTTATCCTGTCGATCGTGCCGCTGACGGCCAGCATCATCTGCTTTGTGATCCGCTGGGACCCGACGCGCACCGCGATCAATCCCGACAACGAAGCCGATGCCCCGCAATTCAGCGGCGACGAACAGCCGGCCCCGGCGTTCCTCAACCCGGCGATAGAGAAAACCCAGCGATGAAGCACAACAGGAACGTCATACTCGCCATCGACGAAGGCACCTCCGGAACGCGCGCGGCTGTCGTCGCCGCCGACGGCCATGTCTCCTGCCTGGAGTACATGGCGCTCCAGGTGGACGCGCCGCGGCCTGGCGTGGTGGAGCAGGATGCGAACGTAATCCTGGAGAAGACCGTCGCCGTGTGCCGCGCGACGATTGCGCGCGCGCAGCAGGAGCAACTACAGATCGTGGCGCTGGGCCTGGCCACGCAGCGGGCCACGGCGGTGCTTTGGGATACCCGCACCGGCCGTGCGCTCGTGCCCGCCATGGTCTGGCAGGACACGCGCTACGTCGGCGAACTCAACGCGCTGGCGCCGGCCTGGGACAAGACGCTGATCGAGCAGGTCGGCCGCCCGGCAGGCGTGCGGTCCCCCTACCTCTGGGCCGCCCGCCATCTCCACGACACCCCGACCGTGGCCGAGGCGTTCCGGGAGAACCGTCTTGCGTTCGGCACGATCGACACCTGGCTGGTGTGGCACCTGTCCAGCGAACGCGCCTGCGTGACCACGCCCACCAACGTGACATCCGCCAGTGCCTACGTGCTGGCGGAGCACCGCTACCACCTTGGCTGGCTGGACGCGCTGGGCTTTCCTGCAGCGCTCTTGCCGGCGCTGCGCCAGGACGCGGACGACTTCGGCCGCACCCGGCCGGAGCAACTGGGCATCGACGTGCCGATCCTCGCCTGCGCCGGCGACCAGCTCGCGGGCGCGGCGGGGCTCGGGTGCCTGGACAGGGGGCAATCGATGTGCGTGCACGGCACCGGCAGCTTCGTCGACCTGATGACCGGGCCGGAGCCGCCGGCCAGGGCCGGGCTGTACGACGGCACCCTGACCATGACCGCGCGCCGCCAGCATCATGTCTCGCACCTCTCGGTCGAGACCTTCGTGGCCACTACCGGCTCGGCGCTCAACTGGGTCTGCGAGAAGTTGCGCTGGTTCGAGAGTGCGAAGCAGATCAGCGCGCTGGCGGCCACGGTCGATTCGGCGCGCGGTGTGACGTTCCTGCCCGCGCTGACGGGGCTGCGGGTGCCGCAGATGCAGCCCGAGGCGCGGGCCTCGCTGACGGGCGTTTCCATCGCGAGCTCCCAGGCCGAGGTGGCCTACGCCATCCTCGAAGGCATTGCCCATGCGGTTGCTTCGTGCATCGAGGCCAACGAGGAAGTCGCTGGCGTGAAGGTGTCCGAACTCATCGTGGGCGGCGGCTTGTCCGGCAGCGATGCCTTGCTGCAGATCCAGGCGGACCTGACCGGCATGCCGATCCGGCGCATGCGGGAAACCGACCGGGCCAGCTTGCGCGGCATTGCCTTCTTCGCGGGATCGTCGGGGCTGCTGTGGGACTCGCTGCAGCACGCCCGCGCCACCAATGAAACCGATGCCGTCTTCGAGCCCCGGCTCGGCGCCGGCGAGCGCGGCGAACGCCGCGCGTTGTGGCATGCGCGGGTGGCGTCCGAGCTGCGTCACGCGCAGACCTTCCACAATCAATAAGCAGTCAGGAGATCTCCACGACATGATGGTTTTTCCATCCAGAAATCCGGGCAAGGACCGCGCCGGGATGACCTCTACCGAGCCGCTGCGCCTGGTCCGCCAGGAGCAGCTGGACCGCCTTGCCAGCGAACAGTTCGACATCCTCATCGTCGGCGGCGGCGTGACCGGCGCCTACGCGGCGCTGGATGCGAGCTTGCGCGGCTACCGAGTGGCCCTGGTGGAGAAGAACGATTTCGCCTCCGGCACCTCGTCCAAATCTTCCAAGATGGTGCACGGCGGCCTGCGCTATATCGAGCAGGGCAACCTCGGGCTGGTGTGCCACTCCCTGCTGGAGCGCCAGCGCCTGCGCAGGAATGCCAGGCACCTGGTGCAGCGCCTGCCGTTCCTGTTCCCCGTGCTGGAAAAGGATGGCGTGTTCGACAAGCGCCTGTCCAAAGCGTTTGAAAGCCTGCTCTGGACCTACGACATCGCCGGCGGCTGGCGCGAAGGCATCCTCCACCAGAAACTCACCAAGGCCGAGGTGCTGTCGCATTGCCCGACCTTCAACGAAGAGAACCTGCTCGGCGGCTTCCTGTATTTCGATGCGCGGGTGGACGATGCCAGGCTGACCCTGAACATCGCCCGTACCGCGGCCTTCCATGGCGCGGCGGTGGTCAACCATGCGAAGGTGGTCGAGATCACCCGCAACGATCACGGCAAGGTCGATGGCGTGATCGTCCATGCCGGCGAGCGCGAGATCCGGGCCAGAGCCGGCGTCGTCATCATGGCGACCGGCGTCTGGCTGCGCGACTGGACAGGCCGCAAGAAGGGCGAGGAAAAGACCCTGCACATCCGGCCGGCCAAGGGCGTGCATGTCGCCATTCCCTGGCTGAAGGTCCGCAACGACTGCACCGTGACCATCCCGGTGCCGGGGCGCAACCGGCGCGCCACCATCACCCGCTGGGGCAACGTCTCCTACCTCGGCACCACCGATGAAGACTACGAAGGCGACCTCGACGATGTCTGCTGCACCCGGCAGGAGCTGGACTTCCTGCTCGACGGCGCGCGCTGGGCCTTGAAGACGGACCTGCAGGCCGAGGACGTGCTCGGCAGCATCGCGGGGTGCCGGCCGCTGGTCGCGCCGCCGGGCGGCAAGACGCTGGAAATCAAACGCAACCATGAAATCCATACGGCGGCCGATGGCCTGGTCACCATCGTCGGCGGCAAGCTGACCACGTCCCGGCATATGGCCGAGCAAACCATCGACGCCGCGCAGAAAGTCATCGGCCAGCGCAGCAAATGCCGGACCAAATCGGCGTACCTGCTGGGCGCGGCGGGATACGACGCGCAGGCCATCGTGGCATCCGGCGGCCTGTCGGCCCACCTGGGTGAGCGTTACGGCACGGAAGCGCGCTTCGTCAGCGACATCCTGCAGGCCGATGCGCGGCTGCAGAAGCCGATCGTCGAAGGGCTGCCCTACACCGAAGCCGAGATCGTCTACGCCGCGCGCCATGAACTGGCGGGCAGCGTGGACGACATCCTTTCGCGCCGTATCCGTGCCCGCCTGATGGCGCGCGATGCGTCGGCGCGCGCCGCGGCGCGCGTGGGCGAACTGTTGCAGGCCGAACTCGGCCTGTCCGAATCCGTCGTGGCGCAACAGGTCAACACCTACCTGAGCGCCGTCGCACACGAAAAATCCGTTCTTATGGGAGAGAAGTCATGATCAGCAAGGAAGCAATCAAGCGCGGCTACAACCGTGGCAACTATGTCGTCGGCGCGCACACGCCGCCCGCTTACGCGGCCACGATCAAGGAAGCGTCCGCCACGCCCGGCCTGCAACGCGACGCCGTGGCCGTCGATGCCGCGCAGATCGACGCGCTGCGCGGCGTGGCGGATGAAGTGCTCACCGATGCCGGCAGCGTCGTGACGTGGACGCGTGACTGGTGGGCCGGGTCGATGATGACGGAGACTGCCGGCAAGCCCGCGACCCCGCAGGCCGTCATCGTGCGGGTTTCAACCATCAGGCAGATCCAGGCGGTCATGCGCATCGCGCACGCGGCGGCGATCCCCGTGACCGTATCGGCCGGGCGCAGCAATGTGACCGGTGCCGCCCTGCCGGTGCGCGGCGGCATCGTGCTGGATGTGTGCGAACTGAACAAGATGCTGGACTTCGACAAGGAAAGCCAGATTGTCGAAGTGGAGGCAGGCGTGTTCGGCGACGTCTTCGAGCAGGCCATCCAGAGGGACTACGGCATGACGATGGGCCACTGGCCGTCGTCCTTCGCCATCAGCACCGTGGGCGGCTGGGTGGCGTGCCGCGGCGCCGGCCAGCTCTCCACGCGCTACGGAAAGATCGAGGACATGGTGTTCGGCATGGACGTGGTGCTGGCCGACGGCAGCCTCGTCACGGTGGGCGGCTACTCGCGCGCGGCGCTCGGCTCCGACCTGCAGCAACTGTTCATCGGCTCGGAGGGCACCCTTGGCGTCATCGTGCGCGTGCGCCTGAAACTGCATCGCCTGCCCGACTACGGCCGCGCCATCGCCTATGCCTTCAAGACCTTCGCCATCGGCCTGGATGCGTGCCGCGAGATCATGCAGCGCGGCGCGAATCCCGCAGCGCTGCGGCTCTATGACAAGCTCGAGAGCGGCGTGCAGTTCAACCTGCCGGACACCAACGTGCTGCTGATCGCCGACGAGGGCGCCCGCGAGATGGTCGATGCAGTGATGGCCATCAGCGAAGGCGTGTGCAAGGAACTTGGCCATGCCCTGGACTCAGGGACCATCTTCGAGCGCTGGCTGGACACCCGCTACCTCACCGGCAAGAGCGCCGAAGGCTTCAAGCGCAGCCCCGGCTTCGTTGCCGACACCCTGGAAATGTCCGGCCCCTGGAGCGACCTGCCCGCCATCTATACCGATGTGGTCAACGCGATCAACGCCGTGCCCGGCACGCTGGCGGGCTCGGCGCACCAGTCCCACGCGTATGTGGACGGCGCCTGCCTGTACTTTTCGCTGCGCGGCGAGGTGGAGGTGGAGAACCGGGCGAAGTGGTACCGCCAGGCCTGGGATGCCGCCAATGCGGTGCTGATCAAATACAATGCCGCGTTGAGCCACCATCACGGCATCGGGCTGTTGCGCGCGCCGTATATGCGTGAATCGCTGGGCAGCGCGTTTCCGGTGCTGGTGGCGGTCAAGCAAGCGCTGGATCCCAAGAACATTCTCAATCCCGGAAAGCTCGGCCTGAGCGACGAGCTGCCCCACCACGCGGATCGGTAAGCATCATGGACAAGTCACTCGGGGCACGCCTGACGCGGCACCCGGTCATCGGCACGCTCTACGGCGTCGAGCAGGTCGACATCTTTATCGAGAGCAATGCTGAAGTCTCCATCGTCGCCAACGTCGAGTTGCGCAAGCTGCAGCCGGTGGTGGCCACGCTGACCAAGGCGGGCAAGTACGTCATCGTCAATATCGACAGCTGCGAAGGACTGTCGCAAGACAAGGGCGGTGTCGAGTATCTTGCCGATATCGGTGTGACCAGCCTCGTCTCCACCCGGGTGGCAACCATCCAGCGCGCCAACCGGGCGGGGCTGATCACGATGCAGAAGGTATTCGTGACAGACCGCTCGACCTGGCCGCGCAGCGTCAAGGCGCTGGAGCAGAGCGATCCCAATCTCGTGCAACTGATGCCCGCGCCCATGCTCTCGCATCTTTCCACCAAGGACCGCAAGGCGCTGCCGCCCATCGTGACATCGGGCTTCGTCTGCAACAAGGACGATATCCGCAGCGCGATCAAGGAGGGCGCCGTGGCGGTTTCCACCAGCGACAGCAAGCTGTGGAACCTGGAACCTTCCGTGTTGAAATCCTGAAACCGACTGAGGTAATCGATGGCTGCTTCCTACCTGCAGGTGATCGCGCACTACTACTGAGGCGCCCGCCAGCCGGCAGCGCCGCAGCCAGCGCTACTCCCGGACAACCTTGGCGAATGGCCTCGGCGCGTCGTTGCCGCCACCGAAGAGGATGTGGTCTTCCCCATCCTTCATCATGCCCAGGCAGCCATTCTGGCTGCTCCCGCACCAGGTCAGGCAGACCTGGTCGTTCTCGATCCGCCACTGGCCGCGATCGGTGCCACCGTTGACCTGCTTCACCGAGTAGAGGTTTCCCAAGCCGCCGGCGGTCTCAGTGGCCTTTCACAAGAGCAAGGATTCGCGCAGTTTCCGACTTGGCTGGCTATGGCGCTTTGGTCTGGGCTTACCGCAAGAGTCTGGGTCCGGAGGTAATTATGGCGGCACATGTCAAGCGCGATCCGTGCGAAAGCGCGCACTAATTCGCGGAAAAAGCGGCCGAGCCGACTCATCCCAATGGCTAGTTGAAAGGGATCTTGCGCTACTTATACTGAAGAAATCCAATCGCCGGTAATGGCCATGAAGACGTCGGCTACCGCAGATCAACATGCCCCCTTGCCGTCGCCGGCAAGGGTCGCTGTTATCGTGGCCACGAAAGGCCGGCCGCAGGCATCAGCGCACGTGCTGCGACTACTCGAGAAGCAATCCGTGCAACCAGCCATCACGCTGTTTTCCGCCTGCACGGATGCGGATATCGAGCCCGGCCTGGAAACGCCACTGGCGGTTGAGTATATCTTTGGCCCGGCAGGCTTGCCCGCGCAGCGCAACCGCGCGCTGGTCACGGTCCTGTCGCGCGCGGATTTTGTCGTTTTCTTCGACGATGACTTCGTGCCGTCACCCTATTGGATAGAGCGCTGCCTGCAGGCTTTTCTCGCGGAGCCCGATGTCGCGGGAATCTCCGGCGCCTTGCTTCATGATGGCGCGGTCGGTGCCGCGCTGTCATGGGACGACGCATGCAGCCTTGTCCTGCAAGCGGACGCCGTTGCCGGGACACCGCGCCCGCTCGCCACGCTGAGCGGGCTCTATGGATGCAACATGGCCTATCGCGTTTCCGCGATCGGCAATCTGCGCTTTGACGAGCGGCTGGTGCTTTACGGCTGGCTGGAAGACAAGGATTTTTCGCGCGCGATCGGCAGGAAGGGCAGGCTGGTCGAGTCCGACGCGATGTTAGGGGTCCACCTGGGGTTGAGATCGGGCCGAGTCTCCGGAAAACGTTTCGGATTCTCGCAAATCGTCAATGCCTGGTATTTGCATAAGAAGGGCGTGCTTTCCACGAAGGAAGTCTGGAGTTTTATCGCTAAAGCGCTCACTGCCAACGGCATCAGGTCAATCCGGCCTGAATCGCATATCGACCGCCGCGGACGATTCGCCGGCAACCTGGTCGGCGTGACGGATCTTCTGATTGGCCGGTGCCGGCCGGAGAGGGCCAGCGATTTGTGAGGCGCGTATGGCGATGCCGCTGACTCTCGTCAGCGTTTGATGGATGGGCCGCCGGGGGCGGGGAGGGTTATTAACGAATAGACGGCGGGGCCAACGAAGGCCCGTCGCGAAAGCACTCGCCATCAAGGACGCTGCCAGTGCGCAGCGGCACTTTGGCAACTTCCCCCGATAGGCTGGAATGATGTTCGGCGGCGCGCTCCCGGAGGGCGCCATCGAGGGAGTCCCTCGTGTGTCGCTGATCGAGAATCATGCCGCTACGCGCCATGCCGGCCGGAGTGGCGGGACATAAGACTCGGAGGCTTACCGGCATGACGACCTGGACCCGGCGCGCATGGCTGCGCGGTATTTCTGCAAGCATCCTGGCTGTCGCATCGCGGGACATGTATGCGCATGTGAGCGCCGGACCTGTGGATGGACCGCCGCCCACGCTAGACGGCTGGGTGGTCGACCAGTACGGCCGGCGGGTGCGTCTGCAGGACATGTTGCTGGGCGGCGTCACGGCATTGCAAACGATGTTTACCGGCTGCAGCTCGGTTTGCCCGTTGCAGGGCGCACTGTTCAGCGCGGTGCAGGAAGGCATGTCGCGCGTGAACGCCCGGTATCCGCTTCGCCTGGTTTCGCTCAGTATTGATCCGCTGTCCGATTCGCCGGAAGCGCTGCGGGCATGGCTGCGGCGCATGGGCGCCGGCGCCAACTGGCGGGCGGTGGCGCCAACGGGCGCCGTCGAGCAGATCAGGACGGTACTTGCCGGCAGGGCGCCGGGTCCCAACCTCGATGTGCATTCCACACAAGTCTATTTCTTCAATAAGGCTGCGCAATTGTGCTGGCGCAGCCCTGCATTGCCGCAAGCGAAAGAAGTCCTGTACGTCATGGAACGTCTGGCCCAGGCTTGACGGATCAGGCACGGGCCAATCAACAACAGCCGAACATCAGCGCCAAACCACCAACCCACGAGCAAACTTCGCCATGACTCCCATCTCACTGAAATCCACCGGATTCACGAGGGCACTGCTTAAGTGGATCGGTGCCTGTCTTGTTCTCCTTGCATGGACGTTCTCCGCGCCGGCGGCGGCGCAGACCGGCGCGATGAAACTGAGCGGTACGAACCTGTGCGCCGATGTCTCGGGCGCCTCGTTTGACGATGGCGCGCCGGTCATCGTCTGGACGTGTAGCGGTGACGCCAACCAGCAATGGACCTTCACGCCTGACGGTACCGGCTACAAGATCACGGTGGGGCACAGCGGTGACTGCCTGGACATCGCCTATGCCAGCACCGCCAACGGGGAAACTGCGCTGCAGTGGCCCTGCCAGGTGCCAGCCGCCACCAACGAGCGGTTCACGCTGAAGCAGCAGAACGGCGGCTATGCGGTGGTGGCCGTGCACAGCGGCAAGTGTCTTAGCGCCACGGGGAAAGCTCAACCGGTGGAAGGCCAGTCCGTGGCCCAGTACACCTGCGACAGCAGCGTCGGGCAGACCTGGTTGCTTCCCGTCGTGACCGTTCCCACCCTGCCGTCGAAATGGACGGCGCCCAAGGCACTGTCGCTCGTACCGGTAGCGGCGGCGAGCCTGCCTTCCGGCAAGGTGTTGGTGTGGTCCGCCTACGATCGCTTCACGTTCGGCGGCGACAACGGGCAGACTTACACCGCCCTGTTCGACCCGGTCGCCATGACATCGACCGAGAAGCTGGTCACCAACACCGCGCATGACATGTTCTGCCCGGGGATCGCGAATCTCCCCGATGGACGCATCTTCGTCAACGGCGGATCCAGCAGTACCAAGACCAGCATCTACGATCCGGCCACGGCCAAGTGGTCCGTGGCACCGGAGATGAACCGCGGCCGCGGGTATCAGGGCAGTGTCACGTTGAGCAATGGCGGCGTCTTCACCGTGGGCGGTTCCTGGAGCGGCGCCATCGGCGACAAGGACGGCGAAACCTGGAAGCCAAATAACCCGTGGCGGCTGAACAGCGCCGTGTGGGACGACTACATCCTGACTGGCGACTCGGCGGGCCTGTACCGTTCGGATAACCACGCATGGATGTTCGCCTCAGCCAATGGCCGGGTGTTCCATGCGGGGCCGAGCAAGCAGATGAACTGGATCGACACCACTGGTGACGGCAGCGTGACCCCGGTCGGCACGCGGGCGGCGGATGGCGATGCCATGAACGGCAACGCCGTGATGTACGACATCGGCAAGATCCTCACGGTGGGCGGGGCGCCGGACTACGAAAACACGACGTCAACCGCGAACGCGCATGTGATCGATATCACGAGCGGCACGCCGGTGGTGCGCAAGCTCGCTTCCATGGCTTATGCCCGCGCCTTCAACAACAGCGTGGTCTTGCCGAATGGCCAGGTCGTCGTGATCGGTGGCCAGACCGTGCCGGTGCCGTTCTCCGATGATGGGGCGGTGCTCACCCCGGAACTCTGGGATCCGGCTACCGAGAAGTTCCAGAGGCTGGCTGCGATGGCAACCCCGCGGACCTACCACAGCGTGGCCCTGCTGCTGCCCGACGGACGGGTGCTGAGCGGCGGCGGCGGTCTTTGCGGGGATTGCACGACCAATCATCCCAATGTGGAGATCCTGACGCCGCCCTACCTGCTCAATGCGAACGGAACGGCGGCGACCCGGCCGGCGATTTCGTCGGCGCCGGGGGACGCCCTGCTAGGCACCACGATCTCGGTGACCACGAATACGCCGGTGACCAAGTTCGCGCTGGTCCGCATGTCGTCGGTCACGCATTCCGTGAACAACGAGCAACGCCGCGTGCCGGTCACCTTCACGGTCGGGACGGCGGGAGAGAATCTGATCAAGATCCCGTCCGACCCGGGCGTCGCCGTGCCCGGCTATTACTATCTGTTCGCCATGAATTCGGCGGGTGTGCCGAGCGTGGCCAAGGTCATTCGCGTGCACTGATGCGCCGCGCGAACCGTAGGGGAGAATGGCGGGCGGTCCTGGGTGTGGCGCTGGCCGCCGCCAGCATGCTGGCGGCGGCCGCGGATAGCAGCGGGGACGTGGAGCGGGGGCGGGCGCTGTTCCACGGCGAGACGGATCTCTCTGCGCACTTGCGGGGGGATCCTACGCCGCTGCCCGCTTCAGCCGTGCGCTGCATCAATTGTCATACGAGGACCAGCCGGGGGGAGGCATTTGCTCCGCCGCTGACGGCGGATTCGCTTCGTACCTTAAGCCCGCGCCGGGGCGGCCCGCCCACGGCTTACGATCGCGACGCTTTCTGCAGTGCGCTAGCCAACAGTATCGACGTGGCCAACGTGGTACTGGTAAAGGCGATGCCACAGTACCTCCAGTCGGATAGCGACTGTTCCGCCTTGTGGGCGTACCTGATGACGCAGTAAGCAGGGTGATGGCGTTGCCATGCCTGCACCGATCGAAAACTACACGAATAGCCACACGGGAACGGCATGACTCCATTCAGGCGACAATTCTTTTCACGGCTCGCAGGCACGGTCGCGGGGGCCGGTGCCGCGCTGGCGTCGTCCGTTGGCATCGGCGGGGGCGCCATCGCGCGCACTGCGCAAGACGGCAGGGCGGAAGAGCGCGTGGTATCCGTCAAGGATTTCGCGGGCCTGGATGCGACCGGCTCGAGCCCGTCCGACCAGGCGTTCAGCAGGGCACTGAAAGAAGTCGCCTCGCTCAAACGCAAAGCCCTCGGCGACGAAAACTCCAACAGGATCGGCAACAAGCGCATCGTGCTGCCGCCCGGCACTTACCTGATTACGCAGCCGGGCGCGCTGGTGGACTCCGGCGTGTTCGGGGAGCGCACGCAAGGCCTGACGATCGAGGGCGACGGGGCGCCGGGAACGGTGGTCATCATCTACCAGCCCGCCATGCCGGGGCCGCTCATCAAGAACAACGACAAGCTGCTGGTGCTCCGCTTCAGGAACATCCAGTTCCACGGCAAGGCGCCGAACAGCGACCTGATCGACAGCACCAGTACGGGCGGCGCGCAGGACTACGCCTTCGACGACTGCATCTTCACCGGCAACTGGAGATATGGCGCCAACCTCACCGGCGGGAACAACAACAGCGAGTGGCATTTCGGCCGCTGTTCCTGGGCCGGCAAATGGCAGTCGTTTCTCTACGTGGGCACCGCCAATACCTCGGACCAGTTCCTGAACTACTGGTTTGACCACTGCAAATACTGGAGCTCCAGCACCTGGATCGACATGGCCAAGGGCGGCAATATCAAGCTGACCGATTGCGATGTCAGTGGCTATGAACCCGCCGCGCAAACCTACCTGTTCAACCTGCGCGGGCGCTCCCATGCGCGCGGCGTCTGTTCGTTCAAGGCGTCGGGCTTGCGCGTCGAGCAGAAGACCCGGTTCGCGGGCCTGATGTATTGCGAGTGGGAGCAAGGCAACATCGGGTTCAAGGATTGTGATTTCAGTTCGCAGGCTTACCAGCCATTCGCTGCGGGCGTGATGTCGGCCTTGTTCTCGCCGGGTGACAGCTCCGGGGCGCAAGTGGTGTTCGACAATTGCCAGATCATGGGCCGGCACCACTACACGACCGGACAGGCGCCGGCCGGCCAGGGGCGCTCCAGCTACCGGAACTGCGATTTCCTCAACTACACCTACCCGGACGAGGCGTTTGTCTTCTCCGAGTCAGGAGGGCAGGCCGGGCGCCGCCGCGCAGTGGTGCTCGAAAGCTGCCGGGGCAACGGCACGGGCAGTGTCTACGCCGATGCCGAAGTGGGCTGGGACGTGGCGGCGATTGCGACGGTCAAGCAGAAGATCGTCTCGTTCAAGTCCGCTTTCGGCAATCTGCCGAGCGGCGCCGACGGACCGCTATCCGTTGTGTTGCCGCTGCACGCGATCATCCTGCGCGTCATCGTGGATGTCCCGGCCGGCGCGCTCGGATCCGGCGGCAAGGCAGGCTACACCGTGCAAACAGGAGAGGCCTCCACCACTGCGCTGGCCGCCCTGAACCTGAGTCCGGCGAGCACGGGAGGCCGGGTGGATAACCAGCCGTACTTCCGCTGCAGCACGCGGCAGAAGTGCACGATCAGCCTGGTGCCGACGGTGAAGGACCAGCCCCCGGGGATCGGCGCGTTGGTCTTGGTGGAATACATTGGATGAAGGTGACGGCCGGATAGCGCACCGGCGCGGAGCCTGAGGGCAGCGCTCAGTACCACCGAAACGCCAATCCACAACGCGCGCCGGTTCGTTGGCTGGGTAACGCGTGCTGCGCCGCCGCCTGGATTCAGCCGCCGGCCGCGCCGCGCGCCACTCCGGGCTCAGGCTTGCGCGCGCGCATCTCCGCGGTGGTATTGCCCTCGCCATCCGGCGTCCAGCCCGGCGGCATGAACAGGTATCCGAAGAAGGTGCGGGCGCTGCGCGCCCCGGCCAGGTCACGCAACAGGTGGACCCACTGCGTGAACTCGATCCGCAGCGGGTTGGCGCTGTGGATCGGATGCACGAGCCCATACCGGCAGGGCACGTCGTCGCGCTCCTTCACGTAGGTGCCGAACAAGCGGTCGAAGACCAGCAGCACGCCGCCATAGTTCGCATCCAGGTACTCCAGGTTCGACGCATGGTGCACCCGGTGCGCCGACGGCGTATTGAGGATTCCCTCCAGCCAGCCCAGCCGTGGAATCCACACCGCATGAATCCAGAACTGGTAGAGCAGATTGAGCGACAGCACCGCGAACACCACGCCCGGCTCGAAGCCGATCCACGCCAGCGGCACGAAAAACAGCGCCGTGCCGGTCAGCTTGCCAAGCACCCCGATGCGAAACGCAGCCGACAGATTGAGATCGTTAGGCGAGTGATGCACCGCGTGGTTGCTCCAGAACCAGCGCACCCGGTGCGCGGCGCGGTGATACCAGTAGTAGCAGAACTCCTGCCCGATAAAGAGCAGCGGCAAGGCTACCCAGCCCACGGGGTGGATCGTCAGCAGCCGATGCTCGAACGCCAGCCGGACCAGCGGCGCGGCAATCGACAGCGGCAAGGCGATCCCGATCGCGATGCGCACGACCAGATCTAGTGCCGACACACCAAAAGCCCGCCAGTCATAGCGCTGGCGGCGCGACAGGATGATCGCCTCGATCAGCGCGAATGCCAGGACGCAAGGGATGGCGATGCACAGCTGAAATTTTTCTAATGCGTTCATGACTGCTGGCCGATGAGTTGTTTGGGCTGGCTCATGTGATTAGCCAGGCATGCCGCAGCGCGGCGCCTGTCGCGTAAGCCGCCACGCCACAAGGCTGTGTGCGAGGAAGATACCGCTATCGGTGCCATAGATAAAGGCGGCTGCCAGCGATGTGCTGCTCCGATGCAATAGATCAGGGTTTATCGCTAGTGCGACGCTGACGAAACCTGGCCATGGAAATGTCGGCGAGATAAGACCCGTCAGGCAGACGTATCCGCTTCTCGAAGCGTCCTTCGTCGACAAAGCCAAAATTCGCATAGAGAGCGCGTGCACGCCGGTTGGTCTCGCGGACCCGAAGCTCTATTTTTTCGACAGCCGGCGTGCGATCCGCCCACTGGAGCAGGGCGCTCATCAGCGCGGTACCGATCCCGAGCCCGAGATGCCCGGGGTGGACGACGATCGTCAGCGTGAATACATGCGCCATGGATTCCAGTCCCAATGGTTCCAGCAGTGCGTGGCCAACCGGCGCGTCGCCGCTTTCCGCTACGAGGTAGGCGCCTTTCGTCGAGAGGGCTTCGATCTGGTGCTCGAATGCGGCTTCATGGAACTCGTGGGGCCGCGATACGAGCAGGCCTGGCGTGGCGGCTGTTTGCCGCTCGGCGGAACATAGCGCCGGGGCATCTGCCTTGGTGGCAATGCGGATGTTCAGGGTCTCTGGCATGGCTGGCTGGTTCGTATCGCTAATACGCATCGTAGTTGCCTAATGCAACCCGATACGCCGCTACGGCCCCCTCGGAAAGAAACATACGCCGCGATTCAAACGCACGAAGCCAGAATTGAACCACGCTTTGGGGCACTCCCTCCTGGTTTGCCGCCTGCTCGACGATATTGGCCGCCTCGACCTCCAACAGCGCGGCGTAGGTATCCCTGCCGATGGCAACCTGGTGCTCACGCGCTGGCGTGACGATATGAAACGGGCCCCCGACCGGCACGTCGTAGAACCTTCTGCGGTCGGCAACGCAGAAGAAGTAGACAAGGCGCTCAGCCTCGGTCCCCGGCAGGGCGGCAATCTTGCCGCGGCTGGAAAGCGGCAGCGCCCTGGCCGCGAATTCCTCTGTCCCGTACACGCTGTGGAAGGCACCGGCTAACGCGATGAAGGCGGGATTGCCCCAGGCGGCAAGAAGGTCATGAGTGCCGACCAGATGCGCGGACAAAGGGCGCCCATGGTGATTGATATCGTCCGTGCCCAACTCCGACAGGACGTCGCGCAGCCCTGCTACGCCGGTAATCTCACTGTTCATTCTTTGCCAGTCGTCATGTCGCCCCCCCGCAAATGATAGCTGCGACGTTGGCGATAAAGCGCGCGGCCGGAATCCCGGTCGGCCATGCCTTGCCAGCCACATAGCCCTTCGCGTACAATTAAATGCGAATGATTCTTATCCGCGACAACAGAGGAAAGGCAGCAGCCCACGCCCTCCAGGCGGACCCAAAGCCACCATGTCCGCAGCCGAACCCAGCATCGACCAGGAAATCCACCATCTCTACAGCGACCACCACGGCTGGCTGCGCGGCTGGCTGCGCAGGAAGCTGGGCAACGCCATGGACGCAGCCGACCTCGCACACGACACCTACCTGCGCGTGCTGGTCTCGGGCGCCGCGCCCCGGCCCGATCAGTCGCGCCGCTACCTGACGCAGATCGCCAACGGACTCGTGGTTGACCTTTACCGGAGGCGCCGCATCGAGTCCGCCTACCTGGCCACCATCGCCGACCTGCCCGAGGCGCAGTCACCCTCGCCGGAAACCCGCGCCCTCGTGCTGGAAACCCTGATCGAGATCGACACCATCCTCGACCGCCTGGCGCCCAAGGCGCGCCGCGCGCTGCTGCTATGCAAGCTCGAAGGCCTGAGCTATCGAGAAATCGCGGCACAACTGGGCGTGTCCGTCTCGTCGGTGGAGAAATACATCGCCAGCGCGCTGGTAGCCTGCTACGCCACGCTGTTCGGCGCCCCGGCATGAAGGCCCCGGGCCAGCGGCCCGCGTCCTCCGACGCGCGGGACGGCATCAAGGACAGCATCGATCCCGAGGTGGTGCAGCGCGCCGCGCAGTGGCTGGCGCGGCTATGGTCCGAGCAGGCCAGCAGCGCCGATGCCGCCGCATGTGCCGCCTGGCGCGCCGCCGATCCCGCGCACGAGCGCGCCTGGCTGCGCTTGCAGGCGGTGGGCGACGAGCTGCACAGCGTGCCACGCGATGTGGCGCGCGGTACTTTGCTGGCGCCTCCGGGCGCCGCCAGCGCGAAGCCAGCCACGCGGCGCCGGGCGCTGAGCCTGCTTGGCCTGTTGACGCTGGTTGGCGGCACCGCCGGCCTGGTGCGCCAGACCGAGACCTGGCAGCTTGCGCTGGCCGACCACCGCACCGCCGTGGGCGAGCAGCGCGAGGTGAATCTGCCCGACGGCACCCGCATCCTGCTCAATACCGCCAGCGCCATCGACGTGCGCTACGACGACGGCGAACGCCGCGTGGTGCTGCGCGCCGGCGAGATCCTGGTGAGCACCGCCGCCGATCCGGCACTGGTGTACCGGCCCTTCCTGGTACAGACCCGCGAAGGCACGGCGCGCGCGCTGGGCACCCGCTTCACGGTGCGGCAGCAGGATGGCGTGTCCAGCATCGCGGTGCTGGAAGGCGCGGTGATAGTCCGGCCGCAGCGGCCGGGGGCGCGGGGGCTGCGCATCGATGCCGGCCGGCAGACCGAACTGCGCACCGACGCCGCATCGCCACCGCAGCCCACCGATGACGGCACCGCCGCCTGGTCGCGCCGCATGCTGGTCGCAGAGCGCATGCGGGTGGACGATCTCCTCGCCGAACTGGCGCGCTACCGGCCTGGCGTGCTGCGCTGCGACGCAGAGGTGGCCGAGCTGCGCGTCGGCGGCGTGTTTCCGCTGTCGGACACCGACCGGGCGCTGGCCAACCTGACGCTGGCGCTGCCGGTGGAGCTGGTCTACCGCACCCGCTATTGGGTCACGGTGCAGGCGCGTTAGGGGGCAGGGCGCACAGGCAGATTTTTTTGGCCGCGGCATTGAGGGTTTCGGATTCTCGTTCGGAATACCAGAAGAGAACCGACACAAAGCCCTTGGCATCGAAAGGATTCCGCCATGCCGTGCAGCCGTACCCCGGCCACCGCGCGCCCTACCAGCGCGCTCAATTCCACAGTCCGAACCAGCACCATCGTCCAGGCTGCAAACCGGTGCGCCACGCCCACGCCGGCACGCGCGCCACGCCAGACCGCGCTTGCCGCCGCCATCGGTCCGGCCCTGCTGGCAGCCCTGGCGCTGGGCCTGGGCAGCGCCGCCATGCCGCAGCGCGCCCACGCTCAGCCCGCGCAGGATGCGGCCGAGGCCCGGCGCGCCTATGACATCGCACCGGGCACGCTGGACCAGGTCCTGAACCGCTTTGCCGGCCGCGCCGGTGTGGAACTGGCGGCCGATGCGGCGCTCACGCGCGGCAAGGCCAGCTCCGGCCTGAGCGGCAGCTTCACGGTGCATGAAGGCTTTGCCCGGCTGCTGGCCGGACATGGGCTGCAGGCCGTGCGCGGCGGCAATGGCACCTACACGCTGCGCCCGGAAGCACCGCCGCCCGGCGCCGCCAACGTAGTCGAGCTGCCCACGGTGACGGTGAGCGCCGCCGGCGAAGCTGCCGAAGCCCTGCCCGAGGCCTACGCCGGCGGCCAGATGGCACGCGGTGCGCGGCTCGGCATGCTTGGCAATGTCGACATGATGGACACACCCTTCAGCGTCAGCAGTTACACCGCGCAGACCATCGAAGACCAGCAGGCCAGCACCGTGGGCGATGTGCTGGTCAACGACCCCTCCGTTCGCTTCACCACCTCGGCCGGGCACATCTACGAGAACTACAGCATCCGCGGCTTCTCGATCAACGCCGATGACCTTGCGCTCAACGGCATGTATGGCTTGTCGCCCAACGGCCATTCGCCCACCGAGTTCGTCGAACGGGTGGAAGTGCTCAAGGGCCCCAGCGCCTTGCTTTCCGGCATGTCGCCCAACGGCGCCGTGGGCGGCGTCATCAACCTGGTGCCCAAGCGCGCCGGCGACGCGCCGCTGACCCGGTTCACCGCGGATTACATCTCCAGTTCGCAATTCGGCGGCCATCTCGACCTGGGCCGCCGCTATGGCGAGCGCAAAGAGTTCGGCGTGCGCTTCAACGGCGCCTATCGCGACGGCCGCAGCGAGCTGGACGGGCAGAGCAAGAAGCGCGTGCTTGGCGCGCTGGGGCTGGACTATCGCGGCGAACGCCTGCGCCTGTCGCTGGACGCCTACGCCAACGAAGAAGAGATCAGCAACGGCAGCCCCTGGATGGCATCCTTCTCCGGCACCACCGTCGCCAGCCCGCCCAAGACCGGCACCAACCTGCTGCGCGGCACCCACGGCCGGCTGGACAACAAGGCCGCCGTGGTGCGCGGCGAGTACGACTTCAACGACCAGATCACCGCCTACGCCGGCGTGGGCGCGCGCGGCTATCGCTACTCCGGCTACATCAACGGCACCCGGGCCGGCAACGTCCTGCCCTCGGGCAACTACACCGGCGCCACCTACAACCAGAACGGCTACATCGACACGCTATCGGCAGAAGCCGGGCTGCGGGTGCGAGCGCAAACCGGCCCGGTCGGCCATCAGGTCGTGCTGAGCGCCACCATGCTGCAGATGGAGAGCGGCACCATCAACAAGACCAGCGCCAGTTACCCATCCAATATCTACAACCCCTCCACGCCGAAGCTGGCGGCCGATCCGGGCGCCCCGCCCAAGACCGCCGACACCACGCTCACCAGCATCGCGCTGGCCGACACCCTATCGTTCGCGCGCGACCGCGTGCTGCTCACCGCCGGCCTGCGCGCCCAGCGCGTGCAGACCAGGAGTTTCAGCAGCACCACCGGCCTGCAGACCGCCGACTACGACAAAAGCGCGCTCACGCCGGCGCTGGGGCTGGTGGTCAAGCCGTGGAGCGCGCAGGTATCGCTCTACGCCAACTACATCGAAGGACTGAGCCAGGGCGACACCGTCACGGATGTGACCGCGAGCAACTATGGGCAGGTCTTCGCACCGTACAAGAGCAAGCAGATGGAAGCCGGCGTGAAATGGGACGCGGGCGAGATCACCAATACGTTGAGCGTGTTTCAGGTTTCCAAGCCGAGCATGCTTAAGGACACGGCAAGCAATACCTACAACGCCGACGGCGAGCAACGGAACCGCGGGGTGGAATGGAACGTGTTTGGCCAGCTCACGCCCCAGGTGCGGGTGATGGGTGGGGTGACCTATACGCAGGCGCTGCTGACGCATACCGCCAATGGCGCCTTTGACGGCAACACCGCCTTTGGCGCACCCAGGTGGGCTGGCAGTGTGGCGCTGGAATGGGATATGCCCTGGGTGCCCGGGCTGACGCTGAATGGCCGGGCGGTGCGCACCAGCTGGCAGTACATCAACTCGGCGAATACGCAGCGGATTCCGGGGTGGACGCGGTATGACATCGGGGCGCGCTATGCCACGAGTATCCAGAACCGGAAAGTAGTGTTCCGGGCGAGTGTGGAGAACCTGCTCAATCGGAGCTACTGGACCGGCACGTTCAACGACGGGTTTGTTACGCAGAATGCGCCGCGGACTTTCAAGCTCTCCACCACGGTTGATTTCTGAGGGTGGTGGGCATGAACGAACATGAGATGGCGTATCGGTCTGGGCTGAAGGGGTTGCGGCACGGGCTGGCAGTGGCTGCGATGGTGGCAGGGTTGGTGCCTGGCTGGGCTGGTGCGAAGGATAGCGGGGCGGCGATGGGCGCAACCAACGCTGGCGCTGCCAAATCCGCAAGTGCTGGCGCCGCGCTTGCAGCAAGCGCCCGGCTTGAGGCGGGTGGCAGCGCTAGCGGCGAGTGGCGGCCCCGCACGCCGGTTGCCTACCGGCTACGCCTCGCGCGTGGCGATCTGGTCCTGGGCGGGTTCGAAGGCGTGCCGGCGGCGCTGGACCTGGTGGACGCAAAGGGTCGGCACTTGCGGCGGTTGGCCGGGGCGGGTTTGCCCACGCGGGATTTCATGTTTGTGGCGCCGGAGGATGGGGACTACACGTTGCTGGTGAAGCGGCCGGAAGAGGGCGCGGGCAAGCCAGGAGCACAGGGCGATGCTGC
Organism: Burkholderiaceae bacterium 16; assembly: GCA_000955785.1. Classification (GTDB taxonomy): domain Bacteria; phylum Pseudomonadota; class Gammaproteobacteria; order Burkholderiales; family Burkholderiaceae; genus Cupriavidus. The sequence goes on from JYOD01000026.1 coordinate 167,340, forward strand.
GGCCCGTTCCGGTACGCCGTTCAAGGTGACCGTTTCAAGCATCGTGCCTTCGAAGGCACAGCACGCGCCTGCCGATGCGCCCGAGAGTCCGCGGCTGCGGGCGCTGGCGGGTACGCTGGCCGACGGTGGCGGCAGCGCGGCGTTCTGGGAGGAAATGCGCCGGCAGGGCACGCCGCTGGTCGAGCCGCTGGGCGCACCCGGTGCCCACCGCGCCGAGAATGACGCGGGCGACGAGGTACTCGTGACCTTCCTGTGGCGCGGCGCCAGCCACGGTGTGCGCTTGTTCGGCAGCCCGGCCGGCGATCACGACGAACTGGCGCGGCTGGGGGACAGCGATGTCTGGTATCGCTCCTATCGCCTGCCGGCGAGCACGCGCCTGAGCTACCAACTGGCTCCAGACGTGCCGCGGTTCGACGCACCCCCGCCGCAGCGGCGCCGTGCAATCCTGGCCACAGCGCAGCGCGATCCGCTTAACGCGCGCGCATTTCCTGGCGGGGGCGTTGATGTGTTCCAGGATAAGTCTGTACTGGAGCTAGCCAAGGCACCTCCGCAGCCGTGGGTGGAGGCGCGAGCCGGGGTGCCCGCTGGCACGGTGTCGCGGCATCGGTTCGACAGCCGGTTGCTGGGCAATTCGCGTGATGTCTATCTGTATCGTCCTGCCGGCTACCGTGCCGGGGCTGACGGGCAGGCGCTGCTGGTGGTGTTTGACGCGCACGCCTACGTGAGTCTGGTGCCGACGCCGGTGATTCTGGACAACCTGATTGCGGAAGGGCGTATTCCGCCGACGGCGGCCGTCATTGTGGGTAATCCGAGTGCGGCGGCGCGTGGTGCTGAGTTGCCTCCAAATCCGATGTTCGCGCGGTTCCTTGCTGAAGAGTTGATGCCGTGGGCGCGTGGTCAGGGTTTGTCTGCGCCGGCGGGCCGTACCGTAGTGGCTGGTTCCAGTTTCGGAGGCCTGGCGTCAGCCTATGCAGCACTGCGTCATCCGGAATTGTTCGGCAATGTGCTTAGCCAGTCGGGATCATTCTGGTGGGCGCCGGCGGCGGGGTCCCCACAGGGTGGATCTGTGCAGGCGCGTGAGCAGGAGTGGTTGACGCGGGAGTATGTTGCGGCGCCACGGTTGCCGGTGCGCTTTCATCTGGAGGCTGGACTGTTCGAGGGCGCGCGCGGGCCGGGTGGCATTCTCTCTGCATCGCGGCATTTGCGTGATGTGTTGTTGGCCAAGGGGTATGCTGTGCGTTATGCGGAGACGGCCAGCGGGCATGATTATTTGCACTGGCGGGGGTCGCTGGCTTGTGGGTTGTTGGCCTTGATTGGCGATGAGAGGCCGGCCTCCGGTACTGCGCTCGCCTGCGCAGCGTGGGAGCCGTAAACGGAATCTGCAGGAATGGCTACGAAAAGGCCAACTCAGTGGCCAGGAACTAGCCTACCAACTCGACGAACTTCGCGGCAACGTGCAGAGCATTGCCCAGGAAAGCTGCGCCGACCTGCTGCGAGTCAGCGCGGGGCTCGGTGCTGTATTGAAGCTGCTGGATTTCGATGGGGACGATTCCGAGGACAGTCACGGGCTGCATTGTTTGCTGACACCGTTGAAGCAGCAGTTGGATGAAGCTCTGAACCGGGTGCAGGGCATCCTCTGAGGGCAGGTTGAGCGCTCGCCCTTTCCCCCGCCCTACCCAGGAACCTCCGCT
>JYOD01000027.1 GCA_000955785.1 Burkholderiaceae bacterium 16
TGAGCCCGGCGCCAAGACGATCTGGATCGGCATGCAACGAACCATGGACGCCGCGCTCACCATTCAGGCACTGCGGGAAGAGTCATGAGTTCTGTATAAGGAGATGCACTAAGGTCGGGAAATCCAATCACCAAACGCAATCGCCGGACGTTTCGACATCACGAACAAGGAGCTTGCAAAAGGCGTCGGGTCCATACATGCACGGAAAGTACGACGACCCCATCTGGACTTCATGAAAGGCTGGTTCAAGCGCTTCGCTCTGCGCACCGACCTACCGGATCAAGATGCCCGCGTCTGGACGTGCTTTTGCCCCTGGTCGCTAACACACGCCGACCCGCCGGCCTTCTTGACCCACGTTCAGGCGCTCAGTGTGGATAAGATGAGATATTCACGTCCGTCACCTGGGAAGAAGCTCAGGACAAGCACCGCCGCGTGGTTGAGAAAGCCGTCCGCGTTCTGACAGCCCGATAGATTGGGGGCATGGCGAGTCGCGGGTAGCTCCGGCCCTTCCAGCGTCCCTCTCGCTACTTCCCGCCGACGGCCGAAAACGAACTCTCCCCCCGGAATAAGGGCATGAATGTTCATGACCGTACCGGAAAACGGACTACACAATATACAGCAGGCCGAATGCCAGAAGGCAGGCAGCGAGAATGAGGTAGTAACGACTGCCGTGAGCACGCTCACCTGCACGATATTCGTGATGGGAGTGTTGGATATGGGGCTTCATAGTGCGTCAAATGAGGGCATAGGTGATATCTGAAGGTTAGCCAATTCCTTAGCTGGCTCAACTCAGCAGATTCTGTGCCAGCCTGTTGTCTGCTTGATTTGGGCAGACGGATCCAACAACTAGGGAAATGGAAATCCGAGACTGTACTGGAGCCGACGAAATTCCTTTCGGTCATCGCGAAGATTGCCCACAGCTATGCGGTAGCAGAGCTTGGGCTGGATGCAATCGCATTCCTTCTGCGTGACCTGATCCTGGACAAAGCAAAGCGCCCTTGGAAACTGGTCGGCGGGCCGGACCCCACCGTCTCGGTTCCATCGATTCCTGGCGCTCAGCACATAGTTACTTTGTATGCTCGTGAAGATGGCTATGTTGTGGCGCGGGTAAATCTCTTTTCGGGGATTGGAATGCGCCCATATGACGCAGTCGTGGGGCGGCGGAAATAGACCTCCGCTGGAACTGAGCATGGAAGGTATCGTGGGGAACCGGGCCGGCAGCAAGTATGCGGCTGGCGTGCGCTCCCGCGACTGGGTGAAGGTCAAGCTGCCTGAACGATTGCGGCGACGACCCGGCGCTGAAGTCCGGCATGGCCTCGCCGTGTGAACGCCGGATCCGGACCGAGCCCAAGCGCCGCGACGAAGCGGCCGTGAGGGAGTTTGCCTACGCCATGCACGTGAAGATGGCCAGTAGCCGCGAAAAGGGTCAGGGTGGCGGGTACGACCCCACGCAGTGCACCGTCGAGTATCTCGGCAAGCTGCTCGTTACCGCAGTGCTGAAGGGCGACCCGGTCGACGTGGGCAACTTCGCCATGATGCTCCACCAGCGTGGCGCGCCCCATACCGTTCTGACGCAGGCGCTGCTCAAGTACTGCGAAGCCGCGAATTCCCCTCTGGAAGATCCAGGCTGCGCCACCGATGGCGACGAATGCTGGAGCGCCAATGGCCAGGATTACAACTGCGACACACTAGAGGATCTGCTCGCAGAGAATGACCAGCTCAAGCCAGGCGACACCGTCCATGTCGGCCAGTCCGCGCACCCAAATCCGGCCAACTATGTCGACGCCGATGATGTTATCGACGTCGCGGCCAATCGCGGTTACGACGATGGCGGTGAATTCGCGGAAGACTATCCCGGCGATATCAGCGAAGAAGCCAAGGAGCGGTTGAACCGCTTCCTGCGCGCTTGGCTGCGCACCTACTGCGCCCCGTCGTTCTACACGGTAGAGAACGAACGTCCCTACGTACTGACCGCCGCCGACTTCGCCGGCCGCCAAACGAGCGAGGAGCTGCCATGACTCGCACCATCATGCGTGAAGCCGCAGACCAAAGACGGCGTGAGTGCAGCCCCCTATTGGCCGAGGGAGGCAAGCAGGCTATCGACGTATCGCTGCACCCAGAGAATTGCGTGATCCTGCGCCGCTTGACTGGATTCATAGTGTCCGAGCGCCACCGTGGACTCCGCGAAAACCTGGGGGCCTACTTGATCCCCATTTCGTACGAATCCCCACGATTCGTACATGCCATTCCCCACGGGATTCGCGAGGCCCTCGATCACGTAGCCCCGATAGACTTCGATCGACATTGCGCTGCTCCCATAAAAACCAGTTTGGATGCGTTGCGCCGGGACGGGGGCGGCCTGCACGCTCCAGCGACCATCCTAGTCGCTCATCGGAGTGTCAAGCAAGCCTCAACTACAGTACGAGGACAGAAGGACACAGCGCTCGGCGTGTCGGTTCCCACTATTAGGGGGGTACACACATGACCGGCGACATCATGTGCCAGATCGACGGCGACGACCTGGTCATCCGGATCCCCGTGAGTGCGATTCGCTGTGGCCGCCGAGATCGGCCTGCCAGAGCTGCTGCATATCGATCCGATGCTGTGCGAGCATCCGGTCAAAGTCACCGATGCACGCGTGTGGGCCCAGGAAGTTGTCCACACACTGCTCGAGGAAGAGCAGGACGGCTCCACCCATATCACCATGATGTTCGGCGCCAAATCAGAATCCAGTGATGCGAGGAGGATCTGGCCATGAGCGAGAATACTGCTGTCACCAAACAAGCCGGCACTGGCAGCGCTGAAGCGGCCCTGATGCCGCCAGTGAATGTGTACGAGGACGCCGCAGGCATCACCCTGTACGCCGATCTGCCGGGTGTGCCCAAGGACAAGCTGGTCGTGCAGGTGGAAGGCGACATCCTGACCATCAAGGGCGAAGTCGTCCTGGATCAGCCGGAGGGCATGGAAGCCAGCTACGTGGAGGTTTCCCTGCCGCGTTACCGGCGCGTGTTCACGCTCTCCAAGGAACTAGATGCCGAGAAGGTGGTCGCCGAGTTCAACCACGGCGTGCTCAAACTGCGCATCCCCAAAGCCGAATATGCGCAACCGAGCCGCATTGAGGTCAAGATCGCGTGATGTAAGCCGAGCAGGCCTTGGGCATCGCCCATGGCTGCCCACACGTAGGCGAGCTGACATGAAACCGGAATCCTTGAAAGAGGGTTTCGGTTCCTTGTGAGACAACTTGGTCGAAGGCTGGCACCATCCGACGCAGACTGCTGCTGGCGCGCTGACCCGGTTCAACCCAAGTGAAGATGCCAATCTGCCCGGTAAGAGCGAAATCGAAAACAGCTTTTATCTGCCGACCCAGGGCTGGGCCATGCGGGGTGACGACGTGTTCGAAGACGAAAAACGCGTGGTAGTGCTCCGGGAGGTGCCTGCGGATGTCGCTTTTAAGCTGGTTTTTATCTCCCTCCTTTTCGGCGGTGCGGGCCGCACGGTTCATATCGCATCACGTAGGGGATTGGATTCACTCGCCCGCTTCAGAACTGCTCGGCAATGATTGCAATATCCTATTTGTCAATTCAAGGATAAGAAATTCTGCATGGCTTGCCGTGAATGGAAACGGGGCAAGGTCAAGGATGACTGCGGAGTCTTCCGCTCGCGATTACCCCGGGTAAGTCAGCGACCGCTTCGTCGCTTGCGTTTCCATCTCTTTCTTGTAGTCATCAACCCACTCACCAAACTGCGGATGGATATAAAAGTCGAGAACGTCTCCCACTTTGATAGAGAGCGGATTTCTTCCCAGGAGCATCGATAGTGCAATGCGCGCAATCTGAAACGGCGCCAAGTCAATCGCATCCACTAAAAGACCATTGGGACGGTGGCTAACCGTGAGCATATCCGTCTCTTGGTCGTGGGCGTCCACTACCAGCCCTTCCATGCTCCCGAGTAGCGGCTTATGTTCTATCTCTGGCGAGACCGGGTAGATATTGACCGTGCCAGCACTGATTCGGTGTTCTTTATGCCACCTGCCCAACGCCCAGGTTTCCGTCGGGTTCTCTCCCCAGATTTCCAGGGTGCCTTCATCAATCTGCGCCCTCATGATTCTATCTCCACTCACAATGTGCAGTATGCTTCTGCCGGCTTCGGACACGCTCCAACCACCTTCGAGTTTGGCTGCCTTCCCGGCTAATATTCCTATCTGCCAGGTGGCGGGCTTTCCTACCCCCGCGCCTCATGGCCTGGGGTATCTCATTCCAGCTTATCGAATGCGCAGGCTCCCAGATCTTTGCTGAAGCGCTGCACCCAATCTGTCTCGTAGCCGATGGGGTATTCCCGCGTAACTCGAGTTGATCGTCTGGTTACTGCGACATAGCCCTGCAGACCAAAGTTTTCGTCGCCCTTTGGGTCCGTCGTATCGGTTTCAGCAAGCTCGAAATCATCTTCTGTCAGACCGCTATGCTGCAGGGCAGCAAGGAATGCCCGATGTTCGTCCGGCTCAATCAGTTTCATTGTTGGCTCCTCGTCCGTCCAACGCAGACGTGGCGGCTTGCATCCTGCTGGTGAGTGGCGGACAAGCCACAGGTTTGATACGCCATACCGCGAAGCGCTTCGACGTTCTGCATAGGCACTACGTTAGCCTTGACGGGAAAGACATTCTAGTGGCACTACGAGCCATCCAGGAGGCGTTGCTTGGGCACGTCGTGTGGTCGGGATGCTAACGGAAATCCCGCTCGACACGGCTCCCCAGCCTTTCTCGTTCCGGGACCGGGGTACCACATCCTTATACAGCCAGGGGCCAGACCGCAACCCGCGAATCCTTATGCTTATAGGATACTTTTGAGAGCACCCGACTGATCAAGAAACTGGACCTTCTGGACTTCATCGGTGGATGGTTGGACGCAAAACTGGTAGGTGGTATGACTCCATGCAGCAGAGACGGTGTGACTACTCGAAGTAGGCGAACCGACGAGCCAAATGGTGCCATGCTTGTCAAGAACAACGCGACGCAGAGCGAAGCAATTGTTCTCGTTGGCGATGGCTACGGCAACGATACGGCACTCAGTGAATTCGTCTTCAAGAGACAGGATGTGCGACCGAAGGGACTGAAAGGATTCTTTTGCAGTCATGGGTAGGCTCGCCTCTGTTGCGGATGAGCACTCTATCTTTGGGTCTGCGGGTTCCGTTCGGTGACGCCTGTTTTCTCGAACTGGAGAATGCCATGGCCGCCTTAGTGGCGCCACAGGGGGACTTGGTGCTGCTAGGCCACATGCCAGCGCACGCAGGTCAGCATCACGTCCAGCGGACAGTGCAGGCGCTTCAAGACCTTCGCGACTTCCGGATTCATGCCCGTATCACTGCACCGAATTCAATATCGCCAAATTCTACCGGATGCTTACTGCGACAGAACCCGCGTGCGCGTTGCTTTCAGCAGCCCTCCAAGACGGGCCGCGCGCCTCAATCGGCGGGAGACCAGCCCGGACGGACCTTTCCTGCCCGTATCGCTGAGCAGCCGTCAGAATTGCCAATCGGTGATCTCCAGCCGCTCGCTAGAATCGGACATTACCGCTTAGCCGCTACAAGCAAGTTTCGTCGCATAAAAGTTATGTTGAACGAATGATGGGATGGCGTGCTGCCGCCTCCCGCCCCAGCCAGTGCAAGTAATATGCGTTAGAAACGTCGCGTACCTTACTTAGACCGGCTGCACCCATAGGCTGCTGGGACTTCACGCGGATCGACCGAAGCGCGGACATCCCCCTACGCCTGGACGTCCCCGCCGGCGGCGCTTTTTGGCATTGAGCAGGGGGCTGGCCTCCAGTAGGTATGCGGGGCTCACCGCGACTCATCGGTTGTTCGCCGGGTCCCATCGATCGAGCTGCAGCTTCGATTTCGACGGATTGCCGCCCATTGGCAGCCGTCGCCAGTGTCCCGTGGTTGCTTGGTCGAAGTGATCGCCCGGATCACAGGCATAGGTAAAGCCCGAGAATGCCACCTCGCCCTGTTGGTCAATGAGATCGAAGTGGTACAGCTCCTCATTGGGAAGGTCGGTCACCACAACCCGAAAACTCTGCGCCCGGATTTGGCGGTGATTCCGGTCATCAAGCCGGTCGGACGGGTCGATCGAGGCGTAGACCCGCATAAAGGCCCAGTCGCCATTCACAAACAGATGTTCCTGAGTGTTCCCTACAAAACGAGCGAAGTGCCCCTCGATCGTGCATTTCTGGGGCCCTACCGCAAGCGCAGCAGGCATGGGAATCAGGCCCACAACGGTGATCAGTGTTCGTATGTTCATTGTTCGCCACTCATCGTCTGGGAGATTCCTGGGTAACACCCCGCCATTCAACCGTTCCCGTATTACAACCAGCGAGTGAATTGCGTTGTGGCGGGCCAACTAGGCGCGATATCACTTTGCCTAGCCACCGCGCCAATCGGATAGGTCGCGCACAGTCCCGCAATCAGGTGAGACAGCGTCTTGTGTCGCGCGTTGCGACAGTTCACAACTCTGCCCGCTGCCCAGTCGGTTCGAGGCGGCACTCACCCCGCCTTCTTGACCTTAATCGCGGAATCATCGCAGCAACGCTCTTCGCATCGAGATCCGTGCCATGCGAGAGCAGTGCGGCGGGCAGCGAAACGAGTTCACGCGCGTCTCGCGCGCGGGTCGGCCTTGGCGTGTTCGATCGCCTTAAGCGTTTCTGAGTCGAGCACTGCCTGGGCATCGGACGGAATGGCAAACAGTTTGCCGTCGATGTCATGGACGTGTAACTGCTCATGGGTGACAGCATCCGTCACCAGCGCGCGGCCGGTCAGGCGCAGAGCGGCTTGGAGATGTGATTGCCCCGAGACGATCCGGTAATTACGTCCTTCTGATCGTCTCACCACCGCGTCAGTGGGGATCTCGCTGAGCTCGATAGCGCCGAATCCGGGGAGCGACATTTCCTCGATGCGATTCTTGATGCAGGCGACCATCACGGCGGCGCCGGGGCGCTCGGTTGCCGCAAGCCGTTCATATTGACCGAGGAGGATGTTGGCCTTCTCGATTGAAGGCGTCGTATAGACAAAGGATTGGATGGCGGTCGGCGGGCGAGTCAACCGGGTCGCCATGATTGCGAATGCCCAGTCCCTTTTGTAGTTGCAGTGTGGGCAAACCCAGCCGTACTTGGTGGCAATCAGGATGCCAGGGGCGCCACCTTCGACTCCGTGGCGATGATCGGCGCTGTTCCTGCAAGTGAAGGCGCGCAGAACCGGGCCGCCGAGGCCAACCTGGTTCTCGTTGAGCTTCTGGACCTGATCGTCGGTGAACGGTGTGCGAATGTAACTCATGGCATTTCAGAAGGCAGCTTCGGCGTGGCGTGGCTATCGCCGCGCAGCCGGCACCCGCCACGCTCGGGAGTCTGCCCGGCGGCTAACAGAAACTCTGGGCGCCAGGACACACTGCGGCCGCCGCCTCCTTCCAGTTTGTGCCCGTGAGAAGGTCTATGTTGCTTTGGCCGGGCCCGAACCTTTTGTGTGCTACCCGACCTAAATCCATTCCGCTTCCTCGAAGCAGCTAGGACAAATCTGCCTGTCCCGCTCGTGGCGGCGGGGAGGGGGAACGGAAGCTGCCGTCCCCTTTGCCTCGCCCAGGAATCCGGCCGGCGGATACGTGCCCGCAGACCACGCACCGGAAGCAGGTCACCGGCGCCCTGGGGCCCAGTGCCGCGTCAGCGGCCGCGATCTTTGGCATTGTCGATGGCCTCCCGGGTCGCCGCGTCCAGCGCAGACTGCGAATCGTCGGATACGGCAAACTGCCGACCATCGACTTCGTGCACGTGCAGCATTTTCCCGGTGGCTGCATCTTGGGGTATTCGTACTTTCAATGCGATTTCTGGCGGTAGCCGCGTGCAGCGCGGCTTGCAGTAAGGCTCGGCGTCCAATAGGTTTCCCCGGCACTGTCAACTTGCCGCTAGCAAGACAAGTCAGTGGCGAGCGAGCCCGCTGCTCAGGAAGCGGTTGACGGATTTTGGGCCACGTCAGTGAATTCGTACCAGGCAGCGAATCTCGCAGCGAGGTGCTTGCGATAGAGCGAAGCACGCAACAGATGCCGTTTCAGCGCGAAGTGCTGCCGGATCGGACCGAAGTTCGACAGGAAGGCCTGCGTGCGCTTTGGGTCGCGGAATCCACGCATGCGCCGCTCGCGTTCACGAGTCGGCTGGTGGCTGTTCTCCGCCCGGTTGTTCACGCGGGCGGTGGCCTTCACGAATACATGTTTGACGCCGGCCAGCTCCGGGATGTCGGCCTTTGCGGCGGGGTAGCTGCGCAGCTGGTCGGTGACAATCTTGCGCGGTACCGGGCAGGAGCGCAGCACGCGGAGGAAGAAGCGTTTGGCGGCAGACTTGTCGCGCCGCTGCTGCAGCAGGATGTCGAGTTCGGCGCCATGCTCGTCGACCGCCCGCCACAGCAGGTAGGGGGCTCGCCGCGCAGGGTCACAAACATCTCGTCCAGATGCCAGGTGCTGCCCGGCTTGCGGCCGGCCGTCTTCACGCGATGCGCGAACCCCGCGCCAAATTTGTCGCACCAGCGACGGATCGTTTCATACGTCACGACCACGCCACGTTCGAACAGCAGTTCCTCGATGTCGCGCAGGCTCAGGTTGAACCGGAAATACCAGCGCACCGCGCAACTGATGATCGTCGCCGGAAACCGGTGGCCATGATAGAGCGATTTCGATTTCTTCATCGCCCCATCTTATGCGATCGCATCAACGTGACAGCGCCCCCCCTGTTCTGCCTGGCCACGAAGTACAGGCGCCGGTGAATGGGACCGAAGCAGCGGCAAGCAGCAGCGCGCGACGAACGGGTGAGTGTCTCAGCTGTTTTTTCCTGTGACGTGAGAGGAGCAATTTCGACTGAAATGCATCTGTCGGGTTCCTTGCGGCATGCTCGCACACATAGAGGCAACTTCAGAATTCGGAAAATCATCCGCTAAGCCTCCGGGAGTGGCCGCAGCGGGCGGAATTTCCCTTCTTGGAGCTTTTGACTCTGCCGCCGGACGTAGTCGCCTGTCAGGTTGATGTGCTCCCAGCCAAGCGGCGAGAGGGGTTCTGTCGGAATTTGTCCTCACTGTGTGAGGCAAACCAATCAAGGATTTCGTTATCGCTTTCGAAGTTCACCATGGCTTTCCCCACATCGTTCCGGTGGATCGTAGCATGCGAAGGAAGCGAGGCGGATGGGGATAGCGGGGTGAGATCAACCAAGCGCAAGAAGCACGTCGATCGCTCGCTTGCCATAGTGCAATGCGGCCTGCTCGGCAGCTGCCTTGGTGAAGTAATCGCTATGGTCCGACGCGGGGCCGTAGATGGCGTCGTCATCGGGCTCGGCTGTGTATCGGATTTCGACTACATACCCCCATTTCTGGCCAGGCGGCGGCCTGGCGCCTGGGATGCCAACAATCCAGAAGGTCATGACATGGACGTACATCCCACGGTATTCCTCGGATACCCATGCCATGCGACGCAGAATTCTAGCGAATGAGGGGAGCGGGGTGAGTTCAACTGCCCGCCGGAACGTAAAACAACGACTGGCAGTTCGGGCACTTAACAGGCTCTTCGCCATCGTCCTCTGGGAGCGACTTAAGAGCATGCGTCTCGTTCTTGTCCAGGAAACAAACCGGACACGTAAACCCGCTGTGTGGTCCAAGAGCTTGCCAGTGCTGCTCAAACCGCCTTATTTCCTCATCCGGGCGCCCCTCATCTCTGAGCGATGCAACGAGCACCTTATACAGGGCAGCATTCCGCATGGCAGTCCCCCCATCGTTTCCGAGGATCGTAGCACGCGATGGAAGAAAGCCGGATGTGGCTCGCAGCATGAGCCTATTCCTCGACGCCAAGAATAACGTCCACCGCGGCCCTGCCTGCTACTTCGGCGACGAGATGTGCCCACCGGCGCGAGAACGGACCGCCGTGAACTTTGATTCGCTTGCCGAGTGCTGCGGCGCCCGGCGGCTTCATCGGACCTTCGATCTGGAACCAGACATCGAACATGTCCTCGGAGGTGTTAGCCAGATCAGCATTGATCGCGAACCCACGGTATTCGGTAAGGCGATTCATGACTATCTCCCAAGGCTGACAAGGATCCTAGCATGACCAAAGAGCGTCCCATCCTCTTTAGCACGTCAATGGTGCGCGCCATCCTGGACGGCCGGAAGACGCAGACGCGTCGGATCGTCAAGGCTGACAACCTGGCGCGGCATGGCGCCGACGGCGTCGAGTTGTGGACCGGCTTCATGGGCTGGCAGCCGGCCGAGGCCATTTTCGCTGACCAGTCGCTGTCGACGAACCGGGAAACCCGGTGCCCGTATGGCTCACCAGGTGACCGCCTGTACGTCCGCGAGACGTGCCGCGCGCAGCCTCGCGCATCCTGCTGGATCTCGCCGGCATGCGCGTCGAGCAGCTGAACGACTGCACAGAAGCCGATGCGATTGCCGAGGGCTTGCTTCCGCATGGCGATGGCTGCGCGAGGGGCTGGCAACCTTGGGCCAACGCGTCGATTCACTCGACGCGGTATCCGCCTATGGAACGCTGTGGGACAGCATCAATGGGACAGGCGCGTGGGGAGCGAACCCGTGGGGGTGGGTGGCCGAGTTCATGAGGACTTCACAATGATAGGACTACAACCCGATCGTGCCGTCATCGATCTTCGTTTTGATGTATCGCTCCGCTCCCCTTGTCGCGGCACCGAAGTCATCAAAGCCGTCTGGATGCCATATCACCTTTTCAGGTCCCGTCGGCTTTCCTTGCGCATCCACCTTCGAAACGCGAATGGCCACCTGAACCTTAGCGTCAACAAGGTTGGGGTCCCCAACCTGCCGCGCTTCGATCTGATAGGCGTGGCCGTTGTACACGGCATAGGGGTCAGTGAGCACTTGTTCGCTCCTGAGTTGAGTCAAGGAATCCTAGCATGAAGCTCACGATCCATACCCTCGACGGCGAGGTCGAATGCATCCTCTCCGACAGCGAGCAATACCCACGGTAACAATGGACATGGACTTCCCCTCCTGTGGTCGTGATGGCGTTTCGACACGCCATCATGGCACCTCGAAGAGGGATGGCCGGGATTCGCAAATATCTGAAGCTTAAGATATTGACGAATCCCGGCCATCCCTCGCAGTTGAAGGTCGGAGATCGCTGGCTGAGGGGCGGAGCGCATGAGCGCATTGCATTGTAGGTGGCGCATTGACCTCTCGTGGAGAGACCTGACCGTAGCCCCCGCTTTGGCGCGCACTCGTACTGCCACATTTTTCTGGGGATCAAAAAAAGACGCCATTTTTGGCGCCTCTAACTTGGGTCTCACCCCAAACTAGCGGTAATCTGACCCTCGCGGCCGTTTTAGCCCATTTCCAGCCGCCGTTCGGTAAACTGGCTCGGCCCGCAGCCCGCGGTGCATTCAGATTTCATCGTTCCGGTCTTTGCCGCGCGAAATCCGCGCCGGCTGGCCGGCTGCAGCCATCCTTGCTCTCCTCGTCATGACTTAGTCGGCGCCGCCGCACTGCGTCCGCTCTCGCCCAAGTCGAATCGGTTCGCCCGAACCAGGTCGGACTGCGCAGTCTGGCCCGGTTCGGACTGGCTTGCCACTTCCGTGGAAGCCGATCACGCCGTCCACTCCCCAATCTCAGTGAGGCTGAGGATGGCACGCGCCCTATCACCGCGCGCACCGAGACGGTGGATTTTCAGTATAGCCCTCGGACGCCGCCCCACCAAGGCGACTGGCCCGACTGCCGGCCGCCTGGCTCGCCCTGATCCGTGAGCGTTGTCGCAGCAGCCATGCTACGCCGCTAGGAGCAATTCGTAGTCTAGGATAACGACCGAATTAGAGGGATGGCCGGGATTCGTCAAAAATCCGCCGCACCTCCGGCTAACCGTTTGATTTCAAATCGGAACACCCCTTCCCGGCGCGCCCCGTTACCCCCCGCGACGGGCACCCGGAAATGTTCCACGGTCTGCCCGGCATTGACCGCCCGCTGCAGCCAATCCGGCATGGCGCCGTGGCCGTCCCAGCCCTGCCCGTGCGCATTGCGGTAGCGCACCGCCACGGGCAACGGCGCCGGCGGCTCGGCAAAGCAGCCGGCGGCTTGCAGATCGGACAGGCTCAGCCCATGCTGGGCCATCTGGATGCGGATCCAGGTGATCGCTTCCGCGCGCTCGATTTCGATCGACATGATGAATAGATTTGAGAAGGCGCAGGATCCAGCGTCGCGCCGTCGTTCTGGAACATTGAGGTTGTTCCGGGGATTGCTGCTTTGGAAATCCGCACCGGCGGGAGGACAAGGTGGCCTCTCTGCTTAAATTTTAATCAAATCCACAGATCGCGCGGTGGACAAATCCCCGCCCTCGGGTGTCCCCTCAGGCCGGCCCCGGCTTGAACTTGGTGCGTGTCACCGGCACCCGGCGCTTGGTAGTTGCCAGACGGCGCGACGCGGTGGCTTCGGCCTGCGCGCGCTCGGCCCGCCGCAGCGCCACCTTGAGTTCCGCCCGCAGGCTGTCCTGCGCCGCCTGCCCTCGTCCGAGCGCCTGCTCAGCCTCCGCCAGTTGCAGGCTGAGCGTGTCGCGCTCGGCCTGCAACCGCGCCCGCTCCTCGGCGCCGGCCACGGCGGCGTCGTGCGCCCTCGCCTGCACCGCCGCCAGTTCGGTGCGCAGGTCCGCGAGCGCCTGCTCGCCCTTCTGGCGCAGCGTGCGTTCCTGGTCGATCTCGCGCAGCGCGCGGCGTTCGGTGGCACTGGCCCGCTCCTGCGCGACGGCCACCTGCTCGCGGGTGTGCTCCAGCTCCGTCGAGAATTGGGTACGCAACTCTCCCAATTGCCGCTCGAGCGCCTCGATCTGGTGCTGCCCCGCCTCCTGGCGCGCCCGCGCGGCGGCGTGGGCCTGGCGCGCGGCGTCCAGTTCCCCCTGCAGCGCCGCGCGTGCGCTCTGCTCCGCGTCGAGCCCGGCCTGCGTGGCGGCGGTTTCCTGCTCGGCCACCACCACCGCGGCCCGCGCCTGGTCGCGCTGCGCTTCCGCCTCGCTCGCCTGCAGCCGGGGTAATCGTACTTTCCGTGCAAAATCTGGCGGTGAGTCAATAATTACCCTTATAAATCAAAGTGTTAAAAAAACCGTCAAGTTCACCAGATTGCATCCTTTCGATGCAAAATCTGGCGCGAGTCTTGCCAGCAAACGCAGCCCTAGAGCCCTCGAACAATGCAGAAAGGCGCGTCGCATGTTTGTGTGCGAGAGATCACATGTGCCTAGTCGCCAGCGCGGACGAAGTATTTCGTGAACAACCGCTCGGCCTCGCCTAGGCCCTCGTCAGTTAGCCACACCGATTTCGCCCGGTTCACCGGATCCCCGATGAGCCCTTTCTCGTGCAGGCGGTTCAATGCGTCCCAGTCAAAGCTCCTCCAGGCACGATTTTCCCCACACAAATTAAGGTAGAGCAGCGCGAGGACGACCTCGTCGACCGCGTCGGTATTGATGTCCATCTTGCCTCCTCCTCGAAGGTGGCCCTCACGATCCTGCCGCACGCTGCCAGGGTGCCGCTTCGAGCAGCATGTCCTGGTACTGATCGAGAGGAAATCGCAACGTGCCTCGAAAATTCACATGCGCCGAATGCGCCGGCCCCATTCGGCGCAGCCAATCGTCGTCGACTCGCTGCCCCTTACCGCGCCAGGCGTCGACCGTCGCTTGCATGCGCTGCGTGTTCCATGCGATGACCAGGTTTGTCAGCAGCGTCAAGGAGCCAGAAATCGCGATCATTTCGTCACGACGACGGCCTCGCTCCGGCGCGACCTTACCCGTGTAAATCGTACGCTGGAGCTCGTGCACCGACTCACCGCGACTGAGTAGCGCATGCAGTTCTCGGCGAAACTCAACATTGCTGAAATAGTCGCACAGGAACAGGGTACGCAACAGCTTGCCAAGCTGTTCCGCCGCCCGATAAATCGGATCCCCTTGGGCTGCGCTGCCGAATCGCTGCAACGCGACGACAGCGCTGACACGCCCTGACTTGATTGATGCAACGAGCCGTAGCAGCCCGTCCCAGCCGTCGCGAATGGGCTTCAGTGAGATACCATGATCCACTATGGGAGCAAGATCTTTGGCCATCTCCATACCCCGTGGCAGATAGAGCTTGCGCTCCGACAAGTTGCGTAGCCGCGGGCATAGATCGAAGCCGAGCAGCTTCGATACGGCCATCCCCACGTTTGTATACCCATGCGTATCAACGGCAAGCGCGAGCAGGCCGCCATCTTCTCGCGTGCCGTTGTGGCGCACTGTCCCTTCAATTGCGACCCCCGCCTGGCGCTCGTTAAGGACGATGGGCTGGTTGTAAACGATGCCGTGCTGGTCTAGGACGTGCGTGTAGATACCGACTGCATGGGTGCGCCTGCGCGGATCGACACGAGCGTAAAACAGATGAGGTGAAGTATCCAGGCTCATCGAGTCGCTCGAGGCTCGCTGCCCAGTTCCCCACAACTCTGTGATGGGGTGCGTACGTTGAAACTCAACCACACGCGCATTGGCACGCGACAGCCGGCCCGATATCTCGAGCACACGCATTGTGTTCGAAATCGCCGCAGCATCGACTTGTTGAATCATGGCGGCAACGCCTTTTGCATCGATCTCGGTGCCGTGTGCCATAAGTGCACCATAGAGCGAGACAAGTTCGTTGGCATCGCGTGCCTTCCGCGCCAGCAGTACTTCGCTAAAGCCCGTGCGGACATCCACTTCCATCATCAGATCCGCAAACTGAGCTGTGCCGATCGCCTTGAACAGCAGGTCTCGTGTGCGCCTCGGTATCCCGTCCGTCGGTAGCGCCTCAAGTGCCGAGAGGTGCAGAGCGCCATCCCTGCCGATTGTCACGCGGCCGGCTTCGCGAGCCTCCTCCAGCGCCGCGAGGCCGGCCTTCAGGTTCTCCGTCAATCGCTCGATAAAGGGCTCCGCTGTAGCTGGTAGACCCAATAACGATAGGTGCCGACCTCGCTCGGACTCCCAATCTGACGGTGGAATCAGCATCTGGTCACGCTCACGAAAGGACAGACTGTGGTTGATCCAAACCGACCCGCGGCGCAGATCCTTGCGCAAGCTCGTGATCGCGGCGGCTTCCAGAGCGCGCAGTGCACGCTTGCGATCGTCACAGTCGACCATGGCGCGCCAGTTGGCACTAATCGGCACTCCGTGGTCAATGGGCAACTCCGTCGCGCCGCTATCGTGCAGCCTGGCGATAAGCTCGAGTCGCTGCAGGCTTGGTTCTGTGTCCCGGCCCGAGAATTCCAGTTCACATAGGGGTGCAAGGAGACTACGGATGCGCCGGTAATCATCAGTCAGCGTTTCGCGCACGCTGGCTGCATGGCTGGCGGGAGGCTTGTCCGGTAGCTCCCCAAGCAGGGTTCCAATCTCTGCAAGTCGGGCTTCTGCTGGGCGCGTGTTGTCACGAACGAGCGCTTTGATCGCGACCAGTTGTTGTCGATATTCAATTGCCGATCGAGCCTGTTTCGTTGTGGTCTTGTTGTAGGCGTGCCGAACCAGATCGGAAACGCGGCGCCCTGTTTGATAGAGCAGCGAATCGGTCAACTCGAGCAGCGTCACGCGCAGGAAAAATACCAGCTCAAGAGTGCGCGTCGACACCTTGAGCTCGCGGGTCTTCACCGGACGGCGCGCCTGTATCCGCTGTGCCCAGGCACGCTGCTTATCGATCGGCACGGTGTCCAGCGTCCATGTGTGTACCCCGATCTCCTTGAGAAACCGAATCTTCTCCAACGTTTCCGTGAGCGTCGTCGGACTGTGCCGGGCCGGCGGCGTCTTGAGCCAGTCGAGAACGGTCATGCCTGCGGCGTCGTGTTGGCTCGATAGTGCTGCATCGGCGCGCCTCAGTTGCGTCTCAGGGACGGTCGCCTCGATCAGGGCGAGCGTGTTGCGCTCGATCTCAGCCCAGACCGATCGTCCGAGATCCCGCAATGTCCGGTCGGCGGGAATCAGAATCCTTCGTTCATACAGCCAGCAGTTCGCGTGCTGGAGCAGTTCGTCGAGCGTGAGCGATTCCGTGGCATCCTGGCGCATCCATGCTTCGAGGTCTGCCCACTGGTCCGGGCCGATTGACTTCAAGCCCAAATACCCGCAGGCCCAGATCAGGCGGTCGTAGAGCGTCTTGTACCGGCGATATAGGGTCCGAAGCGATGCGATCGTCGGCGTCGGTAAGCCGAGCCGCTGGCCGATGTAGTGGAGCAACTGGCGCGGCAGCGTACTGACCTGGCCGAGGCTATGCCCACTTGCGCGCAGAAATACCAGTTGGATGGCCGCCCCGGCGCGCCGATCGTGCCGAAAGCGCTCATTGATCGCCGCGACGTCGCTGTCGGTCAGCGCGAAATACAGTTCCACATCGAATTCCGACAGCCGCATCGGCAACCGGTCACTTCCCACATAGCGAAATCCCAAGCCCGGCATCTCTTGCCCCCATCGAGATGGCGCGATCCGAATCGCGGGCGGTTATGTTACGCCCTCCTCTCATTCGCAGCGGCCAACAGGTGTGGGCTTGTCGGAAAGTGTTGCCGACAAAGGCTTTCGGGGAAACCGCCAGATTTTACTGGGATGGACCCGACGCCTCCCTTCGGGGGACACTGAGGCACTCAAACC